>CAVTUF010000004.1:0-9175 GCA_963737895.1 uncultured Gemmatimonadales bacterium | reverse complement strand
CGGCCGGGAGATCCCGGTCTCGCAGGTGCTGGTGGCGCACCAGTCATCGCAGGGCGGCGTGTGGTTCGTGTCGACGATCCTGCGCGACATCAGCAGCCAGCGGCGGCGCGAGGCGGAGCTCCGGGAAAGCGAAGAGCGATTCCGGATGCTGTCGGACGCCGCGACCGACGGGATTGCCGTGGCGCGGGCGGGGCGGTATCTGGAAGTCAATCGTGCGTGGTGCCGGATGTTCGGGTACACCGAGTCGGAGCTGGCGGACATTCCAGCGGCGGCGATGGTAGTGCCAGAGGAGCGGTCGGGGTTGTACTACGTGATCAGCAAGAACATCCCATTGTCGCGCCAGGTCGTGTGTCTCCGAAAAGACGGCTCGACATTCGAGGCGGAGGTTGCGGGCACACCGATCTTCTACAAGGGCTCACCCGCGCGCATTACCGTGATGCGGGACATCACCGAGTGGAAGCGGCTCGACCGCATGAAGAACGAATTCGTGTCGACCGTCTCCCATGAGCTGCGCACGCCGCTGACATTGATTCGTGGCGCGCTCGGGCTCCTCGAATCCGGTGCGGGCGGGGGGCTGACGCCGCAGGCGCAGGAATTGGTGCGGATCGGGCGTGGGAACACCGAGCGGCTGATCCGGCTGATCGGCGACATGCTCGATCTCGACAAGATGGAAGCGGGGCGGCTCGAGCTGCATCTCTCGACCCTGATGCCGGCGGAGCTGGTGCGGACGGCGGTCGACGGCGTGCATGTGATTGCGGAGCAGTTCCAGGTGCGGATCGAGGAGCATGTGGAGGCGCATTGGACATTGGAGGGGGATCACGACCGGGTGATCCAGGTGTTGACGAATTTCCTGTCGAATGCGGTGAAGTTTTCGCCGCCGGGGTCCGTGGTCAGCGTATCGGCGGTGATGGCGGAGGTGCCGATGCCGGATCCGTTCGTGCCGGCGGGTGCGGGGCGGACGGCGGGCCGGGCGCCGGTGCGGTTCGTGGTAGAGAACCCGGGGCCGGGGATAGCGCCGGGTGATATCCGATTGCTGTTCCAGCGATTTCAGCAGCTCGACGGTTCGGACGGCCGCCAGCGTGGGGGGACGGGTTTGGGGCTGGCGATTTCGAAGGCGATCGTGGAGCAGCATGGGGGGCGGATCGGCGTCGAGTCGGAGCCTGGGCGGACGACATTCTGGTTCGAGTTGCCGGCGGCGGCGGTGCACAGCAATCGGCTAATAACGCCGTTCGGTGGCGTTACTGTGGCGTGAGTGCGTCGATGGTGGCGCGTAAATCTGCCATTTGAAGCATGGATTACCGCTGCAGTCGTGGGGGGCCGGGCGGCCAGACAGGGCGACCTGCGTTCTCGAATGCCCGAGACCAAGTGCAGGGCGGTTTGTGGCCGGGTCGGCCGGCTCAAAGGCCGGAATTTGGTTGCTTGAAATCTAACAAAACGTTATAATGTGAGCGAGTTGCGTTGCTTACTATATAACAAAATGTTATAAATCAAGCGTGACTACTCTCACTTATCGTACCCTCTACAACCTCGCAGAAGACCGGATGGGCTATTTCACGGCGGCCCAGGCGGCAGCCGCAGGTGTCAGCCCGATGGCGCTGGTCATGATGGCGAAGCGAGGCACACTCGAGCGGCCGACGACTGGGGTTTACCGGCTTGCCGACTTCCCGGTGCACCCCCTTGCCCAGTACATGCAAGCCTCGCTGTGGCCGTACCGCCGCCAGGGGGTGCTCTCGCACGAGACTGCGCTGTCGCTGTACGATCTGTCCGATGTCAGCCCGGCAAGAGTTCACATCACGGTGCCGGCGGACTTTCGGATCCAGCGGCAGATCCCTGGCTACCTGGTCATTCATCACGGCGAGTTGCCTGGTGAGGACGTGGCGCGCCTGGAGGGAATGCCGATCACCACGCCAGCGCGCACGATCCGCGATTGCATCAGCGTCTCGGTAGGCCCTGCACTTGTCAGGCAGGCGATCGACGAAGGCCGCCGCGGCGGTAGGCTGAGTGCCGCGGTCGCGGCGGATCTCGAGCACGCGCTCAATGCTGCCGCGAGATGAGACCGAGCCGGCGGAACAGCCTGCCGGCTCGGCGGCGCACGCTGGCGATGGCGCGCGTATGCCAGATGAGGGCTCGATGGCGAATGCGCGTCCGGCCCCTCCGTCCGCGGGTAAACTCGAGAAATACGTGCTCTCGCATGCGACCAGCGCGAATATCGCCGTCGGACGCGTTCGCCACTGGATCTCGTACATGATGCTCAGCGGGGTGCTCGATCGTGCCGCAAGGCGGCGGGGTGGCCCGAGGTTCATTGTCAAGGGCGG
Source organism: uncultured Gemmatimonadales bacterium (assembly GCA_963737895.1). GTDB lineage: Bacteria > Gemmatimonadota > Gemmatimonadetes > Gemmatimonadales > Gemmatimonadaceae > Palsa-1248. The sequence goes on along the minus strand of CAVTUF010000004.1, from coordinate 6,860 downwards.
CGTAGCCCTGGAGCTGCGTCTTCGCAGTCGCGCGCGCGCGACTGCCGACTTGGACGTCGTGGCGGTTTGCGACGAAGACAATATCGTCGCGGCGCTCGATGACGCCCTGCGAGAACCCTACCACGACTGCACGTTCAGCCGCCGCGCCGAGACGAGGGCACTCGGCGAGCACGCCATTCGTGTCTGGGTGCAAATCGCTTACCGGTCGCAGCGATGGGCGACCGTGCAGGTGGATCTCGCCCCGGCGGACGATATCGACGTGGAGACGGAGCGCCTTCCCGGGATCCCATTGAGCGCGTTCGGCCTGACTGGTCCGCCCGACGTTGTGTGTCTCTCGTTGCGGTTTCACGTTGCACAGAAGTTTCACGGAATGACAAAGACTTCGGACGACGGCCGGGACAACGATCGCTTTCGCGACGCGGTAGATCTCCTGCTGCTGAAGAATCTGATTCCGAGGGACGATCTTGCAGCGGTGCGCGATGCATGCGAAGACACATTTCGCATTCGCGCGAAGCACACATGGCCTCCGGCAATCGCTTTACCCGGCCATTGGAGCGGTCCATTCCGAAGCATGGCAGCGTCCGTGGGTCTCGAGACGACATTGCTCGAGGATGCCCAACGCGAGCTTCAAGCTTTGCTCGACGCGATCCTCCGCGGCGACTGAGGCGTTGCTATAGCCGTGATGTGATACGGCCAGTCTTACTGGGCCGGTCGCGACCGGCCGCTACCCGGGCCGGGTTGGCGCCTAACGATCTGGCTGCACGAGCGCCCCCGCCACCGCCCTGCTGTCGGATTACATTGAGACCCGCCGAAAACTCAGCCGGTCTTCCCTCACTTCGGTTGGCGATCGCCAGAGCAGGCGCCGGAAGGTGCGGTTCATGTGGCTTTGATCGCAGAACCCGGCATCAGACGCGACGCGGGCGCATGGCAGCTCGGTCTCGCGCAGCAAGTTGGCCGCGCGTTCGACGCGGAACCGCGCGGCGGTCTCCTGGAGTCCTTCTCCGGTCGCGCGCCGATAGGCTGATCCGATCCAGGACGGGTGCCGGTCCACACCTCGCGCGAGGTCCTTCACTCGCAGCGTCGTGTCGTTCCTGAGTCGTTGCACCAGCGTGCCGATCCAGCCCGGCGCTTCGGCTGCGGGTTCAGGGTGCACGCCTTCCAGGAACTGGCGGAGTGCGGCACCAAGCCGAACCTCCGACCCGTTTGGTCCGCACGCGTCGAGAAGCGCGCGCCTCGCCGTGCTGGCGTCACCGCCTAACCAGCGTTTGACGGGCATGGCTGGCAGGAAGGACCGTCCGAGCCATGCTGGATCGAACTCGATCTCGATCTGTTCGAATCCGTCTGCGGCGACGCTATTGCGGTGCGCGGCACCCGAACGGTAGAAAACCACTGACGGGGCGTCGATGAACTTCTCTCCGATCTCCGTCTCGTTCAGATATGAGCCGATCACATAGACCGAGACCACGGGCCAGTCGTGCGCGTGCTCGGGGACCCGGGTGTGGCTCCGGTCGATGACTCGCGAGACGAAGGCGCCGGTGAAGTGGTGCAGGTGTAATCCGTCCAATAGGCGCTCCGAGGCAGGCGCTTATTAGACACAGGCGTCGCGGCAAACCGTTCCTGGCGTCCGGCCGGGTGGGGTTGCTGTTCTACTTCACTCGCTGGAGAGCATTCGCGCGGGTTCGATTCGAAGGGCGCGCCGGCCGGGAACGAGCATGGCGAGCGCCAAGGCGCTCGCGAGCAGGGCGAGCATGCCGCCGAGCGCCCATGGATCGAGCCGGGGTTCATGATAGAGGACGGCGTGCAGGACTGGAGTTGACCAGTACAAGCACAAGAGACCCATGCCGAGACCGAGCGCGCACGGCAGCACGATCCAACCTGCGACCGCGGCGAAAATGTCGTGCGACTGCGCACCGACCGCGATCCGTATCGCGAGCTCACGCGTCCGTCTTTCCGTGGAATACGAAACTGCGCCGTAGATGCCGCTCACCGCCATGGCGAGGGCGATCAGTCCGGCGCAGGTGATGAGCAGCGTGAAGTACCGATTCCTGGCGGACGACCCTGCGAGGATCGTGGCGGTCGTTGCCAGTGTGTCAATTCCGATCTGTGGATCTGCATCGTTGACCAGCATGCGAATGGCCGGAAGGAGATTGGCCGGATCGCCTCGTGCGCGCGCAATGAGACTGAACGAGAAGAGGGAGTCCTGCCGGAGCGGCAAATAGACCTGAGGCAGCCGGTCGCTGGCGAGCGACAGTGTGGCAGTGGATCCGACGATACCGGCAATCGTGACCGGGTGACCATCGAGCATGAAGCGTTGTCCGATGGCGTTGTCCTCGCCGAAGTATTGTCGCGCCAACGCTTCATTGACGACGGCGACGGAAGCGCCACCCGCGGCATCGCCGACGGGTTGGCCTCGCAGGAAGGGGATGCCAAGGACAGCGAAGAGATCGTCGCTTACCGAGGCGACCGTGGCCAGCGACGTGTCACGGGCCTTCCCGTCCTTCGTCCAGACGGCGCCCATCAACCCTTCGGATAGCGGCGTGGCGCTCGCGATCGCGGCTCCCGCGACATCCGGCAGAGCGGCGAGCCGCGTCCGGAGCTCGGCCGCGATCGCGAGCCTGCTCTCGGCGCTGGGGTATCGGGTGCGAGTCAGACGAAGACGCGCGAGGACCGTCTGCGAGGACTCAAATCCCGGATCGATCACAAGCAGTCGCTCAAGGCTCCGAAGCAGCATGCCGCCGGTCGCGAGGAACACGACAGTGAGTGCGATTTCGGCGACAATCAGTGATTGCATTGTTCGCCGGGAGCGTCGTGACGGCGGGCTCGTTGTGCGTGGCGCACCGGCGGTGGCGATCGCCACGTCGCGGGTGCTGTAGCCGCTAATGGCGACGGTGAGAATCAGCGCCGCGGCGATCGTCGCCGCGATGCCGGCTGACGACACCGGTGGAGGTCATGCGTGCCGCGTGCCCGGCGGCGAACTCCCGGGGCGTCAACGCGCCGAGGATATGGATGGCCAGTCCGGCGAGACCGAAACCGATCACGCCACTGACTGCGGTCAATGCGAGCGCCGGATAGAGGTGCGGACCGAGGACGCGGAGCGTATTGCCGCCGAGCGCGTGACGGACGATGGCGTCCTGCCGACGGGCAGTGACCTCCATGAGCGCAATGCCGAGAGTATTCGCCACAGCGAGGCACATCACAATAGCGGCCGCGAGGAGCAACAGCTCCACGGGTGCGCGGGTATCGCCGACCACGAAATCGTGAAGCGGGGCGAGTATGAGCGAGAACCCAGTAGTCAGCGAGTCCTGCGACCAAATCCGGCGCGACGCGACGGTCGCTTGCGACTGTGCCTGAGTAATGCTTGCGCCGGGCCGGAGCCGAGCGACGATCACGAAGTCGGGGCGGCTCAGGGGTAGCTGGGATTTCCAGCGTGTGCGGTACGCGCTCAAGGGGCGCCAGATGTCAGGCACCAGCGAACGTGGCTCGATCGGTATCTGCTGGTCCCTGGCGAGGACGCCAGCGATGCGGGTCGGGATGCCTTCGATCGTGATAAGGCGTCCGATCACGGATGGATCTTCCCCGAACGTCCGTTGCCAGAGAGCGTGACTGAGAACGGCCGTTGGCGGCGCGGCTGGGTCGTCGTCGGTTTCGTCGAAGATCTTGCCCAGCGCGGGTACGATTCCGAGCGTCGCGAAAAAATTGGCACTGATCGTCGCCGCTACGACAGGGCGCGAATCGCCGGGCGTGGAGACCACTGGATTGGGCCACTCCAGTGTGAATACGCCGATTGTGGCGAGGGCCCGGACCTGGGTTCGCAGCGCGTACAACTGCGACAGCGTCGCGCCGCCTGTGAGGTCCGAGTACCTCCCCGGTCTGCCGGTTTCGCGTTCAAGGCCGGCGATGAGGCGATCGGGGTCGTGGTAGGGGAGCGGGGTGAGCAGCGTCGTTCCGGCGGTGCTCACGATCGTGGTCGTGAGTCCGATTCCCAGACTCAATGCGAGCGTGATGAAGAACGGCGCCGTGACGCCGCCCATCAGTCCCCGTAGGCCGTGGCGCAGGTCCGTAGCGACGTTGAGCATCGTGCGGTCCCCCCTTGAGTCTACCGGACTCGATGATAGCGGTATTTCTCGCCCTTGGCAGCGACATTTGGTGGTGGCCCTTGCCCGACAGGGCGACCCACGGTTCTCGGCGGTCCCCACCTGGGCAGGGCTAATGCGCTACGCGGTGAGTCACCGGGAACGCCGCGGCCTCCGGCGGGGCGAGCGAGATCTGCTGGCCGCTGGGTCACGACGGCGCCATTGGCGTCGTTCTCGACGACGCTGGCTTCGAGACGCATTCACCTCGTAGAATCCCGTTCGTACGTCCGGGCGAGCGCATCGTCGATTTCTGGGAAGACATTGCCCATGCCGATGTCGTCCAGCATGCCCGAACCGGTGAGGGCAGCCAGCGGCTGGGCCTGTACTTCGGTGAGCAGGACGTCCGATCCCGCGCGGCGGCTTCGGCCCACGACATTTTTGAGTGCGTGGATGCCTGTCGAGTCCAATGCGTGTACGTCTCGCATTCTGATGATCAGCACTTTGGGATGCTCCGCGAGCTGATCGAGTGTTTCCCGGAACGTTTCGACGGCACCAAAAAACAACGGACCGGTGATTTCGAAAACGCTGACCCCTCGCGGGATATCCTTGCGCCACGGCTCGGCCGGATCGAACGCCGCGTCATCATTGGTGCCCCCAGTGAGAACGTTGACACTGGTCAGTGTCGCCATGCGGCGGATAAAGAGAAACGCGGCCAGCACCATGCCGACCGATATCGCCACGGTCGAGATCGACGAGCACCGTCAGACCGAACGTCGTGAGCAGGACCGCGACGTCGCTCTTCGGGGCGCGCAGCGCAGTCCGAAACGTGCGCCATTCACTCATATGGTACGCCACGACCACGAGAATGGCGGCGAGCGTTGCGAGCGGGATCGCTGCCGCGTAGCGGCCGAAGAAGAGCGTGATAAGGAGTAGCGTGACCGCATGGGTCATTCCGGCGATCGGCGTGCGGCCGCCGTTCTTGATGTTCGTCGCCGTGCGCGCGATCGCCCCGGTAGCGGGAATACCGCCGAACAGGGGAGAGGCGATGTTCGCAATGCCCTGGGCCACCAGCTCCATGTTCGAGCGGTGACGCCCGCCGATCATTCCGTCCGCGACAACGGCGGAGAGGAGCGACTCGATCGCGGCGAGCATCGCGATGGTGAACGCGGGGCCGACCAGGGCGGTGACTTGCTCGATGGACAGGTGCGGCAGTTGGGGGTGCGGAATGGCCGCGTTCAGCTCGCCAAACCGTGAACCGATCGTCTCCACCTGCAACCCCATCGTGTGGACCGCGACGGTGGTGAGGACCAGCGCTACGAACGGCCCGGGAAGGCGTTGCGAGATCCTTGGCCAGACCACGATGATCGCGAGGGCCACCGCTCCGACGCCAATCGCCGTGGGCGTAAAGGCCCTCGAATGTTCGATGAACGCGATCCACTTGCCGAGAAACTCGGCTGGTACCGCGCCCATCTTCAGTCCGAACAAGTCCTTGACCTGGCTCGAAAAGATGATCACGGCGATCCCGCTCGTGAATCCGATGATCACCGGGTGGGGGATGAACTTGATGGCACTCCCGAGCTTGGCGAGCCCCATGACGACGAGGAGCACGCCGGCCATCAGCGTCGCTACCGTCAGTCCATCGATCCCGTACTTCTGTACGATGCCGTAGACGATCACCACGAATGCGCCGGTTGGCCCTCCGATCTGAACGCGCGAGCCGCCGAGCGCGGATATGAGGAATCCGGCCACGATCGCGGTCCAGAGGCCGCGACCGGGTGTGACGCCGCTGGCGATCGCAAACGCGATCGCCAGCGGAAGCGCGACGACGCCGACGATGACGCCGGCCGCGAGATCACGACCCAACTGCGCGCGGTCGTAGTCTCTCAGAGTCGAGACCAGCTTGGGACGAGCATCGGCGCTAAAGCGATCGACTCAGCGGATCACGACGACCGCGGGCGGGCGCCGTGCATGCGCCGCTGCCTGCGTGGAGAGCCCATGCCGGCGATAGCGAGGTGCGACGGCACGGTGAGGAGCGACTCGACAGCCCGTGCGAACCCATCGACGTCGAGGTGAGGTTCGACCATGGACTGGACCGCACATCCCTTTATGAAGCTTACGGCAACGGCCGCAAGGTCCGCGGTACCGACGCCAGCGAACCGGCTGGGATCGGCGGCGATCGCCGCCTGGGACATCGGGCGGAAGGCCTCGCGGTAGCGGTCGAGCTCACGCTGGATGCGAGCGCGGATCGCCCGATTCCAGATGCCGGCGCTCCAGAACTCGAAGAACAGGCGGTTCCGCTGTGGCTCTGCCGAGAGGCGTGCCATCTCCTGCCGAATCAGCGCGAGAAGCCGGTCGAGCGCATCCGGAATCGCCGCGATGCGGGGCCCAATGGTAAGCGTCGTCGTTTCGGCGAGCACCGCGTCGAGCACGGCGAGCAGGAGCCGGTCCTTCGTGTGGTAGTGGAAGATGATCAGGCCTGCACTCATGTCGCCCTTGCGCGCGACGTCACGGACGGTGACGGCGCGAAGACCGCCGCGAATCGCAAGACCATACGCAGCGGCGACGATCTGCTCCCGTCGTACCGACTCGGCGATCTTCGTTCCAGGCATTGGATATCCGGCTGAAACCCGCGCTGGGCGAGCTGCGCGATTTGGGCCAGCGCCCGGACGCGATGAGCCCATATTGAACGATGGTTCAATATAGGCCGGGCTGGCTCGATCCGGAACCGGCGCGAGCCTACACAATGACCCGGGGTAAGCCGATACTGGGGTGGCGTTGTTATCCAGC
>CAVTUF010000003.1:0-16566 GCA_963737895.1 uncultured Gemmatimonadales bacterium | reverse complement strand
CACTGAGCTGGCCTTTGCCGCCATCGACGACGATCAGATCAGGCAACGGCTTCGACTCATCAAGCCGGCGGCGGAAGAAGCGGGTGACGACTTCGCCCATCGACGCGAAATCGTCGATGCCGTCCACGGTCGCGATCTTGAACTTCCGGTATTCGGCTCGCTTCGGCCAGGCCATTCTCGAACCACACCGCCAATGCCACCGTGTCGGTGCCCTGAGCGTGCGAGATGTCGAAGCACACGAACGCCCGCGGGACGCGCTGCAGCCCCAGTTCCCGCTGCAACTCATACACTGGATCGGCGGCCCGTTCGTCGGTCTCCGACGCGGCCAGCCGGAACTCTTCCAGCAAATGCCGGGCATTTTGCTGGGCGAGCTCGATCAGCTCGCGCTTCGGCCCTCGCGCCGGCACCAGCACTCGCGTCCCGGGGATCGACTCCTGCAGCGCCTCCCGGTCCTCGAAGTCGAACGGAACGAGCAACTCGCCCGCCCGCTCGGCGGCTCCCACGTACGTCCGCGCCAGACACGCCGACAGGACGGTGGTATCCGGCTCTTCCGCGACGTTCTCGAGCAGGCGGTGGTCCCGGGCGAGCATCTTCCCGCCACGGATGCGGATGATCGCGACGCACGCGTCATCGCCGTCCCGCGCGTATCCAACGACGTCGCGATCGCCGCCTTCCACCTCCAGCACGATCGTCGGCTCCTCGAGCTCCTCGAGCTTGAGCAGCGCGTCCCGCAGCTCTGCCGCACGCTCGAAGTCGAGCCGCTCCGCGGCCGCATCCATCCGTGAGCGCACCTGCGAGATGACGTCCCCGGTCCGGCCTTCCAGCATCTCGATCACTTCGCCAATCATCGCCGCGTATTCAGCCTGGCTCTGCGCGAAGATGCACGGCGCCTTGCACCGCTTGATGTAGTAGTCGAGGCACGGCCGCTCCGGCATCTCGGCCGGCATGTCGTAGCGGCAGGAGCGTACGGTGAAGAGCTGCTTCACGACGTTGAGCGCACGACGCATCGCACCCACGTCCGTGTACGGTCCGAAATACCGCGCGCCATTGTTCTGGAGGCGCCGCGTGACGAACACGCGAGGAAACGGCTCCTGTGTGGTGACTTTAATGTACGGATACGACTTGTCGTCGCGCAGCGCAATGTTGAACCGCGGACGGTACTCCTTGATGAGGTTGGCCTCGAGGATCAGAGCATGCGCCTCGGTCGGCACGACAATGGTATCGACGTCGGCCACCTGGCGCAGCATGAACTCCGTGGTCAACCCGATCGGACCGTCGCCAGCGAAATAACTGCGCACCCGCGACCGCAGCCGCTTGGCCTTGCCGACGTACAGCACGCGTCCCTCGGCGTCCTTCCAGAGGTAGACGCCAGGGGACTCCGGGAGATGGGGAATCTTGGCTGCCGCCGCGGCTGGAACTGCAAGCATGATATAGAATTATACCCCGCCGGGCCGGGCCGGGCCGCGCCGTTCGCCAATGTCAGGTGTTCCCCTGGTTGGCTGGCCCTTGGGCGCGCGGCCGGTTGGCTGTCCGCGAACTGGCGCCCACCGCCCTCGGGCGAACGGGAGTGGTCAGCGCCCAGTCCTGCGTCGAACGGCCTGGACCAGTGCCTTGACCTCCGGCACGCCCAAAGCCGCTGTCAGAGCGAGATACAGGAGGCCGTAGAGCGGCAACACGACCGCCGCGCGCAAGATCGGGTGACCGATCGCCAGAACACGCTCACCCCCGTACGCGGCCGCTGCAGCCACCAACGCCGAGCCCCAGAGCGAAGCCACGAGGCGAGCCGGGCACGCCGGTCGATCCCACCCGGGCCGTAAGTGACCGGCGAAGCAGTGTGAACTCTACCCATCCCGCCACCCCCGCTGATGCCGTCAACCCGGCCATCCCCCAGCGGGGATCGACGCCCAGCAGGCGCGGGAGCGGGAGCGCGCTCAGATAGCCGAGGCCGGTGGTGAGCGCGACACGGAGCACCGCGAACCGCAGCGGGGTCCTGGTGTCACGCAGAGCGTAGTACGCGGACGAGTACAGCCGGCCAAGTGTCGAGGCCAGCATGCCGACCGCCGACCCGGCGAGGATGGCCCAGACCCACAGTGCATCGGCTGTCGTGAACCGCCCCGTGCGATAGATCGCGGCCGCGATCACGTCACCCAGCGCGACGAACGCCATGGCCGACGGCACGATGAAAAAGGCGATCCGCCGAAGACCATCGTTGAGCCGGACACGCAATGTGGACGCGGCGTCGTCACCCTCTCCGGTCATCCCCGACATCGCGGGCAGCTCCGCGGCAGAGACGGCCATGCCGAAGAGGCTCACCGGCAGCAGCGAGAGATTCTGCGCGTAGCCGAGCAGCGCGACCGAGCCGACTGGCAGCCAGCTCGCGAGAAATTGATCGACGTAGGCGCTGAGTTGCACCACACCGCGCGTCACGAACACCGGCCCGAAGTTGCGGGCGACGGTGCGGACTTCAGGCGATCCGGTTCGCGGATGGAGCGGAACGCGATGCGTGAGCCGAAGGACCGCCGGAAGCTGCACGGCAAACATCACCGTGCTCGCGACCACCGACCCCCACGCGTACGTCACCGCCAGCTTGTCGACACTCTGATGCCCGCCGAACGCGATCAGGGTCCCGATCAACACCGCGTTCCACGCGACGGGCGCCGAGTACGACAGCAGGAATCGCCCGTGACTGTTGAGCACACCGAGGCACCACGCCGATAGCACCAGCATGCCCGCGCCCGGGAAGAATATCCGGACGAGCACGATCGTGAGAGCGCGGCGATCTCCGGAGAATCCGGGCGCGATCAGGTCGATGATCAGCGGGGTCGCGAGTACACCGGCCAGCACCAGCACCGAGACGGCCATCGCCAGCAGCGATGCGACGGCTCCCGCCACGCGGCGCGCTTCGTCCCGGTCGCCTCGCGCGAGGAGCCGCGCATAGACGGGGATGAAGGATGCCGACAGCGCACCTTCGCCGAAGAGATTCTGCAACAGATTGGGAATGCGAAACGCGGCGCGAACCGCGTCGGCGGCTTCCGCGCTCCCGAAGTAGTGGGCGAGCACACGCTCGCGCACCAATCCCGCCAGACGGCTGAGCAGTATGCCCGTCGCCACGAGCGACGCCGCGCGGCCTCCCCCGCCCCCAGTGCTGCGGGCAGGATCCGGTGCCGCCGCGCCGCCTGTGGCGGGTACTATCGGATCGCCGATGACGCGCCTCCGACCAACGCGCTCGCGTGGCGCGCCGCCTGGACACGCATCGCCTCCACCAGAGCTGGTCCGCCCCGCGCCAGAAACGGGATGAAGTTCAGTGCGCGTTCCTGGGGCGTGCCGTTCGGGCGCAATGCGCCGCGTACCGTCGCGACATCGGCCATCATTGCGGCCGCCTGTGTGCTTCGCGGCTGCGAGATAGCGACGCTCCAGCCGGGCGACCCGATGGCGGAGATGGACGCGCGCACCTTCGATCACCGCGGCGGACACGAGACCCGAAGGATCCCCCGCCACCACATCATCGATGCCCATGTCCACTGCCGCACGAAGAGCGGCGAGTGCGTCGCGGATGGCGGCGGGCAGCGCCGCGCGCGCGAGGCGGCCTTCGGGACCGTGCGCGTCCCTGAGTTCGTGCTCGGTGATGCCGTGGCGCTCCATCAGCGCCGCGATCGCCGGCTCGAGCAGGCTGCACGACCACCGCGGGACCGCCAGCGGCGCGGGGACGCCGAGGGCTGTGGCAACGGCACTCGTCTGGGCGAAGTAGGCGATCTCGCCGGGACCAGCCAGATAGGCGACCGTCGGCAGGATGCTGCGCTCGACGATCGGCCGCAGGAGCACGTTGCCGCTCAGTGTCCCCGGCGCTGCTCCTGTTGCGGCATCGCCCGCGCGTTTGAGCGGGATGCGCGTCTTGCGCGCGCCAACCGCGGCCTCGCCATCGGACGCGGCGCCATCCGTATGCCGCGTGGACTGGTCACCGAGTCCGGACCATTCGAATACCAGCGACAATGCGGCGACGTCGCTGACCTGCGGCGTGTAGCCGTGGGCGGCGATCTCGCGGCTTCGTTCCGCCAGCGCCGTGGCCACGACGTCCGCACGTTCGAGCGCGTGCACGAGCACCGGCATCGCAGTCGTTCGCACGGCAGCGTGCGACGCATCGAGCACGGCCACGCCCAGCGGCATCAATATCCGCCGCAGCAACGCCACGTACGCGTGGCCCGCCGTGACCGGCGAGCGTCGCGACTCCGAGGCGGCATACGCCGCGCGAACGGCATCCAGCGCTTCGGCGTAGGGTGCGGATCCCGCCGCGGAAGCCAGGCCGTCGAACGCCGCTGACAGATCGCCAAGCGGCGCACCAGCGAGTACGGTGCCCGGTTCGGCGGAGGGCGGCGCGGCCAGCGCGACCGCGCCGCCGCGTGATGCCACCCACGTCGTGCTGGCCTCGGCGAAATCCGTGTCATCGGTCGCGGCCCAGAACACCGGCGCTACCGGGACGCCGGTCGCCTTCTCGATCGCGTCGGCCAGGGCGAGGACGCCAATCGCCTTGGACCAGGTGTACATCGGGCCGCCGAACAGGCCGGGCTGCTGTCCGGTGGTTACCACGACGCCACAGGCGGCCGCATTCCGGAGACGTTCTGCGGCGGGTCCTTCGGCCGCGATCGCCGGCCACAGTGCCGTGAGCCAGTCCGCCCCGGGCGCTTGTCCCCGCACCTCTTCGATGCGGGCGGCCCACGCCCGCGGGTCGGCGGGCCGCCGCACGTACCAGTGACCGGGGGCGGAGCCGTCCAGCGCAGCGGCCGTGAGCGGGCCTCCGCCGAGGGCGAGGGTGCGCACCATGGTGGCCGTGGTCACGCTCTGCTCCGCGAGTGCAGCCAGCCGTTCGCCAGGCATCGCTCGTTCACCGTCTGCACATCATTTGTGGTACGGCTCTCCGCGCACGATCGTCCCGGCGCGATAGAGTTGCTCGGCAAGCACGAGCCGCGCGAGTTCGTGCGGCAGTGTCCACGGTGCGAGCGACATGCGGCGCCAGGCCGCGCTCGTCACGGATTCCGCGAGCCCGAACGCGCCGCCGATCACGAACGCCACATCCCGGCCGCTCTCCCGGATGTCCTGAAGCCATCCGGCAAACTCCTCCGAAGTCCGGCGTTGTCCATCGCGCTCACACACTACGAACCGCATGCCGGCCAGCCGCTCGAGCAGCCGGACCCCTTCGCGGTCGCGGCTCGTGGCGGGCCGTGCACCCCGCGCCGGCTCATCACGGACTTCGATCACGTCGAGTGGCCAGTAGCGCGCCGCGCGCTCCTGATACGCCGTGATGGCCGCCGCCAGAGCTGGATCGCGAGGCCGGCCCACGGCGGCGATCACGAGCCGCATGGCCGGCCCGCGCGCCACGCATTGTCTGACGCCTCGTCTGACGCCGTATCTGATGCCATCGCTCGCCGCCCGCGCCGTCCGCGCACGGGCGGGCGACTACGCGTAGATGCCGCGCAGCTTGTGCACCGTCGAGACGCGGCTGATCGCCAGCATGTAGGCCGCGGTCCGCATGTTCACCTTGTGCTGCCGCGACAGGCTCAGGACATCGCGGAAACTGCGTGTCATTATGTCACGAAGGCGGTCGTTCACCGTTTCCTCGGACCAGAAGTAGCCGCCGCGGTCCTGCACCCATTCGAAGTACGAGACTGTCACGCCGCCGGCGTTCGCGAGAATGTCCGGGACGACGAAAATCCCCTTCTCGTCGAGGATCGCGTCCGCGCCCGCCGTGGTCGGCCCGTTGGCGCCTTCCACGATCACCTTGGCCCGCACCTTCGACGCGTTCTTGCTCGTGATCACGTTCTCGAGCGCCGCGGGGAGGAGTACATCGACGTCCAGCGTGAGCAACTCTTCGCCGCTGATCGGATCGCCGTTGTTGTAGCCCTCGAGGGATTTGTGCTTCTTGACGTGCTTGATGGCGTCGACGACATCGATCCCGCCCGCATTGTAGATGCATCCGGAGCGGTCGCCGATCCCGGTGATCTTGCAGCCCTCGCGCTCCAGCATCTCGGCCGCGACCGACCCGACGTTGCCGAATCCCTGAATCGCGACCGTCGTGCCGCGGACCGGCATACCGAGATGCTCCAGCGCCTCCTTGGTGACGAGCATACACCCGCGGCCGGTCGCCTCCCGGCGTCCCAGCGATCCGCCCATCTCGACAGGCTTGCCCGTCACGCAGGCCGTCACGGTGTGGCCCGCGCGCATGGAGTAGGTGTCCATGACCCACGCCATGACGCGCTCGTTCGTGTTGACGTCCGGCGCGGGGACGTCGGAGTCGGGCCCCAGCACCGAGATGATGCCGGCGGTGTAGCGCCGCGTCAGCCGTTCGAGCTCGCCAACGCTCATCTTGAGCGGGTCGCACACGACGCCGCCTTTCGATCCGCCGAACGGAATGTTCACGACGGCACATTTCCACGTCATCCAGGCTGCCAGCGCCTTCACTTCCTCGAGCGTGACCTGCAGGTCGAACCGGATGCCGCCTTTCGCGGGGCCGCGAGAGGTGTTGTACAGCACGCGGTAACCGGTGTAGACCTCGACGTTCCCATTGTCGAGCTGCACCGGAATCGAGACGATGAGCTGCTTCTCGGCATTGCGCAGGACCTGGTAGATCCCGGGCTCGAGGTCGAGCAGTTCCGCCGCCCGGTCGAAGCGCGACATCATGGCCTCGAACGGATTTTCCTCGTTCAGAAACCGGTCTTTGTCCGGGTGGACAATCTTGTGCGTTGGCAGTCGGAGGTCAGTAGCCATGGTCAGGGGCTGCGCCGGCGGCGACGCCGAAGCGGCGTGCCGGCTATGAGTCGATGGTGGAGGCGGACGATCGGCTGGACACGGGCCGGATCCGGCGTATCGCATCGAGGGCGGCAAGCAAGGATTCGACCCCGAAATCGAATTCGACCCGCTGGGAAACATACCATAGTGGCTCGCCTTCGCGAGGCCACAGGGGCCCGAGCTTGACGGCGTCCTTTAGCGTGCACACCGTCGTCGCGCCGGGAACCGTGTAACGACGAATTCGGGCGACATCCGCCACGGAATACCGGTGATGATCGGGGAACGGGACGGCATCGACTTCCGCCCCCGCCGCGGCCAACTGTTCGAAGAACGCGGGCGGCCATCCGATCCCCGCGACCGCGCGCACGTGTGATCCGCGGAGGGATGTGACGGGGCGCGCATCGCCGCCGAGTGTGCGCAGCATGTCGGGCACGATCGACGCGACCACGACGCCGGCGCCGGGTGCGGCGGCAGACACGGCCGCCCGCACGGCCGCGACGGTAGCCGCAGGCGCCGACTTGCGCGTGATCACGACCATCGATGCGCGGCGCAGCGCGTGCAGTGGCTCTCGCCACGGTCCGGCGGGCAGCAACCAGCGGAATGGCCGCCACGAATCCGCGCTCACGAGCACGAGATCCAGCGCGCGCCTGACTCGCCGGTGCTGGAACGCGTCGTCGAGCACCGCGACATCGCACCCCTCGGCCGCCGCTGCCGCGATGCCGGCGACGCGGTCTGAATCCGTGACGATCGGTACCGTCGGGTTGAGAATGCGATGGACCGCAGCCTCGTCGCCATCACCGTACGCGCGAAGCACGAGACCCGGATGTTGGCCGCGGTCCACCAGTGTGGCCGCGAGCCACGCCGCGACCGGTGTCTTCCCGGTGCCGCCGACGGTGAGGTTTCCCACACTGATCGCCGGAATCGCCGGCTCGAATGTCGGGAGCAACCGCCGGTCGTAGAGGCCGCGCCGCACGGCGGCGATCCCGCCATACGCCGCGGCCAGCGGCGCAAGCACCGCCCGCAGCGCGCGTGCCCGGGGCGACTGGCTGAACCAGATCCGGTCGATCGCACCACGCCGCGCCGGGGCAACTGCTTCGCTACCCATATGCTTCGCTACCCATACGCCGCGTCCGCCGCCGCCTTCTGATTGAGCGCAATGAGGCGAGCCTGAAAATCGGCGGCCGCCGCGGCCGCCTCGCGCGGCGACGAGCCGGTGACCGGCATTGGCTCGCTGTAGGCGACCGTGATCCGGGTCCAGGGTTTCGGGATCATGAACCGGTCCCAGCTCCCGAGGCGCCACGCCCGGTGCGCCGCGGCGGCCATCAACACCACCGGTACACCGGCCTGCTGCGCCGCGATCAATGTGCCTGCTGCAAACTGCTCCGCGGGCCCACGCGGCCCATCCGGTGTCACGACGACCTCCAGTCCATCCTGCAGCGCGCGCACAAGCCCCCGGAGCGCACCTGCGGCGCCACGCGATGTCGAGCCTCGTATCGCACGAAATCCGAATCGCGCCGCCGCATGGGTGATCCGCTCACCGTCGCGGTGCACGCTGACCAGGACCGCCGCGTTCTCATTGCGATGCAGGGCGAGAAACGGCAGCATCTGCGCGTGCCAGAATGCGTAGATCGCCGCACGCCGCTGCGCGCGAAACGCGCCCACTGGCTCGTAGTCGAGCTGCCGGAACCGCCACGTCGCCGCGAGGATGCGGATGACCGCGGTACCCGCGGCCACCGCGACTCGCGATCGCCAGTCGAGACGCCCGGCCGGAGGTACCACGCCAGTGCCCTCCCCCGCTGGCGGCGGCGTGCCATTTCCCTCGTCGCCCAGCACGTCGTTCACGCCGGCGCTCCACGCGCGCCGAGCAACTCGATCGCTATCTCCGCGACGCGCCGCGTCGCGCCGGGTGTGCCCAGCTTCGCACGCACCGCGGCGAGACCCTCGATCGCGGCGGCCCGCGCCGGACTGGCGTGATCGAGCAGCGGAACCAGCGCATTGGCGACGGCGCCCGGCACGAGCGCGTTCTGCACGAACTCCGGCGCGACTTGCCGGCCCGCGACGACGTTGACGAGTCCGATCCGCGGAATGCGCACGAGCCGCCGGGCGATCGCGTAGGTCCACGGGCTCGTGCGGTAGGCGACGGCAAGCGGGCATCCGGCGACAGCGGCCTCGAGTGTGGTCGTGCCGCTCTTGCACAACGCCGCATCGGCCGCGCGCAGCACCACGAACGACGCCGAGGGCACGACGGGATACGGACACCGAGCCGGATCGAGCTGGATGCCGGGCGCCGCGCTCACGATCACCTGCAGTCCGAGCACACGGCGCGCCGTCTCACGCGCGGCGGCGACGAATGCGTCGAGATGCCGCCCGATTTCCTGCGACCGGCTCCCGGGAAACAGCGCCAGCACCGGGTCGTCGAGCCGCAAGTTCAGCGTGGCCCGTGCTGTCTCGCGATCCGGCATCGCTGCCGAGCGATCGAGCAAGGGATGCCCGACGAATGTGGCATCAATGTGGTGTTCGCGCAGCAGCGGTTCCTCGAACGGCAGGATCACCGCGGCCTTGGTGATCGTTCGCGCGAGCTCGCGCAGCCGGTTTGCGCCCCATGCCCA
This sequence comes from uncultured Gemmatimonadales bacterium, assembly GCA_963737895.1. Classification (GTDB taxonomy): domain Bacteria; phylum Gemmatimonadota; class Gemmatimonadetes; order Gemmatimonadales; family Gemmatimonadaceae; genus Palsa-1248. Next base: position 7,177 of record CAVTUF010000003.1, on the reverse strand, counting down.
CACCTGCGGGGTGATGTAGTACAGCACCGGCACACCGGCGGCGCGAGCCGCCGCAGCCAGCTTCATGTTGAATCCGGGGTAGTCCACGCAGATGAGCAATCCCACCGACCCGCTCCGAAGCCGCTCCCGGAACTGCCGGAACAGCGCGTAGTGCCGGGGAATGTGGCGGACGACTTCCACAAAGCCCATCACGGCCGAGGATTCGATGTCCTCGAGCAGCTCGACGCCGGCCGCCCGCATGCGGGAGCCACCGATGCCCGCCAGGTGGACGCCGGGACGCATGACGCGCAGCTCCGCGGCCACGCCCGCGGCGTGGAGGTCGCCCGATGCTTCCCCGGCCGACAACAGGACTTCGGTCACGAGTCCGGACTGGGCGGTTGAGGTGGGAACGCCGGGCTGCCCGCGCGCTGCGGCCCGTGACGGCCTACGCGGTGGCCACCAGCAACTGCCGCTCGATCTCTCCGACGATGCGGAGCGCGATGGCCAGCGCGTCGCGGCCATCTTCACCGGTCACGGTCACTGGCTGCTCGCCGCGAACGGCCGCCGCGAAACTCTCCAGCTCCAGCTTGAGCGGCTCCCCTTCCGGCGCGTCGAGTGGCACCCGCTCGACGAACGCATCGATCTCGATCGGCCGCCCTTCGCGCGCCAGCGCCCCCAGATCCACCTCGCGCCGCAACCGGTAGAACTCACCCGTCCCCGCGGCCAGATCCAGCGACAGATACCCGCTGGGCTGGAAGATCCGGATTTTGCGCAGCCGCTCCTTGGACACCCGGCTCGCCGTGATGTTGGCGACGGCTCCGGTCGCGAATGTCAGACGCGCGTTGGCGATGTCGACGGATGACGTGAGCAGCGGCACACCGACGGCCGCGACATCGACGACCCGGTCGGGCATCAGCGTGCGGACCAGATCGATGTCGTGGATCATGAGATCCAGCACGACGGCGACATCCGCTCCCCGCGGCGTGAATGGCGCCAGGCGGTCGCTCTCGATGAACCGCGGGCCGTGGACGAGGGGGAGTGCGGCGCGCACGGCGCGATTGAAGCGCTCGACATGCCCCGTCTGCAGCACGACGTCGTGCTGCGCGGCCAGCGCGAGCAGCGCGTCCGCCTCTTCGACGCTCGCGGCGAGCGGTTTCTCGATCAGCAGGTGCAGCCCTCGCTCGAGCGCTTCCCGCGCGACGTCGTAGTGCGAGGGTGTGGGGACCACGATCGTGAGGGCGTCGGTCGCGCCCAGGAGCTCGTCCAGCGATGCGAAGGCGCGCACCGACAGCTCGGCGGCCACTTTGGCTGCGCGCTCAGGACGCTCCTCGTAGAACCCGGCGAACTGGATGCCGCCCAGGTCGCGGAGCAGCCGGATGTGGTGGTAGCCGAGCGCGCCGGCGCCGACGACACCCAGACGCGGTGCGCTGACCCGTGATGCGCCGGGAGCGCGCCCGCCGCTGCTCAAAAGCTGACGCCCCGCGGACTGGCTTTCACGAACTCGATCAGCTCCCGGACTTCGGCGAGCGGCTCGGACTCCGCGCCGGCGGTCTCGAGCGCCTGCGACACGTTGAGTTCCGACCGGAAGAGCAGCCGGTACGCGCGCTTCAGCTCGCGCACGGTGTCGGCGGGAAAGCCGTTGCGCTGCAATCCGACGCTGTTCAGGCCATAGAGCTTGATCGGGTTCCCCGCGGCACGCACGAACGGCGGCACGTCGCGCGCGACGCGTGACAGCCCGCCCACGAAGCTGTAGCGGCCGATCCGCGTGAACTGATGCGCGGCCACCAGTCCGGAAATCGTCGCCCGGTCCTGGATCGTGACGTGTCCCGCGAATTGCGAGCCATTGCCGATGATGACGTGGTCGCCGACGTGACAATCGTGGGCGAGATGCACGTAGGACATGATCAGGCAGTTGCGCCCGACGCTGGTGCGCCGCGACTGCGCCGTGCCACGATTGATCGTCGCGTACTCGCGGATCACGGTCCCCTCACCGATCTCGACGTCCGTCTCCTCCCCGTCGAACTTGAGGTCCTGCGGGTCACCGCCCAGGATCGATCCGATCCCGACCGAGACCGACCGGCCCAGCGTCACGTTGCGCTCCAGCGTGGCGCGCGGCGCCAGCACGCACCCGTCACCGATCACGCATTGCTCGCCGACAATCGCGTACGCGCCGATCCGTACGCCGTCACCGACTTGCGCGTCGGGACTGACCAATGCGGTCGGGTGGACGACCGTTGTCATGGTAGCGGTCACCGGTCGCGTACCATTGCAGCCATGTCCGCCTCGGCCACCACATCACCCTCGACTCGGGCGACGCCTCGCATCTTGCACACACGTCCCCGGATCTGCGTGATCTCGACTTCGAAGCGCAACTGATCACCGGGCCGCACCGGCCGGCGGAACTTCACGTTGTCGAGTGACATGAAGTACACGACTTTGCTCTCGGACTCGGTCAATGGGCCCATGAGCAGGACGCCACCGACCTGCGCCATCGCCTCGATGATCAACACCCCCGGCATGATCGGGTGTCCGGGAAAGTGACCCTCGAAGTATGGCTCGTTGATCGTGACGTTCTTGATGCCGACGATCCGCTTCCCTTCCTCGACTTCGAGGATCCGGTCCACGAACAGAAATGGGTACCGGTGCGGGATCACTTTCATGAGCTCGTCGACCATCATCACCTGCTTCGCCTCTCGTGTCGCTTCCGCCATGCGTCGCTCCTGTCGTCCGTCGGGTCGGTCGGCCGTGGCGGCCGTGCGGCCATCGTCACTCTCTTCCGCCTGCATCACCGCTCCGGAACTGCGTGGCGTCGCCGCGCCCTGTGCGGCCCGCATCATCTCCCGGACCAGGGTGATGGTCCCGCGATGACTGGGACGCAGCGCGGTCACGTGCGCCCGCACCCGGCACCCCGCCAGCGCGAGATCGCCGACACAATCCATCGCCTTGTGGCGAACGAATTCGTCGGGCCAGCGTAACGTCGCGTCGATCAGCCCCGATTCCCCGAGCACCACCGCATTCGTCGTCGAGGCGCCCTGGATCAGGCCCTTGGCGCGAAGCTCCTCCACTTCATGAGTGAATCCGAATGTCCGCGCTCCCGCCAACTCCCGGCCAAATGCTGCACGATCGACGATGTACCGCCCATGCTGCCGGCCGATGAGCGGATGCGGAAAGTCGATCGTGACCTCCAGCCTGAGATCGGATGCCGGGTGGGCCTCGTACACCGACGCCCCGTCGATGACGCGAACGGATTCCGACAGCTCCAAATACTCGGCCGGCCGGGTCCCGTGCGCTACCCCGGCGCTCACGAGGGCATCGAAGAACGGGCCCGCGCTGCCATCCAGCACCGGCGGCTCCGGTCCGTCCATGTCGATGATGAGATCGTCCATCTCGGTGGCTACCACGGCCGCGAGCACGTGCTCCACGGTGTGCAGGTCCGCGCCGGGAGATGCGCCCACCAGTTGCGTGCGGCGCTCGCTGAGCGCCGCGTTCTGCACCCGCGCCCCGACTTCCGGCGTACCGGGCAAATCGACGCGCCGGAATACGACTCCCGTGCCCTCGGGCGCGGGACGGAAGGTGATGCGGCAGTGACAGACCGAGGTGGAGTCCGATTCCCTCGAGTGTGACCGGGTGCGCGATCGTCTGGCGTCGCGGACCGGGGATGGTGACCATTACGGCGTCCCGGTTCGTGCCGGCCGGTGATCGGGAGCGGCCGGCGCGGTGTCCGGCGCCGCTTCGGCCCGGGCGCGATCCTCCGCGTCCACCAGCCGCTCAAGTGAGCGGATGATCGACGGCAGCTTGAACATCGCGGCATGGGCACGGATCGCTTCCCGATGCGGGCGCGCGGGATAGCCCGACCAGGTCTCGCCCGCCGGCACGTTGCCGAAGACCCCCGCCTGGCCGGCGAGCGTGGCGCGGGCGCCGATCACCACGTGCCCAGCCACGCCGACCTGGCCCGCGAGGATCGCCCCGTCTTCGACGCGGACGGATCCGGCGATGCCGACCTGCGCCATCACGAGACAGAGGCGGCCGATCTGCACGTTGTGCGCGATGTGCACCAGGTTGTCGATCTTGGTCCCGGCGCCCACGACGGTGTCGTCCACGCTCCCACGGTCGATCGCAGTGTTCGCGCCGATCTCGACATCGTCGCCGATGAGACAGCGCCCGACGTGCGGGATCTTCGTGTGACGGCCTTCGCGGAATATGTAGCCGAATCCGTCGTTGCCGAGCCGCGCACCCGAGTGCACGGCGACCCGGTGCCCGACCTGCGTTCCGCTGCACAAGGTCACACTGGGGTGCAGCCGCACGTCGTCGCCCAGGATGACGCCGGGGCCGATCACGCAGTGCGATCCGATCCACGCGCGCGCGCCAATCTGCGCGCCGGCCCGATCACCGCATAGGCGTCGATCGTAACGTCGGGAGGCAGTTGCACACCGCGGCCGATGCGGGCGGTGGGATCGGCGCCAGGCACACGCGCCGGCGGCCGGTAGAGCTTCGGCAGGACAGCGAGCATCGCGTCCGCCGGGCGCTCCACGACGACCCGGACAGGCGGTCCGGGATGATCGGCCAGGTCAGGTGACACAAGGGTGACGCCGGCGTGGGATGCCGCGAACCGCGCGGCGTATTTCGCGCCGGAGAAGAAACTCAGATCGCCGGGGCCTGCGCGATCGAGCGGGGCAACGGCGTGGACCGGGGTGGTGGGATCACCCACCACCCGGCCGTGCGTGAGGGTCGCGACCTCAGCCGCGGTCAGAATCGTCCGACGGTCCGCCAGCGGGTCGCGCGGGATCCGCCGAAATCACTGCGATGGCGACTTCGGACGGCCCACACCCGACGGACCTGCCGTGGGCCCCGAGGACGGCTTCGTCGAGCGCCGGCTTGGTTGCCGCGACTGGAGCACCAGGCGCCATCGTCCGCAGGCGCGCGATCACCTGGTCGGTGATGTCGAGGTTCTTGTCGGCAGCCACGACCGACCCACCACTGGCCTGCGCGTCGAGCACCATCGCATACCCGTTCTCCGCGCGCAGATCGTTGATGATCTTGTTGATCCGCTCGAGGATGGGGCCGACGAGCTCACTCTGCTTCTGCTGCACCTGCTGCTCGAGCTGCTGCTGCCGCTGCTGGAACTGCGCCTGCTTGTCGCGAATCGCCTGCTGGCGGGTCGCCTTCACATCGGCCGCCAATGTCCCCTCTGCCTTGGCGTAGTCGCCCAGCATCACGTTGATCGAGTCGCCCATCGTCTTTTCCTCGGCCCGTGCCGTCTGCACGAAGCCGTTGAACTGAGACTCGGCCTCAGTGCGTCCCGGCGCCTGGGCGAAGATGTCCTGCGAACGGATGTACGCGAGCTTGACCGCGGGCGCGGTACTCGCCTGCGCTCCGGCCTGGGCAGCCCCCATGGTCGCACACCCCATTCCGAGTGCCGCGATCGTGAGCCCTGCCCGCATAGCACGACTGCTTATCCTCATTTCGACTCCACGTGAGTGATCATCAATAGGAAAGTGCGGCGCACGCGCGCACTGGCCCGGGCACCAGCCCGGGCACTCCGTCAGAATATCTGGCCGAGCTTGAAGTGCAGCTCCCACCCAGGGTCTGGCTTTCCGGCGGCATTCACCTTGTCGAACCCGTACCCGTAGTCGAGTCCCAAGGGTCCCAACGGGGTGACGATGGCCACCCCGACACCAGCCCCACGGAAGAGCCGGGCAGGATCGAAGGCCGCTGCCGAAGCATACACGTTTCCAGCGTCGAAAAATATGTCGCCGTAGAGGGAGCTGTTGACCCTGAGCCCCATCTCCGTCGTTGTGGTCATGAAAGCGTTGCCAAATGAGGACGTTGTCGCGTTGAACTGCCCGGTTGTGCCCAGGAATCCGGATGGCCCGATCGAGAACTCCTTATACCCGCGGAGTTGCTCGCCGTACTGGGTCCCCCCCATGGCAAACGCTTCATTCGCGAAGAATGGCCCCGAATTCCCGAACAGAGCCCCCCCGGGCCTTAAAGCCGAGGATCAGAGCCATTGGCTCGGACCCCAGCCCCCCGCCCCCGAACGTCATCAGCGTCGAATAGCCGCGCAGCTCGGCCACCGCCCGCTGGAAGGTCGCGGCTCCGCCGAGCGGGCCGCCGTTGGCCTCGATCTGGATCGTCTGGAGCCCGCCCTGAACCGCAAAGGGGAGCCCCACCCGCGTATCTCGCTGGAGCGAGAGGCCGAGGGCCGATCGAACGCACCCGTGACACTGGGCGGCCAGGCTCCCCAGCAACGTTGTCGTATCCCCGTTGTAATGGACGCCCTCGAGGGTGTACGAGACGAACACCCGCGTATACAGCGACCGGGCCACCGGGATGCCGATCTGCACGCTGCCGCCGACTCTGGTGCTCTGCCCGAGGTCGCCGATCGTGTATCGCGATTCCGTGTTGTACGCCGACAGCGTCCCGGAGATACGCGACTCCCGGATCGATGGGTCCGTATACGACAGGGTGGCGTTGTTGATGTATCGGCCGAACTGCCACTGGATCGACCCCTTCTTGCACTCGCCGAACAGATTGGGCTGGTCGAATCCGATGAATCCCCCGACGCCCGTGCCCTGCCCGGTGGACGCACCGAAATTGACGTTCCCCGTGTGCTTCTCCTTCAAGTGGAACACGAGGTCCACGTCACCGCCGGAATCCGCCGATGGCCGCACATCGGGCTGCGGGATCGGCGTGTCGAAGAACCCGAGATTGCCCAGGTTCTGGTAGCTGCGGATCAGCCGGTCCTGGCTGAACACGTCGCCCGGGATGATGACGAGCGCGTCGCGAATGCAGCCTTCAGTCGTATAGTCGTTCCCCGTGATCTCGATCCGGTTGATGATCGCGGGATTGTGCTCGTCGATCTCCCAGCGGAGGTTGACTCGCGGGGCCGAGTCGGCGCCGACCACGCGTTCGGTCACCGGCCGGATCGACGCGTAGATGTAGCCCTCGTTGCTGTACGCGGTCCGCAGCTTGGTCGTGGCGTCATCCCAGCGGCTACGATCGAACACGCCGGGCGGCGGACGGTGCCGCTCCAGCAACAGGTCCGTCGCGCGCTCGGTCAGGGTCGTGGACGCGTACGTGAACGGATAGAATCGCCGGATCTCCTCGGACGAGAAGTGGCGGTTCCCGATCACATTGAACGTGCCGACCCGATACTGCTTCCCTTCGGCGATCGTGAGGTCGAGGAGCGCCTTGCCTC
>CAVTUF010000002.1:0-700328 GCA_963737895.1 uncultured Gemmatimonadales bacterium | reverse complement strand
CACTTGCCCGAAGAGTGGATTATTGTCGGTTCCATCAAACCGACGCGCCAGCACAACATGCCCGGTATCCATCTCCGTGACTGGCGTCGAGTCTTGTACTTGCACTTCGGCAATCTCTTGCGATCCGTCCCAGACAGTCCGTCGCATTAGCCGACGTTTCGACACAACAGCTGGCGACACCTGCGGCCTGTCAGCGGTGTCCAACGCTGCCACCAATACCCGCCTACCAAACGCATCGTATCGATACCATTCGCGTTGGCGGTATATCGTTGACATCAGTCCACTACATACCCAATTCGCTTGCCGCGCGTCCGCACCAGCGAGCTGGTCTTGTGCCGAAAAGAATTCGGCGCGTGCGTGCAGCGCATTCGTCGCGTCACAGGATGGGAGAAGCAAAGCATAGTTATACGCCACATTGCCTGACGCATCATAAGATAGAGAATCGTCTTCGGAGTTAGCCCCGTTGATTTGTACGGATAGCCTCCCGGTGTGAGCTTGATAGCTGTCAATGCTTTCCGTTGTTGGTGCAAAACCAGGCATGGTATTGATGCTTGTGTCAGTCACGATGTCGCCCAGGGCGTCATAGGCGATCCTATCGACTTGCCGGTACGTGGCACCCCCAGTAAGTGGCACGTGAAGAGTGTCACCGACGAGCTGTCCGAGGCCAGAATGCCACACTCGCAGGGTATCCGTCGCCGACACTGCGGCGGCGAATCTCACCACCTTCCCTCGTCCGTCGTAACTGAGCGAGTCCTTTCGTAGGTTATAGGTAGTCGTCCCCGTTGGGCCTACGGTGTGTTTAGTAAGGTTGCCGTCACCGTCATAAGTCCTGACCTCTGCTTGCCCAAATGGCAGATATAGCGTATCTGGGTCGCCCCGCGGGATATATCCGACGGTAAACGTGTTACCCATAGGGTCAGTGATTCGGTGGATCCAACCCGTCAGCGAATCATACGCATACGCTGTTTGTGCGATTGCTCCGTTGATTAACGGCGCAAGTGGCGCTGGGTAGTACAGGGTATCCCGACGCCCGTCGAGGTCGTAGTGGTATGCGACTGTGTAGAGATGCTTTTTAAAGCTGGTGTCACGGGCAGGCAGCCATGTCCGCACCGCCTGCGTCTCTGAGTGGAGGAGGCCGTTGCGCAGGTAAACACGGGACACGTGCGAACTGATGTTGTCCCCTTCTATCACGTTGCCAACTTGATCATACGTAAATAACACGGTATCAGCACTCACCGTATCGGCAAACGGGGCACAGGCATTCCGATTCAACGTGTCGGCGGCGGGTGCCGAACAAATGTCACCGGGACCAGTGTATGAAGGGAACCCGGCATTCGCGACAGAATAGATCACTGCGCTTGTATCCTGGCGGCGACTGACTCTGTTGAGGGAGTCAAATGTAAACGCGATACGGTAACCCCGACGGGTGATTATCGTATCGATGTTGCCCGCTAGATCATAAATACGTCTGGTGGGCTTGCCCGCAACATTTGTATCGCTCACCGCTCGGCCAAGTGCATTGTAGACCGTCGTAGTTCTGAGGGAATCCAACCCGGCAATATCCGGAGCCGACTTCCGCACGACGACGGTGGCGTTCCCTTCTTGATCATATGTTGTGGCAACAGTGGCCGTCTGAATCGGTGCGCCGTTTAATGTGTCCGCGCTTAGCCGACTGACGCTATCGCGATCCATGATGCTATACGCGGTCCGCCGATGGCCGCGAGGATGCGAGCAGGTCGTCCAAGTCGGGCAGGTGTCCAACGAATCGATCGGCGTATCAACAAGCGTATCGCGTCCCACCGAATCAGTAACGAAGAAGGTCCAGTGGCCCCGTGGTGTCTTAGTGCCGAGCACATTGCAACGACTTGCGTCGTACACCAGTGAATCCCGTGGGGTAGCCGGACACTGAGTCTGTAGTAACGAGCCCATGACAGGCCGCTTGACCATAGCTGAAGTAAAGCCGCCCTGCGGCGCCCCGTTTTGTCCTGTCGCCACAATGGGTTACCCTGGTTGCCGCTTGTTGCATCTGAACGATCTTCAATGAATTCGCAGAGGGCTGGTTGTCAGTGTGTCAATATCCCATTGGCCATCCCATTGAAACGAGGTGGTTGCGTAGGCGCCGGACACCGCTGTGCTAGAATCCGTGATTGAGGCTACGTTGCCTCTCGCGTCATACGTGGCACCAAGAATCTGCCCATTTGCCTTGCGCAATCGGGTCGCCAAGCCGGGATACGCACTACTCGCCCGGGTTATCAGCGTGACATTGCCGACTGCATCACGGATCCTAAGTGGTGCGCCGAATCGATCGAGCCATACACGTCTGATGTGACCGAGCGGATCGATTGCTTCGCTGTACGCAGAGTCTGGCGCCAGAACGCTGTTCAATCCTCGCGACTGCTGCGCGATTAGCGTCTCCGTCACTTTCAATCCAACGGTGTCCAGGACAGCAGTGCGAACTTTGAGGCCTGAGTCATACGCGATGGTCGTCCATATCCCGCGTTTGTCCCGAAAGGAGCTGATAAGCGTCTGAAACTGCGATGCCGGCGAATACTGGAACGAGTCGCTAAAGCCGTCGGGATCCTGGATGCCGGTGATTTGACCGCTGCCATTCTGTGAGAATGTAACTGTCCGGCGAGCTCCAGTTGGGCCAGGAGCTGTGACCGATTGGAGATAGTCAGAGTGGGCGGAGTCATAAGTGAATTGGTACTGGTATGTGTTATCGCCTGCGGGATCTGGTAGCGTGAGGCTTGCAATATCGGTGCTGGTGGCGCTTGTGTATGCAAACTTGGTGGTATCCGCAAGACGATTCACAGTCATAGTGTGTCTACCAAGCGAATCAAACACGACTTGGGCGCCGTGCTCAGCATGGCGCGTGTAGGTTTTCTTGGTCGAATCGTATGTCACAGAGTCGCGGCGGTCGAGACTGTCGGTCCGCCATAGCCACCGCGTTGCCGTAGGTTGATAATACCGGACGTCACCGCCGCCCGTTGTCCAAAACAGAGCCGCTGACGCACCCGTCCCATAGAATTTCAGTTGTTCCAGTCCCCCCAGGAGCCATCCGCGACCGAGATGCGAAAAGTGAGCGCTTTCGATCTCCGTGGCTCCACTAATTGAATCATTGGTGACGTTGACCCCAGAGTAGGTCGCCGCAGTCACAACGATGGACACGATGCTCGACCCGGCTGCTTCCTCATTGGCCCCAACGACGACTCGCTCGGTTATACCGTGGGCGAAGCTTGCACCCGCAAGTTTGACGTGATCGATCACCGTACCCGCGCTTTTTAGCTGAACCACCACCGAGTCGATGGTGCCATGAGACGTATCCGCGGTCACCAATGCCGGCACCAGGATAAAGGGGTGCGCCGTCTGACTCGAGTAGACGAGCACTGGCTGGCGCGTGCGGTTGAACGTTTTGGTGACCGGCAATGCGTGCGCGTAGCGAAAGTCGCCGCAACTGACAGATGCTCCACGTCGAAGCGCTACGTTGATGCAGTAGCCGCCCTCTCGGAGACTTCCAGGATATACGGGATTGAGTTGAATCCCATGAGCGACCAAAGTAGTCACGGTGATGTCCGTCTCCCCTGTATCGGACGCGCTGGGGGCGGACGACTTTGTCGCTCCTAGTCTGACGTCACCCGCGCCCGCGGCCGAGCTACCGGTAAACGTCAGGGTGCCAGTGGTTGTATCACCGGCGTTGATGACCACTGGGTTGGTCCCCGAGACGGCGCACCCCGTGGCGGCACCACCGCAGAGAGCGCCGAGCGTAACCGTGTCAGTTGCCGTCCCAGTATTCTTTACCGTAAACGACGCCGTACCCCCAGTGCTGTGGGGTACGGTTATGAGCGCCAAGTGAGGTACGACAGTTAGGCCAACTGTACCCGGTGCGTAGACGTATATCCCAGCGCCGACAGTGGTGTCGCGATTCAGGCTGTTGACACCGATGACGGTCGCCTGTACGGCCGTAGTGCCCGATCCAAGCGACACCGTTCCGGTCGCAGTAATAAGCGCCGTGCAACTGCCCCCTGGGCCGGAGCCAGCCGCACCGCCAATTATGTCAAAATGAGTCGTCACGTTGGTGCCGTTCTGCGTAATCGCTGAGATGCTTTCGCTCGTCGTGCTGCCAGAATCGCACGCCGTAATGGTCACCGCCACCATTTGGCCGGTTGTAATCGTCCGCGAGGACGGCGCGAATGTCACCGTTGGGAAATATGTCGGACACGGCGACGATCCACACCCGATTGGTGGGGGCGGGGTACCTTGCGCGCGGCCGACGCTAGCCACTGCTACGCAGCCGACAGCAACGCTAGACGCAGCAAGCAGTGCCCCCAGTGCCGCGCGCCGCAAACCGCCGTGACCTGCCTTGGCATTGCCCGCACGACGCAGAGTGGTTGTGACCATACGTCGATGAGATGACGCGCTGAGGTGCGCTACAGCGTCCACACCACGATAGGTCATATGGAGCATTCGCCTGCCAGTTGCGGCTAGCATCTGTGGCTTCTCCGACAAATGAGTGACGTCATCATCGCTCGGCCATTCGGTCGCTGCTGCGTACAGAACGACAGTGTTACGTGCACTGCGACGCTGACACCGCCTGGTGTAGGTTGCCGCTGCATCCAATGTGGCGTGCGCCATGTGTTGCACCGTTGCCAGCGGCGCGACGACTACCTACCGGCATGGCATAACATCGACCACACGCGCATCGCCGCTCGTGCCGTGCTGCACACACATTGTTGACCGGTGACGATGCAGTCGACTGCCTGTGGCGCATAGTGACCGCACGGGCACTGGAGTGTCTCAGCGAGCAGCACCGTAGCGGCACCTGCTTGGCTCCTTCCCCGACGCCGCGAGGCTGGACCATTTTCGCCCCGCGACTCCTGCGCCACGCTAGGTGTGTCGGGTGACATGGGGTATGACACGGTTACATAGGATTGAGTTCAGCGCGCTGCTTTACAAAACTGTCAGGTCGAGGGATACCTGACCAAATGCCACAACTGTGGTGCCACGCTCTCGCCGCCTTGACACTGTCATTACTTTCCTCACGGCTCTTCCACCGGCTCTTCCGGAGTTGCTTGTATGGGCTGTGGTCTGGAGACTACTTCGCCGCGAGGATTGCCACGACTGTGGCCAACCGGCAGTGCCGCCAAGCACGAAATTGTGGTCGCAGCGCGGCCCGCCGAAGCGCGCCAACATATCACGCACGCGCTCCGCGGCGTTGCGCAAGTCCGCTTTCTGCCGTCTCTGGCGATACAGGATCATTTGCAGGATTCGGCGACGCCTTTACTAGGATTGCTCTACTTGGATGGACAGGCCCCGCTGGCCGACGCGAACGAGTGGGTGGCCACCGTATACTCCTTTCGTGCACAGTGGGTTGATGTCCCGGTCGTCGCCTACGCCCACTACTCTATCGACGCGATGCGTCAGTGCTTCCATGCCGGTCACGCAGGCGTTGTTGATCTCGTCGTCCGCGGCTCGCACGATTTGGCTGTGGCGATTACTCCGCTGCTCGAGCGCCGCTCGGCGCATCCACTGATCCGCGCTATCATCAAAGAGGTTCAGCACGAACGCGGGTACCTCGGAGCCGAGGCGCTCGGTATTCTGCGCTTTGCACTGGAACACGTGCGAGAGCGCCCAAACGTCACCGCCCTGGCGACCGGCGCTGGCGTGTGTCGACGGACGTTGAACACCCATCTTGGTCAATCTGGGCTGGACTCACCAGAGCGATTCCTCATGTGGGTCCGGATCCTTGTACTGGCGTGGCTGTTACGGGATGAGACGTACTCGGTCAATCGCGCCATGCGGATTTTAGGATTCGACTCGCCGATACCGCTTCGACATTTAGTCGCGCGGTATCTCGGGCATTCTTGCGAGGGATTGCGCGGGGCAGATGGCGTTGCTCACGTCGTACAGGCGATGGTCCGGCGTACTGCGGTCACGCCCAAGTCGGCGAGCTCCCGCCTAGTCACTGCGTTGCCCGCTGAGTCACTACTCACGAGCGAGACGGACGGCATAATAGGGCGAACGTAGACCGAGGCCGCCGAAAGACCGCGTCTCACCGGTTCCACAGGAATAAAACCTGCCAGGGCCGCATGAGCGGCCGGGGATTGACCCGTGTCCGTTGCCATGCCCGCTCCCCGCGCGCCCGTCGACGCCATAGAGCTTGCTGAGGGGCTCACGCGCGAATACCTACTTTATCACCGACTATGCCCCCTCGAGCGGGGCACCACCGGCAATCTCCGAATCGCCGTGGCACCGGGTGCATTTCTCGAGGATGCGATGCCCGATCTCGAGAGGGCCTATCGGTGCCCCGTAGTACCAACGGAAGTATCAGATGCGGACGTGGTGCGCCTGATCGAGCGACTGGTCGCCCGCGTAGACCATGAAGCCGCGTCGATCGAGCTGGCTCGGGTCACTGTCAACGGTGACGTCGACGACCGGACAGCCGACGTCCGCGATCTAGCTAACCAACCTCCTGTCGTCCGCTATGTGAATCTTCTCGTCCGAGATGCCTATGACGCTGGCGCGAGTGACATCCACTTGGAGGCCACGAAAGACGGCCTCCTTGCCCGTCTTCGACTGGATGGCGTGCTTACCCCACCCCCGAACCGCCGCCAAGCCTCGCCCACGCTGTCGTATCACGCATCAAACTCCTGGCGGAGCTCGATATTGCCGAGCGTCGGCGCCCACAAGACGGCCGCATCCGCGTACGGCTCGAAGCACGAGAGCTCGACCTTCGCGTCTCCACTGTCCCTACGCTATTCGGCGAAAGCGTTGTCCTCCGGCTCCTCGATCGCGGCGGACGCCCCGTCAGCCTTGGCGGGCTCGGGATGCCCCGCGGCATCTACGACGGCATGACACAGCTGGCCGCTCGCACGCATGGAATGATCCTTGTCACCGGTCCCACCGGTAGTGGAAAAACCACAACGCTCTACTCCGCGCTCCAACAACGCGACACCGCAGCCGAAAAGATCCTGACTGTCGAGGACCCAGTCGAATACGAATTGCCGGGCATTACTCAAGTTCCTGTCCATCGCCAGGCTGGTGTCACGTTTGCCGCGGCGCTCCGCTCGATCCTCCGCCAGGACCCCGATGTCGTCATGCTCGGAGAGATGCGCGACCCCGAGACGGCGGAAGTCGCCGTCCAAGCTGCCATGACGGGCCACCTTGTACTCTCCACGCTACACACCAATGACGCCGTGAGCGCGGTCCCACGGCTCATCGATCTGGGTGTCCCCCCGTATCTTCTCGCCGCGACGCTCGAAGGCGTCCTTGCCCAAAGACTCGTCCGCGTGACCTGCGATGCGTGCCGCGTGACCTACCAACCGAATCCGGTCCAGGTCGCGGCGCTATGGGCTATCAGCGATGCCGGTGATGATGATCTGCGAGGGGACTTCTCCAAGGGCGCCGGGTGCCCGGCCTGTCGCCAGACCGGCTACCACGGCCGGGTCGGTCTCTTCGAACTCGCTGTCGTCACGGACGCATTCAGAGATGCCATCACGCGTGGCGCCCCACGCTCCGAGCTCCGCGACATCGCCGCCAAGGATGGCACCCGGCCACTCGCCGCTGACGGCTGGTCCAAGGTCGTCGTCGGGATCACGACCATCGAGGAGGTGTTTCGTGTCGCTCAGCCTTAACCCTGTCCGCCACCGTCACGCCACGGCCGGCTTTACGCTCATCGAGCTCCTGGTGGTGATCGCCATCATTGCCGTCCTCGCCTCGGTCGTCGCACCCGCCGTGTTCCGTAATGTCGGCGATGCCAAGCAGGCCGCCGCGCACAGCCAGATCGAACTATTCGCCACCGCCCTCAATCAGTACCGCCTCGACAACGACTCTTACCCCACCACCGAGCAGGGGCTGTCCGCGCTCCGGACGATGCCGTCCGACGGCGAGCTGCCGCGAAATTGGCGGGGCCCTTACCTCTCCCGCGTGGTGCCACTCGATCCCTGGGGCCGACCGTACATCTATGCTTCACCTGGCACCAAGAACTCGCAAACCTACGATCTCTATACGCTGGGCCGCGACGGCAAACCAGGAGGCGACGGCGACGACGCCGACGTGACGTCCTGGGTGGCCCGGTCTACCCATAGTCCGCCACTGGCACACGCTGTGTCTACCTCCGTCGGTCCGCGCGCCTCGGCCGAGTCCACCTACCGCTATCGAGCGGCACGGGCCGACGGCACGATCCACCACGGCACAGTGCGAGCCGCGAGTCCGGAGGTCGTCAACGCACTCATTGCCGATCGCGGTGACTGGGTCCTCGACGTGCGCGTCGAACGGCTCGGCTGGGCACGCCCCCGTGGGCTCTCACCCGCCGATCTCGGACTCGGCCTCCGCTTACTCGCGTCACTCATCGAATCCGGTCTCCCCATCGCGCGCGCACTCGGCACCCTGCAGGAATGTCGCACCTGACAGTTGGCGCCAATCGCTTCCCACAATCCGCGGCGCAGTACACCGCGGCGAATCGCTCGCCACCGCGCTCGCCGACGCTCCGATCGCACTACCACCCGTGGTGATCGGCATCATCCGCGCCGGCGAGGCCGGCAGCGGCCTCGCCCAAAGCGTCCGCCGAGCCGCCACGCTCATGGAGTCGGCCGCCGCGACCCGCGCCTCGATCCGTGCTGCGCTCGCGTACCCACTCATCCTCTCGGTGGCCGGTGCCGGGGCGGTCGTGCTGCTGGTCGGTGTCGTGTTGCCGCGGTTCGCGGCCATCCTCAACGATTTGGGACAAGCCCTGCCGCCGACGACGCAGCTCGTGCTGGCGGCGGCGCAGATCTTCCGCGCCGCCGCCATCCCCGGAGCGCTCGCGGTGATCGTGACCACAATGCTCCTGCGCGCATGGTCCACAAGCCCCAGCGGGCGCCCCCATTCGCATGCCTGGCTTCTCTCGTTGCCCGTCCTCGGTCGAATCCGTCGGTCGAGTGCCACCGCTCGATACACCCACGCACTGTCAGCACTCCTCGAAAGCGGTGTGCCCGCCGGTATCGCGCTCCGCTCCGCCGCGGATGCCGCCGGCGACGCCGCGGTCGGCGCTCGCCTCCTTCGTGCGCGAGACCGGGTCGTGCATGGCGAGTCCATAGCCGCTGCCCTCACCGCAGAGGACGCGAGCACACCTACCACGATTCGCCTCGTGCGCGCAGGAGAGGAGAGCGGTCGCTTGGCCGAACTCCTCGCTCACGCTGGGATGATCGAACAGGAGCGCGCCGAGCGGAGCGTGAAGAATGCCGTGCGTCTGCTCGAGCCCGCACTCATTCTCGCGTTCGGCGGCCTTGTGGCCTACGTCGCCGCGGCGCTGCTGCAGGCGGTCTACAGCGTGCGGCCCGGCGTATGAGCAACCTGCTGCTCTCCAAGAGACCACGACGACTGCGTCGCGGCGTCACTCTCGTCGAGCTCCTGGTGGTGCTCGCGATCATGACGGTCATGGCTGCCGTCGTCGGTCTCGCGGCGCCACCAATTCGCCACGCTGACCCGGACACTGCCACAACGCGCCTGACCGCGGCGCGGCGGGCTGCCCTGGCGTCCGGTCAGCCCGTGAGCATCACCGTCGTTTCACGGGAGCGTCCGTACGCTGTCACCGCGTACCCGGACGGCGCTGTCGTCGCGGACTCTGCACTCGCCGTGGATCGGCTGTCCGGGGTGCTCGATCATCGCGTCGCCGCCGCGCGCTCACCCCATGCGCCGTAGTCCAATGGGGCCCGTCGCCCACCGTGGAGGACCGCGGAGACGCCGAGCTGGTGCTGCGCTCCTGGAAGTGATGGTCGCGCTCACGATCCTGACCGTCGCGGGAACGTGGGCCGTCGCCATGGCGAACCAGTCAGCGGACGCCATCCGCCGCGTACGAGAGGCCGATGCAGAAACTCGGCGGGCGAGCGGCTTCCTGGATGCAGTCGCCCTCTGGCCTCGCGAGGACCTGGACCGGCACTTGGGTAACCAACGCGAGGGCGGGTGGGTCTTGACCGTCGAACGACCTGCCCTGTCGCTCTATACTATAGTATTGAGGACGGCCCCCGATTCGGCGGCTGGCCGCCCCCTCGGTAGAGTATTGTTGGGCACGGCGCTGTTCCGGCCTGAGGCACCAGATGCCTCGCATTGACCGTGCGAGCCGGCGTTCCGGGTTCACGTTGGTCGAGCTCATGGTCGCGCTCGTCATCAGCGCGATGGTGCTCATTGGCGCCCGCCTGATGATGGAGGCGCTCTCCGATGCCACGCACCGGACGATCGCCGCGGCGCACGCAGCAGACCGCACGGCCAACGCCGACCAGTTTCTGCGCGCGCTGTTCGCTCGCCTCGAGATCGGCACGGCGGCGGACCAGCCGTTCGGCGGCAACCCCCGCTCGGTGCATTTCACGTCGTGGTGCGACAGTCCCGGCGGATGGCTGGAGCGCTGCCAGGCGGTCGTCGCCCTCGAAGTGCATGGAGACACCAATTGCCTGGTCGTACATTTCACGCCCCGCGATCCACACGGCGATATCGGTCCCCGCACGATCCGCGTGGCCACCGGCTTCGAGAGCGGAGCACTCCGCTACCTCAACGACCCCAGGGCCGGCGGCCAGTGGTTCGTACAATGGGGCGACGGGATCATCGCGCCTCTCGCGGTCGGCGTGGTGCTCGACGGTGACACGAGCATCGTCCGCATCGGAGAGCGCGGCTAGCCATGCGCCACGAGACTCGCGGTGCACGTACCGGGTTCGCGTTGATCGCCGTGCTCTGGATCATCGTCGGCGCAAGTGCCTTGGCACTCGCGATGAACATCGCGGGTCGAGACGCGCTTTCCTCCTCGCAGAACCGACTCAATGGCGCGCGCGCACGATGGCGTGCGGAGGGTTGCCTCGAAAGAGTGCGCGCTGCGGCCATGGACGCACTCACCGGTCGCGCGACTTGGTTGGAGGGGCCGACGTCGTGGGAGACGCTGGACCGGGCCATTTTGACGTCACCGTATGTCGTGGACGCACACTGCGACGTGACAGTCAGCTCGTCGGGTGTGGCACTCGACATCAATTCCGCGGACCGCGGCGCATTCGATGCTCTGTTCACAGCCGCCGGCCTGCCTGCTACGGCCGCCGATTCTCTTAGTCGCGCGATCATTGAATGGCGCGGCGACGATACCTCACGCATTGAACGCCCGACAGCCCGCGCCTGGTACGACGCAGCACACAGGATCTCGCCTCGTTTCGGTCAGTTTGCGGATGTGCGAGAGCTTCGCCGTGTCCGCGGGTTCGAAGAGGCGCGTGCGGCCGTCCCCAGCCTTGACAGCCTCCTTACGACAGAGCCGGGCCGGATCAATCTGGCCCGCGCGCCGGCGATCGTCCTGGCTTCACTCCCGGGCATGACTCCGCCGCTCATCGCGCGGATCGTGGCGCTCCGAGGCCTGGGTGCACCGGTAACCGATCTCTCGACGGTCGCCGCCGGACTCCCCCCCGACGTCCAGGACTCACTCAGGAGTCACTATCTGACGTTACGGTCCATGGTCGCAGGCCAAACCGACGCCTGGATCGTCGCGGCCCGGGCCGCGGAAGGTGCCGCGCCAGCCATCACTGCCACCAGTGAAGTCCAGCTGGTCCGCGCCGGAACCCGCGCCGCGATCGTCCGCCGCCGGATCTGGCCGTGACCGCGCCCTCTCTTCCCTTCTCCGCGCTTCGCCTCCGGATCGGCGTGGACCTTGGACGGACCGCTGAGGGCCAGATCGCCGCACACGCAGTCGCTCTGCGCGGCACGCGCGTGCGCTGGCACGCCGAGCAACTGCTCTCCCCCGACGAGCCGCTGAGCCGATCCCTTGGCGTCTTTCTCTCAGGCCTGCCCGGTAATCGGGCGTGGCTGCCCCGGCATGTTGCTGTCGCCCTGGGCCCGTCATTCGTCCAGCTCAAACGGCTCCCCGGACTCCCGCCGCTCACCGATCGGCGTGAGCTCGGCGCGGCCGTCCGCACCAATGCTGCCCGGTTCTTCCTGCGAAATGGCGTCCCATTGGCCACGAGTACGCTGCGCGTCGATGGCCCCGGCATCGCCTGGGGTGCCGCGACCGAGCGCCCCATCCTGGACGAGATCGCCGACGCGTGTCGTTCTGCCGGTCTTGGGCTCGCCACCGTCGTTCCCACCGGAACAGTTCTGGGCGCCATCACCACCGGCTACTCGATCGGCGATGCAGATGGTGTCTCGACCACCGTGGCATGGCAGGACGGGGCCGACCGGTACGGGTTTACGTACCTGCGTGGGCAACTCATTGCGAGCCACCGGTCGCCGCGTGCCAATAGCACTCCGACGGACTCCGTCGCGCTGACCAGCACTCGCCCCGCACACACCGTGGGTAGGGCATTCGCCGGCGCGTATGGCGCCGCCATTGCATGGCGCGGGGAGCCAGTCGCCTGGCACCCGGCATACGACCCGGCGCTGCCAGCGAACCGCCGAGCACGCGTGCTAGCCTGGAGTGCCCTGGTGGTCGCACTCGTAGCGGCGCTCGCCACGCCTGGCCTCTCGGCTACGCTCAGCGCCCGCAGGACGGCGGCGCATGTGCGCGCCGGAGCGGTCCAACGCCGCACCGCGCTGGCCACGCGCGACTCGCTGGCACGCGCGACGGCTGCACTCTCTCAGGTGACCCTGTTTGCGGCGACCAGACGACCGGCCACGTTCACACTCCGCGCATTGACGAATGCGCTGCCCAAGGGAAGTGCACTGCTCGCGCTGCAGATCGACACGGCCGGAGGCACGCTTGTAGCCCTCGCGCCGAAGACGGCCGTCCTTGTGGCGGCCCTGGCCGCTGACCCTTTCCTCGGAAACGTCGAGGTCGTCGGCCCGGTCACACGGGAGAGCGTACCAGGGACTCCAGTCAGCGGGTCGCCTACTCCCTCGCGTCGCGAAGCCGAGCGAGTGACCGTGCGCTTCCGGTTCGCGAAGGCGTCTCAATGATCGCGAGCGGGTTCGCAGCGCGTCTATCCGATCGTGATCGGCGCACATTGTTGTTTGGGGCGACGGCCATTGCGGCCCTTCTTCTGCTGACGAAGGGCGTGCCGGTGTGGCACGCATGGCAGCGCGACGCCGAAGCTGGTGCGATCGAATTGGCTGCCGATGCGGCGCGCTCCGATGCAGCGATCGCTGCGTACGCCATGCTGCACGACTCGCTTCGCGTCCGATCAGCCCGTTTACGGTTGCTCGACTCAACGATCGTCAACGGCACGGACCCAGCTTCCGCCGCGGCGTCACTTGCCACCATTGTGTCCGACGCCGCTGCCGATGCGGGCGTCAAGTTGGGAGCGGTACAGCCACGTGTGGACAGCGAGCCGCATTCACTCGGGGCGAAGCTTGCCCCGTCGCACCAGGTCTTCGCTCACGTGTCGGTCCGCGGTGACGCGATCGGGGATGTCGTGGCGCTGACGCAGTTCCTGGCAGACCTGGAGCACGGTCCCGAACTGCTCGCGGTACGAGCGCTCTCCATCACGCAGCCGGAGCCCGCGGCGCCAAGCAACCGGATGGAGACGTTGCACGCGGACTTCACCGTCGTGGGGCTCGCGCGCGCCGGATCGGAAGTGAGGCTGGCTCGTGACAGTGGCCAGAGGACGATCACGCCAGACTCATTGCCGCGCCCCCGACCACAGCCCGACTCATGACCGGTCAGACCGTGCCACCTCTCGCGCAGAGCTCGGTATGAACCCACGCCACCTCCAGCACGGACTCTGGGTCAGCGCGTTAGCGCTGGGTGTCGGTGCCGTCGTCGGCTGGGAGAACGGCGCGCCGCGGGCCACTTCGTCTGAGAGCCTGGTAGTCGGCCGCCCGGGAGCCGCACCGATCAGCCGGACAATCCCAAGCGACTCGATCGATGATGCCGCGTCGGCTACGAGCGACCACGACCCGTTCCGCCTCACGCGCGAGCCATCAGCAGTTCCGTATGACGCCAACGGCGAAGTGGTGACCACTGCGCAACCTGCCCCGCCAAAGCCTCCACTCGCGCTGTCTGGCATTGTCGGCCCTCCGTGGGTCGCGGTACTCGAAGGTGTACCCGGCAGGACTGGGAGCGTGTTGGCAAAGGTAGGAGACACGCTAGCTCGCCCTCCCCTCATGCTGCTCGTCGTCCATTGGATCGGGCGGGACACCGTCGTGGTGCGCGGTGCGGATACCACGTGGACGCTCACCGTCTACCACCCATGGCGATGAGCCAGCTCCGGTACTGGGGCCTTAGGGCTGGCCTCGTGTTTGGATGCGCGACTGGCACGCTTGGCGCCCAGCAGCCGCTGCCCGCGGACACTGCCGCGCATGTCGCCCGTCTGCGCGGCGACAGCGTTGTCATTCACTTGTTGGATGTGGAGATCCGTACCGCGATCGCCGCGCTCGCGCCCTATCTCGATCGGCCCGTGTCCTTCGGCACCGTACCGTCCGTACGAGTGACGCTCGAGACGCCGCACCCCGTCCCGCGCAGCGAGATATTGGCGCTCGCGCGCGGACTCGTTGCCGGCCAGGGACTCGAACTCGTGATGGACACTGCGGCCAATATGTATCGGCTTCAACAGCGACCTGTGGAGCCGCCACCAGTCGTTGCCGATGCGTCCACCGCGACGGGCGTGGGCGGCTCACACCAAGCGGGCGTTGGTGCTCCCGGCGCACCCCAGTTCTTCGTTATTCATCTCCGCCATGCCCGAGCTGCCGACGTCGCCGCAACCGTCAACGCGCTTTACGGACACGCGAGCGCCCTTGGCGAACCCGGGTCGGGCGCCCGCAGCTCACTGAGCCAGCAACTCTCCCAGAATCAACTCACGCCAGCCGGAGTGCAATCCGCACCGCAAGCCGTCGGCGCGGTCGCTGGTCGTGTCGCCAACTTCACTGGCGAGACGAGCATCATTCCCGACGCCGGAACGAACAGCCTGTTCATCCGCGCCAACCGGGCGGACTTCGACCTGATCCAGGCCGCCGTGCAGGAGCTCGATGTCCGGCCGCTTCAGGTCCTGATCGAGGTTGTAATCGCGGAAGTCGACCGGAACAAGAGCTTCTCGCTTGGGCTAACGGCAAACGGTTCCCACAAGAACGGCTTGGGTGATTCCACATCAGGTAGCCTGAACTCGGGGCCAGGGCTTGGTGATTTCGTCGCCCAAGTGATGAAACTCGGGAACCCGGCGTTTACCGCTCAGCTCTCGCTGGCATCCGCGAGGGGCGAAGCCCGAATCTTGAGCCGCCCCGTAGTCCTCGCAGCCAACAACGAGGAAGCCGAAATCCTGGTCGGCAGCCAGCAGCCGTTCATCCAGGTACAGCAAACTCAGGTCGGCGCCGTCGCCCAGAACCAAGTCGTCCAATACCAGCCGGTCGGGACTCGGCTCATCGTGCGTCCAACCATCTCGAGTGATGGCTACGTGACACTGGACGTGACCCAAGAGGTAAATCAGGCGACAACACAGGTCGTGTTCAATGCGCCCGTAATCTCTACACGGAGCGTCCGCACAAGACTGTTGGTTCGCGACCACCAGACCGTGGTGCTCGGGGGCCTCAGCGATCACGAGCACAACAAAAATTCCGGCGGGATCCCCATCCTGTCGAGCATCCCAATCATAGGCGGTCTCTTTGGCAGCACCAGCCGGTCGACCACCGATTCCGAGTTCTTTCTCTTCCTGACCCCCCACATTGTCGCGTCGGACGCCGCCGCCGATTCATTGACCAAGCCCCTCCAAAAGCTGGCGCCGGCAGACTCCGCATACTAGACACGACGCCCGTGGCGCCCATCAATGCCGCAGATCTCCGATGACTTGCATGCCGGCCTCACAATGAACTAGACGCAACGATATCTGCGTGAAGACTAAAGTTGCATTCATGTAACATTCACTGATCGGTGGTGACATTGAATCACGATGGGTTACACCGAAGGAGCGCGGCCAATTGACGGTATTGGCAGGCTATCACCGTGCTTGCACGTGCTCAGACATCAATACGTCCTCCACGGCTGCGTGCACGTGACCGCCCGGCGATTGGCATTCGGTATTGCGCGCGCCCGCACGCCAGGACTAGGGCTTCTCTGACCTGCGAGGCGAGTAGAAACACTTGTGCTTTTTCCAGGGTCGCAATCGTGCTCGGCGACCCTACCTCTCAGCAAGCAGCCGCTCCGGCACATCCACCCCCATTTTTCTGAAGACCGCGAGCAATTCTTCCGGCGCGACGACCGTACCCCATTGCCCCCCGATGAACTGCTGCAACGGCAAGAGACCGTCAGGTTTTGAGGTTGCACATGCATAGAGGCCCCCAACGAGGGAACGAACCAGGCCTACAGCGTCTGCCGGGTGACTCGTGCCCTGCACGGCGAACCGCTCGTACCGCTGCAACATGCCCTCGACCATCTGTCTCTTTCCCATCGCGTCAAGTAAGGTGATTCCCAGCGCACCACCGACGCCAACTACGAACGGCACCCGGTATGGCCCAGCGACCCAACAACCACCACCCAACCAGATACTCGACAGGTGCTGAACAATAGACACGATATGCATCTCGTCTGGATTAGAACTGATGCCGAACCACTCGGGATCGGCCGAGAGTCCGATCCCAAGCACGCCCGAGCCCAGGTTCGTCGGCCCCTCGAGATCGACGAATACGTCAGTGTTCGGGAAGTGACTGAACCGGCCAGCTAGGAATGCCATTGTCTTATTTACAACATCAACTACTTGCTGCCGGTCTGTAATGCTCAGGCTCGGCATCGCGCTGCCCGTCAAGATCACCCGGCGTCCGCTCGCGTGGTCGTCCTCCCACCAAAGACGACGCTCCAGAATCCCGGCTTGGAGGTATTCAGCTCCCTCCGCCATTGCAGCACCGGATGCGCGTAAACCTGCCATGCCAAGTTCGCTTGGGAGCGGCCCGGCAATCGTGAGCCGCGGTTGCGGGATGACGGATCGAGATGGCCGCCCGGCCGACTCCAGCAGTCGTGGCAGTGCGTCAGGAAGAACAAGCACCGGACCGCCATCCCCACCTGACCAGGGCCGTCGCAATGGGTCCCATTGAAACGACGCGTGAACCACTCCACCCGACCACGACTCCTGCTGCGCAGGCAGATCAATCGCGTGCACCGGCAACGTCGGTACGACTGCGCTCGTACCCGCCCAGCCCAAATGAAGATCGATCGGCGTGAGAGACCCACCCGTGCAATCGATCGCGATCGGTCGCCGATCTCCTGGCAAGTCTGTAGTCAGCTCGTACTGCGCATGGATCACGTAACCTGTCTTGGCAGGTTCGAAGCGCAGCGTGATCAAGGTCACGCGTACCCCGGTTGCAATGCGCCGACGAATGTGGTTTATCGCACGCTCCGCGATTCCAGAGACGGCGTTGCCAATAAGACTGCGTAATGATGCCATCGGTCTTACACTGACCACGCTGGCCCTAGGGCCACCATGGCGCATCTCCTCGTAGTACAACGGCCGCACGACAAGCGACAATTGAGCTGGATTGTCGCACGCCCAAGTTCTGGCATGGCGTAACCCCTTCCACTTTGCGTTTCGTGCTCGCACTGGTAGGACTGCCATGCATGGCTGAGGGGCGGATAGCGCGGCATGACCAGTGTCTGGTCCCTTCTGGGCAAGCTGTCCTCATGGCCCTGCTCATTGTCGGGATCAGCGATCCATTCCGCGCCTCGTCGTGCCCCCGTCACGGATCCCCTCAATGCCACCATTACCTTCCATAAATCGCCTCACAGCGGCCACGATCGCGAGTACGGTGAACAGGTCGGCGATGCCAAACGGGACGAGCGCCGCGGCCGGTACCCGCCGACCCGTCCAGGGAACAAACCAGATCAACGGGACATGGAGCCCCACAACAACCCCTATCGTGATCCAGAACCAGGCCAGACCACGCAGTGGCCACTTGATGACAACGGCGCCGACAACCATTGAAGCGCCCAACAACGCAGGCAGGAAGAGATTCAGCTTCCCGAAATGATCGAATAGCCAGGCGAGCGGCACACCTGCAACAATGCCACACAGCACGCCCCACCACGGTAGGCGTAGTGTCTTGGCCACTCGTACGTCGGCCTTTAAGTCACCGATTACTGACACTGACCACACTGTTTAAAGGCGCCACAAGGTCATCGCAGGCGCTTCACTGATCCGATGTTCCCGTCGGAGACGTCGGCTTCTGATTCGGCGCGTCTATATTTGGTTGATAAATGCTCGTGCTCGGCCGCGACCGCGCGCCTCGAGGCGCGGAACACTTCCACACGGCGCGCGGCATCCGGCGAGACAGCCGCCACGGCGTCGAGCAGCGAGTCGGACGGACCCCACCCCTCTGGCGAGGCGTAGAGTTCACTTACGAATCGCCGCGCACCTCGCGATCCGCCTGACTGCCGGACAGCATCGAACACCTCTTCTCGGCTAAACAGGTCGCAGAACTCGGATGATTGGCCACGACTGAGAGTTTCCAGAAGCTGAGTGAGGGTTGATGCTGATCCGCGCTACCGTATTCCCTGTCAAACGCGCCGTTCACCCGCAGGCGGCGCCGCTACTCGCCGCACGGAAGATCGTCTGAAAAAGCCAAGGACAGACCCTGCGATAGCCAAATTCCCCACGACGCCGAACAACAGAACCACGGCAATGGTGACGTCCGGGGGATGGTAGTGCCCGAACTGTATGAGCACGACCAACCCGAAAACGATAAGCATACGCCCGAACGGAAAGCTGGCGAGCCACGCCCAAACTCCTACGCTTGCCCGCAATTCCGCACTACCAGCGTGCTGCGCCCTCCAGTAGAGCAGAGCGAGACACAGCGCGACAATCGCACCTGCAATCGACGAGTAACCGCCCCACCGGATCGTGCGCCGAAGCCGTATTCGCAGCGATTCCTTCTGCACGGGGAGCGATGCACCTACAGCCGCGCGCGACGCAGCCGTAACCGCGGGCAAATCCCTCCGCGACGGGATGGAGAAGTAGGCAATAGTCGCCAGGATCACGGCCCACGCGCCGATCGGCATGTACTCCACTGGCCAAGGCGCGTCCCGCATGAAACTCGGAGGAATTGAAATGATCCAGCCGATGATGCCGGCTATCACTACGGCGACCTTCAAGTAAATGCCAAACGAAAACAGCTTGCTCAACCAGAAGCAGGCGACCCCAAGGGGCACCGCAAGCAGCGCCGCCACGCCACCGTACAGGAGTGCATTGAGAAATGGCGTGGCAAACATGCTCCCGAGGATCGGCGACTCGATCGTCCATGGTGGGCATGTTCGGTGGATCATCTCCCAGAACATGTCCGCGGTCGGCGATTGCGGCCCGGTGAACGGCAGAAAGCACATCAACCCCCACCAGATCGGCACGCAGAACCCGACCAAAGTGCTGACGACAACAAACCGTTTCACTTCAGAGCTCCCGCCACACCTTGTCAGGATCTGATTCAGCCCATTGCGGCAACCGGCAGTTCTGGCAATGCGACCGGGACTGTCGCACGTCGCGGATGCCCCCGGTGAAGAACTTCTGGCCACACCGCGGACAGCGCCACTGGCCTTCCCAAATGATGCCAACGACGAACACCACGATCCACAAATCCCCCGCACCCCTCAACGGCACCCTGACTCCGAACCAGTGGTAGAGCAGCGCCGCCGCCGGAAACACGACGATCGGGAGCCCGGCGACTACCGCGATCAGGAACCACCCGACACGCCGGTAGACGCGCCATGCAGCAGCGTACGGTCTTTCCGTCTCGTCGCTCGCGGACACGTCACCACTCGAGTGGTTACCTGGCATATTGATGGAGCACGTCCCCCGTCAAATCGGCGACGGACGCACCCACCAACAATCAACGACTGTCAGCGGCCTGGCCCGCGCTGTCCGCCGCCGCCGGGTCAGGCTCCGCATCGAGTGAACCGATCGACCACGTCCCACCCGTATAGCTGTGCGTTATCTGCAGCGGCCCGCCGTCAGTTCTGGTCGTGAAGACCACCGTGATCTGCCGTAGCCCGGTCGTATCGGCGTAGTGCGCCCGCGAAAACTTCGCGATCCGCAATGCCGACTGCCGATCGGTCGCCGGCTTCACTTTCGTCGACCCGTCATCCGCTGTCTCCACCGACACCGTCAGCACGCCGTTCGTGCTCCGGTTGACAGTGAATGTCTCATGAAACTGCGCCTGTAGCGCCGTATACAGCATCTGCAGGTCACCGATCGCCTTGGCATTGGCGCAGCCGGCCCCCACGAGCACAAGCCCGACAAGCACCGCGGCCGCCGCCGCGCCCCGAACCCTCACCGCGTCACCACTCCTCGTGCACCCGGCCCCCGCTGCAGCACCACCGCCGACCCGCTCGGACCCGACCCAGGCTGCCACGCCGGCGAACCAACCAGCCCCGTAAACGTCAACGGAATGACCTCGCTCGTCGTGACGTTGATCAGATCGATCCGCCCCGTGAACGCGTTCCGCCCCACGATCCACTGGCCGTCCGGCGACCAGTCGATGTCGAACCCATACTGGTTCGTGGCCGCCGCCGTGATCACCCGCTGCCCACTCCCGTCCGAATGCGCGACGCCGATCTGACCCGCACCCCCATCGCTCGCGAGATACGCGATGAGATCGGAGTTCGGCGACCACGCCGGCGAGTGCGCCACAATCTCGAGATCCGCGACCGCCCCCGTCGCGATCGTCAGTTTGCGCAGATTGCCCGAGTTGAGGTCGACGTACGCGAGGACCGTACCGTCCGTCGATGGCGACGGCCAGTAGTCAGCGCCCGGCACCGCACTGTGCACGGTATCAGCCATCGAGCCGTCTGGATGGATCCGGTCGATGATCCCGCCACGGAACTCGGTGATGCGCGAGTAATAGATCCACGTCCCATCACGCGAATAGAACGGCCACGCGTCCGCCGTCGTATCCGACAGATCGAGCGTGGTCACGCTGCCATTGAGGTCGGACGTGCACAACGGCAGCACCCCATTCCCCCGCGGACACACAAACACCACCGACGTCCCACTCGGCGCCCACTTCACATCCGTCGCCGGTATCCGCGTAATGGCCCGGAACCCCGACCCATCCAGGTTGAACATGATGATGCCACCCGAATCGCTGGTCGCGGCCAGGGTACCGTTCGGCACGACGCTGAGCAATTCGCTGTCCGACGCCGTGCCGGTCGCACCAACCACGGACGCCAGCCCAGCCGCCGTTGTCGTCACGACGCCGCCAGCCACGGTCACGCCACCATACCGCACGCTGTAGGTCACGGCGTCGGTCGGCCGCGCGTTCCCCGCGCGATCGACGCTCTCACCATGCAAGGTCACATGCTTGCCGACAGCCACCAGCGTGTCGGCCGGCGTCATGACGACGTTGGCGGCCTTGCCCGCTAACACCGTGAAGCTCGCGGTGTCCAGGTATCCCAGCTCCGGGACGGCGATCTGCACCTTCGCCACACCGGTCACCGTGCCCAGTATGATCTGCACGCTCGCCCGGCCCTCATGGTCCGTGGTGTCCACCACGATGTCCGCCTGCCCCGGCGCCGTCAGCGACGACACGTACGCGAACGCCCCACTCGGCCCACTCGGCTGAATCGCCGAAAACTGCACGACCTGCCCGACGTTCGAGCCGCCAGCCGGTGACGGAGACACGTGGACCACCAGCGCCTGCGGAAGCGTCACTCCAATCGTGTCCTGCTGCCCACCACCCGCCGCAATCAGGATCGAGGGCGGCTTCGTGCGCGGGTTGGTCGAGCCGCTGCAGCCGATCACCATTGCTGCACCGGTGAGTCCACCTACCGTGCGATATACCCATGCCCTCAGCATGCGCGCTTCTCCGATGTGTGCGGCCGGCCCAACCGCCCCACGCGAGGCGGTGGCCATGTGGGGATCTTCAGC
Organism: uncultured Gemmatimonadales bacterium; assembly: GCA_963737895.1. Lineage (GTDB taxonomy): Bacteria > Gemmatimonadota > Gemmatimonadetes > Gemmatimonadales > Gemmatimonadaceae > Palsa-1248. The sequence goes on along the minus strand of CAVTUF010000002.1, from coordinate 678,561 downwards.
GCGGCCGCGATGATCGCGGCACCGGCACCGATGCCCGCGGCGATAGTCTCACCACTGCCGGCCGCGCTGCACTCTGTGCTCGGCGCATTGTCCGAGCCGTTCCCGCGATGGCTGGAGCCCGGCCGCCAGGCCGGAGAGCCGAGTCCCGCGGTAAACCGGAGCGGCAGCACGAGACCCGACGACACGTTGATGAGATCGAGGGGACCGGACGAGTATCGCTGTGCGACCACCCACTTTCCATCCGGAGACCAGTCGATGCCCATCCCGTAGCCGATGGACGGAGAGCCGATGATCCTGGCACCCGTGCCGTTGGAGTGGATGACCGAGATCGGTGCGTCAAATCCGCCGGACGCGATGTAGGCGATCAGATCGGAGTTCGGCGACCACGCCGGGGAGAACCCGGGAATCTCCGGGTCGAAGACCGCGCCGGTCGCGATCGTCAGGATACGCAGGACACCGTTGCCACTGCCGACGTACGCGAGCTGCGTTCCGTCCGGCGACGGTGATGGCATGTAGTCGTTGTCGACGAGATTCACCTGCAACGAGTCCGCGCCCGTTCCATTCGGATGGATGCGCCACAGCGCTTCAGGCTGCCCGATCTCGTACCGCGCGAAGTAGATCCACATTCCGTCGCGCGAATAGGCGGGCCACGTATCCATGTAATTCACTGGAGGGTTATCGGCGGCCGAGACCACCCCCGACGTGGTAACGAGAGACTCGCCCTCCCCTGGCCCACCCCCGACGTTCGTGGACGCACTGTTGAAGACGACTTTTGAGCCGGTCGGATCCCACTTCACCGTCGTCACCAATGTGCGCGCCAGTGTCACGAACCCGGACCCATCGAGGTTGAACATCACGATGGCGGTGTCGGACGATACCGCAGCCAATGTTCCCTGTGGGACGACCGACGCGAAGATCGTATCGCGCGCCTTGCCGGCCGATGCGATGATCTCGACTCGCCCGATCGCGGTGCCGGTAACCACGGCCCCCGAGAGTGTCGCGGGTCCCGACGCGATGGCGTAGCCGACCGCATCGCCCGGTCGCGGGTTGCCGAATTGATCTGTGGCCGACGCCTGCACGCTCTCGGTGCCGTTGACGTAGATCGCCGTATCGGCCGGGGTGGCGACGATCCTGGTCGCAGCGCCCGGCAATACGGTGAACGACACGGTGTCGACGAACCCGAGAACGGGCGCAGCGACGACGACTTGTGCTGGCCCCGCGACGGTGCCGAGCTGTATCTGCACGCTCGCCTCCCCCGCGCCGTCCGTCGTATCGACGACGAAGGTATTCGGCACGGGCGCGCTGATCGGCATCACGAACGCTTCGGTCGCGCCGTTGGCGTTCAGCACGGACCTGAATTGAATGACCTGGTGAGCTGCAGTTTGTCCCGGCCCGGCCAGAAGCCGGATCACGAGTGCCTGCGCCGGAATCGACTCGACGCTGTCACTCTGCCCACCGCCCGCGACGATGAGAATGCCCGGAGGCGGTGGCGCGGTGGCACTCGAGCACGCAACACCAGCCGCCAGGATGACGGCACAACACACATACGCCCGCAACGACGGTCCGGACACCGGCCGCTCCAGGGAATAAGCGGCCTCTAGTGTGTCGCATGAACTGAGAACGCGCAAGTAACGTCGCACGAACGCCGTGTGGGAATTGCGCCACACGTCTTGGTGACACTCGCCATTGCGAACACAGAGCGTATGGGTTCGCATGGATCCATACGTCTGGTCGAAAACCGGCGGTTACAGTGTCCTCCGTTGTAACCGTTGCATACCCTGTGTAACCGGCGGCGCGGCGATCGCCAGAATTGCATTTTGTCCGTTCTCGCGTCAGTGCGCCCAACACACTCCGAAAACCGACATCTCACTCTTCGGACAGCCAAGTGAAGAATGACCCGAAGTGCGGATACCCCGTCTCGCGTACCTCACATGCTTTGGCAACCAATGATTCATCGCAACGACTGGGAACGCGCAAAGGAACTGGATACGGGGTGGCGGGAATTGCGTGCCGCAATTCGCTCATTCTCGCGTTAGGAGGATGACGCGTCACTCCCCTCTCCCAGCGAGACTCAGGCCGCGAGAGCCGGGGGTGGCACGATCTTCCGCGTAGGTATATATTGATATATACCATGACCGGAAAGTCTCACCAGGAGCAATGTATGGCCACCTCACGGTCTCGGCGCACCTCGCCTGCACAATCGCGATCAACGCGCAACCCTGCGACCCCCGACCCAGGAACAGACCGAGTGCGCGCCAAGCTGTTTCTGAATGGTCGCTCGCAGGCCGTCCGCCTACCCAAGGCGTTCCGATTCCCCGGCACCGAGGTTCTCATCCACCGTCAGGGAGAGATGGTCGTGCTTGAGCCCGTACCCCAGTCGCAATGGCCGGCCGGATACTGGGAGTTGATCGATGCGAATCGCGAGGACCTCTCCCTGGGTCGCGTACAACCGCTTGGCGCTCATCTCATCGATCTCGATCAGGAGGACATCTGAACTCATACGCTGAGCACCAATGGCCCCGACCTGGCTAGTCGATACCAACGCCCTGATCCACGCCGTGCGAGGGCGGCCGCCGCGCGTTCGTGAGGAACTGCGGCGCAGACCACCATCCGCCATCGCCGTATCGGCAATCACCATAGCCGAACTATGGTACGGAGCCGAAAAGCACTCCAACGCATCAGCCAAGCGCGCCGCGTGGGATCGCGTGGTGGAACCCTACGAGGTGCTCGCGTTCGACCGGGCTGCCGCCGAGCACCATGCGCGACTGCGGTACGCACTGCGCCACGCGCCGATCGGCGAACGCGATTTGCTCATCGCCGCGATCGCCATCGCCAAGGGTCTGATTGTCGTGACACAGAACACCCGTGAGTTCGGCCGCGTACCAGATCTCGTCGTCGAGGATTGGACGAAACCAGGCCCGCGCTCAGATTGAGCGCGAACCCACCGCGCCGCCAACAGGTCTGTTGTTGGTATGTCACTATTGACATAGTGCGACCATGGCCGCTGATATACGACCAACTCTGGATGAGTACGAACCATGGCAAATGCCGGCAAAGGGCCCTCATCGCCACCGGCGTTACTCGACGCATCCTGGGTCACGCGATCGCCACGAGGCAGCGTGCACGACTCGGCGGCACGGAACACGACCGTCGCCCCATACCGCGGCGGCGGACGACTTGGCGCACTGCCTCGTGACCCTTCCCGACACGTCCGTCTGGTGATCCACTTTTCGCGCAAACGCCGCTCCCGAGGGACCCCGCACGATAGCCTGTCGTCGAGGGCAGTGGGGGCCCTTCGAGAAGGGCCCCCGACGGATGCAGCGGCCCGTATGCCCGGCGCCCGCCATACAAGCTTTGACAGACGAGAGACCAGATAGCCGATCCGGACTACTTACAAAGATCATCTCTAGTTAGGGCTCGTATGCGCATCACGACAAAAGGCCAAGTTACGATACCGCGGCACATCCGCGAGCATCTCGGTCTCCTGCCTCACACGGAAGTGCGATTCCTGGTGGAGGGCGATGGCGTGAAGCTGCAGAAAGTGACCGCTGCCGGAGATCGCGCACGGGAGCTGGTGCATCGCCTGCGCGGGATGGCCACCGTCCGGATCACAACGGACGAGATCCTCGCCTTGACCCGCGATGCAACTACCGCCGGCACTTCGCCGCGGCGCGTGCGGTCCAGCACGCGCGCGCGGAGCAACGCCGCCCGCTAGCACTCGAGCGCCGCTCTCGTCCCCTCGACCGTAACACGGGCGCTCCATGCTGATCCACCGCTCGCGGTTTGCCTGGATCGTGATAGCCCTGGGCGCAGTTGCGGCGGGATCGGCCTGCCTCACCATCGCCCGGATCATGCAGACGGCGCGTTGGCCAACGGCGCCAGGCGTCGTCACCACAGTGCGTCCCTCCCCGAACCCGATAGTCGTTCCCCGTACCCGCTTGGGATTGCCGATCACGCAGAGGAGCAGGATCTACGTTAGCTACACGTATCAGGTGGAAGATCGGGAATATCGAGGCACGCGGCTGAGTGCTGCATTGCCATCGTCACGGGATGCAACGCGGCAGACATTCGCGAAGTACGCGGCTGGCAATGCCGTCACAGTGCACTACGACCCAGCCGACCCGTCACAGGCAGTCCTGGAAACGACGGTCCCCGCCCCGCTGGTTGTGGAGTTAGTGGTAGCAGTCGTATTTACCCTCGCAGTATTGATCGGGACGCGCCCACGCCAGCGGTGGGACGGAAACGCCACTACTTCATCTGATCCGAGTCGATAATGCCGCCGCTGATGCTTCTGTTTATCCAGAACATCTGGGTCGTGGCTGCCGTATTCGCCGCAATTCAGGCGCTCGCCAAGCATCGGCGAGCAAAGGCGATGGTTGCCGATGGCACAATCACGACACAGGATGCCGATAAACTCGCTCGTCTGACGACGGGTGGCATCGCACTGCCAGCCGCATTGGGATTGCTGTCACTCCGGGCTGGGTATCCCGTGCTTTTCTGTGCGCCGTTCCTCGCACCTCGTACTGTCTTCGATACGGCGACGACGGCTCTGATCGTTGCAACGTGGACAGCAGCCCTTATCTGGGTGTGGTTTAGCAGCGGCGCGGAACTGTTCTCGCGGTTGGGTCCAAGGCTAACAGGCTTGCCCCGCTGGACCGCCACCTATTCGCGGCGACGCATCCGGGTCGTCGTGACGGCGGGCGTCCTGCTCGCGGCACCCGCCGTCGCATTCATGTCCTACACGACGCCACCACAACCCATGTGCGACCGAGCCATCCCGTCACTACACTGACCGCCAATGGTACGCCCCCAGGTTGAGATGTCCCCTAGCATGGCGCAGTGCCGACCGGCAGTTGCCTCGTTTCGCTGTCACACATCCTTTCGCATGAGCCGCCCGCCCGCAATCCCAAACACGACGCTGAAAAGCGCGATCCCGTACCAGTCCCCACTCTGCCACCGCTGAGGCGCACCCTCCGACACGAACCAGAATCCAACCCACACAGGAAACGCGGCCACAGTTCCAACGAGCGCCGCCCCGGCAAACGTCCGCCGCAACGGCAATAAAGCTCCGACGATCGCACCCGCCACGATACCACCAGCATAGTACGCCGCGACAACCTGGTGGTATGTGACGCCGATCTTCGTGAACGCATCAGGGCTGCCCGCCACCACCACGAACGTGACCCACGCGGACATCAGCGTCGCCATCGCCAACCCCCAGCGAATACCCAGCCAGACGCGAGCCATGAGCTGCGTCCGAAGCTGGTCAACCAAACCGAGCAATCCGGGCCAGGGGAATGATGCGGAGTCCATCACGGTATCCGCGCAACGCGCAGGTCGCAGGAGGTAATCATCTCGCCTACTGATCTCTCGAACGCCTGCTTGGTCACTACCGGATGAACATCACGGTCCAACAGCGACGCAACGCACAATCGCCGATGTAACCGGTTCACATCGCACGTAACACCAGCAGATCTCGCGCGCACAGGTCGTTCCCGATGGCAACGGCGGCCACTTTGCAATGTCCCCCGGGTCGTGCCTTCCCCTAGACGACGATGCCCGCCGCTGCAAGTGATTCCGCAATATCGGAGATCGGCCGGAAGAGGGTGTATGGATCGTCCCTCGACGGTATGAAGCCACGTCGTTTCCAGAATGCCGCCGCCTCATCATCGACCGCGCTGACGACGAGCGCGCGACCGCCGATCAACCTCGCCCCACCAACACAGCGGACCAGCGCGTCTCGCAGCAGCGCCGTTCCAATCCCCCGACCAGCCCACTCTCTGTCCGTGGCTAACTGCCCCAGCAAGAGACACGGAACTGGGCTCGGCGGCTGCCCCGTGCGAATTGACCTCGGCACCCCCACCGGCATCACCGCTGTCGGCGCTAATCCGTAGTAGCCAATGACGCGGCCGCCGTCATGCACGACGACGACAACGGTGAATCCCCGCTGCTGATTGGCCAACGCTCTCGTGACGAGCCATCGATCGAGCGCAGGCTTCCCGCAAGAGAATTGCGCGACGTCATGCGTCGCATTCAATACTTCCGGAGCGGAGAGCGCCACGAACGACGTCAATCCGTCTTGCGGGTCGCACCCCAGGGTGGCTGGCGCGTCAGAACCTCCACCATCTCAGGAACAGGCACCGCCGGTGCAGTAACCGCCGCCATGAATGCGGCAAATCCCTTGGGATTCATCCCAATCAACGCCCGTTCCAACAACACCTCCTCCGCCGCCCGCACCGCCGCGTCACGAACGAACTCGGTCCGTGATCGTCCGCGCAGATCCGCAGCTCGATCAATCGTGGCGATGTCAGCCTCTGGAAGCCGCATCGAAATCGGATGGTCCTTCCTCTTTCCAACGCCCGCCATGGAGTCCACCTCGCCCAGAACAGAATCACGCAGAAACTGTCGCGCTGAAATGTAGTGCATATTGCAGTACATTGCATCCTCCGACTTGCATCGCTGGCTACCTGAAATGAGGCTGGCCCCCGAACAGTGGGGTTGACACGTGGGACGATGGATGATATTGTAGCCCGGGTGGGTTAAATCTTAGCCCGTGTGAGCTACTCTTCCATCCGACAAGACACATGGCGACCCTGACCGCACCACTGGACGACGCGCTGACGACGACGAGTAAAGTGCGTTTGCTTCGGCTCTTTACCTCCGCCTCCGGCCCAATCTCCGGGCGCGAAGCCGGCCGCCGGATCGGAATGGCCAAACGGACAGCCGACCTGGCCCTCCGCGAGCTTCTGGCTCGTGGGCTCGTATTGCGCGAGAACACACGGGCGGAGTCCCTCTACCGCATCAACCAACAGCACACTCTCGTCGCCACCGCGCTCATTCCGCTGTTCGCGGCTGAGCAGCAGTGGACCGACGCGCTCTTTCAGACGCTACGCGATCTCGTCTCTGGTGCAGCCGCCACCGCGAACGCGGACGTGGTCTGGCAGGCATCTACGGAAGCGTGGCCCGGACCGAGGAGGACGCGAATAGCGATCTCGATCTCGCGGTAATCACATCCACTCCGTCCGAGGCTCAGGCACTCTACCGGACCATCAGCGACAGAGCCTCGGACTTCACGGTCCGCTTTGGGCTCACGCTCTCGCCATTCATTCAGCCGCTGGCCCAACTCAAACGCCTGTCTGCGGCGAACGATCCACTGGTCACAGGGCTCACGCTGGACGCGCGCCGTCTCGTTGGAAATGCCGACATCGCGGACCTGCTCCGTGATTAGGCGCGGTCGCGCACGCCCGGTGGACCGCCTGAGTGCCGGCAAGTACCGCCAGGTCGGGCGCGCGTTCCTCGATGCCGCTGACGCGCTCTCGGTAGTCGCGGGTGACGATGAGACGTACGGCAACGCTATCGGCCTGCTCTCGATCCATGCGGCGATTGCGTACGCTGATGCGGTGTCGATCGCCTATGGCGAACGCAAATCGACGGCCGGTGATCACGAGCAGGCGGTCAGCGTGCTCCGCGGAGTCCTGGCCGCGCGACTGCCAAACGACATGGAATCCATGCTCCTGGCTCTCGTGCGGGCGAAGGACGGCGTGGCATATCAGGGCAAATACTATCCGTTAAATGACGGGCGAGCGCTCCTCGAGAGGGCAACGACGTTCGCACGATGGGCAGACCAGTTGTACCAGCAACGCCCCTGACAGCGGATTTCAGGCATCACCCCGAACCGCCAGCCCGCAACTCCCACTTGGTCCGCGTATACGCGACCGCAAACCCGGCCCGCTCCGCATTCCGCTGCGACTGGCTCCCCACTTCCGCCACCATCATCGCCAGTTCGCACCCATGCTCGGCGGCGTACCGCATCCGCGCCGTCATGAGCGCCGACTGCAACCCACGATTCCGCCGCTCCGGCACCGTCGTCGCCCCAGCGAAAAGCGCCACGCCGTCATGCAGGAACAGCGCGCCCGCCGCGCCCGCAATCCCCTCAGACTCGGCGACGAAACACACGTTCTGCGCGCGCGCAGCCATGAGCGCCCCCATTTCCTCCAAAAACTCCGTCAGCTCGGGATGCCCATGCGACCACCCGCGCACATTCACGTCCGCCCACACCGCCATGTCTTCTGCAGCAGCCACACGCACGACAATGCCGCCGTCGCCCTTCTGACGCGCCTCGACGCCACGAAACAGCACGCTGCTCATCTCGATGGGCCGGTACCCCCGCGCGCACAACCGGTCGGTGGTAAGGACGCCAGACAACGGGCTCACTTCGTGATGCACCTTCGCGCCCCGGTCAACAAAAAACCACTCGATCTCGTCCAGCGCCGCCGGCGTCGCCTCTTCGAAGAGGCCTAACCCGAATGTCTGCGTGATGGGAGAGCTGATACCGTCATAGACGGCGTACGTGCCCGCGACCTCCTTCGACGTCGCGCCACTCGCCGGATCGAGCCGGCTGCGCGCCTCGGCAAATGAACGGCACGCCTCCCCCTCCACCCGCTCCAACCGCCGCGACAGCGCAAGGTCGATGAATGGCATTGAGGTGCGTTGCAGCTTGACCAGTTACGCGCCGCGCGTGCTCGCCACAACCTCGATCTCCACCAGCGCCCCCAGCGGCAACGCCGCCACCGCCACGGTCGTCCGCGCCGGATACGGCGCCGCGAAATACCGGGCATACACGTCGTTCACGACGGCAAAATCTTTCATGTCCACGAGAAAGATCCCCACCCGCAACACGTCGTCCATCGACCGCCCCGCCGCCTCCAGCACCGCCTTCACATTCTCGAGCGCCCGCGCAGCCTGCGCCCCGACGCCACCATCGATCACCTTGCCCGTGGCCGGATCCTGCCCCACCTGACCGCTCAAATAGATGACGTTCTCGCCCCGCACCGCCGGAGAAAACGGCCCCACCGGCCGCGCAATCTTGTCACTCGTAACCGGATCCCTCACCAGACACGCTCCATGGAATCTGACGGTGCAACTTAGCAACGCTCCGGCCCTAGGCCACCAGCTCGATCACGATCGCCTCCACATGCAACCCCGCCGTATCCAGCACCGGGATCCCCGCAATCACCGGCTCGGTCAGGATCCCGATAATGCCCGCTGTCTTCACTCGGTCCTTCTTCGCCATGTGATCCACTCGGCCGGAGAACGCTGACTGGTTCTTGCGCTCAAATCCCAATCGCCCAACCGCAGTTCCCTACATTGCACGCGCCGCACTCTCATCACGAGCGACCGTGTCACTCTCCAGCCTCACCCGGCCCACCACTTCCGCCTGACTCGCTACGCCACGCTCCGCCCCGCCGCCAGTGATGCACGCCATTGCGTCGGCGTCACGCCAAATGTCTTGTGGAACGCGTTCGTGAAATGGCTCGCGCTCGAGAACCCGCTGTCCAGCGCGATTGCGCTCATCCGCACCGAGGGATCGCTCACCCGCTCGAGCGCCGTCCCAAGCCGGAGCCGCAACAGATATTGATGAACGGGCAGCCCCGCGCCCCGGCTGAATACCCGCGCGAGATGCGACGGCGACATCCCGATGTAGGTCGCAAGATCCTCGAGTGATGTCGCGGCCGCCGGAGTCCGCGCGAGTGCCTGCTTCACGGTCTCCACGATATCAGGCCGCCCCGCCGGCTCGTCACGATCCGCCTCTACCCCACGAGCACTTTTTTCATACTGGCGCCACGCCGCCGCCAACACCAGCCGCAACAACTCCAGCGCCTCCGCATCGACGTCCCCAGCCGTGACGCCCGCGCGCGGCACACGAAGCCACTGGCGAAGGCGATGCAGTCGCAGGATCGCCTCCGGCGGCACCACTGCACTCCCCGCGGGAAATGGCCCGCGATCCCCAATGTCCGCCGGGGCTCCACTCGCTTTCGCCACCGCCAGGATCGCCGCGCTCTCGTACGCCACCGCCGTGCACGCATCACCGCGGCTCGACGGATGACTCACGCGATATGGCTCCCCACGATTGAGCAGCAACACATGCGCCGGCTCCGCCGCCACCTCCGCGCGCTGGCTCGCCGTCCCGTGCTTCACGAACACTCCCCGTCGCACGAACACGAGTTGATATGCACCCGACTCCCGTAACGCCCCGGCCGGCGACCGCGGACAGGTACACGTCACGTCGGTGACCGCCAGCATCCGGCTGGCAAACAACGGATCGATCCGGCGATACCCCTGAGGCTCGTTCCCCAAGCCGAGCGCCGATCCCATGAGACTCATCCCCAATGGCATATGACGGCAGGATTGAATGTCCGGTGCGCAATCGCCCAGTAGCTGTTTGAGCAGCTCTGCTGTACGATTCGCTCCCGTTGGACCCGCCGCCAGTACCAGTGTGCGCCGTTTCGATGGTGCCAGACTTACCGGGACGCCCCCCGCGCTGGGCGCGAACGCCTCCCCCTCCCCCTCCCCGGCCCTCGTCCGGCCCCCAATCCCGCCAGGGCTGTACTCAGCCGCCGCGCCGCGGCTTCCATCGCCGCCGGCGCGAACGCCGCATACCCCAGCAGGATCGCGTCCCGCTTCGGCACGCGCTGGGTGTAGTGCGACAATGCCCGCAACTCGACGCCCACTCCCGCCGCGCGCTCAATGATCTGCGCCGCGCTCGTGCCGCGATCCCTGATCCACCCGATCAGATGCAGTCCCGCCGCACTCGGCGACACGTCGAGCCACTCGGACAGATGATCGTGCGCATACGTGAGGAGCGCCGCTTGCCGCGCCGCATACACCGCACGCATCCGGCGCAGGTGCCGCTCGAAATGACCCTCGGTGATGAACTCGGTCACCACCAGTTGCGCATCCGCGGATGCATACCGCCCCCCGAGCGCGAATGCCGCCTGAAACGCGTCCACGAGCCCCGGAGGACTCACGAGATACCCGACACGCAATCCAGGAAATAGTGTCTTGCTGAAGGTGCCGACGTAGATCACCCGCCCCTGCTCGTCCAATCCCTGCAACGATGGCAGCGGCAGGCTCGCATACCGGAACTCGCTGTCGTAGTCGTCTTCGATGATCCACGCGTCCGCGGTCGCCGCCCAGCCGAGCAGCGCCATCCGGCGCGACACACTCATCACCGCGCCCAGCGGAAACTGATGCGATGGGGTGACGTACACGGCCCGTGCCTTGGGATCGAGCCGAAGCCCCTCGTCGACCGAAATCCCCTCGCTGTCGACCGGGACGCTGACAGCCTTCACGTTGGATGCATCGATCGCAGATCGCGCTCCCGAATAGCACGGATCCTCGATCCACACGGCGTCGCCCGGCGACAGCACGAGCCGCATCGCCATGTCGACGGCTTGCTGGGTCCCGCTCACGATGAACACTTGCTGCCACTCACACCGCACGCCCCGCGATCCGTTGAGATACTCGGCGATCGCCTCCCGCAGCGGCCGCGCACCCGCCGGATCGACGTACCCGAGCGGCACTCGCCCGCCCCGCCAGTTCCGCGCGACAAGCCGGCTCCACACGCACACCGGAAAGACGTCGGTCGCCGGCTCCCCGATCCGGAACGGCACCGGCACCCCACGAACCGCAGGCGGCAACCGCTCCGCAGCCGCAAGCGCCAGAGTCCCCACGCGCGACAAGGGCCGCCGCCCCGCTGTCGCCGATACGGCCTTACGCGCCCGGGCTGGCAACACACTCACCTCCACCCGGTCGGGCTCGAGCGACGCCACGAATGTCCCCACTCGCCCCCGCTGGACGAGATACCCCTCGGCCCGAAGCTGTGCGAACGCGGCTGTCACGGAGTTGCGCGAGACGACGAGATCGGCCGCCAGCGCGCGCGATGCCGGCAACCTCGCGCCAGCAGCCAGCCGCCCGCTCGCGATCGCGCCCCGGATCTGTTCGTAGATCTGCCGCCAGAGCGGTACCGCCTGCGCCGCGTCGATCAGCACGAGCGCACGAACCGGGGGCCGCGTCCTGCTGGCAAATGGCATGGTTTTCAGTATACCATGGCCCTTCGTACTGTCTATCACGTTGCGGCCAACGGCCGCCGCTCTCTCAAGGCTGCCGTGACTCTTTGTTGGCTGAAACGCGTATGCTCGCGTGAGCCGCGCCATCTCGCTCGGTCAGTTGGATCTCGACGTCGCCGATCCCGTACGGAAAGGGGTTTCCGCCACCAAGCCCCGCCAACCCCAGCGCCGCGAGACACGCCTCCATCAAGACCCGGGCGTCCGATACCACGGAGCTCGCAGGCGCGTCGCCCAGCACGGACGACACGCTCGCCGGCACGCCGGGCCGCAGCATCGACACGAGGGATGCCGGCTCGATGAGCGACGGATCGAACGATGGATCAGCCGTCGTGGCCGAGTAGAGGGACACCGCGAGCCGCACGCCACCGTATGTCCGGCGCGTCACTGACGGCGCCGTCTCCCATACTTCGGTGCGATACTCCGCCTCGGTGCCATCCGCCTGCGCATGCGCCGCCCCGTTCACCCGCGGTCGCGCCGCCGCCATCCAGAACGACTGCCGGTTCGGCGTCCGGCGGCGCTCCCGGTACACCGCCTGCAACGTCGCCGCCAGTTGCGGCGCGTCGGCCGGATCGCAGCACGTGCCAGGCTGCACGATACCGCTGTCGATCACGGCCCCCACCCAACCCTTATAGTAGTCGAGCCACCCCGCAGGCCGGTGAGCCCGGGGACCATGCGCAAAGGCCCCGAGCGCAAACGGTGTGGCATCGACGAAGCACCTGCCACCCGCTGGCATCCGGTCGAACCGCCACTGCGCGACGGCATCGTAACCATCGCCAGCACCCTGCGACCGCGTGAGCACGACGCCAGGATCACGAGTCCGCTGTGCGCTGCCATCAATGCGCGGCTTGTACAACACCGCGAGCCCCCACCCCATCGTCCGCAATCCGAGCGCTCGGCCGCGCCAGGTCCCCACCGCATTCTGATCTCGCGCGCCACCCATCGGATACACGAGAAACCGGTACGGACTCGTGACCGACCATTCACGCACGGCCGCATCACCGGGGTAGGCAGACACCGCGACCCCGGGAAAGACCTGCGCCTCTTCCCCCGCCGATAGTGGACCGGCGTGTGATCCGTCAGCCGCGGGGGGCGCCGTCAGACGCTGGTGCCCGGCACCGTCGGCCCAGCCACGCGGAAGTTGAGATCAATGTCCCGGTCCCGTGAGATGTGCATACGCACCTCGAGGACGTCGACACCGTGCGGGAAAATGGCGATCCCCTGACCGTTCGCATCGCGGCCCGCCAGCGTCCGAAGACTCTGCGCGACGCCTTCGAGCATCCCGCGCGCATCACCAGCCGACGACACGTGCTCCATCACCGCCGGATGAACTGCCGCGTGCGCGGACATCGACGCCGCCTGCTCCGTTGTTGCAGCACCATTGGCGCCGAGTGTCTCGCTCGCGCCCGTCGCATCATCGTGCCCAGTGTCGGGCGCAGCATGTGTAGCAACTATCACGTCATTCTCCTCCATCGTGGCATCGGGCGGGCCCGCCTGCATCCAGGCTGCGGCCTGCTCCTCGTCCTCGCTCTCAACGTGCGACTCGGCATCGAAATCTGCGTCAACGCCGGCATCACCCTGATGATCCAGAGGCACAGGCTCGTCGTGCCCGTGCTGATGCACCTCTTCGCCGCCTGTCTCCTCTCCCTGCACCTGCGGCTCGGCTGCCATCAGCCGGGGCTCTTCCTCGTGGGCCTCCTTCTCTCCGTGCACATGTGGTTCGTCCGCTGCTGCATCATGTACTTCCGCGTCGCCAGCCGGCTCCTGGTACATATCCGCGCCGTGCACATCTCGCTCATCCGCCACCGCAAGTTGCACTTCGACATCGGTCACCGGTTCGCCGTGCGTAGGCAACTCACTCGCCATTGCATCCTGCGTCTCGGCATCGCCAGCCGCTGCATCGGATGAATGAGCGCTATGCGTCGCAGTCTCGTCAGCCTCTGCCCCGGGCACTGCAACGTCCGCCACCGATGCGTCGTCCACCTGCCACTCGCTCACAGCCGCATCGTGCACCTGCGCATCGCCCGCCGGCTCCTCGTAGACATCCACACCGTGCGCGTGCGTCTCGTTTACCACCGGGCGAGGCACCTCAATGTCGGCCGCATGCCCCTCGTACGCGGACGTCTCCTCCAGTTCCCCCTCCAGTTGCTCCGCCTCGACGCCGGTCGCCTGCTCCTCCCGCACATCCCCATGCCCCTGCGTCTCGTCCGCCACCGCACGGTACACTTCCACATCGTCCGCGTGCGCGACGTGCACGTCCTCGTCGTCACCATCGGCTGCCGGATCGCTGGCCGGTGTGTCGTCGCCGGTGTCTGCATCAGTGCCGGCAAGATCGGCCTGTGGCATGTACTCGCCGAAATTCGCCGGCCGCGCCGGGCGCTGGCTCCTCAGGTGACGTCCTGTCGAACGGCAAATGATGCGCAGGCGCCGGTTCCTCCGTCTGATATCCGTGAAGCTGTGCGTGCAGGTAGTCGTCGTTATGCGGGGGGTTCATGTGAGCGCTCGGTGGGAGGCGAGTTGTGTCGGGCTGCAGCCGGACAATCTAACAGTGTAAGCATCGCCGACGCTGCCATCGCAAACGGTCCCAGCCTGTGACGTAATCGCGACGTCGCGAATAACTGTTCGTGCTGCCACATTCCGGCGATTCCCGCGCGTAGTCGGTCGCGCTCGCTTTGAACTAGCGCTGTCGCAAATAACTAGCGCCCTCGCAATATCGAACGGTCCTCGTGCAACAGGTCGTTAATCCGAATCAATCGGCTGTGGGAAAATCTTCCGGTATCACATTCGTAACCCGATCCGGTCGCGTGCGCATCACTGTTGTCGTCGCGCTTGCACGACCCCTTGTCGCATCGCACCAATTCGTCCCTGGTCGGGGCCGGTCATGACCGGCCCCGACGGATGCGTCGGTCACCATCTCGGCCGCGCATCACCCCGCTCTGCCTTCTTATAGTAGTGGCAGCCGGTAAATGACCCTGCCGCGCGCTGGCGCGCATCACCCGCCCATCACCCTCTCATACGCCGCCGTCCCCACGATCTCCGTGATCGCTCGCGGCGCAGGCGGATCCGCCACCAGCGGCTGCAGCCCGCGCTCCCACCACCCGACGTCATGCCACGCGCCGAACTTGTACCCCGCCGCGCGATACACACCGACCGGCGTGAACCCCAGCGACTCATGCAGACCGACACTCGCCGCATTCGGCAGCGTTACCCCGGCATACGCCCGGTAAAACCCCTGCAACACGAGCAGCTCGAACAGCACTCCATAGAGCGCGCGCCCCAGTCCACTCCGGTGCGCGGCCGCGCGAACGTACACGGAGGTCTCGACCGACCATTGATACGCCGCGCGATCCTTGAAGCGCCCCGCCCGCGCAAAACCGGCCACCTCTCCGTCACGCTCCGCCACCAGCCACGGATGCATCGCCAGGGTCTCCATGACCCGCCGCCCCATCTCCGTCGCCCCCGGTGGCTCCATCTCGAACGAGACCACCGCCGCAGTAATCGCCGGTGCATACACCTCGGCGATCTGCCCGCCGTCCGCAACCGTCGCCATTCGAATGATCGGCGCCATGGATCAATCTCCTCGCACAACCGCCCGTACAGCCTCTCGTACTACCGCGATCCGCCGCAACGCTTCCCCCAGCACGCCCCCCTCCACGCCCAACGCCACTCTGATGTGCCCCGGCGCATCGAACAGATATCCGGGCACCACCAGCGTGCTCTGCTCCCGCGCCAGCCGCGCCGCGAACTCGGTCGTGTCGCCAATACCGAGATCGATCCACGCGATCGTCCCCGCCGCCGGCGCGACCCAGCTCACGCCCGGTGTCGCCGCCACCCACGCACCGGCTCGCTGCAGATTCTCCGCCAACAGCGGCCGCCGCGCGTCGAGGATCGCATCCGCCCGATCCAGCGCCCGCGCCGCTAGCCGCTCGCTCGGATGCGCGACAATGTTGTCGAACAATCCCATGAATCGCCGCATCCGGTCCGCCAGCCCCGGCTCCGCCAGTACCCAGCCGATCCGCAGCGCATTCAATCCCAGCGCCTTGGTCACGCTCAATGTCGCGATCATCCGCCGCGACGACACGGCGGCCGATTGACCGCCGTCGCCCGCCCGGCCATGGAGCCACTCCCTGTACACTTCGTCCACGAGCACGTGGAATCCCCACTGCTCGGCAAGCTCCGCGAGCGCCACGATGTCCGCGTCGCGCGCCACGACTCCACTCGGGTTGTGCAGGTTGGAGAGCACGACCAGACGCGTGGCCGGCTCGAGCCGCGACTCGATCGCCTCCACGTCCAGCCGATACCGGTCGGATTCCCGCCGCGGGAACCGCTCCACGGTCGCCCCCCACAACCGCGGCACGAGCTCCAGAGGATCGTATACCGGCTCCTCGGTCAGTACGTGATCCCCGGGGGCTACCAGCGCTCCGATCGCCAAATGGTTCGCCATTGACGCCCCCGACGCCACCACGACCAATGTCTCGGGTACGCCATACCGCTCGGCGATGCGCGCCACGAGCGGCTGCCACCCGTAGTCGTTCCGCTCGGTCAGCGGCGCATCCGGCTCGGGATCGCCCAGCTCCGCACGCGTCACCGCGCGCGCCCCGCTGCCCGCCACGTTGTACTCGGCGGCCGGCAGCGCCTTGGCCCACGTGAGGTACCGGCTCTCCTTGATCACGGATCGCTCACCGCCCGCGCATCGCCACGCGCGCGGTCCGCGCGCGCCATCCGAGAAACACCGGCACGCCAAGCACGATCAGCCCCGCGCCCACCAGCGCGTTCGGCGGATTCGACCGCACGCTGCTCACGACCACCCACGTCGCCACGCCGATGAACAGCGCCGGCACGATCGGATAGCCCGGTACCCGGTAGCCCCCCACCGCGGACGCCTCACGACGGTCCCGCGACCGGTATACGAACAGGGTCGCTACGATCATCGCGAAAAATATCCAGTCGCCGAACACGACGTAATCAAGAAGTTGCCCATACGTCCCCGAGCCCGTGAGCACGACGGCCCACACCGCCTGGGCAAGCAACGCCGCAGTCGGCGTCCGATACCGCGGATGCAGAATCGCCGCCCGGCGGAAGAACAACCCGTCCGCCGCCATCGCCTGCAGGATCCGCGGCGCCGACAGGATGGTCAGATTCACGAACCCGAATGTCGACGCTGCAATGCCAAGCCCGATGACGGTCCCGCCTGCCGCTCCCAGCGCCCGCCGCATGGTGTCCGATGCCGGTGCCGTGCTCGCCGCCAGCGTGGCCGGCCCCAGCACCAACACGTACGCAATGTTGACGAGCACGTACACGGCAACCACGATGGCGATCCCGTACGCCATCGCGCGTGGCAGCGTTCGCTCGGCATCCCGCATCTCGCCGCCCACGTTGTTCGCATGCGCCCACCCGCCATACGTGAACAGCACCGGGATCAGCGCGACGCCCATGACACGAACCAGATCGCCGGTCTCGACCGGCGTCGCCGCCCGATCCGCCGCCCACGGGAGCGCACTCGCCCCGTGCACTGCCACCGCCGCGCCAGCCGCCACACCCACGGCAATCACCGCCGCCAGCGCCGCCAGCTTGAGGACCGTGAAGATGTTCTGTGTCGTGGCGCCCGCGCGGATGCCGATGTAGTTGACGGCGGTCAGCACCAGGATCGAACCGATGGCGAGCGGCTTCACCCATCCGTCGCCCGCATGCATCAGGTCCGTGGTGTACCGCGCGAATGTCACCGCCACGGCCGCCATGCCGCCGGTGTTCACGATCACGAGAAATGTCCAGCCGTACAGAAACGCGGGCAGCGGCCCGAATGCGTCTTTGAGGTAGACGTACCCGCCACCCGCCTCCGGCCGCCGCCCGCCCAGCTCCGCGAAACAGAGCGCCCCCATCACCGCGATCACGCCGCCCAGCACCCACGTGCCGATGATCAGCGGCGCTGTATGCACTCGCTGCGCGACGACCGCCGGGTTGAGAAAGATCCCGCCGCCGATGATCCCGCCCACGGTCAGCATCGTCGCGTCGAATGTCCGTAGCTGCCGCGAATAACCGGTCGTCTCGGTCACCGGTCGGGGGCTTATCGTCGCCATGGCTGGCCCGAACATTACGCCGATCCCCGGTGGTCGCCCCACGCCATGCCGTTGTCCCGGATATTGGCACGCCCCCCGCCTCGGTTAGATTAGCGGTTCGGGTCGCCCACACGGCATGCGGACGCCCCGCCGGGCCGCGACGTTAGGGAGGCGAAGGTGACGGTCAAGGCACGTCTTGGCACGCGCTGGCACTCGATCGAACGGCAGCTCCCTCTCCTGATCGCCGGGCTCCTGCTCGTCACGGTCGTCGCGTTCGCGTGGGGCGCATATCAACGCGTCAAACATGTGCTCCTCACCGCCGCCGGCCAGCGGCTCCAGGGCACATCGCTCACGCTCGACTTCCTGTTCGCGGAAGCCGCACGCCGCTATGTCAGAACGGTCGACAGCGCCGCCTCCGACCCCGCCGTCGCGACGTTCCTCACGACCGGTCAGGCTCCGCCCGACTTGCGGCGCCGCCTCGCCACCGCGTGGGCCGGCGACCCCGCACCCCGCGCACGCCTCCAGCTCCTGCGCCCCGATGGAACGGTGGCGATCGACACCACTCGCGGTGCCTCCGTTCCACGCTCAGCATGGGCGAGCCAGATCATCCTCACCGGCGGCCCGGCCGCTGCCTCGCCGCACGTCAGTCCGTTCCACGCGATCGGCGACTCCACGTACTCCGAAACCATCGCGCCGATCCGCGCAGGCACCGACTCGGCACACTCTGCACGCATCATCGGCTACCTGGCCGACCTGCGATTCACCACCAACCAGAGCGGAAATGCGGTCCGCGACCTGATTGGCCCGCACGCCACGATTCTCGTCGGATCCCCCAACGAAAATGCCTGGACTGACCTCGACCACCGGCGACCCCCGCCACCCGCCAGCCACACGCTCGGCCAGTCCGCCATCGTCATCGGATCCACCGGCAAGGAAGCCATCGCCGTCGAATCGGCAGTGCCCGGCGCCCCCTGGATGCTCTGGGTCGAGCAACCCACGGACACCGTGCTCGCCCCGATGCGCGCCCTCCTGCTCGAGTTGGCGGAGGTCGCCGGGATCATCGTCCTCACAGGCGCTCTGGCCGGCTGGCTGCTGAGCCGCCGGATCACGTCGCCGATCGTGTCGCTCACGTCCGTCGCCGAGCGGATCGTGGCGTCCGGCGAGCCCCCTTCCCTCTCGAGTAGCGCCGATGAGGTGACGCGGCTCGGCGACGCCATTCGCCGCATGGCGATCCGGGTCCGGGATTCGCTGACGACCACGGAGGCCGCGCGAGCGGAGGCCGAGACGCTCGCCGGCGAGCTACGGCATTGGACGGTCGCGCTCGAGGAGCAGACACGAGAAGCCCACGCACTCGCCGCCGAGCTGGAACAGCAGTTCGAGGAAGCCCAGTCGCTGTCGGAAGAGCTCGAGCAGTCCAACCAGCGGCTACAGGAATCCGCCACGGACGCCGATGCCGCGAGACGCACGCTCGGCGACATTGTGGAGAGCATCACCGACGCCTTCGTCGCCTATGACAGCAGCTGGCGCATCACGTTCATCAACCGCCGCGCACAACAGTACTTTCGCCAGTTGGGCGTCACCGCCACGGAATTCGTAGGACAGGATGTCTGGACTTTCTTTCCTCAGTCGCGCGGCACTCTGGTCGAACGTGAGATGCGCCGGACGATGGAAGACCGGGTCACGGTGACGTTCGAGACAGAGGTGGGCGGCGATCACTGGCTCGCCATCCGCGCCTACCCGAGCGGCGACGGCGGGGTGACCGCGGTCTGGACGGATGTCACGGACGCCAAGCGCGCAGCCATCGCCAACGCGTTTCTTGCCGAAGCAAGCCGGCTGCTCTCCGCGTCACTTGATGTCCACGCGTCAATGCGCGATGTCGCGCGCGCGGCGGTCCCCGCGCTCTGCGATTGGTGCGGTGTCGATCTCGTCACCGACCCCCGATCCACCGAATGGCCGCCCGCCCTGACCCGGCTCGGCATCGCCCACCGGGACGCCGAGCAGGTGGCGTTCGCGAAGGAGTACCAGGAACGGCACCCGATCGACTGGAGCGCCAAGGGCGGGATCGCCACCGTCCTGCGAACAGGCGAGCCGCAACTCGTGCCGGCGGTGACCGATGATATGCTCACTGCTGTCGCCGCATCCGAGGAACACCTCGCCGACCTGCGTCGCTTCGCCTTCGCGTCCGTCATGGTCGTGCCGATCACCGCGCGCGGCCGCACGATCGGTGTCCTGAGCCTCGCGATGGCCGAGTCGGGGCGCCGTTTCGACACCCGCGACCTCGAGCTGGTGCGAAACCTCGCCGACCGAGCCGCAATCGCCGTCGATAACGCATGGCTCTTCCGCGAAGCGGACGACGCTCGCGCCAACGCGGAAGCCGCGAACAAGGCGAAGCTCGATTTCCTGGCCAGCATGAGCCACGAGTTACGCACACCCCTCAACGCGATCGCCGGATACGTCCAGCTTCTCGACATGCAGGTCGCCGGCCCAGTGGTGGATGAGCAGCGCCGCTTCCTCGCCCGCATCCGCCGGGCACAGGATCTCCTGCTCGGCCGCATCAACGACATGCTCAATTTCGTGAAAATCGACAGCGGCACGCTGACCTACACGCTCCGCCCGGTCCGGTTGTGCGATGTCCTCGCAGGCCTGGATGTCATGATCCAGCCGCAGCTCACGGAACGCGGCCTGACGTATCAGTATGTCCCGGCCGACCCGGCGCTCGTCGTCCGCGCCGACAGCGAGAAGCTCGAGCAGATCCTGCTCAATCTCCTCTCCAACGCGACGAAGTTCACTCCGCGTGGCGGCCGCATCACACTCGCCGCCGGCCGGCACGGCGGACGCGTCGAGGTCACGGTGTCCGATACCGGTGTCGGCATCGCACCAGACCGGATCGCGGAGATCTTCGAACCGTTCGTCCAGTTGGACCCATCCCTGACGCGCGAACGCGATGGCACCGGCCTCGGTCTCGCGATCAGCCGCGACCTGGCCCGCGCCATGGGCGGCGAGGTCACAGTATCCAGCGCCCCAGGCTCCGGCTCGACGTTCACACTCCTCCTGCCACCGCACACGCAGCCGGCAGACCAGTCGCGCACAATCGAATCCGCGGTGGCCGCCGCGCCGTAGGCCGGACTCACAACCACGGGCTACCGGTTCTCCCAGGCCGCTCTGCTTCCTCAGCCCCGTCGCGCACCGGCCATGGCCACCGGTGGCCGCTCCACATTCTCCTCCGCCAACTCACTGACTTCCAACACCGCGCCGCGACTCGCGTTCGTGACGAGCGCTCGGTAGCGCGCCAGCCAGCCCGTCCGATACTTGAGCGCCGGTGCGCGCCACGCCGCGCGCCGCAGTTCCAGCTCGTCTGCCGAGACATCCAGCTCCAGCGTCCGCCCGGGCAGATCGATCCGCACGATGTCGCCATCCCGTATGAGCGCGATCGCTCCGCCCTCCGCCGCCTCCGGCGACACGTGCCCGATGCACAGCCCGCGCGTCCCGCCGGAAAACCGGCCGTCGGTCACGAGCGCCACCGATGTCCCGAGCGGCATGCCCTTGAGCATGCTCGTGAGCACGAGCATCTCGCGCATCCCCGGTCCGCCTTTGGGACCTTCGTTGCGCACGATGACGACCTCGCCGGAACGGATCACGCCCTCGCGGAGCGCGGTAATCGCCTCCTCCTCGCTCTCGAAGACCCGCGCCTGCCCAGTGAATGTCATCTCGTGCTGTTCGACCGCGCCGACTTTGACCACGGCCCCGTCACGCGCGAGTGACCCGAACAGCACCGCCAGCGCCCCACGCGGCGAATGCGGATTGGCGATAGGCCGGATGCACGCGGGGTTGCGGGTCGCGATGCCGTGGAGCGTTTCGCCAAGGGTACGGCCCTCCACCGTGCGCACGTCCAGATCGAGCACGCCTGGCTTCCGCGACAGCTCCGCGAGGATCGCCGGCACTCCACCCGCCTCGTGGACGTCCTGCATGTGCCACTGCCGCGTCCCGTCCCACGCCGGAGAGATCTTGGCCAGTGTCGGCACCCGCGCCGCCACGTCGTTGAACCGGCTGAACGGGTAGTCGATCCCCGCCTCTCGCGCGAGCGCCAGCACGTGCAGCACGGTGTTCGTGGAGCCGCCCATTGCGACGTCGAGCGCGACGGCGTTGTCGATCGCGGACGCGGTCAGGATGTCGAGGAAGCTCACACCCTCGTGCAGGAGCCGCAGGACGTGCCGCGCCGCGGACCGCGCCAGCTCGTGACGCTCCGGCGACACCGCGAGCACGGTGCCGTTGCCGGGAAGGGCGACGCCCAGCGCCTCGCACAGGCAATTCATTGAGTTCGCCGTGAACATCCCGGAGCAACTGCCGCACGTCGGACACCCGCCAGCCTCCAGCTCCTCGAGTCGTGCGTCGTCGATCGTTCCCGCCGCGTGCGCGCCCACGCCCTCGAAGACCGAGATCAGGTCGATGGCCTGGCCCTTCGCGTCAGCGCCGGCTCGCATCGGCCCTCCCGACACGAAGACGGTCGGGATATTCACCCGCGCCGCTCCCATCAGCATGCCCGGCACGATCTTGTCACAGTTCGGGATGCACACCATTGCGTCGAAGCAGTGCGCTCGCGCCATGGTCTCGACGCAGTCGGCGATCAGCTCGCGCGACGGCAGCGAATATCGCATGCCTTCGTGCCCCATCACGATCCCATCGTCCACGCCGATGGTGTTGAACTCGAACGGGATGCCGCCAGCCTCACGCACCGCATCCTTGACCACCCGCCCGAACGCCTGGAGGTGCGCGTGCCCTGGGACGATGTCGACGTAGGAGTTGCACACCGCCACGAACGGCTTGTCGAAATCCGACCGGTCGCGGATCTGCCCGGTCGCGCGTAGGAGACTGCGGTGCGGCGCGCGATCGAACCCGCGCTTGATGATGTCGGAGCGCATGGGGCTCATTGGCTGAGGCCTGGTGAAGCAAAAACCCCTCTCGACAGAGAGGGGCCGCAGATCATGGCGCGAGGGTGTCGTCGCTCAGTCTACATGCTTCCGGGACCCTGTCAAGCAGGCTGTTACGCGCGCTGTCCCAGTCTCTGGCTCGCCCTCGATGTGTCCGTCGCCCGGCGCCGTCTCGGGGCCGCTACAGCACCGCGCTCACGGCCGCGAACTGCGGGGCCGACGCGAGAAACGCCTCGAATACGTCGTCGCGCCACCACCGGCGGTTCCCACGCATGCAGCCCTTCATCTCCTCGACCCCAGCCGCCGGCGACTTCGCCGCCTGGTAGCTGCGCGCCGAGGTCATCGCGTCGTAAACGTCCGCTGCACAGACGATTTGTGCGTGCAGCGGCACTTCATTGCCACGGAGTCCATCCGGGTACCCGCTGCCATTGAGTTTCTCGTGGTGCGACCGGATGATCGGTTTCACGGTCCACGGGAAGTCGATCGTCGAGACCAGCTCCAGTCCCCACAAGGGGTGCATTCTGATGATCGCGAACTCTTCGGGACTCAGCCGCGTCGGCTTGTTCAGGATCTCGTGCGGCACACGCATTTTTCCGAGATCGTGCAGGTACGCGCCCATCCGTACGGTCATGACGCCTTCGTCATCCAGCCCGAGCGCACGCGCGACGGCGATCGCGTACTCCGCCACGCGCCCCGAGTGACCGAAGGTGTACGTGTCGGCCGACTCCAGCGAACGGCCCCAGTTGGCGACGACTTCGACGAACAGGCTTTCCAGATTCGCGACGCGAGCCGAGACGTCGCGCAGGTCGCGCTGCGCACCCAGTCGCTGGAACAGCCGGATCGATCGGTTGAGGAATACGACCGAGTCGTGGTTGTGCTCGATGCGCCGGTACACGAGCGCGAGTTCCCGGCTCGCCTCGGCTTCCTGCAATGTCGCGCCACACCCCGCCGCCAGGTCGATCGCTGCCTTGAGCCGCGCCTCGGCCAGCCCCAGCACGCCCGTCTCGCGGTACAGGATGCCGAGGAACTTGTATGCGTCCGATTTCCCCTGCTGGCTTCCCAGGCCGTCGAAGATCCGGAGCGCTGACTCGGCGCTCTGCCGTGCATCCTCGAAGTGCTGGCGCGCGATGTGGACCTCGGTGCGGTTGAGCAGTGCGCACCCGCGCAGATGCACATTGCCGGTGCGCTCCGCGAAGTCGAGGCACTTGGCGTAGTACCCGTCGGCCTGATCCCACCGCTGTTCGTCGGCGCTCACCATGCCGAGGTTGTGGTAGGCGATCGCACAGCCACGCTCGTCCCCGGCCTGCTGAAAGGCCACGAGCGATGTGCTGTACCGCGATAATGCCTCACGGAGATCGCCCTCGATGTTCGCGATGATGCCGAAGTTCTGCTCGATGCGCCCGCGCAGCTCGTCGTGCTCCATGCCGGCGGTCAAAGCTCGTGTCAGCACCTCTCGCGCTTCCGCCAGCTCACCCCGCTCGAGATGGACCGCTCCCATCGCGTTCAGGGTTTCAGCGGCCTCGATCGGGTCGTTCGCCGCTTTCGCCGCATTGTATGCGTCGCGCAACAACGCCATCGCGGCATCCCACTCGTGCCGTCGCCGATGCACCGCGCCTTTGCGCCGGAGCGCCTCCGCGCGAACGCGAGCCTCACCCGAGGCCGCCGCCTCGCCGTACGCCAGCAACGCCTCCGGACTCCGTCCCTCGCGCTCGTGACGCCGGCCATCTGCCAGTAGTTCCGCCCCGCGGCTCTGAACTTTCGGCTCCTGCAAAAGGGCAACCTGCCCCGCCGCTGTCGCGGCGAGGCAGGCGTCCGCCCTGGGAACCGGATTTCGTCGCCGGCGCTGCCGGGGCATTCGTTACCGCGACCGGGCCCGGTCCGCGACTGCGTAGACCGAGAAGTGCCAGATCGGCGCCGAAATGGTGTGTTGGTTCAGATTGAGCGTCGTCGGCAGAATATCGAGCAACTCGCCAAGCAACGACTGCAGGTAGACGATCTTCGCCGTGTTGGCCGGCGGCGTAGCACATTGCCGGTAGTTCAGGGTCAGCACGGGCGGCAGAAGGAACTGCAGCCCTTCAGGCTGGAACACCGCGCTGAGGTGCCCGTCGCCAGGCGCCGTCGCCGTGATCGTGGTCTGCCTGAGTACCGCGCCTGGCGGGACGACCAGCGTGTTGCCGCCGAACGCGATCCTGCCGCCCAGGACCCCGATGTCCGCTGACGCCGTGTGTGTCACCGAATCCGCGGCGCACACATAAAGAGTCGAGGAATCGTTCGACAACGGCGGCAGCAGACCAAACAGCTCGGAGGTGCCCAGCCCCCGCGCACTGACCGCCGCAGACGCGCTCCCCGATACCGGATTCCGGCTCGACGGCGCCAACGCGTCCGGGCCGCCAGCATCACACGCGGTGCCTAGAATCGCGACACCGCAAGTGAGGATCATCCATCGTACCGTGGAACGTTTCACAAAATCTCCGCAGTTCATGTCTGCCTCCGGCGGTGAATCAGCACTGTGATAGTGCGGTGCTAATTCGTGATGGTGCGGCACTTAGCGCCGGGTAGAGCTTCAGGTGGGGAGTGGCAAGCGCAATGCCAGGCACCGTTTTTTCACTAAGTCATAGTGGGCCAACCACTGCGGCCAGTGACGCGATCGCATACACCAACGCATGCTGCCCGAACTACCGCGAATTGCCGACTCACCCGAAAATGGAAGTGCACGAACCATTACATCACGCGACATCACGCGCCGCCGATCACGTCATTTGGTGCGCGAGACGCTGTCGCACTCGTGGACACTGTCGCAATCGCAAACGGCTGCTGCCAGAAACGCTGGATGCGCGCTGAGGGCTCTCGCGGACTGTATCGCCCGCTCGCGCATCCATGCGACGTTGGTGGCGCATCACTTGCCTGTCACCGGTAATCCGTGGTTGCCGTTCCGCCAGCGCCTGTGGTTCGCGCAGTGGGGGCCGTTCGAGAACGGCCCCCGACGGATGCAGCGGCGTTTTCAGGCTGGCTGTGCATCAGCGCCTTTCGCAGCGCCACGATTGTTTCTGGAGAGGGCGGCCATGACCGACCCATTGCTTAGCACCCCCTCATGTGACGGGCGGACGCCTATGCCGTCTCGAATGAAAGGCGCGTCGGCGCCATGCGTATTTCTCGTGCGCGGAGATGGCCGTGCAACAGGTTCTGCAACAGCACTCGCCCCCCCAGGCACCCGCCCGTCACAGCCAGCCAACATCATATGAAGGGATCGTCGATCTCATTGACGAGGCCGTATTTCGCACCGACGATGCCGGCCGGTGGACGTTCCTGAGCAATGCCTGGACGACGGTGACCGGCTTCCCCGTCGGAGCGAGCATCGGCCGCTGCCTGGCCGACGTCGTCCACAGTAGCGATACACGGTTGTACGCGGACACGATCGGGCCGCTGCTCCACGGCTCGGCTGCGAGCGCACATGAGCACATCCGCGTGGTCACGGCCCACGGTGCGGTCCGCTGGCTGGTGCTGCGCGTTCGCTCGGAGCGCGACACCAATGGTAAGGTGCTGGGTCTCTGCGGCACGCTGTACGACATCACGGAGCGCAAGGCCGAAGGCGTGCGCCGCGAGGAACAGTTGCGCGCGTCGCAGAAGATGGAGGCGATCGGCCGCCTCGCTGGCGGGATCTCCCACGACTTCAACAATCTCCTCACGGTCATCCTCAGCTACGCCCAGTTGATCGAGGAGGCTGTCGGTACCAATGTCGCCGTCTCTGCCGACGTCACAGAGCTGCGCCGCGCGTCGGAGCGGGCAGGCGAGCTGACGCGGCAGTTGCTGGCCTATAGCCGCCAGCAGTTGCTGAAGCCGACGACGCTCGATCTCGACCGGGCCGTGGCCGACATGGCGACGATGCTGCGGCGCGTGATCGGCGAGGACATTGCCCTGACGCTCGTGCCAGGCCCACGGGCCGCAACGGTGCGCGCGGACGCCAGTCAGATCGAGCAGGTCATCGTCAATCTCGCCGTCAATGCGCGCGACGCCATGGCCGGCGGCGGCACGCTCACGATCGCCACGACGTCGGCGGAGTTGGATGACTCGATCGGTGACTTGTGGGGTGTGCGCGTCGTGTCCGGTCCCTACGTGGTGCTGTCGGTCACGGATACCGGCCAGGGCATGGACAAGGAGACGCAACGCCGGATCTTCGAGCCGTTCTTCACGACAAAGGACCTGGGACGCGGCACCGGTCTCGGACTCGCCACGGTCTATGGCATTGTGAAACAGAGCGGTGGATACATTTGGGCCGAAAGTGCACCCGATCGGGGGACGACGTTCCGCGTCTATCTGCCCCAGATCGGACCGGGTACGATGGATCCGGTCGCCGCGCCTCGGCGCTTCACGCTCCCCCGTGGCACGGAGACGATTCTCATTGTGGAGGATGAGTACACGGTGCGCGCACTCGCCCGACGCGTGCTGGAACGCGCCGGCTACACGGTGCTGGACGCCGGCACCGCCGCGCAGGGGTTCGCGGTCATGAGCAGCTACGGCAGCTCGATCGATCTGCTGCTGACGGACATCATCATGCCGGGCGCCACGGGACGCGATCTCGCCCAGCTCGTCACCACATCCAACCCGACGGTCAAGGTGCTGTACATGTCGGGCTACGATGACGGCGAGCTCGCCGCACGCCTCCAGGGACTGGGCGGCGCCCTCGCCCCTGACATTGCGCTCCTGGAAAAACCCTTCACGCCCGAGGGGCTCGGGCGCCGGGTACGCGAGGTGCTCGACAACCAGGACGACGCAGCCACGATGTCCTGAGCTCTTGGTCTATTTCTACTCGCTACTGCCTACTCTCTAGTTCTCGCCGGTCCCCGGCTTCGGGGCCGGCGCGAAGGTCGCCGCGAGCGCGGTAAACGCGCTGTCGCTCCGCAAACGGTCGAATGCGCGCTCGTCGCGGATATCGGCCGCGGTCATCGTGCCACCGGCCCTGGCGCACCGCAACGACGACAGCACATTACCCGTCCGCCCCATTCCTCGGCGTACGCCTTCGCCTGCTCGAAGCAGATATACGGCGAATCAGGCACGATCTCGTGCGCGATCGCGAGCATGGCGAGCGCGCCCGCCGGGTCGCTCCGCGCGAAATACTGCCGCGGCTCGTAGAACGCGGTGTTGACCGTCACGAGCGCCAGCATCCGGGCCGCCGCCTGCGCTCCCAGCCGGTCGTGCACGCTGTCCCGCTGCTGCCGCTGCAGGTTGCGGATGTCGAGGTCATGCAGCGCGCTCTCGAGCGATGGCGGATGAGCGGCGTTCTGCAGGTCGCGGATGAACGGCTCGAATTTATCCTGTGCGTACGACCGGAAGGCGTTCTGCAACGAATGGTCGCGCTGCTCGTGGTCGCGGACTGCGGGCATCTTGTCGAGCGCCGAGACTCGGTCTTCGGCATCGTGGGTGTCGTGAAGCCCGCGGAAATCATTGCGAATCGCCCGGTACCGAACGACTGCGTCGAACGGCCGGCCCGAATCCTCGGCCGCTCGCGCCTCCGTCATGCGCTGAGTGAACCACGCACCGGTCATTGAGTCGTCGCCCAGACGCTGTCCGTGCTTCATGGCCTGGAGTTCCATCCAGTCGAGCCCATCACCACACACGGACGCCGGCGGCCACCCGTGCTGCCCATTGAAGTATTCCGCTCGATGCGGCAACACATCCAGCGAATCGAGGGCGTGAGTGAGCCCTCGCACTTCGTCGAAGTTGAAGTCGCCCGTCCCGGCCCCCCCGAAGTACGTGAACGAGGCAGGCTGCTTGAGACGCACGTACGCCTCGGTGCGCCTCCACGGCAGCCCGGCGGCGAAGCCGAGGATGCCGGCCACGTGCCCCGGCAGCTCGTACGCGAATGTCCACGCCAGCCGCGCCGTTCCGGACATCCCCGCGAGGTACATGCGCGTGGTATCGGTCGCGAAGGCATTCTGCAGATCCGCGAGCATCGCGTTCACGGCGCGGACGTTCGGCTCCTCTGTGCTGTCGCTGAGTGTGTTGTATGAGCTGACGACGATGTAGCCGTCTCGCTCCGCCGCCTCCCGGAATCGCTCCATCGCGAGGACTGCTCGCCCTCGCGGGTCGAGCACCAGCAGCGCCGGCCACCGCCGCGACACGTTGTAATGCGATGGCAAATAGAGAGCGTATCGCTCGCCGGTGTCGGCTTGGCTCTTCACCGAGGGTATCACGATCCCGGCGGGAAACCGCGCGCCGCCCGCCCCGGTGTCTTGCGCGCGAAGCGATCCGGGAAGCCCGCTGGCGGCGAGGGCGGCAGCTGTCGCCACCGCGAGCCAGCACTCCACTCGCATCCCGCCGCCTCGTAACACCAAACGCGTGTCCGGCACCGTACTTCTTGGACACCACCGGCCATTTCGGGGTCGCCTTTCACATTTTCTCTTTACGCTCTTCCGCATTCTCAGTACGTTATGGGATTCCCATTTAATGAGCCGCCTGGCCCAATTCGATGGCCGGCATGGTGTTACACCGAGGATCATCGGGTTACATGGCACGTCCGCCCAGGGTTTTGTCCCCGGCACATCCGAAATACCCAACCGAAGAGCTGGCGCGTCCGCGACATGGCGCCCCAAGCGAGCTCTCCCATATTGCCCCCCCTGTGACTGCGACCCTCGCGTCGCCCCCGGTTGAACCATTCTCCGTCCCGGAGCTCCGGCACGGCGCGTTCGTCGCAGCCCTGGGTGGGGTCGCCGACACCGACATGGCGTCATCGCCCCGTTGGCAGGCGCTCTGTGCCGGCTTTACCACGCTGCGGCTCGTGGACGTCTGGGCCGCCGAAGGCAGTGTCGATCCCCGCGCGTTTCAGGCCACCAACACCGCCGTCGCCGCGCTGCCCGGCACGAGTACAGCCCGAGGCCTGCTCGCCGCGATCACTGCCGCCGTCGGCACGCCGTACGCCCCCAACGGCCCATCGCCATACATCCCGCTCCTCGCCTACGGCCGTCTCCTCGAATACGACGCGGACTGGGCGCTCGCCGCCGACACGTACAATGTCATCATCGAGCACGCCCCGGCTGGCGGAGCTGCCGATCTCCTTCCCGACGCCTATCACCGCTCGGGCTACTGCCGTCGTATGCTGGGTGACCTCGCCGGCGCGTCAGCCGATTTCACCACCGGACGCAAGGTCGCGCGGGAGCAAGGCAACTCGGCCGCCGATCTGCAGCTCCGCCTCTCCGAAGCGAACGTCATCGCGCACCGCGGCAATCTTCCCGAAGCGGCACGCGTTCTGGCGGATTTGGTCGCCGATGCGGCGGCCGCCGGCGCTCGCCAGGTCGTCGCCGCCGCGCGGCACGACAGCGGGCTCGTTGCGCACGCGCAGGGCCAATTCGAGCGCGCTGCACTGCTCTGCTTCGGCGCGGCGCAATCGTATGATGATCCTCGCCATCGCGCCCGCGCACTCTCCGACCTCGCGGCCTGCAGCGCCGCACTGGGCCACTTGCAACTCGCCCGCCAGGTCAATGAGATCGTCTATACGACCGCGGCGACCCGCGAGTTGCGATGGGCCGCGGCGATCAACCTGCTGGAGATGGCTGCCGCCGACGGCGACGAACCGATGTTCGAGGCGTACCGCTCCGCACTGGAAGCGGAACCGCTCCCGGTCACGCTCGCCGCGAATTACCACCTGTTCACGGGCCGCGGCCACGTCCGGTTCGCACGCCCGCGCTTGGCCCGCCAGGAGTTCGGACGCGCGCTCGGCATCTCAATGGACGCCGCACTCAATCAGATCGGCATCCTCGCGGACCAGGCGCTCGCCGATCTCAGTGCCGCCGAACGCGCCCGCTGTGAGCACGACGACTCATCGGGTGCCCGCACGCCCCCGCGTGCCCAACCCTGGTCCCCGGAAATCGAGGACCTGACGCAGTCCATAACCGAACTGCACCTGGCAACTATCGATCGATAGGCTGTCGCAGTCGGCAGTGCCGTTCGGCAGCTAACGGTCTGTTCGCTCTAACCAGTTGGGCGTAACCAGTTGGGCCAACCGTCGAGGGCGGCGGGCCATTCGTAAACGGCCCCCCGGCCTTTTCGGCCGTTCTCGCCCTTCTCGGCTCCCAGCCTCCGCGCTTTAGTTTCCGCTACCGACCAGAACTCCGTCACTCGGAGTGACGTGCGACGACGAGTGCAGCGACGAGTTCATCGCGGCAGGCGTCGTGGGAGCCGTCGGACTCGCACACGCGGCGGCGGCAACGACCGCCAGGGCGGTGACTGTGGTGAGAACGATGCGATGTGCTGAGAACGACATGATGGCCTCGCGGTGTGGGATGCATCGGGATGGATCAATGAACCGTGTCCAGAACGATCGGCCCGGAATTATCACGACCAAGGACCAAAACGGGAGTTGGCGGGGGCACCGTGAGCGGTCCACAGGGCATTACGGGATGCGCCGCCGTTTCGTCATTGGTGTTTCCTCATGCTGATCGTCGCGTTCCTGCCGCAGCCACTCCTCCGGCATCTCCAGCGGGTGATGACACCCGATCACGATGTCGTTGCGGTATCCGGCTGGAATGTCCTGCGCGATGTCGTGCGCACCTCGGGCGCCGAAGTCGCCGTCGTCGATCCGTCCACGGAAGCCACCGTCCCGGTTCCCGGCGTCCCGGCTCTTGGGATCGATGTCGTGGAGTTCATCGCAGCGATCGTGCCCGTCGTCGTCTACGCGGTCCTCACGCCGCGAACGGCACGATTCATGTCGCACACCAACGCGTCGGCGGTCCGCCAGTTGGTGCTCCACGGCATTGACGATGACCCCGAACGCCTCCGCCAGATCATCGAGGGACTCGGCGCGTCGGACGCCGATACGGTCCTCGTGCGCCCCATCACCGCCGCACTGTCCGCCGCCGGCGCACCACCCGCACTCGGCGCCGCGATCCGCCTGCTCTTCCGCACCCCCCGCCGCTTTCGATCTGCCGAGGATCTCGCCACGGCGTCAGGCCTGAGCCGGCGCTGGGTCAATGAATGTCTCGCCGCCGCCGGCCTCGCCCCTGCGCGCATCCTCGTGATCGCCGCCCGCGTCTGGCGCGCATACCACGATCTCCAGATCCCGGGCGCGTCGGTCGGCACGGTCGCGGCCAGGCTCTCCTACCCGGACGTCAAGAGTTTCCGCCGTCACGCCCGCTCCTGTACCGGCATCCCGCCATCGGAATGGAACGCGCGGCTCTCCACCGACCAGTGCACGTCCTGTCTCGCGACTCTCATCGGCGTTCCCGCCCAACGGCCAGTCGCTCTGGTCCGCACGAGCCAGTTGCGCGATCGATGAGCAAAGGCTGAGCGAGGAGATGAGCGCGACATGACGGAGTTGGCGATGAAGCAGCCGGCAATGACCCCGGAACCGCGCGTCCGCCTCAGTGACCTCGCGATCGATCCCTACCCGATCCTCGCGCGACTCCGCGAGACGACTCCAGTCGCATGGGTCGAGGAAACGCAGAATGTGGTTCGTGACGCGCCGCGCCGATGTGCTCACGGTCCTGCGAGACCCGGAGACGTACCGCACGGACTCGCCGCGCTCGACGATCCGCGACACGTTCGGCACGCAGATGCTGAGCGCCGAAGGGGACCTCCACCGGCGGTACAAGAGCCAGTGCAACCCGCCTTTCAACATGCGATCGGTCCAGTCGCACGCGATGCCGCTCATCACGGCCCACACCGACGCCCTGATCGACGCATTCGGAGATCAGCTCACTACCGATCTCCGCCCCGCCATCGCCAGCCAGCTCGCGGTCTATACGGTCGCGTCGATGCTCGGCATCCCCCCGCATCTGCACGCCCGTATTCTGGACTGGTACGCCAGCTTTGCCGCCGCGCTCGCGAATTTCACCTGGGACGAACAGGTCCGGGCTCGCGGGCATGCCAGCGCGCGTGAGTTCCAGGACGCGATCGCCCCAGTCCTCCACGATCTCCATCACGCTGCGGACCCATCGCTCCTCGGCGCCCTCACCCACGCGGGCCCCGGCCGGCTCACGGATGCCGAGATCATCTCGAACGCGCTCATCGTCCTCTTCGGCGGTATCGAAACCACGGAATCAACGATCCTCAATGTCATGTGGACGCTGCTCTCGCACCCAGCAACCCTCGCCACCATTCGCGACGACTGGTCGCTGCTGCCGGCCGCGATCGAGGAGGCCATGCGCTGGGAGCCGGCGGTCCAATCCTGCACCCGCCACCTCGAGCAGCCGGCCACGCTGCACGGCACAACCCTCCCAGCCGGCGCCACTGTCCAATGCATGCTCGGCGCCGCGAACCGCGACCCCGCCCACTTCCCGGACCCCGATCGCTACGACATGACGCGCGCGAACGCCGGTGACCACCTCTCGTTCGGAGCAGGCAAGCATTTCTGCCTGGGCGCCGCGCTCGCCCGCGCCGAGGTCCAGGTGGCAGCCACGCGGTTGCTGCAGCGCTGCCCCGCGCTGCGCCTCGATCCGGATCGCCCCAGTGCCCCACGTGGTTTCGAGTTTCGCGCTCCACCCACGCTCCACGTGCTGCTCGCCTGATGCACCGTTTTTTCTCCTTTCTTGTTTCTCCGTGCCGCGTGTGGGTTCTGCGAGCCGCGGCGGCGCTATGCCTCGCTGGTACCGTCACCGCGTGCAGCGACGGCCCCACCGCACCGCTCAACGCGTCGGCACTCCATCCGATCGATCTGTCGGCCGAGTGGACGCCAACATCGCCGGGCGCGGAACATGTGGACTCTGCCGGGCTGGCAGCCGCGTTCGCCCAGAGCGCCAATATCCCGGCACTCACGAGTGTCGTCGTGGTGCGCCACAGCCACCTCGTTGGCGAACAGTATCTCGCGCCAGGCGGAGCGGATTCCGCGTATTCGCTCCGGTCGGTCACCAAGAGCGTGATGTCGTTGCTTGTCGGGATCGCGATCCATCAGGGGCACGTGCCGGGCACAACGACCACGCTCGCGGCGTACTTCAAGCCGCCGCTCCCCGTCCTCGATTCCACGAAGCGATCGATCAGCATTCAGGATCTGCTGACGATGACCAGCGGCTTCCAGTGGGACGAAACCGACAGCGTCGCGCTGTACGATGAATGGGTCACCGCGCCGGACGAGATAACGTTCCTGACCAACCGCCCGCTCGCCTGTCCACCCGGCCAGTGCTGGAACTACAACTCGGCCGCCGTCCACCTCCTGTCGGTCATTCTCTCGCGCGCGATCGCCGAGGGAACCGCCGCCTACGCGAACGACGTGCTGTTCAAACCCCTTGGCATCCACTCCGCGCAGTGGGAGGTGTTCGCCGACGGTTATCCCAACGGCGGGGCAGGTTTGTATCTGCGGCCGCGAGACATGGCCAAGATCGGGGCACTCGTCCTCCAGCGCGGCATGTCAGGTCAGACCGCCATCGTCCCGGCGAACTGGATCGGACTATCCACGGCGGCCCAGTCGCAAACGAACCCCGACGAGTTCCTGCAGCCTGCGGGACAACTCGGCTACGGCGATCTCTGGTGGGTCGGACGGGTCGGGCCCCACCGCCTGGTATTGGCATGGGGATATGGTGGCCAGTTCATCTGGATCGTCCCCGATCTTGACCTCGTCGTGGTGACGACCGCCGCATGGCAGAATGTCGGCAACGCCGCACCGTTCGACGCGAATGACATCGCCATTTTCATTGCGAATCAGATCATGCCGGCGGTGCACTCCGACTGACCATTTCTGTTCTATTTTTCCGTTCAGTGCGTTCGCTCACGCCATCAGTTTGTTGGCGGCATTGAGCGCGGCCACTTTGTAGCACTCCGCGAGAGCCGCACCAGTCCCTGGCGCCCCAGCGACTCCGCGGCGTTCGTGACCGAGAGGACGGCTTCACGAAATGTCTTGCTGGGAATCGTCCCCGACTCGACGCAGACGCCCCCGATGCCGGCCTGCTGCTCGATGATTGCCGCCCGCTTCCGCAGCTTCGCGGCCTGAACTGCCGCACGCTGGCCAGCCGGTCCGCTGCCTATCGCCAGGAGATCGAAGTCGAATGCCACGCGGGCGAATATATTCCCCCTGCGTCACAATGTGGCTTCAGTCGTGCACGGGCGCGGTGACGGCCGGCCGCTACCGCCCTTCCCGCCCGGCCACCCGTTGGGGATAGTGCGCATGTCTGCCCACAGCGACACCCCGCCCCGTCCCTATCCCGCCATCCGAGTCGGTGTCGTCGGCCATCGCCTCGCCGCGCTGGCCGATGGCGGCACGGATATCCCCCGGCTGCGCACGACGCTCCGCACGTTGCTCGATCGGATCCAGACGACGGCTCGCGACGCCGCGGGCGAGCACCCCGGTGTCTTCGCCGGCCCGGCACGGCTCCGGATCATCTCGCCGCTCGCCGAAGGCACCGATCAGTTGGTCGCGGCGGAAGCGATCCAGTTGGGCTACGCGCTTCACGTTCCCCTCCCCTGTCCCGCCACGACGTACGTGGCGGCTTTTCAGACTGCCCCACCCGGCTCCGGCGAGGAGCCGCGCACGGCGTTCGTGCGCCTGCTCGAGCAGGCACAGAGTGTCCAGATTCTCGACGACTCGCCCGGCGCGACGCTCGATCCAGCCGCGTATGCCGCCGTGGGACGCACGGTGCTCCGTCACACGGATGTGCTGATCGCGGTCTGGGATGGCGCACCCGCCGCGGGCCCCGGCGGCACCGGTGAGGTCGTGGACCAGGCGCGCGCGTGGCAGTTGCCAGTCGTGCGAATCGATCCACGGCGTGCCAGTGAATGGACGTTTGAGCCCAATACGAAATCCCCCGCGCGACAGTCGCTCGAAGGCGCGATTCAGGAGCTGCTGCGGCCTCCAGGTGCGGGCAATGCGGACCCGTCTGCAGGCAAGAGTAAACGCGCAACGCTCTCTCCGCTGGCCGAGTACCTCGCTACCCACCCGTGGCCGGGCATCGGCGGATCGTTTGCGCTCACTACCCGGTGGGCGGCCGGCATCCTGCTGCCGCTCCCGATCGTGACGCTGGGACGCGCGACGATTCACCGCGCACGCATGGAATGGCGCGCGCTCTGGAAGCACGCGGACCCCTCGCTCGCGCATCCCGTCGATCACGGTCTCGAGGAGTTCTACGTGTGGGCGGAGGGTCTGGGAAACCGCTACGGCACGCTCCACCGCGATGCGTCCTCGACGCCGTACTTGCTCGCGCCCTTCGCCGTCCTGCTCGCGCTACTCGCGCACTGGGGCGAAACGCTGATCGGCGGCCACGCGGCAGCCGCGTTCGGATGGACTGAGGTCCTCGTCCTCCTCAGTATCGTCGCGCTCTATCAGCGGGCGGTCAGACGCCGCTACCACGATCGGTGGATCGACTATCGGTCGCTGGCCGAGGAGTTTCGGCAGTTGGCGTTTCTCTGGCCTCTCGGCCGTCCGCTCCCGGTCGTTGAGCTGGTCGGAGAGACGGAAGGCGAAGCGTCGCAGTTCGCATGGGTCGGATGGTATGTCCGCGCGGTCGTGCGTGACCTCGGTCTCTGCCCCGGCACCTGGTCTCCCGAGCATTTGCGGACGCTGCGAGATGTCCTCGCCAACCAGTTCATCGGGAGCCAGATCAGCTACCACACGCGAACGGCCGAGCGCTTCGAGCGGGTCAGCAGCCGCCTCGAGCAGATGACGGTCTGGACGTTCGCTCTGGCGCTCCTCATCGGGCTGCTCCACGTCTCGGTCTTCGGCCGCGACGCTCCTATCGAAACGACGCTCTCCTACTCCGCATCCCCCATCATCAAGTCGTCCACCTGGCAGGTGCTCGCCATCCTCGGCGCGATCCTGGCCATCTACCTCCCCGCCCTCGGTGCAGCCGTACACGGCTTCCTGAGCCAGGGCGATTTCACCAATCTCGCGCACCGCTCGCAGCGCATGCGCGAGCACCTCCTGCCCCTGGCCGCCGAGGTCGCACAAGCACCTTTGCGCTTCGAGGACCTGGGTATCGCCGCGGAAAAGGCGGCCGCTGTCATGCGCGACGAGGTGGTCTACTGGCGCGTGTTTGTTCGCCTCAAACCCCCGGCTCTCGTGTAGAGCGCGGCAGCCAGGCGAGACTGATTCTCGATCCCCTCCCCGGTAGCGAACTAATGCCCCCGGCACTGTGTCCAACAGCGCTGAGCCGGTCCGCAGGACTCAGACGCTCAGGACGCTGTCTCGCCGAGCATGCCGCATGCGACTCACGCTCTCTATCAATGGAAAGGCCCGTGAGGCAGATGTCCCCGCCGATACTCCGCTGCTCTGGGTTCTGCGCGACGCACTCGGCCTGACCGGCACCAAATTCGGCTGCGGCATCGGCGCCTGCGGCGCGTGCACGGTTCTGCTCGATGGCGTCGCCGCCCGATCCTGCCAGCTCCCCGTCACCGGAGCCGTAGGTAAACCGGTCACCACCATCGAAGGGCTCTCGGCCGCGGGTGGCCGCCGGCTGCAGGCCGCATGGCTGTTTGAGGACGTGGCGCAGTGCGGGTACTGCCAGGCCGGCCAGTTGATGGCCGCCGCCAGCCTGCTCGCCCACACACCTCACCCAACCGACGCGGAGATCGATGCCGCGATGGCAGGCAACATCTGCCGGTGCGGGACGTACGGTCGCATCCGGCGAGCGATCCATCGCGCGGCGGAGCCGGCCTCCACGTGAACACCACCGCGCCGATCTCGCGACGGCACTTCTGCCGCGTCACCGCGCTCGCCTCCGGTGCGCTGCTGGTTCACGTACGCGCATTCGGTGAAATCGCCGCACCGCGGCGCGACCTGAGGGCGAAGGCCGTTCCGTTTTCGCCCGGAGGATTCGTCAGGATCGACCCCAACGGACAGATCACTATCATCGTCGCACGCCCCGAGATCGGACAGGGCGTCCGCACGTCGCTGCCGATGCTGGTGGCGGAGGAACTGGATGCTGACTGGGCCACGATCCGCATCGAGCAGGCCGCAGGCGTCGACGCCGCAACCTATGGCGATCAGTACGCCGGAGGCAGCCAGAGTGTCCGCAACGGATGGGGGCCGCTGCGACACGCGGGTGCGGTCGCGCGCACGATGCTGGTCGCAGCCGCTGCAAAGGAGTGGGGTATCAATGCGTCGTCGTGCACGACGGCCCATGGCACGGTGCTCCACGCCGCGACCGGCCGGCGCCTCTCGTATGGATCCCTCGCGAGCGCGGCTGCCCGGCTCCCGGTGCCGGCTGACGTGGTGCTAAAGGACCCGTCTGCGTTCTCGATCATTGGCCGCCCAACCCGTCAGGTCGACGGCGATGCGATCGTCCATGGCACGGAGCGATTTGGCATTGATGTCCGCATCCCCGGGATGCGATTCGCCTCCGTCGAACACGCGCCGGTGTTCGGAGCCCGCGTGGTATCGGTGGATGATGCCGCAGCCCGCGCCATCCCCGGCGTGCGGGATGTCATCTCCATTGACGCGGACGCGCTCCCCGGCTTTGGCGACAACAGCCCCCCTCCGCCGAATGGGGTCGCCGTGATTGCGGATTCCACGTGGATCGCGCTCAAAGGCCGCCGCGCACTGCGCGTCACGTGGTCGTCTGGCGCCGCCACGGAGGATTCGGCCGCCAGACGCGCGGAGTGCCAGCGGCTCGCCGCGCTGCCACCCGAGCGCGTCGTCCGTAACACCGGCGACGTCGCCCGGGCATTTGCCGGCGCGGCGCGGACGCTCGAGGCCGTGTACGAGCTGCCGCTGGTGGCCCATGCTCCGATGGAGCCGATGAACTGCGTGGCCGATGTGCGCGCCGATCGCTGTGACATCTGGGCTCCGACCCAGAACCCGGCCGGCGCCCGCGATGTCGCGGCCCACATCACTGGGCTGCCTCCTGCCGCCGTGACGATTCACGTCACCCGCAGCGGAGGTGCCTTCGGCCGCCGGTTCTATTCCGATTTTGTCGGCGAGGCGGCCGCCCTCTCTCGAGCGGCCCATGCTCCCGTGCAGGTGGTGTGGACGCGCGAGGATGACATCCAGCACGATTTCTACCGCCCGGCGTCCTATCACGCCATGCGCGGCGCCCTGGACGATCGCGGCCAGGTCGTGGCATGGTCGCAGCACTTGATCAATGCGCAGCGCGGTGAGTTCCTGCGTTGGCAGCTCATGGCCGGCGTTACGAGCCTGCCGGCCGGCGATGAGTTGGGACTCTACGACTTCCCCGTCGGCTTCGTCCCGAACATCCGCCTGGCCGGGACGGCCCTGCATTCGCCCGTCCCGCTAGGCCAATGGCGGTCGGTCGAAGAATCCACGAATGTCTTCGTGTATCAGTGCTTCATTGACGAGCTCGCCCATCTCGCGGGCCAGGATCCGCTCGCCTACCGCCTCGCCCTCATTGGCACCGCCACGACGATGCCGCTCGAGGACCGGGGGAGCTACGACGCACAGCGTCTGCGTCACGTCTTCGAGCTCGCCGCGCAGGAAGCGAAATGGGGTACACCGCTGCCAGCCGGCATGGGACGCGGCATCGCGGGCGCATACGCCAATCATGCGTATGTCGCGATGGTGGCCGAGGTCGGGGTGGACAGCCAGCACGACATCCGCGTCCACCGCATCGTCGTCGCCGCCGACCTCGGCACGGTCGTCAACCCACTCGGCGCCGCCGCGCAGATCGAAGGCTCCATCATCTTCGCCCTCTCGGCCGCCCTCAAGCACGAGATCACGGTCGCCAATGGGCGAGTCACCCAGAGCAACTTCACGGATTTCCCGGTGATCCGCATGAACGAGGCGCCGGTGATCGAGCTGCACTTCGTCCCGAGCGCGGGCCCGCCACTCAGCGGCGGTGAGCCCGGTGTGCCCGCCACCGCACCCGCCGTCGCGAACGCGATCTTCGCGGCCACCGGAGTCCGCGTCCGCCGGCTCCCGATCCGCCGAGCGGATCTGGCCGCGTCGTAATGGGCGGCAGAGGCGGCATCAGTCCCTCCGATCATACGATCGGCCAAACGACCCGTCATCGGAATACTGATACGTACGCTCATACGAGCGCCGGTGCCTTGAGCCGCGCGAACACTCGCCAGTTCAACACTTCGTCGCGCATTGTCTCCGCGGCATCCTCGGCGATGTTGCCGAGCGCTTCGAGTGTCAGTGGCGTGCTCTCGACGGTCTTGATGAGCGGCTCGAGTTGCTGGGTCATCTTCTCGGACCGCAGACACAGGTTCCAGAAATCGCCCTGGCTCAGAAAACCATGTACGCCCGTTCCAATACCCGGCAGCAGGATGCCCACCGCCGCGGCGATGGCTGCCCACCCCAGTCCCTTTGACAGCCCGGCCTGCGTCAACGGTGTTCGCGTCCACAGTACAGAGACGAAATCAGCCGCCGATAGCACCATCGCCCCCGCGAACAGCACGAGCGCGACTCGATGCAGGACCGTATGTACCCGGCGGTTCCGGCGGCTCGCCCGTGTGTGGTACGCGAGTTGTGGCTGGATGAACCGGTCCACGACGATCTCCCGGCACGCCGCTAGCCGGTCCGCCGTGAACACGATCGGAAATAATCCCCCCTGCCGCGCGATTGCGCGCGCATACCACCCCACCCACGGATGCGCGGTGCCTCACCCTTGTCGTCGCCCACGTACCGCACGGCGCGCAACGGCCGGCCCAGCGGCCACAGAAACGCCAGATACCTCAGTTGTTCGGCCAGCGACCGGCAGTCGATCCAGCGATCGTGATAGTGCGGCATGCACGGCCCGGAGATACAGCAGAAAGTTCGCGAACAGGATCAGAAACTCCACAGTGGACCGCACCGCCGGTCCAGCGCCCGCATCGGTCAATCCGATCTGCGCGAGCAGTATCGCGATCACCGCCAGCGGCGCCAGCGCGTATGGCGTTGTCGAGAGATCCCGGTGCAGGGTGCCGAATCGGTCGGCCAGCCCGTCCGCCCAGGCATACGGCTCACGAAGGAGTTGCGTGATCGGCTGCACGATCGCGGGTTCGAGTGGCGGTGGTGATGACCACAACGCATCCCAGCTCTTGCGCGTCTGAACCAGGCGCGCTCGGCCCAGTGTCATCACACGCGGCCTCGGCGGCCAGTCGAGCGCAAAAACGCCGACCACGGATGTGAACAACCCACCGATGCCCCACGATACCCGCGTCCGGAGATACTGCACGAGTGGCTCGGCAACGCTCGGGCGCGCCGCCCCCCTCGCCGCCGGCGCGCTCGCTGCTGCCGGCGCGGCGTGATGACCCGGCAAATGACCGGGCACATGAAACAGCCGCCGCCACCACGACTGCTTCACCACGCCAGGGTCCGCGGGCGGAGGCGCGAGCAGATCCCTGACCACGGTCGCAAGATCCGCCCCGGCAGGAAGTCCCACGACGTCGTCGAGCCGCGCACTCACGGGATGCCGCGGATCGATCACCAGCACCGGCAATAGCCAGGATCTGGCCTGATCCACTACCGCAGCGGTCCCTCCAGCGCCGTCCGCCGGCGATTGATCCCAGATCGCAATCAGGAGATCGGCGTGTCGCAACACCGCTCGGCCAACGGCCGCATACGCCGCCCCGTCGAGCTTCAGCCCCGGCGACCCATCGATCACCTGCACGGCCTCGGCCCGCCCCATCAACCGCTGGAATCCCGCACACGGATCTTCCGCCTCACCCCGAGCGAATCGCTGAAAGGCAGCGGTGTAGATCTCCGGCAGGCACGGCAGCGGAACGTGAAGCGAGTAGCCCAGTTCCAGCGCTTCGCTGGCCACGAGTTGGTCCGCACCCTCGGCAAGCGGTGAGATCAACCGCAGCAACGGCGCCCCCCCATACACATCGCTGTAGTCCGCAGCCGCCTGCTCCGCCGCCGCACGCACGGTGCTCAGCACCGCCCGCACCTGCGCGCGAAGCCCATCGAGATCGACGTTGGGTTCGAGCAGCCGGTTGAGCCGGTGTCCAGTGACGCCGACTCGGAGGGCAGGTATGGGGCGCGGCGGAGTTGCGACGGGCGGCATTCAGCGGGACGGGAATACGGATCGGGACGGACCAATCTGCTATGAAGCGGCCGAGTTGCCCACATCATAGCGGGAGACTCGATCTTTCCCTTCAGACAAACAAATGACGTCGAATACGCGGTAACGTTATACTGCGTAATAGCATGCAGCATCACGAATGACGCGCAGCGGCCACCAACCGCCCAGGCCGGTCAATGTCATCGGCAGCCTGTCGACGAGGGCAGTAGGCGCCGTTCGCGAACGGCGCGGCCGAAAACCGTTAGATCGCCTGATGGCAGGCGCGGCCGAAAACCGTTAGGTCGCCCTTTCAGGCAACCGTTAGGTCGCCCTGTTGGGCAACGCCGCGAACCAGTTGCGGTCTCTGCCTTACCGGTTGTGGCTAGCCCAGGAATCCCGCAAAATCGCTGGCCTCGACCTGCCGGCCTGCCGCGACCCCGATCGACCGCAATGCCTCGAATGCCGTCGACCGCATCGAGCTGCTGCACGAAGCCCGGCTGCAGTTGCGGCAACCCCAGCGCCGTGAGCCCGGATTCGCTCAGATCGGCGTCGTAGCGCAGATACGTGAACAGCGGCGGCACGGCGCGGTCGCTACCCGGAAGATCGATCAGGCTGCCGGCTTCCTGATCGATCGGATCACCCTTGCGACACCGCCCGAATGTCCGGCACAAGAGATCCTGCTCGACCTGCGTCGCGGACAACAAGGCATTCGGTATCACCGCGGCGTTGTACAACACGTTGAGATCGGCGGCCCGCAGCCCGGGGCGTGCATGCCGCACCCGCCCCGTCCCCACGGAGACGATGAGCATCCGGTCCGGACCGGCAGGCCACTCCAGCCGGTACGGCGGCGCGGACGCCATGACGAACAACAGCAGGGCGGGATTGTTGTACGGCGTGACTCCTCCGTCCACGAACAGATATCGTTCGGGCCCGAGTTGCACTTCCTCCGGCGGGAAATACGTCGGCGCCGCAGTGCTCGCGCGCACGAGTTGCCAGAGCGGGATGCCGAGGTTGCAGTCGGCGTGCGACGGATCGTTGAACTTGGCGCGCGGGTTGTTCGACACGGGCCACGGCGAATCCGTCGTCGCGTTCCGCATCACGACGAGAAGCAGCGTCCGGAGCGCCGCGGTGCCCAGCGTGATGTCCGTCCGGCCCGCGCGCCGGTCTTCGTCGGTCAGAAATCCGCGGAACACGTCCCGCAGCCGGGTCGCGATGTGCGCGTCGTCGTACTTGTACCAGAACCGGCGCCCGAATCCAGCCTTGCTGAACATGTCACGCGCGGCGCCCAGTCGCGATCTCCCGGATCTGGGCGACCGGCATCCCGAGCGCGAGGCACGTCGCGAGAATCGCGCCGGTGCTCGTCCCTCCGACGAAATCGAAGTAGTCGGCTAGCCGAAACGTCTCATCCCGGCCCAGACTCTCCCGCAACACGGACTCGAGACACCCGAGGATCTCGATGGCCAGCAGCCCGCGCACACCGCCGCCGTCGATCGCGAGCAGTCTCTTGGTCGGAGTCGCGAGCAGCTTGGCATCGGGCGGCATAGGCCGCTTTTAACCTAATGCATTTCGGCGGCCGCGGCCGGCCGCTTGCCCGGCCTGCCGAGCAACAGAATCGCGGGCGACGCGATCACGAACGACAGCAGGATCATCATCCAGGCGTCGTTGTAGCTCAGCATCGACGCCTGCCGCATCACCATCCCGTCGAGGACGCCCAGCGCGCCGCGCTGCGCGTCGAGGGCCGAATACCCGTGAGCCATGAGGCCGGCGGTCAGCGCGTGAAGCCGCTCCACCACGCCGGGGTTGTAGGCGTACACGTTCGTCAGCAGGTCCACCCGATGGAATTGCGTCTGCGTCGTCACGTACGTGTTGAGGATCGCGATCCCGAATGATCCACCGAGCTGGCGCGCGAGGTTGATGAGCCCCGACGCTTGCTGCGCATCGCGGGGATCGAGCGCACCGTATGCGACGTTGTTGATCGGCGTGAACAGGAACCCGAGCCCAAGCCCGCGGATCAGAAGCGCGGCTCGCGCGTCTGGCTCGCCCGCGGCCGTCGTGAGATGCCCGAGCTGCCACATCGCGACGAGGAAGATGGCGACGCCCAGCGCGATCAGGATGCGGCTGTCCACGAGCGGCCTCGCCCCGTTGAGCAGACGGCCGCAGATCAGCGCGGCGAGCGCGGTCGCCAGTCCGCCCGGCAACAGTGCGAGCCCGGTCTCCGTCGGCGTGAAGTTCAGAATCGTCTGCGTGAACAGCGG
Source organism: uncultured Gemmatimonadales bacterium (assembly GCA_963737895.1). Classification (GTDB taxonomy): domain Bacteria; phylum Gemmatimonadota; class Gemmatimonadetes; order Gemmatimonadales; family Gemmatimonadaceae; genus Palsa-1248. The sequence continues at coordinate 634,559 of CAVTUF010000002.1, read as the reverse complement.
GAAGATGAACACGCCGCCATAGAGACCGAATCCGAGCGCGATGAAGAGGAAGATCGAGGCCGACAGTTGCCGGTTCTTGAGCACTCGGAATTTCACGATGGGATGCGGATTCCGCCGCGTCAGCTCCCACCACATCATCACGATCAGACAGACGCCGGACAGCACCGCGAGTCGGGTGATCGTCTTGTCCTGGAACCAGTCGTAGCGCTTGCCCTCCTCGAGCACGTACTGCAGCGATGCCAGACCGATGGTGAGAAGGGAGATGCCGAGAAGATCGATCCCCTCCGGCTTGCGCTTCATCCACGGCGGATCGTGCAGGAACGTCGTGACGAGAAAGATCGACAGCGCGGCAATCGGGATGTTGATGAAGAAGATCCAGTTCCACGTGTAGTTGTCGGTGATCCACCCCCCAGCGTGGGCCCGAGGGTCGGCGCGACGATGATCCCGAGGATGAACAGCGCCTGCACCATGCCCTGCTGCTCGCGCGGGAAGACCTGCCGCAGCGTCGCCTGCGCCGTGGAGAGCAGTGCCGCGCCTCCCGCCCCCTGGATCACGCGCCACATCACCAGCTCGATGAGGGTGTGCGACGTTCCGCACAGGAATGACGCGACCGCGAACAGCGTGATCGAGAAGGTCAGGTAGTTCTTCCGGCCGAATGTGGCCGTGAAGAATGCCGTCATCGGCAGGACCACGACGTTGGACAGGATGTAGCCCGTGGCCACCCACCCGATCTCGTCGAACGTCGCGCCAAGGTTGCCGGCCATCTGCGGGAGCGCGACGTTCACGATCGTCGTGTCCAGCACTTCCATGATCGCGGCCGTGATCAGCCCGAGCAGGATCCACCAGCGGTACTGATGGACGTCGGCATCGTCACCCGGCACCGAGACCGGTGCCACCGGCCGGACGGGGCCTCGAACGCCCGCAGCGGATGCCCCTGCCGGCGCGACTTCAGTCGCCATGGCTAGGTGCCATTGCTGTTACCCTGGCTAGCCATGCTCACCCGGCCGGCATCGTGGCCCGGCCATGCCAGCCGGACGCGCTTCGCTCAGACATGCAGAATGCTAACGCGATTCCGCCCGGAGAAGTTCCCCGATTTGAGCGCGTATCACGCGGCCGCGAGTCCCGGATATTGCTTCAGAATCGCGGCGATATACACCCGGCCGAAACCACTTCCCGCCGCCATCCGTAGGAGAATCAGCAGCCGGGCGCCCGTTGCCCAGGGGCCAGTTGCGCCCGTTGCCGGCCGGCCGATCTCTCTCTCGCAGGATGTCCCCATGTCTCACGCCACCACGCGTCCCCCTGTCCTCGCTGCCGCGGCGTCGCTCGCCTGCCTCCTGTTCGGAGCGCCGGCCGTTCACGCCCAGAACAATTTCGATCTCTCGGTCCACGCAAGCTCCCAGGTCACGCCAGCCGCCATCGGGCTGCCGGTGTACCCGGGAGCCAAGCTGGCCGCGAAGCACGGCGACGAAGACGCCGCCTTCGACATCGGCTTCACATTCGGCGACACTCGCCTCCGCATGGAGGGGATCAGCTACGACAGCGATGACTCCCCCGATCGCGTGCTCGAGTTCTATCGCAAGGCGCTGTCCCGCTACGGCGACGTGCTCGAATGCGACCACGGCCGCGCGGTGGGAAATCTCTCGGTCACGAGCAGCGGTCTCCGATGCTCCGACAAGAAAGGCGGCGAGAATGTGAACTTCAACGGCCGCCTCGATTCCTCGAAGGATCACGACCTTCGCGCGGGCTCACCCGGCGAATTCCGGATCGCCGGCATCGACGGCTCCGGCACCAAGTCATCCCGCTTTGTCATCATGTACCTCAAGACGCCAAAGGACGCCGAATCGAAATAGGCGCCCCCCCACCCCCACCCTTACCCCCCGTCCCCACCTTTACGCCTTGCCAACGCCCCGGCTCTCCTAGTACCGTGACCTGACCGCCGCCATCCCCTCCTCCCGGTCTCGGCCATGCCCGCTTACGTCGTCGTGCAGGTCTCCGTCAACGACCCCGCTCGATCCGCCACGCCAGCGCCGACACGGAGATGATCCTCGTCGAGGGCATCGAGGCGATCCCGTAACACCTGGCCGTGTCATCGTTCGAGACGGCCCGCCGCATCGCGCACGAGTTCCCCGCGGTCGAGGACGGGACGTCCTACGGCACGCCGGCGCTCAAGGTGCGGGGCGCGCTCATGGCCCGCCTGCGAGAGGACGGCACGACGCTCGTGCTCAAATGCACGTTCACCGATCGCGACTTGCTGATCCGCGACGCGCCGGACACGTACTTCTGCACGGACCACTACCGGAACTATGAGTGGGTACTGGTCCGCCTCTCACGGATCCGCGCCGCGGAGCTGCGCGAACGCCTCGAGGAAGCCTGGCGCCGCGTCGCCCCCAAGGCGCTCCTCGCCGCGTTTGGCAACGAACGCCGGCCATGAGCGCCCCGTTTCAGCCCGTACACTTCCTGCAGCCGCGCGATCTGGGCCAGCAGGTCCGGCCCGAACGGCGCCTGCCCCTCGAACGCGTGCAGGACGATCCCCTCGAGTAGATCACCCAGCGAGAGGTCGAGGTACTCCGCCAGCGCCTTCAGCACTTTGAGGGTCCGCTTCTCGATGCGGATCCCGGTCTGCACCCGCTCGACGGTAACCATCGCGGAACGATGGTACCACGGTACAGAGGTGTCAAGCGGTTGCTGCGAAAGTGTATTGTGGTCCGATGATACCTTGGTACCTTGGTACCAACTAATTCGTTGTTCGGGCTAAATGCGCCAGGGTGTGGATGGCGACTGCGCGCCGGCGAAACGCGCGCTGCGATTCCTCGACGGTCATCGCCCGGAACCGCACGCTCTCGCCCGGCCGCCGCTGCGCGACCACCGGCAGATCTGCGGAACAGACCACGGCGATCACCGGGTACCCGCCCACCGTCGGCCCGTCCGCCATGAGCACGATGGGCCGCCCCCCCGCCGGGATCTGCACCGCTCCAGCACACACCGGCGCCGACGGCAGCGCCGCGTCCCCCGCATGCTCGATCGGCGGACCCACCAGCCGGTACCCCATCCGGTCGCTCGCCGCATCGATCCCGAACGCTGTCTCCGTCAGCAGACGCCACGTGTCCGCGCTGAACAGCCCGGCGTGCGGGCCCATCACGACGCCAATCTCCGAGCTCTCGTACCGCGGCTCGAGTTCGCTCGGCGCCACGAACCCCGCCACCGCCGGATCCACCGGATCGCCCACGGCCAACCGGTCGCCCGCCCGCACCATCCGCCCCTCCAACCCCCCGAATCGCGCCGCGAGATACGTGGACCGGCTCCCCAGCACCAGTGGAACGTCGATCCCGCCGGAAAACGCGATGTACAGGAAGCGCCCGCCCAGAAACCGCGTGATCACCAGCTCACTCCCGGCTTCCGCACGGTGGCTGCGGTGCATCGCCACCGGCTCACCATCCAGCGTCGCCTCCACCCGCGCGCCAGCCAGCGCAAACACTCCGCTCCGCTGCCACCGGATACGGCCCCCGCTCAATCCCCATTCGAGTGCCGCCGAATTCGCCGGATTGTCCACGATGACGTTGGCTACGGCGTGCGCCCAGCTATCGATTGCCCCGCCACCCGGCACTCCCTCCGCCCAATGACCCGGCCGCCCTTGATCCTGAATCGTGAGGTACGGCGGCGCCGCCACGATCTCGATCATCGCAAGCTCACGGTACCGCGCACGCCGCGACCCGCACGAAACGGACTCGGTCCCCAGCCGCAAACACGGCCGGCGGATTCTGCATCGGGTCGAACAATCCGGCGTTGGTCCGCCCAATGAGGTGCCAGCCGCCAGGAATTGCGTAGGGATACACTCCCGTCTGCGCCCCCGCGATCGCCACCGCCCCCGCCGGTACCCGTGCCCTCGGCTCCGTCCGCCGCGGCACCACTAGCGACGGATCGAGTTCGCCGAGATACGCCCACCCGGGCACGAACCCGAGGAAGTACACGGTGTACACCCGCGCTGCATGCCGCGCCGCCACGTCCGCTACGCTCAACCCCGTCCGCCTGGCGACGTCGTCGAGGTCGGGACCGTCATACACCACCGGGATCTCGTGCTCGCGCCCAGGCGGCTCCATAGCCGGTCCGGCCGCTGCGGCCTGGGCCACGATCGGCTCGAGCATCGTGACCATCATCTCGTAGCTCGTATGCAGCGCGTCGTACCACACGGTCACCGCCGCGTAGCCGAGCGCAATGTCGCGCACCGGCGGCAATGCCGCCACCCGGACCCCCGCCGCCACGACCCGGACGCGCGCGCTCGTCGCCGCGTCGGCGCGATCACCGAGGGTGATCGTGAGCGCGCTGTCGGCGAGCGGGGTGAAAGCCGGTGCGGCAGTCCTCCTCCCCAGGTCGCTCACCGCACGAACGACGCGACGCGCACTCCGTGATCATCGAACGTCGCGCGCAGCGCCCGCACCAACGCGAGCGCGCCCGGCGTGTCACCGTGCACACACAGTGAGTCCGCCCGGATAGCGACCTCGGTGCCGTCGATCGCCGCGACGGAGCCCGTCGTCACCATCCGCAGCGCCCGCGCCACCACGGCGTCGGTGTCGTGCACCACGGCCCCCGCCACCGATCGCGGCACGAGTGTCCCGTCGCTCGCGTACGCGCGGTCCGCGAATGCCTCCGAGGCCGTGCGGAGGCCCGCCGCATCTCCCGCCGCGATCAGCGCGCTGCCGGAAAGCCCCAGCATCACGAGCAATGGATCGGCGAGGCGGATCGCTTCCGCGATCGCATCCGCGGCCACCCGGTCGGTCGCGGCCCGATTGTACAAGGCACCATGCGCTTTCACGTACCGGAGCCGCGTCCCGCTCGCTCGGCATACGGCATCGAGGGCGCCGATCTGATAGATCACGTACGCGGTGATCTCAGTCGGCGTCGCGCTGAGATCGCGCCGCCCGAATCCCATGAGATCCGGATAGCCGGGATGCGCTCCAATCGCGACGCCATGGCTCGCGGCCGCCGCCACAGCCTCACGCATCGTCACTGGATCGCCCGCGTGAAACCCGCACGCGATGTTCGCGGACGTCAGCAGCGGCATCAGCGCCGCGTCAGCACCGAGCGTGTATTGCCCAAACCCTTCGCCGAGATCGGCGTTCAGATCAATGGTATGCATGGCGGTGTGCATGGCGGTGTGCATGGCCGTGTCTGGTCCTGCTGTGTCAGTTCACTTCAGCCAGCCGCGGCGCACGGCCCATCGCGCGCCACACGGCGTACACCGGTGCGCCGCACAGCACGATGAGCAATCCGAGCAATGACTGCACACGGGTGCCCGGTTCGATCACGAGCGTGAGGGCGATCGCAGCGGTCAGCACAATGTACAGCGCCGGCAGGACCGGATATCCCAACGCGCGATACGGCCTCGGCACATCCGGCTGGGTGCGCCGCAGGATGAACAGCCCCGCGGTCGTCGCGACGTAGAACACCAGCGCCGCGAAAATCACGAACTGGATGAGCTGCACGTAGGTCCCCGATAGACACAGCGCGGAGATCCGAATGGCCTGCAGCACCAGCGCGGTCCCCGGCACCTGCCGGCCGTTGAGCCGCCCGACAGACGCGAACATCAGGCCGTCCCGCGCCATGGCGTAATACACACGCGCTCCGGCGAGGACCAGCCCGTTCACGCAGCCGAAGGTCGACACCAGGATCGCACCCGCCATCACCACCGACCCGCGCCCGCCCAAGATCTGCTCGGCCGCCGCCGTCGCCACCCGATCCTGCGTCGCATATTGGATCCCCCGCGCGGCCGCGGTCGCGCCGTCCGCCACGCCGGCGAGCGGCAGCACCGAGAGGTACGCCACGTTCGTGCACAGGAATAGCAGGGTCACGAACCCCGTGCCCATGAGCAACGCCCTCGGCAGGTTCCGCGCGGGATCGCGCACTTCGGCGGCCGCAAAGGTCACGTTGTTCCACGCGTCGGTCGAGAACAGACACCCCACCATCGCCGCGCCAAACACCAGCAGGTAGGGCGATGCCGTCGGCGGATGCGCGAAGAACCGGCCGCCTGAGAAGTTCGCAGCCACCGCCGCGCCGGTCCGCCCGATTGTCACCGCGAGCACCACCAGCGCGATGACGGCACTCGCCTTGATCAGGGTGAATGAGGTCTGAATCGCCTTCCCCTCGCGCACGCCACGCACGTTGGCCAGGGTCAGCAGCCACACGATGCCCACCGCCGCGAGCCGCTGTGGGGTGAGCCCCACCACGATCGCATCAGCCGCCCGCTGGCACCCCAACACCGCTGCGCAGAACTCGGCCCGCGGAAGTCCCGCGAATGGCTCGGGACTGAGCGCCGGCAGGATCACGCCCGCAAACCGCCCAAACGCGACCGCCACAGCCGCAATTGTCCCCGTCTGGATCACCGCCAGCAACGTCCAGCCGTAGAGAAACGCCGGAAACGGTCCGAACGCCTCACGCAGATAGACGTACTGGCCGCCCGCCCGCGGATACATCGCCGCCATCTCGCCGTACGCGAGCGCACCCATGACGGTGATCAGGCCGGACAACGCCCATGCGGCGAGCAAACCCGCGGGCGACCCGACGGCGCGCGCGATCCCCGCCGACACGATGAAGATCCCCGACCCGATCATGGACCCGACGGCCAACAACGTCGCGTCGGTCACAGTCATCGCGGCGACAAAACCCTCTCCGCCAGCCTGAGGCGCTTTCGGCATGCGCCATCTCTACACTCGCCACACCGCTCCCGATAGAGGGCGAACGACAGGGGTAGTGGGTCACGCTGTTCACTAGGTCGCTCATGCGCCACGGGCGGTCGCAGCTTCAGCGGCCCATTACCGGGGTTGGCGGCGTCAAAGAACCGGGGACGCAATCCTAGCGCACACAAAGCAACGAGGCCCGCTGCCGACGCGGGCCTCGCGACATCTCGGGCTGTTGTTAGCTAGTAACCAATGGCCATTGTTTGCTTCCCTCCTCGTAAGGACAATCTCTTAGTCCTGCGTCTTCGGGTCAAGACGGGTTCCAATCGGTGGTGGCAACTTCGCGCCGTCTGACTGGAGCCGCTTAAGCTGCTCGAATATCGGTCCCTGTGCCTTCCTCGCATACCACCCTCTGAACAGTGTCACGCTGTTCTGGAAGGGGCCACTCGCGGGATTTGTGCGGCGGTGCGTGAGAAACGCAGGATACAACCCCATGACCATCTGGCAGAAGACGGTCGAGCACGGCTCGAATGCCACCGTTTCGTCCGCGAGAGCCGGATTATTGGTGAAGTACATTGACCAGGTTTCGAGCGCGTTCATTAGGCGGACAGTTTGCTTCTTCAGTTCGATGTCCAACTGTCCCATCCACGCAATCGCCCGGTTGATCTTTTGTGTCTCTTCCTTTTCGTCAAATGAGACTTGACCGGGGTCGCCCACAAACAACGGCACTCTCTTAGCCGCGAGATTTGCGAGTACCTCCGTATACAGTGGGACCAACTCGCGGGCCATCTCATTGCAACGATCAACGGCACTTTGAACCGATTCTCGTGTTGCACGATTGTGCATTTCGATTCTCGTCAATCTCAACGAATGAAGGCCACGCCCGGCAAATACCGCGACTGCCATCGTCGCCAAAGCTTCCGCCATTGTCCAGAAATCGGCTGCGTTCGTCGGGCTGATGAACGCTAGGAAACGTGGAATGGCCGAAACCATCGGCCGAGTATGCTAAGGCCCCTACCCGTCCCCAAGGGGTGGATTGGGCCACCTTACCACGGTTTATAGCAGAACCGGCAGTTGGAAGAACCCGTGGCAGACAGACGCGGGGGTCGGCCTAGTGCGCGCTAGACCAGTTCCGCCGCAAGCGGTTGCACTGAAACGCCGGGATCGGCTGGCCCGTAGACGGATCGGCCGGCGGCACGCGGCGCGCTCGCGATAGTTGCGCCGGATCCTCGGATGCCTCGTACGCCAGCAGCGCGATCAACGTGGCGTTTCGCTTCACTTCGTCGAAGCTGATCTTGTCGTACGTGTCGCGGTTGGTGTGCCACGTGTAGTCGGTGTAGTCCCAGTCCGCCGAGGTCAGGAAGAACGCGGGCGCGTTATGGCAGGTGAATGCGTCGCTGTCCGAATCTTCTTTCTTCGCGTAGCCGGGCTCGTCGATCGTGATCCCCGCGGTCATGTCGGCCGGCATCCGCGCCATCCACCGCGCGAACGCTGCGGGCGCATCGAGAAACCCGTACGTATCGACGGTGTCGATGTTGCCGGTCCCGTTGTCCTGGTTGAACAACGCCTGCAGCCCCGCCAGCACTTCCGGATGGTCGTTGGTGAATGAGGTCGATCCGATCTCGCCCTGCTCCTCACCGCTCCAATGCCCCACGAGTATGGTGCGCTTCGGATGCGGATACGCCTGCTTGAGAAGCCGCATTGCTTCGAGCATCACGATCGTGCCAGTCCCATTGTCGGTCGCGCCCGAGCCCGCATCCCACGAGTCGAGGTGCGCGGACAGCATCACATACTGATCCGGATGCTCGGAGCCGTCGAGGCGCGCAATCGTGTTGAATACCGGTGACTCGTGCGGCGCCAGATGACCATCGGCGAGCGCGTGCACTCGCGGATGTTGCCCATACGCGACGAGCCGCGCGAGCAGCGAATAGTCCTCGCAGCTCACATCGAAGATGGGGATCGCCGTCGTCGCGCCCACCGGGCCGCCCGACATGATCTTGTCCACGCCCCACCCCTGGGACCACATGTTGGTCAGTAGCCCCAACGCCCCCGCCGCCGCGAGCCGCGGAGCCAGCTCCACAGCCGGGCTCCCCAGCGCGACCGCGATCCGCTTCTCCCAGTCGCCCGCCACGGAATCACGCACGCCACGCACGGCATTCGCGGTCTTCGGCGACGCCCACTGCGACCAGTTCGTGTCTGGCCGGCAGCTCGGCTGCGGCATCGACAACATCACGAATTTCCCTTTCACGCTCGTGAGCCACCGCGCATAGCCCGCGCTATCACTCACGTCGGCCGGCGGCGGAAGCGTGATGACATCGCCATCATCGCCGGCCACTGGTGTGCTCGGGCTCCATGGCAGCTCCGTCGCCTCGAGTATTCTCCGGCGCGGCGCCACCAGTTGGATCTCGCTCGGCCCCCGCGTCCAGTCCCGCCAGGTCCCGTACTGCTCGTTGTGCGCCGGCACGCCCCACGCCGTATACGTGCGCACCAGCCAGTCGTTCGCCGCACGATTCGCGGGCGATCCCGTAAGCCGCGGACCGATGGAATCCATCAGGACCTGCGCCAGCGATGCCGCCTGCGAATGGTGCATCCCTTCATCGTAGATCCGCTGGACGATGACATCCCCGGACGGATCGCCCCGCACGAGTGAGTCCAGCGCCGGCGCACCCTGCGCGCCAGCGCGGCCGGCGAGGAGCAGCCCGCTCACCGAAACGACCGCGAGCACACTCGCCGCGGTATTGATCCTTGTCACACGTGACACCATCAGAAAACACCCTCCGGACAGCAATGAGGCTCGCTCTACGACACGACGCCCCTTTCCGTGGTTGCCGCGCCATGGCCCCGGAACGTGAGACAAGCCCGTGCACAGCGACCCGGCCATTTCCCGGCCCCGGCGTCCCCACGTCGCGGCAGCTCAGCCGCGCGTCAGCTCGTCCAGGACGGTAACCGCGGCACCCAGCTCGGCGGCGGTGTTGTAGTAGTGCGGTGAGAGCCGCAGCGCGCCGGCAATCCCCTTCGCCTCGAAGTCGATCACGCCCGACAACCGGTCCGACACGCTGGTGTTGATGCCGCGCGCCCGGAGCCGATGCTTGAGTTCCTCCGGTTCGTGTCCATCGACGGCAATCGTGACGATCGCGCATCGCTCCGCCCCGCGATCGAAGATCCGCACCTGCGGCAGTGTCTCGAGCTTCTCCCGCAGATCCGCGGCCAGCTCATGGCTCCGGGTAAACGCCACATCCCCCACGGCCAGCGCATATCGGGCGGCTTCGCCCATCCCGAGCACCAGTGCATACGCGAACTCCCAGTTCTCGAATCGCTGCGCGCCTCGCGCGAGTTGGAACGCGTTCGCGGTCTCCCAGTCCGCGCCACGCATGTCGACGTAAAGCGGATACGCACCACCGGCCAACGCGCGGTCGGATACGTAGAGGAAGCCGATCCCGCGCGGCCCGCGCAGAAACTTCCGCGCCGTTCCCGCGAGGTAATCGCAGCGCACGGCGTGCACGTCGACCGGGATCTGCCCGACGGCCTGGCACGCGTCGACCACGAACGGAATACCCGCCTCTTCGCAGACCGCCCCCACGGCAGCCGCGTCCTGCACGAGACCTGAGTTGGTCGGCACCCACGTCAGCACCACCACTCGGCACCGCGGGTCGCGGATGAGTTTGCGCACGCTCGCGGGATCCACACCACCCTCGGGTAGGTCGGCGGCGCGCTTGATCACGAGGCCCAGCCGCTGCGCCAGTGACAGGTACATCAGTTGGTTCGAGGGATAGTCACAGCGGGTCGTCACCAGCACATCACCCGGCTTGAAGTCGAACGCACTCAGTGCCTGTGCGACGGCCACGGTTGCGTTCTCGACGATGGCGATGTTGCGGCCGCGCGCGTTGACGACCTTGCCCACGGCCTCGTACGCCTCCTGCACGCGTGACGCCGCCTCATCCGCGGCCTCGTATCCGCCGATCTCAGCCTCGCGGTCGAGATGGCGATGCATCACCTCGACGACGGATCGTGGCGGCAGGGCGGCGCCTGCGTTGTTGAGATGGATGCGCTCCTGGCACCCCGGTGTGTCCGCACGCCAGCGCTCGAGCGCCGTATCGGCCACGGCCGCATTGGCCGCCATCCTGTCGGACGTGCTCTTGCGCGCCGCCTTCGCCCGCTTGCCGCGACGTGTCGGGATCGCCATCGCCGTTCTCCTTGCCTCACGTGTGTCCGCGCGCACTTTTCGAAACCGCCGCTATCTGTCCGGCGTAGACTCCGCCCAACGAATAACCCTAACGACCCGCTCCGGGCTTCCGAGGGACCATATGATAACGCCAATGCGCTGGTTCGACCGCTCCTTTACCTTCGATCTCCCCCTGAGCGTGTTCCCCTCCGTGATCGAGCGATTGCGCGGGACCCCTGCCCGCGCCGCGGAGTTGGTCGCCGGTGTGCCGGCGCAGATGCTCACACGCCGCACGAACGGCAAATGGTCGGTGCAGGAACACATCGCCCACCTATCCGACCTGGGCGTCCTCGACGACAAACGTCTCGCTGATTTTCTCGCGGGTGCGTCTGACCTCTCGGTCGCTGATCTCCAGAACCGCGCCACCGAAACCGCGGACCACAATCGGCAGCCGATTGCCGCCGTTCTGGAGCGGTTACGCGCGGGCCGGATGGAGCTCGTGCGCCGGATGGACGCCCTCACAGAAGAGGAAGTGGGCCGCACGGCGATTCACCCCCGCCTCAAGCAGCCGATGCGATTGATGGACTGGGCGATCTTCGTGGCCGACCACGACGATCACCACCTCGCGCACGTGCATCAGGCCATCGCGAAGGGCTAGGGATTAGGGACTAGGGACTGAGCAAAATCCTGTCGGGGCGCCGCACTGCATTGCCGTCCCTCAATACTCCAGTCCCTAACGCCGAGTCCCGAGTCCCAATTCCCTAAGCCCCAATCCCCAATCCCCAATCCCCAATCCCCGCCGCGTCTTGCTGAGACGGCCGTGGCGAACCAGTATGGGGCGCCCACGGCACGCCCACGGCACGCCCACGGCACGCCCCCGCCAATCCCGCCCGCATGCCGATCGAGGAGGCAGATCAGATAGTCGCCGCACCATCGCTCGTGCGCGCGATGCGGTTTCGTGACGTCGTCCTCTTCCTCGTCATAACCGGTTTCAGCGTCCGGTGGATCGCCAATGCCTCGGTCGCCGGGCCGAGTGCTGTGGTCATTTGGATCGGCGCGTGCGTCACGTTCTACATCCCGCTCGTCTTCACCGTCCTCGAGCTCTCGTCACGATACCCGGGTGAGGGCGGGATCTATGTCTGGACGAAGCAGGCCTTCGGTGGCTTCTCGGGCTTCATCACCGGCTGGACCTACTGGTGCTCCAACCTGCCGTACTTCCCTGGGATCCTGTACTTCATGGCGGCGAATGCGCTCTATCTGGGCGGCGCGCATGGCCAGACGCTCGCCGGCAGCCCCGCGTACTTCGTCCTCGCCTCGACGCTCGGCCTGGGTCTGGCCGTTGGACTCAACGTCGTCGGGCTCAACGTCGGCAAATGGCTGCACAACATTGGCGCGCTCGGTATGTGGCTGCCCACGATCGTACTGGTCGCCCTGGCCGTGGTTGTGTGGACGCAGTTTGGCTCCGCCACGCCTCTCACACGCCAGTCGTTCGTGCCGGGCACGCATCTCAAGGACGTCATTTTCTGGTCGACGGTCGCGTTTTCGATCAGTGGCGCCGAAAGCGCCTCCATGCTCGGCGACGAAATCGAGAACCCGAGGCACACCCTGCCACGTGCGCTCCTCCTCGCCGGAATGATCATTCCACTCATCTTCATTGCGGGAACGCTCGGGGTCCTGGTGGCCCTGCCACCCGACCACGTGACGATCATCTCGGGATTCATGGACGCCATCCCGATATTCACCGCGCGCCTGCACGTGGGTTGGATCGCCGTGGTGTGTGCCGCGCTGATTACCGCGGGCGCGATCGGACAGTGCGGCGCGTGGCTGGCAGCCTCCGCACGGCTCCCCTTCGTCGCCGGGATCGACCGCTATCTCCCGCCGGCGTTCGGCCGGTTGCATCCACGATGGGGCACACCGCACGTCTCGTTGCTCGTGCTGGGTGCCGTCTCCGTCGTCTTCATCGTGCTGAGCCAGATCGGCACCGGCGTCTCGGGCGCCTACAACGTCATGGTCAGCGTGGCGGTGATCACGTACTTCATCCCGTACCTGCTCATGTTCGCGGCCGCCATCCGCCTCCAGCGCGAGCCCATGCCACCGGGTGCCTTCCGTGTCTGGGGCGGACGGACGGTTGCGACACTGCTCGCGGCAATCGGCTTCACGACAACGACGGTGTCGTGTGTCCTCTCCCTCATCCCGGACCCGTCCGACCCCAATCCTCTACTGTCCTTCACCAAGGTCGCTGGACTGACCCTGGTCACAGTCGCGATCGGCGTGATCCTCTACCTGATGGGCGCCGCCCGCGCCCGCCGCGCCGCCCTCGCCACGCAACCGGCCCAACACGCAGCCTGACAGTTGGCTGATGGGTCCGATTGGCACGGCGGCGCTCCCGTAGCTCGCACGTCCGCAACCGGCTACGATGAGGAATGCCCACACCAATCCCCGTCGTCCCCGGCATCTTCCGCGAATACGACATCCGTGGCCTGGTCGGCTCGGAGCTCACCACCGACACCGCCCGCGCAGTCGGCCTCGGATACGCCGCTTTCCTCGCGGACAAGAATGTCAAAGGACCGATCGCTGTCGGCCGCGACAACCGCCCGAGCGGACAGGCGCTGCGCGATGCGCTCGTCGCGGCTCTCGTGGAGTCGGGCATCGATGTCGTCGATGTCGGCGTCGTCCCGACGCCAGGTCTGTACTGGGCCCTCGAACGACTGAGCGTCGCGGGCGGCCTGCAGATCACTGCGTCCCACAATCCCGCCCCGTACAACGGGTTCAAGATGTGCGTGGGCACGCGTGCCCTCTACGGCGATGACATCCAGCAGATTCTGTCGATCATTCAGGCCGGCCGCCGCGTCACAGGCAAGGGCTCGGTCCGGACGGTCGCGATGCTCGACCAGTATCTCGATGACCTCGTCGAGCGCATCGGCCCACTCGCCCGCCCGCTCCGCATCGCACTCGACTGCGCCAACGGCGTCGGCTCGCTCGTTGGCCCTCGGCTCATGCAGCGCCTCGGTGTCACGGTCACGAGCTGCCTGCTCTGCGAAAGCGATGGCACGTTCCCGCATCGCCAGCCGGACCCGAGCCAGGCGAAGAATCTGCAGGACCTGATCGGCGCGGTTCACTCGGCGTCCGCGGGCGGCCACCCCGTCGATGCGGGGATCGCCCTCGACGGTGACGCGGACCGCATTGGGGTCGTGGACGCCGCGGGAGGCATCGTGTGGGGCGATCGCGTGCTAGCGATCTACGCGCGCGACGTGCTCTCCAACCCCGAGCACCGCGGCGCCCCCGTGATCTTCGATGTCAAATCGTCCCAGTCACTCGGCGACGCGATCACTGCCGCTGGCGGCCAACCCGTGATGTGGAAGACGGGTCACTCGCTGATCGAAGCGAAGATGCACGAGATCCACGCGCCACTCGCCGGCGAGCTGTCGGGACACATGTACATCGCGGACGGCTACTATGGCTTCGACGACGCGCTCTATGCCGCCGGCCTGCTCCTCCGCATCATCGCGTCATCCGGCAAGAGCATCGAGCAGTTGCTCGATGGTGTACCGGTCTACCCGGTCTCTCCGGAGATCCGCGTCGATTGTCCCGACGACAAGAAGTTCGGGATCGTGGATCGCGCGGTGGCACACTGGTCGGCCACACACCAGGTGGTAACCGTCGACGGCGCCCGCGTGACGTTCGGCATCGGATGGGGCCTCATCCGCGCATTCGAACACGCAACCCGCACTCGTGTTGCGCTACGAGGCTCGCACCGATGCCGCTCTCGCTGCGATTCGCTCGGAGATGGAAGGCTGGCTTAAGACACAGGGCGTGACGGTGCCACCGGCCTAGTGCGCGGCCATCGCCAGGTAGTCGGTGTACCCGTGCTCGTCGCCGCCGTAGTAGGTTGCGCGGTGAAGCGCTCCCACCGTGATCGGCGTAAAGAGATCGGGCTTGGACCGCGCAGCCATGCCCCTCTCTAATCGGCCGGCCGCTCCCCCAGTTCCCGGATCGGGACGCCCTCCCAGCGGGCCAGTACGGCGGAGGCCAGACAGTTCCCGACGACGTTCACCGTCGTGCGTGCCATGTCCATGAGTGCGTCCACGCCGAGAAGCACTGCCACCGCCTGAATCGGCAGACCGAAGGTTGTGAGCGCACCGGATAGAATCACGATACCCGCCCGCGGGACGCCCGCCACGCCTTTGCTCGTGAGCATGAGGGTGAGCATCAGCACCAGTTGCGTCCCGAGCGACAGATGGATACCCCCGGCCTGCGCGGCGAACAGCGATCCGATCGCGAGGTAGAGTGTGCTGCCATCAAGGTTGAACGAATACCCCGCCGGTATCACGAACGCGACGATCCGCCGCGGGACGCCGAACTCCTCCATCACTTCCATTGCCCGCGGCAGCGCGGCCTCGGATGTCGATGTCGAAAACGCGATCAGCGCGGGCTCTCGCACGGCGCGGATGAACCCGAGCACCGGCACGTCAGCCAGAATCGCGATGGGAAGGAAGACGCACACGATGAGCACGATGAGCGCGGCGTACATTGTGAGCACCAGCTTCGCGAGGCTGAACAGCACGGCGGGCCCGCTGTGCCCGATCGTCACCGCGATCGCGGCGCCGATACCGATCGGCGCGTACAGCATCACGAGACCGACCATGCGGAACACCACTTCGGCCAGGCTCTCGAACAACCCCAGCATGGTGGCGCGTGGCTTGTCAGGGACTCGCGTCAGCGCGATGGCGAACAGGATCGCGAACACGACGACTTGCAGTACGTCGTTCGTGCTCGCCGCTTCCACGATGCTCTGCGGCACCATGTGCACCAGCACGGCGCCCAGCGACACGTGATGCGCCGCCAACTCGGCCCCCGTCCCCGCGGGTGCAGCGGCCAGCGACACCCCCGTGCCTGGATGCGCCAGATTCCCGGCCAGCAACCCCACCACGAGCGCCAGAGTCGTCACGGCTTCGAAATAGATGACGGCCCGGAGCGCCAGCCTGCCCACGGACTTGATGTCGCCGCCGTGCCCCGCCACCCCCACGACGAGGGTGCTGAATACCAGCGGCACAACGAGTGACTTGATCAGCCGCAGGAAGATCGCGGACAGCGGCTCGAGCGTGACCGCCGTCGCCGGGAACAACCAGCCCATTGCCGTCCCGACGACCATGGAGACGACGATCCACTCGGTGAGGGTGGGCCAGCGTTTGAAACGAGCGGGCATTGTGGACCGTTCAGGTCAGGGATGGCATCGCGGGTGTTGCCATCCGGCGATGTGGCGACCGAACTTCATGGGCAGCCGATGATACGCCCTGTAGTGCCCTTGGTCGAGTGACTCTCCTGCGAGCACATGCCTGACCCCGAGAACGGCTCCGCCCCGATACCACCGCCCCAGCCGCCCCGAGGCCCGGTCAAACGGCTGTTCTACGGCCGCGACGGCCTCCGCGCGCTCTGGAGCGTGGTCCTTTTCGTAGTCGTTTTCTTCGTCACGTCGGTGATTGTGCTCGCAGTTGTGAACCTCATTCTCGTGAGGGTGTTCCATAGCCCGACGGATGTCCACGTGAACGCCCGCGCGGTCTCGCCACGTTTCATTGGCCTCGGCAGCTACCCGTTCGTTGTCGGCGTGCTCGTCGGAACGATCGTGATGGCCCGGTCCGAACGGCGCTCGCCATGGAGCTACGGACTCGCCGGACGTCACGCATCCGGATTGTTCGCCGCCGGCGCGGGCTGGGGTTTCCTGGCTCTCTCCGCGTTGATCGGCCTGCTCGCGATCACCGGCCACATCACGGTCGGAGGTCCCAGCAATCCGCCCCTTGTTGCGTTGCGATTCGCAGCCAAATGGGCGGTCGCCTTTCTCGGAGTCGGACTGTTCGAGGAGACGTGCGCTCGGGGATATCTGCAAAGGCGCCTGTCGCGCGCGATTGGCTTCTGGCCCGCTGCTGTGCTGCTCTCGATCCTCTTCGGTGCCGGACACTTTTTGAACACAGGAGAGACGGCGGCCGGTCTCATAGGCGCCGGCACCGTCGGTCTCGTGTTCTGCTTCAGCCTGTGGCGGTCTGGCTCACTGTGGTGGGCGATTGGCTTCCACGCCGCATGGGACTGGGCACAATCGTATTTCTACGGCACGCACGACAGCGGGATGGGTTCCGCCGGCGCGCTGCTCACATCCCATCCCGCGGGTGCAGACTGGCTGAGCGGCGGCACGGCCGGCCCGAAGGCAGTGCACTGGTATTCGTCGTTCTCATTGCGGTGGTGTTCGTGATCCGCTGGACGCTCACGCCACCACCTCCCGCCTCCACCACGGGCGCCGTTGCGCCCGGCTCGCGAGTCTCTGAATGACTGCTCTGACATTGGCTGCACGCCGCGGCGTGGTTTCAACCGCGGTGATCCTTCTCGCCGGATGCGCAAGTCACGGCGTCACGCCCGCTGCGCCTGCCGCCATACCATCCGGCAACTCCACGCTCGCCACGCCCGCCGAGCGATCCGGCTACACGAAGACCACGCCGTACGACAGTGTGGTCGCGTATCTCCATCGCCTCTCACAGCGCGCGACCGCAGATTCCGCCGCCGGACGCCGGCCGCATGCGATGTTCGTCGAAAACACCTCAGGCACCACGAGCGAAGGCCGCCCGCTCCCCTATGCCGTCCTCGCTCGCCCCATGGTCCACTCGGCGCGCGAAGCACACGACAGCGGCCGGCCGATCGTCTACGTCGAAGCCAACATCCACGCCGGTGAGGTCGAGGGCAAGGAAGCGATGCTCGCCCTCATGCGTGACCTGGGCGTTCTCGCCAGCCCCAACGCACCAAGTGTCCTCGACTCGATCGTGCTCATCGTCGAGCCGATCTACAACGCCGACGGCAACGACCACTTCGCACCACAGTCGGTCAACCGCACGGAACAGAACGGACCGGAGATCGTCGGCGAGCGCGCCAATGGCCAGCACCTCGATCTCAATCGCGACTTCATCAAGGCCGAAGCACCCGAGACTCGCATGACGCTCGGCATGTTCCGCGAGTGGGATCCCGATGTGTTCGTGGACCTGCACACGACGGACGGCAGTTTCCACGGATACGCCCTCACCTACGCGCCACCGCTCGATCCGGCCGCGATGTTCACAGGCCCCTACACACGCGATTCGCTCCTGCCCGTCCTCCGCCAGCGGATGCGCGACCATGACCACTTCGATGTGTTGAGCTCGCGGAGATGCTCCTCGAAAAAAGGGGGTACGGGAGGAGCTGGCGCGGTTGAAGAGCTCGCGCGGCTGTGAGCCCGGCGACGGGCGGCGCTACCCGCGCACGATGATCTGTGCGGTGTGGCGCGTGAGCCGTTCGACGGTGTATGCGCGGCGCGCGCTCCGCCCGGCGGCGATAGCACGAAGCGTGGCCGCGGACGCCGCTCGATCATGCGACGCTCGTGACAGAGATCCGGCGTCTCGCGCGAGTCCCTTTCACACCGAGGGCATCGCAAGGTGCGGTTCCGCTTGCGCGCCCGGGCATTCGCGTCGGCAAGCAGCGCGTCTTGCGGCTCATGCGCATGCACCGGCTCCTAGCGCGGCCCGGCGAGGCCACGCCCGTGGGGATCGGGCCCATGGGGCACGATCACAACGACGCGCCCGAATGAACTCTGGGGCACCAATGCGACGCGGTTCTCCACCCAGCAGGACGGCTGGTGCTGGTTCTTCTTCGACTACGGCAACTTCGAGCCGGAGCGCGCGCCAGGCATTGACACAGCCCGCCACACCTGGCGCACGTACGACGCTCGCCCCCGATTCGGCACCAACTACGTGGGTCTCCGGAACCGCATTGCGATTCTGAGCGAGGCCTATTCGCACGACCCGTTCGAGCGCCGGGTCGCCTCGACGTACGCGTTCGTGCGCGAGATCCTGTCGCTCGTCGCCGAACGCCGCTCGCAGATTCTCCGTCTCAACGCCAGCGCCGATAGTGCGGTCGTCGATTGGGCATCGCACCCCGCGCACAGACAGGATGTGCCGATCCGTTCGGGTTTCGCTCCAAGCCGGGGGACCGAACCGGTGCTGGTGGAAGACCTGGACCACGTGACCGGATCAGGCGGCGACACGGTCCTCTCGCAACCCGGAGTCCCCCGCGGACTCGAGCGGAGCGGCCGCATCCACCCGGTGCCGATGCCGGTGGTCGACCGCTTCTCTCCCACGCTCACGGATCGCCTCCCGCTGGCCTACGCCATTCCCGCGGGCGATACCGCGATCCTCCGGCTCCTTCGCCTGCACGGCATTGAGATGCGGGAGCTCCACGCCGACACCACCTTGGGATCCGCCGAACAGTTCCACATTGACTCGGTCACGCTCGATCCCACCCTCTTCCAGGGCCACCACCAGGCGACCGTCGCCGGACGCTGGCTGCGATCCACGTCCGTTGGCCCGGTCCCCGCCGGTACTTGGCTCGTCCCCGCCAGCCAGCCACTCGGCGTCCTCGCCATGTACCTCCTCGACCCCCGCAGCGACGATGGCATCGCTACCTGGAACTTCCTGAATCCGGAGCTGGTGCCAGGACGCGTCTACTCGGTCATCCGCCTGAATCCCGCACCGATTGCAGAGTCGCACTGAGGCGAACGGGGCCGCCCTAGCACACGCGCTGGTGACAAGCGATCTTATCCTGTGTGACGGCGATCGCCCGTGCCGAGTAGTTCGGCTCCGCCGGAGCGCCAGTCTAGAGACCAGGCGCCAGTCCGTTCGCTGAACGTTCCGCACGTCGATGCGGTCACGTTCGAGCGGAACTTTATTCGCATCGCAGTGTGCGAACTCCGATTCCCCGAACTTCCAGGAATTGAGCCCGACGCGCTAGCTAAAGTTCATACTCAACTCCGTCCGCACTACCCCCACCATGAAAAGCCGACTGGGGTAGCACTTAGCCCGGCCGGGGTCGAGACGGCGCCGCCGAAGCATTTATTCAAGTCCCGCGGCAAAGACTGGACCGTGTCGATTTCGGCATCGACGATGTCAGTTGAGACGTCTAACTACGACTCGTTCGAGCATTTGGCAGAGCAGGTGAAGCACCTTCTGTCTTGGACAGTCGACTACCGCGACGCCGATTTCTTCACCCGCGTTGGTGTGAGATACGTCACGGTGTTTCCATTGCGCAGCCCCGACGTCGTACTCACAGAGTGGGTTAACCCAAGATTGGTGCAGCCACTCTCGGATGGTGTTTACGGCGATGTCTCTGCTTATGCCCAACAGGTTGACGGACTCGCCAACCCCGGGCATTACGTCTTTAAGCATGGATTTAGCCCAGTCTCTAACCCTCCAGACAGCGGTCCAGTATATGTGTTCGACATTGACTTCTACTGAGGAGAACGTGGAGGCTGGTGACGTCCTTGAGCTTGTGAGAGGTCTACACGGCCAGATATTCGATCTTTTTTCGTGGGCAATAGGTCCCGCCGCGCTTCGCGCAATGGGGGCTTCGACTCCAAAGAAGGTGCCATTCCGATGACGCCGCTCGCCGCAACAGCTCTTGTAGACCCGAAGCAGTCATACGCGAAAATGCTTGAGCTTGAACCACTGATCGATGCCCTCGCGGGCGCCGTCGTCGGTGACGATGCCTGGCGTCCTCAAAGCGCGTCGAGGACACCGTTTCCGACGCTCGTTATTGGCACTATGGAAGACGATCAACGACCTGCGCCACTCACGAGTACGGCGGGCGCAGGGACCGTGCAGCTTTTGCCAAACGATCTCAGGATGGTGACTGGCGGCAATCTCAGTCCGGGCGCTGACACTTCGGACGAAGCCTCAGAGCTCGCTCCTGACCCTGCTGCCGAAGCCAGCCAGCGCAACGCCGAGCGGGTCCGTATGCTCGCGCGTCGGTTTGTACATGGGCGTGCGAGCCCGGAACTCGATGCGCGTCTTGAAATTCTGACTGAGCAAGTAAGGCGTTTGATGCCCAGAGTGACAGATGACGCAGTGGCGGGCCTGCAGGCTATGGCTGATGACATGTTACGCCGCACCCAGGAGAACGATGAGTTGGCTCGATCGCTCGGGCTGACGGGGAAACGTCGGGCATTAGCTCGCTGATCCTGCCCTAAAATGCCCGCGCCTTTCCTATACCCGAAGGTGCAGCACAAGCGTACTGAACGGCCCGGTCCACTTACGCCCTACAACAATTACAAAAGAAATTCTTCGCCGTGAATTCGGCGGTCGTTGCGTTTATTGTTGCTCTCCCGACGCCGCCGCCCGGGCCGATTCGTACTCTGTGGATCATTACAAGCCGCAGGCGCGATTCCCCACTCTGAAGCGCGCTTACACAAACATGTACTACGCGTGCATGACGTGTAACCGCCTCAAGCGCGACTATTGGCCGTCGGTCGCCGAACGCGCCGCAGGATGTGTCGTGCTGAATCCTTGCGATTTCCGGATGAGCGACCATCTCTGGTTTCAAGGCGATCTAGTAAAGGCAAGAAGTGGAGCGGGCCACTGGAATGAAGCGCTCTTTGATCTGAACGCTCCTGACGCTCTTGATCTTCGCGAATTGGTGCGGGCGATGCTCGAGATGTTCAATGACAAGATTGGGGGATGGAACGATATTCTCGCCCAAATCAAGTACGATCTGGAGCACGAGCCCGACAGCACACCGCATCGCGCGAATCTGGAGCAAGCCAGAGCCAAAGTCTCCGCTGACATTGCCGACGCGCGTCGGCTGCGAGCGCGGCTCGTCGGAGGCGTGGCCTAACATTCACCTGCCACGCTGCCAGTCAGCGACGCGAACCGTCTTCGCATTGTCCCGGTCGGACCCGGATTGGAGGGCGGCGAGAGGCGCCGGTTGCGTTGGATATCTCCTGCTACTGTCCAAGCCTCGGCCCACGCGGATTGGCGGCGCTAGCATGTGCTCAGACGATACATCTGGGCGTTAGTCTCTCCGCCACATACGATCTCGAGCGCCGCAGCTAAGAGCGTGACCATTCCGCATGCCGTCGCCCCTTCCCTCGTTGTTAGATCACGCCCTCCCGCAGATGAATGGTGACGACCCAGGGTCGGTCGGCAAACTGTATCCTGCCGCGTGAGTCCGAATAGACGACGCCGCGGCAAGACTCACTCCCTGTTCCGTCCGAGATGAGCTGAAGGCTTTTGCCTCACCCTTTTTGGCAAACGTTCCTCGTCCAGCATTGAGCCGGTCGTGTCGCTCTCGACCGCCGCCACCTTCTCGAGCCTGTCAATCAGCCCAAGAACGAACAAGACCGTTGCATATATGCCCAGCGACACAGATGGAGCCCCACCCTCTACTCGCTGAAGCGTCTGCCGTGTTATCCCGGCGCGATTGGCAACAACTGACATACGGAGTCGCCGCCGACGGCGCGCGATCGAGATATCGCTGCCAAGTTGCCGAACCACTCGCTGGACCGGTAAGGGAAGTGGGGGAAGTTTTCGAGGCACTGATGTAATATATAGCCAACCTTAACGCGTGTAAAGGTATAGATATATTACGTTAGCCTTAGACATTTTGGATAGCGAACGGCACCCGGAATCGGCATCAGATTTGTGATCTTGGCTCCACCGTTATGAGCCACAACTGCCGCGAGATCGCTCTGAATTGGGATACCCACGCAGCATGAGGTGACAATGCGCATCGCGGGCACCAGCCGGTCCGAGCTCACCGGGCCCCATTCTGCCGTTTACACTCGGCCCCACCCCCTGTGATATTCCGTGACACCATGCAAACCGCGGATCCGGCGGCGCGAGCCGACGACAGCGGGCACTTCCATGTGCCCGGACGCCTGGTATGACCGACACTAAAGGCGGCGACGACGCTCGCGGCCGCCACCGGGTCGTCGTCACCGGCGTCGGCGCCATCACACCCCTCGGACTCACGGTCCCCGCGTTCTGGGAGGCCATGCTGGCCGGCAAAAGCGGCGCCGCCACGATCACCGCGTTCGACGCCTCGGCTTTCACCACGCACTTCGCCTGCGAGATCAAAGGCTTCGACCCGCTGAACTTCATGGATCGCAAACAGGCGCAGCGCATTGACCGCTTCGCCCAGTTCGCGCTCGCGGCGGCCACCGAAGCCATGGCCGACGCCGGGATCACCACCGAGTCCATGTCCTCGCTCGCGCGCGAACGCGCCGGCGTGGTGTTCGGAAGCGGGATCGGCGGCCTCCAGACGTTCCAGGAACAGACGCAGGCCTATCTGAAGGGCGGCCCCCGCCGGCTGTCGCCGTTCTTCATCCCGATGATGATCCCCGACATGGCCAGTGGCGTCATCGCGATCCGCTACGGATTCCGCGGTCCGAACCACTGCGTCGTCAGCGCCTGCGCGACGGGCAATCACAACATTGGCGACGCCACGACGCTCATCCGCTACGGCGATGCCGATCTCGTGCTCTGCGGCGGCGCCGAGGCCGCGATCTGCGAGCTCGGTCTGGGTGGTTTCGCGTCCATGCACGCCCTCTCCACCCGCAACGACGACCCCGCCACCGCCTCACGCCCGTTCGACAAGACGCGCGACGGCTTCGTGATGGGCGACGGCGCCGGCGCACTGGTCCTCGAATCGCTTAGCCACGCTCGCAAGCGCGGCGCACGCATCTACGCGGAAGTCGTCGGCGTCGGCGCGTCCGCCGATGCGCACCACGTCACCGCTCCACACCCCGAAGGACTCGGCGCCCGCCTCGCCATGGAGCGCGTCATGGCCGAAGGCGGTCTGACGATCGACGATGTCGATGCGATCAACATGCACGCGACCGCCACCCCGCTCGGCGATGTCGCCGAAAGCCGTGCCGTGCAAACCGTCTTCGGCACCCGCGCGCGCAAGATCACGTGCACGTCCACGAAAAGCATGACGGGCCACATGCTGGGCGCCGCCGGCGCCGCCGAAGCCATCGCGTCCGTGCTCTCCATCGTCCACGGCGTCGTCCCGCCGACCATCAACGTCACCGAGCTCGATCCCGACTGCGATCTCTGCTACGCCATCGGCAAACCCGTCACACGCGATGTCCGCGTCGCCCTCAGCAACGCATTCGGCTTCGGCGGCCACAACACCTCCGCCGCCTTCAAGGTCTACGAAGAGTAGGGCGTAGGGGCCGGTCGCGACCGGCCCATCGATGCATCGGCATCACACCCCGCCGCGCCGCCCGGACGGCCGCTATTGTGCGGCCCGGCCAAACCCGGCCATACCGCGCGCCGGGCCCTGGATTTCTCTGGCATAACACCGTGCCGGGCCCCATTTTATGGGTGTTCGTAGCCGGAGGATGCGTGCTCCCGTCATACCATGCGGAGCCCCGCCACACCGCCGCTGGCACGCGGCGCTGGCTTACCGCACTCGTCGCCGCGTCTATCGCGCTGACGGCCGGACCCCGCCCAGCTCCCGGGCAGGACGGACCCTCGCGGGTGTCATCCGGCCGGCCCGCGCTCGCGACGCTCGTCGGCACCGTCGATGACGGCCTGCGCGGCGGACCCCTCGCCGGCGCGGTCATCCTCCTCGATGGCCAGTCCCGCCAGGCTGTCACCGACTCGATCGGCTGGTTCCGCCTCGATAGCGTCGCCGCGGGCCGCTACCGCGTCGGCATCTTCCACCCTGTTCTCGATTCCCTCGGCACCTCCCTCGCCAGCACCCCCGTCACGCTCGTCGCGGGACGGCCCGCGGTCGTCACACTCGCGACGCCGTCCGGACGCACGATCCGCAAAGCCGTCTGCGCCGGTGCCCCGTCCAATGGCTCGAGCACCTCGAGCGGCGCTCCCGCCGACTCCGCGGCGGTCCTCGTCGGACACGTGGTCGAACCCGACACCGACGAACCGGTCGTCGGCGCCGATGTCACGCTGACCTGGACCGACATCCGCATCGAACGATCCGAGATCACCAACACCGAGCGCCGCCGCGAAACGACATCGGACACGCAAGGCGAGTTCCGGTTCTGCGCGCTCCCCGCCGGACTCGTCGCCACGGTGCGCGCCAAACGCGCGGTCAGCGGCGACAGCGGTGTCGTGGCCGAGCGTGAGGTCGATCTCGGCACGCGCATCATCACGATGACGACGCTTCACCTGCCGGTCCCCCCGGGCTCCGTTCAGCCAAAACCCGAACCGGGTGCAATCACGGCTGCGGCTCCGCCGGCCGCTCCCGCCACACCCGCGCCGCGCGCGGCCGCCACACGCGCGGCACTACTCGAAGGCCAGGTGCAACGCCCCGACGGCGGTCCCCTCGCGGGCGCGCTCGTCGAGGTCGAAGGCACCGGCGATTCCTCCACCACCGGGGACGCCGGCTACTTCACGATCCGCGGTCTCCCCAGCGGCACGCACATGCTGGTCGTCCGCTCCGTCGGGTTCGAGCCGGTATCGGTGGTCGTCGAGCTGACCCGCCGCCAGGCGCAACACGTCGTCGTCTCGATGATGAAGGCCGCGTATGTGCTCAGTCCCGTGGTCGTGCAGGCGCAGCAGCTCGCACGCGGCTACCAGAACGTCGGGTTCTCGCAACGCCGGCGGGTCGGGGTCGGCCAATTCATGACGCTCGACCAGATCACCGCCCGCCACGCGGAACAGTTCACGGACCTGTTCACGAATTTCCACGGCGTCAGGCTCGCGTACGGCGGACCCGCCGGGACCGATGTCGTCGCCTCACGCGGAATCGATGGGTGCGTCGTGTACGTCATCGACGGCATGTCCTTCAACCAGGTCGTCCACGGTGAGCTCGATGCCATGCTGCTCCCCAATTCGCTGGCAGGCATCGAGGTCTATACGCCCCCCGAGGTGCCCGAGGAGTTTAAGGTCCGAAGCCTCCCCAGCACCAACGCGTTCGGCGTCCCGATCCTCGGCCGCATCGACTGCACGACGATCGTGATCTGGAGCAAGAACCGCCTGGGCGTAAAGGATTAGCCCACAGTACCGCACGGGCAGCCGCGCAAATCTCCGGAATGTATACAGTACGGTCCGCGGCACTCCACGCGACCCGTGCGCCATCGCGTGACGGCATGTATCGTTTTGGAATGCATCCAATCCGATTCCCCGCCGCTCGGGCACTGCGGCGGGCTGCCTCGCTGTGCGCCATTCTCGCGGCACCGGCCGCTCTCTGCGTCACTCCCCTCGCTGCACAACGCGCGGGGCCCGGCGGCCCGTCGGGCCAGGTCACGCTCGACCGCCTCTTCACCACGCCGGATTTTCAGGAAGACTTCTTCGGGCCGGCCCGATGGTTCCCGGGAGCCGGGCCAGCATCCTATACGACGGTCGAGCCGGCAGCCAGCGGATCCGAAGCCACCAGCATCGTCCGCTACGATGCCGCAACTGGCGCCCGCACGGTGCTCGTTCCCGCCGCGAAGCTCGTCCCGTCTGGCGCCACGTCGCCGCTCGAGATCGAGAGCTACTCCTGGTCGCCCGACGGCAAACGGCTGCTCGTCTTCACGAACTCCCGCCAGGTCTGGCGGCAGCGCACCCGCGGCGACTTCTGGATGCTCGATCTCGCGACCTGGAATCTCCGCAAGCTGGGCGGTCCGGATGCTCCGCCCTCGACGGTCATGTTCGCGAAGTTCTCCCCCGACGGCCGGCGCGTGGCATACGTGCGCGAGCACAACCTGTACGTCGAGGACGCCGCCACACCGCACATCACGCAGCTCACGAGCGATGGATCCACGACGCTCATCAACGGGACGTTCGACTGGGTCTATGAGGAGGAGCTCAATCTCCGTGATGGTTTTCGATGGAGCCCGGACGGCCAGCAGATCGCGTACTGGCAGCTCGACGCATCCGGCGTCCGCGACTACGACCTGATCGACGACACGGACTCGCTCTACTCGTTCGTCAAGCCGGTCCAGTACCCCAAGGCCGGCGAGACGAAATTCATCGGGCCGCGTCGGTGTCGTGAGCGCCAGCGGCGGCCCGACACAGTGGCTCGCCGTCCCCGGTGACCCGCGCAACAATTACATCGCCCGGATGGACTGGGCCGCGAACTCCGGCGAGATCGTGCTCCAGCATCTCAATCGCCGGCAGGACACGCTCGATGTGATGCTCGCGAACGCGCACACGGGCGCGGTCCGCACGGTCCTCACGGAACGCGATAGCGCATGGGTCGACGTGGACGATGAGGTGCACTGGCTGCACGGCGGGAAGGATTTCATCTGGATGAGCGAACGCGACGGCTGGCGCCACGCCTATCTCGTCTCCCGCGACGGATCCAGCACGCGGCTTCTGACGCCAGGCAGTTTCGATGTCACGGAGCCGGACAGCCCCTTCGGCTCGGCATTCATCCAGGCGATCGACAGCACGCGCGGGGTGTTCTACTACCTGGCGTCCCCCGACAACGCGACGCAGGTGTTTCTCTACCGCTCCCGGCTCGATGGCACCGGCCGCCCTGAACGCGTCACTCCGGCGGGCCAGCCCGGGTCGCACCACTATGAGATCTCACCCGACCACCGCTGGGCGTTCCACACGTACTCCACGCTCGATACACCGCCCACGACGGAGCTCATCCGGCTACCCGAGCATACGGTCGCGCGAACCCTCATGGACAATGCGCGGCTCAAAGCCACTATGGCCGGTGTCTCGAACCGCCGCGTGGAATTCACCCGGCTCGACGGCACCGCGGGCGGCGTCCCCGGCGTCCAGTACGACGCATGGATCATCAAACCGCCGGCGTTCGACTCGACGAAGAAATACCCCACGCTGTTCTTCGTGTACGGCGGACCCGCGCAAGCAACGGTCCTCGACCAGTGGGATGGTTTCAACTATCCGCTGCACCTGCTGCTCGCCCAGAAGGGCTACCTGGTCGTCAGTGTCGACAACCGAGGCACTCCCGCACCGCGTGGCCGCGCCTGGCGCAAAGCCATCTACCAGCAGATCGGCGTCGTGGACACGAAGGATCAAACCGCCGCCGCCAAGGCGTTCGTGCAACGCTCCTACGCGGACGCGACTCGCGTCGCGGTATGGGGCTGGAGCAATGGCGGCACGATGACGCTCGATCTGCTCTTCCACTCGCCGAGCGTGTACCAGGTCGGGATGGCGGTCGCTCCGGTCGCCGACCAGCGCTTCTACGACACGATCTACAGCGAACGCTACATGGGTCTCCCCCAGGACAACCCCGGCGCGTATCGCCTCGCCTCACCCATAGCGTTCGCCGACAGCCTCCGCGGCAAACTGCTCCTCGTGCACGGATCGGGCGACGACAATGTGCATTTCCAGAATTCGGAAACGGTGATCAACGCCCTCGTCGCAGCCGGTAAGCAGTTCACGATGATGGATTACCCGAACCGCACGCACTGCATCTGCGAAGGCGAAGGCACCACCCGCCACCTGTTCGGACTCCTGACGAGATACCTCACCGACAACCTCCCAGCCGGCGGCCGCTGATCTCGTTGGCTTCTCCCGTCCTCTCTCCTTCTCGCACTACCCACTCTCTCCCTCACCCTCCCCCTCCCCCTCGGCCGTCACGGAATCGCCCACGACGTCCTCGACGTAGAGCAGCTTCACCGGCACCATCGCCGCCGCCAGCAATGGCACGGCGACCATGAGCCCGATGAACCCGAACGCGAGTGTCATCAACGCCTGCGCAGCGATCGTGAGCGCGGGCGCTAGCTGGATCCTGCCTTTCATGAGCAGCGGCACCAGCACGTTGGATTCGAGGCCCTGGATCGCGAGATAGACGATCAGCACCGAGAGCGCCTTGCCAGGCGAGTCGAGCAGTCCCATCGCGAGCGCGGGAATCACTGCCATCGTCGGTCCGATCGTCGGCACGAACTCCAGAATCCCCGCGATCACCGCCAGCGCCAGGGCGGCTTTCACCTGCAGCACCGACAGCGCGATCGCCCACACGACGGCGAGTGTCACCATCGCGATGAGTTGTGTCACCAGCCATTTGCGCAGCACGGACGCGATCTGGGTGAGGACATCCCCGGCGCGCGCTCGGGCCCGATGCGGGAACAAATGCATGAGCCCGCGGTGGTACAGTTCGGGCTCGGTGGCGATGTAGATCGCGATGAAGAGCGCGAGTAGCACGTACACCACGATCTCGACGGTCGAGCCCACGAAGCCGAACAGATATCCCGCGATCCCCGCCAGGCCCGTCTGCCCCGAGCCACCAGAAGTCTCCGGCGCGGCGGCGGGCTGCGGCGCCTGGGCCGCGTGCGCGCTGTCGCCGTGATGGGGCGTGCCGCTGTCCGGCGGCGGCGGCGCCGAAAACCGTCCGGTGAACGAACGGAGTACACCACCCTCCCGGCCCGCCCACGACTGCAACTGATGCAGCGCATCCGGGAGACGCGAGCGGATCTCGCGCCCCTGTTCGCTGAGCACGGGCGCCATGAGGGCGCCGAGCAGCGTGAGTATGCCCACCACCGCGAGCACGACGACCAGCGCACCGAGACCGCGCGGGATCCGGAGACGCGCGAGTTGATCGACGCCCGACGAGATCGCGAGGCCGAACAGGATGCCGAGGAAGACGACGAACAGGACGGTGCTGGCCTCCCATACGCCGACCGCCGCGGCCAACACACCGATGCCGAGCGCCGCCGCCCGGATGATGTCGCGCGAGCGCCAGCCCGCGGATTGCGGCAGATCTGGTGCGCGCCGCTCGTGCAGATCCCCTTTCGGGTGGCTCGCCTTGTCGTGGCTCGCGGCCTTCGATCGGCCCGGATTAGCGCGACCGCTGGGATGGTCCGTCATGGCGCCTGCCAGAATGGGGATGGCATGTCAGCGACTCCTCGCGAGATCGATTGGAGATCACCTGGAGATCGCTCGCGAACGCCCCGTATGCAAGGACGAGACCGCTCCCATCCGGTCTCAGTGCCCTGCGCGGCTAGGCGCGGTTAGCCGGCCGTGCCTCGAAAACGTAGTTCTTGCTGACGGCTTCCCCAAGGTAGGTCGCGTCGTGCCTGGCTGACCTGGTCTCGCATGCGCGTGAACTCTTTCCCTTTCCAGAAACGTCTTGCGCGCCTCGGTTCACTCCTTGTTCGGAACAACGCGGTTGGTCTTCGTCACGAAACCTCCTGTCGTAAGCCGCGTGGGGGGTGATGTGGCTGTGCCGGGTGATGGTAATGCAATATCAGTCGCCAAAAAGGTGCTGTTCCATTGCCCGGGCAATGTCTCTGACCGGAGAATCATCTTCGTTCGAAAGTACCAGAACCACAATGTGCTGATCGGGATATCGCGCCTCGAATGCCGCGAATCCGGGATCCCCACCTTCGTGGTAGTCTTTTTGGCGCGGTGAGGTCTCGACAAACCAGCCATAGCCGTAGTTGCCCGGCGGGTGGGCTACAAACATCGCCTGCAGCGCATGGGCGCTCAGGAATCCTGGCGAATCGAGGGCTTTGTTCCAGAGTACGAGATCGCCGGCAGTCGTGTCAATGCCTCCCGCTCCGATTTCCAGGCTGCGGTCAAAGTAGTCTCGGTGGCGAAGAATCCCGCCTTCCCGCGTATAGCCCTCCGCCAGTCGTGGCACGACGGCAACAGTTGCCGCGTACCCCGAGTGTATCATCCTCAATGGCTCGAAAATGTGATGAGTTAAGTAGCTGCCATACGATTCGCCAGAGAGCTTTTCAATGAGATAGGCAAGGAAGTAGTACTCTGTATTCGTATAGGCCCATTTGGTACCTGGCGGAGAGGCCAACGGCCGATCACGAAACGTCCTGATTAGCTCGTCGGGCGTGTACGGCGTACAGATCCCCTTGGTGAAGTTGGCCAATTCGTTGTTCGGCAGTCCGGACGTGTGGGTCAGAAGTTGATCGATGGTGATGCCGCTCCAACTGGGCGGAGCATCGGGGTAATACTTGCTGATCGGATCGGAAACCTGCAGCTTGCCGCTATCCGCCAGTTGTAGGATTGCGGCTGCCGTGAACTGCTTGGTGACCGACGCGATCTCGTATCTCGTGTCCGCCGAGTTCGGAACCTGCCACTCCTCAACCGCCAGTCCGTAACTCCGATTGACAATGACTTGGCCGTTCTTCTCGACCAGAATGGTTCCACGAAAGGCCAATGGGGGCGGGAGGTGTTGCACATAGGAATCCACCCATTGCCCGATATCTTGGGCCCAGGACACATCCGGCAATGTTAGAGCAACGAGCAATACAATGACGCATCTGGATCGAATCATGGGCCGGGTTCCTTTCAGGATTGCGGGGACGCTGGTTGTGCGTTCATTGTGTAGTTCAGCGTCTGATGATCTCGAGAAGACCTGCGGAACGAAGCAGGCCAGTTGCTCGATCACAGAGCGGATTGGGTCGCGCCCTCGCGTAGCCGGTATACCGGATAGCTGAGCGCGATAACCGCGGCTGCCACAGCGCTGTGCCTCGGGTCACCGGCAATCGCCGCCAGCAAGAAGATCACTGACCCTGCGAGTGCGAGGCCCGTTGTCCACGGGTGTCCCCATGCCCGCCATGGCCGGACGGCAGCGGGCTCCCGTTGGCGCAAGATGAAAAGGGACGTCAGAGAGAGCGTATACTCGAGCACGAAGAAGATGGCGAGCACCGAAATCACCGTCTCGAACGTTCCGGTCAGCAGAAACGCGATCGCGATCGCGGCGCTGGTACCGAGTGCGATTGCGGGAGTGCCACCCACGTTGACTCGCGCGCCCAGCTTCGGGAGCACGCCGTCGCGCGCGAGCGCGAACGAGAATGCGTGACGCAATGAGGAGGTTTGCTGTAATCGAGCTAAGGAGCGTAACCGCAATGAGACCATGCACCACAATGTCGCCATGTGCTCCGGCCATCACATTGACAGCCGCTGCCGCCGGCACGGCAGACTTGGCCAGTGTAGAAAGCGGAAGGACAATGAAGTAGCCAATGTTGACCAGGACGTACAGCACTATGACGACACCAAGCCCGCCAAAGAGAGCACGCGGAATCGTCCGCCCGGGATCGCGAATCTCCTCTCCGAAGTAGAGAGCGCCGGCCCACCCGTTGTACGTGAAGAGCACGGCTTGGAAGGCAAGCACGAAGGCCACGCCGAGAAATGTGTGCCCGTCGGCATGACCGGCGGAGGCCCGGCCACTCCCGATAGGTGTCGAGCGGCAGCCACAAAGCACGCCACCAACAGGACCAGAAAGGCGAGCGCCTTGAGCACACTCGTAGCTCCCTGTATCCAGTCGCTCCATCGCACGCCGCGCCATAGCAGGACCGTCAGGAAGGCGAGGATTACGACGGCCAGAGGAACCGCCTGCGACCCCAGCACCGGGGCAAGGGATGTAAGGGACCCGGCGACCACGATCGTTAGTGCGGCGGCGCTCCCGCACTGCGCGGCCCAGTCGGTCCATCCGACAATGAAACCGGCATATGTCCCGATCGCGTGGCGCGTGTACGCGTACTGGGCCCCCTCCCGCGGCAGCATCGCCCCCAGTTCGGCTAGGCCGTTCGCCGCCAGCAACGAGTACACACCCCCAACCAGCCATACGGCGGTGATCAGGCCTCGCGCAGGCAGCCGCGCCGCGATTTCACCCGGCGTACGGATATCCCGGCGCCCACTGTGTTGCCAACGGTGACAGCGACCCCAAAGCCTATACCCAATACACGTTGAAGCTGGTTGATCGCGCGAGCATCGAATGTCACGTCACCGCCGCATCGCGCGGGCTCCTCGATCGCTCCGGATTACACACTGGACACGTCGGAAGCGACCGCGCCTCTCCCCGCGTCGCCACTCGCCGGCTTGTCGCTGGATGCCGCGCTCATTGTTGAGGGTGACGACAAACGTGATCGGGATCGCGGGATCGAGCGACCCGCGCACTGAACAGTACTTCGTCAGCGCAAGATCGACCGCTCGCTCGGCGTGTCCCCGGTCGATATCAGGACCGTCAATGGTGTAGTGGAGATCGATCTGCCGCAACCGCCGCGGAACCGTCTCCACGCGTTCACCAACGACATCTGCTGTGAATCGGCCGGCCGGTGTTCGCCGCTTCTCGAGGATCTCGAGAATATCTGTCGCCGCGCAAATGGCAAGCGCGCTCAAAATCGCATCGAGGGGTCCCTGCCCGGTCTCGGCGGAACCGTCGATTCGAGCGACAGGCCCCGCAGGCGGGCCAGCATCGAACCGCAACCCACCGGCCCACGTGACGTGAACATGGGCCGCATTCGGCGCCGTAGGAGCGACCAGCTTTGGCATGACGAGAGGGTTAAGAGGTCGAGACAGCGAGGCGATCTGCGTGGCTGAATACCGCTGGCACCCCGCCAGTATGGATGAATACCACGGTCTCATCGGGGTGTATGGCTCGTCGTGCGATGTGGTCAAGAAGACCAGCCATCGCCTTGCCCGTGTAAACTGCATCGAGCAAGAGAGTCTCCGTCCTGGCCAACAATCGGACGGCGTCGTCCGCCTCCGGCGTCGGTGCACCATATGCCGTCCCAATGTATTCCTGGTGCGTGATCACGTCCTGTGCGGCACAGTGGACCTCACGGCCAAGTAGGGCCGCGGCGCCCATCACCAAGCCCACTGCGCGCAGCGTTTTCGCCGGGTCTCCTGGACTCACAGCAATGCCATGCGGTACCCAGTCAGCGCCTTCCAACATCCGCCCGAGCACAATCCCTGCTTGTGTGCCGCGCGACCCCGCCGCGTAGTAGACTCGTGTCGGCCGTGCACGCAATTCGGTCAGCTGACGCTGCAGCTCCCGCGTCGCGTCCACATAGCCAAGCGTGCCAAGCGGCGTCGAGCCGCCGACGGGGATCTGGTACGGCCGATGACCTTGGCGTAGTAAATGGTCCACAATGCCCGCAATGCATGCCTCTTCATGTGGATTCGGGCTGACAAGGTCAGGACCGGGCGGGACCAGGTGCACCTCCGCGCCGAAGAGCCGGTCGAGTAGCAAGTTGCCCTGTGGCCGCGGATCGGACTCAGTCGTCGCGAGCACCAGCACACACAGAGGCCCGCAAGCCGGGCCGCGGCGGCCGTCATTCGCGCGTGGTTCGACTGCAGGGCCCCAACCGTGATGAGGTGCGTGGCACCCGTCGCGAGTGCGTCGGCGACCAGATACTCCAGCTTCCGCGCTTTGTTGCCGCCTAACGCAGGCCCAGCCAGATCATCGCGCTTGATCAGGATTGTCGGACAATGGCGGGCTCCCCCGAGCATTGTACGGAGCGCAGACAGCTCATAAAGAGGAGTCGGCCCATCGACAAGGCGAAACAGCGGGATCTCCACGTTATTGCCGGCAAGCGGCCGATCGGCTTCGCGCGTCCGCGGCAACTCGTGCGCCGCGCCCGGTCACGGGACGGTTGCGTCGCACGCGACAAAATTGGGATTGGGGTTCGTCGTTGTGGGGGTCGGAAACTCGAGCGTCCGCTGCAGGCCTGGCCCAACCGGGTACACATCGCTGGTAACGAAGTTGAACGGCGTGGCATTGTAGGGTGCGCGTAACATTCTGCGCCAATCACCCAGCCGTGTCCGGTGACGTACATCCAGTACGCGCGTTCCTTGAGTAATTCGAGGATCTGATGCTTTGGCGATGCCCCCGTGCTGTCACCGGCTGGCGGAAGCCCGATACGGACCTCAAGGTGTTCATGATCGTCAGCGCCGCCGGATAGTTCCCCGCGACAATATCCCCCTCAGCGACGATGAGCTGCGCCTCGGGGTAGCCCGCAAGCGTCATGTTCATGTGGACGTCGGGTACTTCTCCTGGTTGAAGAACGGGCCCTGGCCATTCTCTCCCGGGGTGCCACTCATCGTGGAGGGAACTCGAGGGTCGAGCGAGTCCGCTACAAACGGCAGCCCGGTCCCATTCTTCATGTTGCCGACGCTGAATGCCTGAATGTTGATCGTGTAGTTCCAGACACCGTTCTGTTGGCGAAGGGAGTTCGACGACTCATCGATCTGATATACGAACCCCGGGGCTACCGCCGCCGCCATCTGGGCCGCCGCAGCAACGTCGCCACGATCCAGCAGCGCTCGCGCAGCACCGACGGTCGCGAGGCCGATCTGTGTTGGCAGCAATGCAGCGTCCGCTCCGGCGGTATCGGTCGCCGCGACCTGCCTTGCGAGCGCGAATTCCGCGAGGGCTGTGTCGAGCATTCTGGCTAGTGGTAAGGAACGGGCTGTTCGTCACCGCGCCCGTCGCAATATTGACCAAGCTGAACGGCTCACCCGAGCACCAGTGTTCGGCGACGAGGATGTACACGTATGCATCAATGTTGTACATCTCGATTCGTCCCTCCGACGCCGGTCCGTACAGGGCGAATTGCGCGAGCGCGCGCCGGGCATCGTTGTGCACGGTCCCCAGGCTCTGAAAAATGGCAGCGGATTGTTGTTGCAGGCGTTGCGAGTCGTGAGTTCAGGTCCTGGCGTTGGGCGAATGTATCGAAGTCCGTGAACTCGTCGGTAAAAATGGCGCCCATGTTCGCGAGGCCTTCGTGTCCGTTGTTGGCCTCGTCGGCAGCGCCGGTGAATGCGACTGCAAAATCGGCCAATGTACCAGCTTGTAGATACGGAAGCGCATTTGGGCCAGAGGCGGACGTCGGGGTCGCAACGTCAGGATCGGGGACGGACAGCGGTTGGCGCAGGTCGCAGCCAATCAAGAGCATGTCCGCAGCGAGCGTCATTGCTATGGTAGCCCGAAGCCGGCTCGCAATCGGACGACGTGAAATCGGACGGCGTACGGTAGCATTCGCGTCAGAGGTCATGGCTGTCACCACGATATGTCGAAGCGGGCGATCCACTCGCGCAGGGCTGGCTGGCCGAAGAGCTGCTGCGTCATGTATGGGACTGCTGAACTGGCGGCGTTGGTCGTGCTGAAGCTCATTTCTGGGTCGAGGCCCCGATACGGGGTCCACGTCGCGAGATTACGGCCGGAAACGGTGAGAGAGACGTCCCGCCCTCCCAGGTAACGGTGCGACCACGAATCCGGAGCGGTGACCGTGATCGACACCTCGCGAAGCTTCCAGAACGACCCATTCAACACATATCCGTAGTCGGTTCCCGGTCCGCCGTATGCGGAGCTGTTGAGCGCGACGGCCGCTGCTTGGTTCTTGATGATGCATGCGGATCGTTGCAATCCCGTCCGAGCTGAAAGCTTCCTAGACACCGGAATGCGTCTCCGCCATCGTACACGGTTATTCCGTCGCGGCGATCCAGGAGTGCATTGACGCGAAAGTGACTGAAGAGGTGTACAGTTGGTGAGACAGACCAGTCGTCGCGCGGGCCCGGCTCACCGATCGCAACAGGCTTGGATCCGTACGTGATCTCATTCGGTTCAATGACGCCGTCGTGATTGATGTCCCTGAAGGTGTAGGGAATGGCGTAGTATTCCCCGATAGGCCGCCCGAAGGTGTCTTCCTGAATGACCGCACCGGTGACTCCGTCGGAGATTGGTGTCGGCGGCAGGTTTCCTTGGCTGACCTCCCGGCTCCGCTGGATCGCCGCCGTGACTGCCAGGTCGAGCGATACCAGCCGCGTCGTGAAGATGGTGCCACTCAGCGATGCCTCGAGGCCTCGGTTGTCTATTTCGCCAAGATTCTCGGTTTTTATTCCTGGTACACCCGTGGAGATGTCGAGCGGAACGTCGAAGATAGTTGGTGTGCCGCCCGGTCATACGCCGTGATGCCGAGGGTAAGACGCCCGCGCAGCAGACCGGCGTCGAGTCCCGCCTCATACTCCGTCGACAGTTCCGGTTTGAGATCCGCGTTGCCGAGTGTCTTCGCAATGAGGCCCGTCTGGTTGGAAGCTCCGTTGAGCAGGTATGCTGCTGAGGTGAAGGAGCCTTGCGCGAGGCGAAACGTCGGCTCGCGGCCCGATTGGCCGCCGGCGAGCCGGAGGCGGAAGGAACTGACGACATCGTTCTTCGGCCAATAGCTCTCGTCGCTCATTACGTACGAGATGCTGCCGGACGGATAGAATGCCGTGTTACTGTTCACCCCGAATGCACTGTTGCCGTCCAGGCGACCCGCCACAGTGACGTACAGGACATTGCGCCACGCAATCTGCTGCTGCAGGTAACCACCGAGATTGACGATGGTCGTGTTCTCTTCCAATGTCGCAAGGTCCGTCGATGCCCCGGCAAGCGAGCTCGTTCCCACAAGTAGCCCTTCGCCTGACCCGGTGAGCCCGTGTAAGGTCTGATCGACCCACTCGCCGCCGAGGGCGGTCGATCCGGTGAGCCGCGTGCCCACGGGGATCCCGTACTTTGCCTCGAGCGATGCCGATCCCGTGTAGGTATACACATCCTGATTGCCATCGGCCGCAAACCCAGTCGGAAATACAAACGGGACGAGGGTTTGGGAAAACAATTCCGTGTCGAAGATCGAGGCGTGATCGAGGCCCACCGTGCCGCGCGCGAACAGCCACGGGGTGATGGTCCAGGTTCCATTGCCACCCACGGTTAAGCGATCAATGCTCTCGCGGTCCGGAATCTGGGCCAGTTGGGCCGGTTTCGAGCCCGTTATGAACTCCGGATTGCTCGGAAACGGTGCCGCCACCATCGCGTTCACGATCGCACCCGTCACGGAATTATCCGCCTGCGGGAGACCGACCTGACGCTGCGTGTACCCTACGGTGAAGTTGAGTTCGACCGGAGTGATCGGATGGATTGCAAAAGCGCCGGTGACGTGTGTCTTGACGTCGAAATTCTTCGCCAGGTCGCCCTGCTGGCGCCCCCAGTTTCCCCGGCGTAGTACCGCGTCAACTGGTTCCCGCCTGCGACGCTGAGGCCCGTCCCTTCGTCGAACCCGTCGATAAAGGGAACGAAGAGATTGACCATGTTGGTATCGAAGGCCACAGTCGACCCAACCCGCCCGTGCGCAGCGACGCAGCTTCCTGAGTACTCCTGGATCAGCGAGCACGTACCTCCCCCGGCAGCGGGCCGGCCCACTGCGCCGGGTAGTTCGTTTGGTTCTCGAGACGCCCCAGCGTGCCGAAAAAGGTCCAGTGTGGATGGGAATCCACGGACCCGCGCTTGGTCGTGATCACGAGGACGCCATTGGCCGCCTCGGTGCCATAGAGAGCTGCCGCTGCAGGCCCGCGCAGTACTTCCACGCTCTCGATCGATTCGAAGTCAAGGTCGTCGAAGCGAGAAACCCCCTGCCCGCTCGTCCCCCCGACATCAGTTAGGCCGTTGATGTCGTTATACGCTCGCACGCCGTCAATGACGATCAGCGGCTCGGTGCTCAATGCTGTGCTCCCAACGCCACGAATCGTGATGCTCGATGCGCTGCCGACCATACCCGAGTTTTGATCGACGACTAATCCCGCGACTCGGGAGTTCAGCATTTCCGAGAGGTTTGTAATCGGTGCCTTCTCGATCGAATCGGGTGTGATGACGCCGACGGAGGCCCCCACTTCGCGTGCCGTCGCCGTCGCGATTGCAGTCCCTTGCACGACCTGCATTTGCAGTGTCGCGACCGTGGCGGTGAGGGTGAAATCCACCGTCACGGTGCTCCCGCCGGAATCACGGCCGATTTGCTCGCGGTCGCGAACCCGAGCCGATTGACCTGAATCGTCTGGGTGCCGCTTGGTGCCCCCACCAGCCGATAGTGGCCGCCAGGATCAGTGCGAGTAGTTCCCGTACTACCGGTCACATGAATGAGCGCATTCGCGACACCCAGTTGGCTTTCGGAATCGGTCACGACGCCGGTCACTGTGCCGATGCCGGGCTGCACCGGCATCTCGGGACGACGACCCTTCGCGACCAGTGGTCCGACGGATACGCGACCGCTGGGAAGTCCGATCACACCAAGTCCGGTATGGTCCAGTACGTCCCGCAGCGCACCGCCAATCGTGATGTGGTCAGCTACGAGTGACACGACGCGATCAGTCGGGAGCCGGTCGGGGCTGTAAGTCACGATTACGCCAACCTTCGCCGCGATCGCCGCGATGCGCGCGACCGCGTCCCGGATCGTCACGTCCTCCAGGCGAACACTGATCACACGATCCAGCCGGCTTGTGGCGCCCACGGCCGCCCCATCACCTGATGTCTGGCGCAATTCGGTCGCCGTTGTCGCCGCCTGGGCCTGAAGGGCACGCGCGGCCGAAAGGGCAACCATGGCGGCCGTAATCACGTATGTCCTGCAACGCGTCATCCGTCCCCCTCGACACAGACGATGGCTCGACAAGCGATTGCTCGTGCTTATGTGCCGCCGGCGCGGCGACTGGCGGTCTGTAGGTCCGGCACCGGACGATTCGGATGCCGGTCGTCCCCTCCGGCCTGGCGCCAGATGACGACCCGTCGTCCTGTACGCCGATAGCGCGCGCCGACGGCATACGCCACCGACGCGAGCACATCGTCAACCGGCTCCGGGCCAACTGATGTCGTGATCCGGGTTGCCGCCAGCGCGGTATCCGCCACGACAATGTCGAGATCGTACATGCGGTCGAGGTCCCGGATCGCTTCACTCAGGGGCGTTGCGTCGAAGACCACGGCACCCTGCAGCCATGCCAGCGCGCGCGGTACATCCGCACCATGCACGATCGTGATACTCGTGTCGGCAATCGTCGCGACGTCTCCCTGCCGCACGGCGGTGTACTCACCTGCCCGTCGTGATGTGTAGGCCTGGCCTGGCCGCGACACCGACGGTTCCTTGCGATACGATGACGCGTACGGCGCGATCGCCATTGTATGCGCGCACATTGAATCTCGTGCCGATGTCCAGCGCTACCGCGCTCTGCGCACGCACGGAAAAGGGATGTGCATCGTCATGGGCGACATTGAAGAACGCCTCGCCATCCAACACCACCTGACGATCGCCGTCGGCATAATCGGCCGCCACGCGCAGCCGGCTCGCCAGCGCGAGGGTGAACTCCGTGCCGTCCGGCAACATCACGGTCTCCCGCTGGCCTGCACCCGTCGCGTACTCGTGCATCGCCATGCGATCGCCATGCGGCACGCGGAGCACTAGCAGTAACACCGCGGCGGCGCCAACAAGCGTGGCCAACACCCCCGTCCACCGGCGCGGTGGTGCGCGCCGGGCCCGTGGGACGCCGGTTGAACCACGCCGGTGGTCGTTCCCCGGCCGCGCGTTCAGCTCCGCTTCGAGCCGTTTGACGGCCGCTCGAACATTGGCTGGCGCGATGCGCGCCTGTTCCAGCGCCCGGGCGGCGATGAGACGATCAACTAACTCTGCTCGGAACGCGTTGTGGCCAATCCACTGGCGGACGGCCAATCGCTCGGCCGCAGAGCATGTGCCGGCCACGTACCGATCGAGGAGCAGCTCGATGGAATCCGGGCGGATCACGCAGACCACCGATTCGCATTCACAACCCTACGACACAGCCGATCACCCCGGCCCCTATACCCGGTCGGGGAATCCGCTACCGATAGGGCGCGAGCTCCTGGCGCAGTACCCGTAAGGCCTTGGCCAGATGGGCTTCGACTGTCTTCACCGCAATCCCAAGGGTCTGCGCCACGTCGGCGTAGCTCAGGTCATACCGCCAGCGCAGTGTGTATACCATTCGGCACCTGGGCGGCAACTGGTTGACCGCACGAGTCAAAGCGGCCTCCAGCTCGGCATTCTCGATCGCCGAGTCCACAGTGCGGGGGTGCCCGATCCCGGCAACCCAACATTCGCGTACCCAAGCTTCAGTGCGCGCGGTCTCGGCACGAATACTTCGCCTGGCGTTCAGCGCACGGTTCCGCACGGCACCGAACAGATAGCCGCGAACCGTTCCCTGGATATCCCACGTGCCGCGTATCTCCCACAGTCTCACGAATACGTCCTGCACGATCTCTTCGGCCACCTCAACGGACCCCACAATTCCCACCCCGTAATCCCGGAGCGCGGAATAATTGACAGTGAACATATGCACGAACGCGGCCCGGTCCCCAGCGCGAATCTGGCCTGCAAGAGCCCGGTCATCCGCGGCAGGCGGCTGCGTGGTCCCGTCCCCCCACCGAACAGGCGATAGGGGTCGTGAACTGCCGGGACGTTCCGCCGGGCGAGGAGCGCTCACGCGAAAGCACTCGGAAAAAGACGACGCGTCACATCTGGCGCGCAGTGTCGTGCCAATAAATCGCGAGCGGCAACCCTAGGACACCATGCGCCTCCAAGCAACCCGCGCGATGCGCTGGTGTCAATCATCACGTCCCGGCCGGGTATGCGGGATGAATATCCACTGATGGACAGCAATGTCCCCACACAGCGTATCGTGCCATGCTTGCCAGGCGAACTGCTCACAGGTTGCGGAGCCCACGTGCTCTCGTGATCACCACGTCACCAGATCTGCGCCCGCAACGAATCGGGCAGCGTCATGGCGTCTCCCGCAACGCACCCGAAACCCAGCGCAAACTCGGGCATGGCCGACACCACCCCATTGACCCGCCACTTGCCTGGCGAATGTACGTCGCTCTGCAGCATTGTCCGTTGGTACTCCGGCCGGAGTTTCCACCTCCACGATTGCGCAAAAGCAAGAAAGAATCGTTGCTCGGGCGTCAATCCGCCGGCAACCTGGCGCGGCTTGCCCGCGATGGCGCGCTCGAAGGCGGCATACGCGATCTTGACGCCTCCGATATCAGCGATGTTCTCGCTCAGCGTTTGCTGCCCGTTGATGTGCGCCGTATCAATGACGACGTACTGGCCGTACTGCCGGACTATACGTGCGGCCCGGTCGCTGAATGCCGCTGCGTCGGCGGACGTCCACCAATCTCGCAGATTGCCCGCGTGATCGAACTGGCGGCCTTCGGCATCAAAACCATGCGTCAGCTCGTGGCCGATCGCGTACCCGAGAGTGCCATAGTTTGCGGCATCCTCGGCATCAGGATCGAAGAACGGCGGCTGCAAGATGCCGGCAGGAATCACCACCTCGTTCAGTGCTGGCGTATAGTATCCATTGACCGTCGGCGGCGTCATCCGCCACTCGCCACGATTCGGGGAGTGGCCAATTGTCGAGAGTTGGCGCGCCGCCTCGAACCGCGCCGCGCGGACCACGTCCTCCCAGAACGGGCCGTCGGCCAGGACGAGTGCATTGTAGTTGCGCCAGACATTGGGGTAGCCAACCTTGTTCGTGAGCGCCGCCAGCTTGGCGAGCGCCTCGCGGCGCGTCGCCTCACTCATCGACCCGAGGGTTGCGAGGTCATCCCGAAGTGCGCGTTCAATATTCTGCACGAGGGCGAGCGCGCTCGCTTTGGCAGCCGGGGGAAGCGTCCGCGCCACGTATGCGGGCCCGACCGCCTCGCCTAACTGCGCATCCGTCTGCATGAGACACGTTTCCATCGCGTCTGGAGAGCGGGGGCGCCAGAGAGCACAGATGCGAATCGGAAGTCTTCTTGCACGAACGCCGAGTCGAGGAAGGGCGCCCCGGTAGCTGCGTAACGCCAGCGCAAGTAGTCCTTCCAATCCGCGATCGAGACGGTCCGGACCATGTCGTTCAGGGCCGCAAAGAACGCCGGCTGTTCAACATCCACCGTCGGCGTGGCCGGTGCGCCGGTATTCCCGAAGGAACGCAGGCCATGCCAAGGCGGGTGACATGGCGGCGAGCCGCGCGATCGGCATGACGTGATAGATCGCGTTCGGATCCTCTCGCTCGGCGATCGTCATTGACGCCATTGCCAGTTGTGTCTCGAGCGCCATGATACGCGTGGCCTTCGACTGCGCGTCCGTCGGTCGGAGCCCAGTGAGCACGAGTGTACGGGCGACATGCGCGATGTACTCACGCCGAGTCCGGACCATTGTGCTGTCTTTCCGCAGGTAATCGTCTCGGTCCGGCATGCCAAGTCCGCCTTGGCGTATGTGCACGATCACTTGTGTCGAATGCTTTGGATCGGGCGCCGCTAAGAGCTTAAAGGCAACCCCCACGCCCATTTGCTGCAGCACGGCCATCTCCGTGCGCAACGCCGCGGTGGAGGTAATCGCGTCGATCCGGGACAACTCGGACTGCAGAGGGCGGACCCCGTCCCTGTTCGCCCGGGCAGAATCCATGCAGGCGGAGTAATATCGGCCGGCCTTCCCTCCCGGGCTCGCTGCCGGAAGTGAGACGGTGCTCAGCGAATCGAGGATTGCGTGCAGGATGCGGAGATTCCGCTCGCGCATCTCGTCAAACGTCGACCAGCCGCCTCGGTCGCGTGGGACAGTCGTGGACCGTATCCAGCCTCCGTCGGCGTACTGATAGAAATTGTGGCACGGTGCGCACGTAGTGTCCCGAAACGAAAGTTCGACGCTCGATGCCGGCGGTGCTTGTGTGTGAAGGGTGCGCGGCAGCAGGCTCGCGGCGAGTACTGCCGCGATCCAGAGTCCAGAAACGGCGACGTACGCGGAGGGTGCTGTATCGGCCGCTGGGGGTTCAGCCGGAGTTCTCGAGGGCGACCCGTGGACCCCGCGCGTCAGTGTCCGAGGCGCGCGATCGGGCCTACCCGAGGAAAAAGAGACCATATCATGTGATGACACACCCAGCGGCCCGATACCCTGAGCCGGTGCTCATCCGTGTTGGCGGGACGCGTCACCCAACGATCCAGGCATCACTCCCAGCCTGTCGCGTCGTACCAGTGCTCGGGGCGAGGAAAGACGCCCGCCCGCACGTCGGTCGCGTACGCCCGGAACGCGCGCTCCACTTCCGCGTCGATGTTCGCATACCGGCTCGCAAACTTCGGCGCCACGGTCCCCACGAAGTTGCCCAGGATGTCGTGCGAGATGACGAGCTGCCCGTCGACGTGCGGGCCCGCACCGATGCCGTACACGGGAATGCTCAGCCCCTCCCGCACCAGCGCCCCCGCCTCCGGCGGGACGGCTTCGAGCAGCACCGCAAACGCGCCCGCCTCTTCGATGGCTTTCGCATCGTCCAGCACCCGCTCCGCCGCCGCCCGCGTCTTCCCCTGCACCCGGTAGCCACCGAGCTGTGTGAGGCTCTGCGGCGTGAGGCCGACGTGGCCCATGACCGCGATCCCCGCGTCGGTCATCGCCCGCACACGCGGGGCGACGCGCTGCCCGCCTTCACACTTCACGGCATGACACCCCGCCACGAGAAACGCGCCCGCGCTCCGGATCGCAACTTCGTCCGATGGCTGATACGAGAGAAATGGCATGTCGCCCACGACGAACGCCCGCTTCGCCGCCCGGCTCACGGCGCGCGACAACGTCAGCATCTCGTCCAGCGTGATCCCCAGCGTCGACGGTAGCCCCAGCATCGTCATTGCCGCCGAATCGCCGATCAGCAGCATGTCCACTCCCGCACGCTCCGCGAATGTCGCCGTCGGATAGTCGTAGGCGGTGAGGAACACGACCCGCTCGCCACACTGCTTCATGCGACGCAATGTCTCCACGGTGACTTTCTTCGGGGATTGCTCTGGCATACAGGCCTGCCGGACTGGGAGGAAACAAAAAACCCGCAGCGATGAAAGCCGCGGGGCATTCGCTTTTTAGCACTTGTTTAACGTGGCTGCAATACGCGGCAAATGACCACGACACTCTTCAGTTGTTCCCTGCACATTCGGTCCCGCTGAGCTGCTGCTTTTGATTGCGGCTTCGCTAACCTAGGCCGGCACTCCCGCCCGCGCAAGCCGTG
Organism: uncultured Gemmatimonadales bacterium; assembly: GCA_963737895.1. Taxonomy (GTDB): domain Bacteria; phylum Gemmatimonadota; class Gemmatimonadetes; order Gemmatimonadales; family Gemmatimonadaceae; genus Palsa-1248. The sequence goes on along the minus strand of CAVTUF010000002.1, from coordinate 590,418 downwards.
ATGTCGTGGGTGATCCCTCTGCCTGCGACGCGTCCCAGTACTCGGTCCACCCTGCCGTGTCGCTGAATGCCTGCTGCATTCGCTTGATTCCCTCCCGCAGCCGCTCGAGGCTCGTCGCGATCGAGAGCCGGAGGAAATGCTCCCCCTCGGCGCCGATCCGGCCGAACGAGTTCCGGTCCATCGTCGCCACGCCGTATCGCTCGAGGAGAAATCCCTGCAGCATTCTCGATGGTGAGGTCCGCGCACGCGCGTCGCCGCCCAGCCGGTCGTACCCCGCGAGGATGCCGAGCCGCTCACACACGCCGGCCACGTTCGGGAACACGTAGAAGGCACCCTTGGGCACCTGGCACGTGACGCCCGGTATCGCGTTGAGGGCGCTCACGACGAAATCCCGGCGCCCCTGGAATGCCGACACCATTTGCTGGACCGCAGGCGCGGACTCCGGGCTCTCGAGCGCCACTCGCCCCGCCTCCTGGATGAACGGCGGCACGCACGAGATCGAGTTGATGTTCAATTGCTTGAAGATCTGTGCCTCGGCGGCCGTCGGCAGCAGCGCCCACCCCAGCCGCCACCCGGTCATCGCGAATCCCTTGGAGTGGCCGGATGCGATAATGGTGCGCTCCGCCATCCCGGGCTCCGCCGCGATGCTGTGGTGCACCGCGCCGTCGAACAGGATGTGCTCGTAGATCTCATCCGAGTACACCCGCACATCGGGACGGCACCGCTCGCGAATGACCGTCGCGATCGCCGCCAGCTCTTCGCGCGTCTGCACGCCGCCGGTCGGGTTCGATGGCGAGCAGAGGATGATGACTTTCGTGCGCGGGGTGATCCGCGCCGCGAGATCCTGCGCCGTGAATGTGAACCCCAATGCCTCGCGCATCGACAGCGGCACCGGTGTCGCCCCAACGTAGGTCACCCAGGACTCGTAGATCGGGAAGCCAGGGCTCGGATAGATCACTTCGTCGCCGGGGTCCACATACGCCTGCATCGTGTAGCCGATCGATGGCTTTCCGCCCGTCGTGATGATCACCCGGCTCGCGTCCGCCGGAATGCCACGGGTCCGCGTCACATGCGCCGCCACCGCCCCACGCAACGCTGGAGTCCCTTGGGGATCCGTGTAGTGCGAGTTGCCGGCACGGATCTGCGCGATCGCCGCCTCGTTGATGTGCGGCGCGGAATCGAAGTCGGGCTCGCCGATGTTCAGGCGCACCACATCCATCCCGCGCGCGACACACTTCGCGATGTCGTCACCCACCCGGAACGCGTTCTCGGTACCCAGATTGCCCATGCGGGCGGCCAGCAGCGTCATCAGTTCTCAGTGCAGAGGTTGACGAATATTAACGGCGCTTTTTGTGGGTACTTATGCACATTTGCATCCCCCCAGACCACCGTCCCAATGACGGACGACCTCACAGATCCCGTTCTCTGCGACGGATGCCCGCCCTGGTAGGGGCCGGTCATGACCGGCCCCGCCGATGTCAGCCGATACCACAATGACGAATGACGGACGACTCGCAGATCCCGCTCTCTGCGGCCGATGCCCGCCCTGGTAGGGGCCGGTCATGACCGGCCCCGCCGGATGCCTGCCCCGCACCACGACTCTCTCATGCGACCGGTATCGCACGCGCCCATGCGATCCATTCGATAAACGACGGTCCAAATGCTCCGTCACGGGCCTTCGCCAGGATCAGCTTGCCTGGCTTGCACCCGGGCGACGGTTGAGTACGATCTTCAAGGTGCCCGACGGGTAATGGGTTAGGGCATTCCGCCGGATCACACTCCAGACCGCTGCCCCCCAATGGAAAACTTCTTCCTCGCGGAATACTTCGACTGGCAGCCCAAACGCCCCACGCTCGTGCACCGTGCGATCAACAAGGCGCTCCGCGGGATGCGGATTCGGTACCGCACAGGACCGTACTCCGGCAGGATGACCAGCATCGAGCAACGCATGAATCTGTACCACTTCGTGATGCAGGTCCTCGTATACGATGTCCCAGGCGACATCGTCGAGTTGGGCTGCTACGCCGGCCACACGTCGGTGCTGATCCAGAAGGTCCTGCAACGCTACGCACCCGGCCGGACGTTGCATGTCTACGACAGCTTCGAAGGACTCCCCGACAAATCCGACGCCGATGGCTTGACGCCCTTCCGCAAAGGATGGCTCTCCAGCACCAAAGGCGAGTTGGCCAGCAGCTTCCTGAAGTACGACCTTCCCCTCCCATTAATCCACAAAGGCTGGTTCAAGGACACGCTGCCCATGGAGTTGCCGGATGCGATCGCCTTCGCGCACCTCGACGGCGACTTCTACAGCTCGATCGCGGTGAGCCTGCAATACGTCTATCCGAAATTGTCCAAAGGCGCAGTCTGCGTGATCGACGACTACTGCGACCCATCAGTCTATGCCGGTGGCTGGAATGCCCTCCCAGGCGTGAAGAAGGCATGCGACGAATTCTTCAGCGACAAGCCGGAAAAAGTGAGCTACATCTACTCGGGCCCCTACTCGCACGGCTTTTTTCACAAGGCATAGCTGGATGACGAGACCGCCCCGGTATCGGCTTACCCCGGGGTCATTGTGTAGGCTCTCGCCGATTCCGGATCGAGCCAGCGCGGCCTATATTGAACCATTGTTCAATATAGGCTCATCGCGTCTGGGCGCTGTCGCAAATGCGCAGCTCACTCCAGCGCGGCGTTCAGCCGGATATCCGATGCCTGGAACGAAGATCGCCGAGTCGGTACGACGGGAGCAGATCGTCGCCGCCGCATATGGCCTTGCGATTCGCGGCGGTCTTCGCGCCGTCACCGTCCGTGACGTCGCGCGGAAGGGCGGCATGAGTGTAGGCCTGATCATCTTCCACTACCACACGAAGGACCGGCTCCTGCTCGCCGTGCTCGACGCGGTGCTCACCGAAACCACGACGCTTGCCATTGGGCCCTCCATCGCTGCGATTCCGAATTCGCTCGACCGGCTTCTCGCGCTGATTCGCCAGGAAATGGCACGCCTGTCGGCAGAACCACAGCGGAACCGCCTGTTCTTCGAGTTCTGGAGCGCCGGCATCTGGAATCGGGCGATCCGCGCTCGCATGCAGCGTGAGCTCGACCGCTACCGCGAGGCGTTCCGCCCGATGTCCCAGGCGGCGATCGCCGCCGATCCCAGCCGGTTCGCCCGCATCAGTACCGCGGACCTTGCGGCCGTTGCCGTGAGCTTCATCAAGGGATGTGCGGTCCAGTCCATGGTCGAACCTCACCTTGACGTCGATGGGTTCGTGCGGGCTGTCGAGTCGCTCCTCACCGCGCCTTCGCACGTCGCTATCGCTGGGATGGGCTCTCCACGCAGACAGCCACTCATGCGCCGCGCCCGCCCGCGGTCGTGATCCGCTGAGTCGATCGACTTTAGCGCCCATGCTCGTCCCCAAGCTGGTCTCGACTCTGAGAGACTACGACCGCGCCCAGTTGGGTCGCGATCTCGCGGCCGGCGTCATCGTCGGCGTCGTCGCGCTTCCGCTGGCGATCGCGTTTGCGATCGCCAGTGGCGTCACGCCCGGTCGCGGCCTCTGGACCGCTATCGTGGCCGGATTCCTCATTTCCGCGCTCGGCGGCTCGCGCGTTCAGATCGGAGGGCCAACTGGCGCATTCGTGGTGATCGTCTACGGTATCGTCCAGAAATACGGCATCGATGGACTCACGGTGGCGACGTTATGGCCGGCGTGCTCCTCGTCATTATGGGCCTCGCCAAGCTCGGCAGCGCCATCAAGTTCATCCCTCACCCGGTGATCATCGGATTCACGAGCGGGATCGCGGTGATCATCTTCTCGAGCCAGGTCAAGGACCTGTTCGGCCTGCAGATGGGCGCGGTACCAGCCGAGTTTCTTGACAAGTGGATGGCGTTCATCGAACATTCGAGGGCCTTTACGCCCACGGCGATTGGCGTCGGAGCGGTGGCGCTCGCGATCATTGTGGTCTGGCCAAGGATCTCGCAACGCGTTCCCGGGCCATTTGTAGCGCTGGTCCTCACCACCGTCGCGGTCCACACGATGGGGCTGCAGGTGGAGACGATCGGTTCACGGTTCGGCGAGCTGAACGCGGCCATTCCGCACCCCCAACTGCCGCACCTGTCCATCGAGCAAGTCACCGCCCTGGTCGGCCCCGCGTTCACCATCGCGATGCTCGCCGCGATCGAGTCGCTCCTCTCCGCCGTCGTCGCCGACGGAATGATCGGCGGGCGTCACCGCTCGAACATGGAGCTGGTCGCCCAGGGCGTTGCGAACATCGCCTCTCCCCTCTTCGGCGGCATTCCCGCCACCGGGGCCATCGCGCGCACGGCAACGAACATCAAGAACGGCGGCCGCACGCCGATCGCCGGGATGACCCATGCGGTCACGCTACTCCTTATCACGCTCTTCTTCGGTCGCTATGCGGCGCGATCCCGCTCGCAACGCTCGCCGCCATCCTCGTGGTCGTGGCGTACCACATGAGTGAATGGCGCACGTTTCGGACTGCGCTGCGCGCCCCGAGAAGCGACGTCGCGGTCCTGCTCACGACGTTCGGTCTGACGGTGCTCGTCGATCTGACCGTGGCGATATCGGTCGGCATGGTGCTGGCCGCGTTTCTCTTTATCCGCCGCATGGCGACGCTGACCAGTGTCACCGTTCTCACTGGGGGCATCGACGATGATGCGGCGCTCGATCCGGCCGAGCCGTGGCGCAGGGACATCCCGCGCGGGGTCAGCGTCTTCGAAATCACCGGTCCGCTGTTTTTTGGTGCCGTCGAAACCTTCCGGGAAACGCTCGACCAGCTCGCGGAGCATCCCAAAGTGCTGATCATCAGAATGCGAGACGTACACGCACTGGACTCGACGGGCATCCACGCACTCAAAGATGTCGTGCGCCGGAGCCGCCGCGCGGGATCGGACGTTCTGCTCACCGAAGTACAGGCCCAGCCGCTGGCTGCCCTCACCGGTTCGGGCATGCTGGACGACATTGGCATGGGTAATGTCTTCCCCGAAATTGACGATGCGCTCGCCCGGACGTACGAACGGGATTCTACGAGGGGAAAGAAGGACGCGTGAGCTCGCGAGCGGATCGCGGTCGGTGCGCAGGCGCACGATGTTTTCACGGCGGCTGCAGGCTGGGCGTGCTGCCGTCCGCCCTCGGTCCCGAAATGGGAACACCCAGCCGGCCCGGCCGGACGCCAGGAACGGTTTGACGCGACGCCTGTGTCTAATAAGCGCCTGCCTCGGAGCGCCTATTGGACGGATTACACCTGCACCACTTCACCGGCGCCTTCGTCTCGCGAGTCATCGACCGGAGCCACACCCGGGTCCCCGAGCACGCGCACGACTGGCCCGTGGTCTCGGTCTATGTGATCGGCTCATATCTGAACGAGACGGAGATCGGAGAGAAGTTCATCAATGCCCCGTCCGTGGTCTTCTATCGTTCGGGTGCCGCGCACCGCAACACCGTCGCCGCAGACGGATTCGAACAGATCGAGATCGAGTTCGATCCGGCATGGCTCGGACGGTCCTTCCTGCCAGCCATGCCCGTCAAACGCTGGTTAGGCGCTGACACCAACACGGCGAGGCGCGCGCTTCTCGACGCGTGCGGATCAAACGGATCGGAGGTTCGGCTCTGTGCTGCACTCCGGCAGTTCCTGGAAGGCGTGCACCCCGAACCCGAAGCCGAAGCGCCCGGCTGGCTCGGCACGCTGGTGCAACGACTCAGGAACGACACGACGCTGCGAGTGAAGGACCTCGCGCGAGCTGTGGACCGGCACCCGTCCTGGATCGGATCAGCCTATCGGCGCGCGACCGGAGAAGGGCTCCAGGAGACCGCCGCGCGGTTCCGCGTCGAACGCGCGGCCAACCTGTTGCGCGAGACCGAGCTGCCATGCGCCCGCGTCGCGTCGGATGCCGGGTTCTGCGATCAAAGCCACATGAACCGTACCTTCCGGCGCGTACTCGGCCGATCCCCAACCGAAGTGAAAGCAGACCGCCTGAGCTTTCGGGCGAGTCCCCGATGCGGTCCAATGACCAGAGGGACGTCGCATCGTGTCGGCAAATTAGACCATTTTCACGACAGTATCAGTACATTCACGCCACAGTAACGCCACCGAACGGCGTTATTAGCCGATTGCTGTGCACCGCCGCCGCCGGCAACTCGAACCAGAATGTCGTCCGCCCAGGCTCCGACTCGACGCCGATCCGCCCCCCATGCTGCTCCACGATCGCCTTCGAAATCGCCAGCCCCAAACCCGTCCCCCCACGCTGGCGGCCGTCCGAACCGTCGAGCTGCTGAAATCGCTGGAACAGCAATCGGATGTCACCCGGCGCTATCCCCGGCCCCGGGTTCTCTACCACGAACCGCACCGGCGCCCGGCCCGCCGTCCGCCCCGCACCCGCCGGCACGAACGGATCCGGCATTGGCACCTCCGCCATCACCGCCGATACGCTGACCACGGACCCCGGCGGCGAAAACTTCACCGCATTCGACAGGAAATTCGTCAACACCTGGATCACCCGGTCGTGATCCCCCTCCAATGTCCGATGCGCCTCCACATGCTCCTCGATCCGCACCTGGAACTGCTCCGCAATCACATGCACGCCGTCGACCGCCGTCCGCACCAGCTCCGCCGGCATCAGGGTCGAGAGATGCAGCTCGAGCCGCCCCGCTTCCATCTTGTCGAGATCGAGCATGTCGCCGATCAGCCGGATCAGCCGCTCGGTGTTCCCACGCCCGATCCGCACCAATTCCTGCGCCTGCGGCGTCAGCCCCCCGCCCGCACCGGATTCGAGGAGCCCGAGCGCGCCACGAATCGATGTCAGCGGCGTGCGCAGCTCATGGGAGACGGTCGACACGAATTCGTTCTTCATGCGGTCGAGCCGCTTCCACTCGGTGATGTCCCGCATTACGGTAATGCGCGCGGGTGAGCCCTTGTAGAAGATCGGTGTGCCCGCAACCTCCGCCTCGAATGTCGAGCCGTCTTTTCGGAGACACACGACCTGGCGCGACGATGGGATGTTCTTGCTGATCACGTAGTACAACCCCGACCGCTCCTCTGGCACCACCATTGCCGCCGCTGGAATGTCCGCCAGCTCCGGCTCGGTGTACCCGAACATCCGGCACCACGCACGATTGACTTCCAGATACCGCCCCGCCCGCGACACGGCAATCCCGTCGGTCGCGGCGTCCGACAGCATCCGGAATCGCTCTTCGCTCTCCCGGAGCTCCGCCTCGCGACGCCGCTGGCTGCTGATGTCGCGCAAAATCGTCGACACGAACCACACGCCGCCCTGCGATGACTTGTGCGCCACCAGCACCTGCGATACCGGGATCTCCCGGCCGTCACGAGTCTGCAGTGAGGTCTCGCCCTCCCACACGCCGTCACGAATCGCCGTCGGCAACGCGATGTCGATCTGATGCTGGCGCGCCGGCGGCGACAGCATCGCGCTCAACCCCAGCGACGTCACATTGTCGTCGTCACCGATCCCGATCATCCGGCGGCCCGCGCGGTTGATGTAGACGCCCCGCCCCTTGCCGTTGCCGATGCCCACGAAATCGGTGGTCGCCTCGAGGGTCGCCACGAGCCGCGCCTGGGCTTCCTCCGCCGCGCGCTGTGGGGTGATGTCCCGCAACATGCTCCGCACGCTGACGGCCCGGCCGTTCTCGTAGCCGCAGGTCGCCCGCACCGCCAGCACGACGCGCCGCTGCTGCCGCGTCAGAAACACTCCCTCGAACTCTCCCACTTTCTCACCCGCCAATACCCGCAGCCGCAATCCCCTGTACGACTCGGCGTACTCCGGCGTCACGGTCACCGCCGTCGACACGGTCGACTGCTCGGCCTCGTCATACCCGAAGACGTTCCGCCACGCCTGGTTCGCGTACAGGAGCCGGCCGTCGGGCGCGGTGATCTCGATCAGATCACTCGCCGTATCGAGGAAGTCGCTCAGCCGCTCTTCCGCCGCCGCCCGCGCTTCCGCCCGATCCTGCGCCGCATACGCGAGTCTCGCCACCGCGGACAGCAACAGGGTCGCCACGATCCCCACCACGAGGACCGCGCCAGGCGTCCGGGGCAGCCGCGTGGTCTGCGAAATCACCACCGCCAGGACCGACCCGCCGACCAGGACCAGCCACGCCGCCCGCCAGCTCACTGCCCACGGATGCCGCCCCCGGACTAGCCGCCCGCCAACACGGCTTCCGGCGCGCGTCCGGGCGGTGCTGCGAGGGGTGCGGCGGGGGGTGCAGGGGCTGGTTTGGCCGGGCGCTGGTCCACGGTCGTTCGACGGTACCGTCAGCAAAAAGTCACGCCCCCAACCGCCCGATCCAGCACCCTGTCCCGAATCCCTTCTGGCACCGGAGACTCCAGGCTGCGACCCCACGGTTTGGTGCCAACTCACACCCACGCACCCGGTCCGCCTGCGGCGGCCCCCGCTGTCTCGCCATAATTCCCCGCATGCGTTCGGAGCCCCCCTCCCCCTCCCCCTCCCCCTCGCTGGCCGATGGCCGCCGGTCTTATCTCTCCACGATCGCGGTCCTGGGCTTCGGAGGGGTGGCCACCGTACTCGCCGCGCTGCCCTACAAGGTGTTCGACCTGGATCGCTACGCGATCCCCAAGGAGCTGGCACTCCACCTCACGGCCACGCTCGCCGCCGCAGCCGCGCTGATCGCCCTGGGACGCGCGGCTGGACGCGGACGCGGGCCGGCGATTCCCCTGACTCGCGTTGACACGCTGCTCACCGGGTTCCTGCTGTTCAGCGCCGCCTCCGCCTTTTTCTCGCAGAACGGCTGGCTCGCGGCACGCGGTCTCGCGGTCAGCGTCTCCGGCATCCTCCTCTATTGGGTCGCACACTCGCTCGCCCGCGCGGGATGGGCGCGATCGGTCCTCGCCCTCATGGCCGGCGCGATCACGGTCGCCGCAGCGACGTCGCTGTTCCAGGCCTACGGTGTCGAGACGGAGCTCTTCAGTCTCAATCGCTCGCCGGGCGGCACGCTCGGCAACCGTAATTTCGTCGCGCACCTCGCCGCGATCGGGATCCCGGTGCTCATCATGATCGTCCTCCGCGCACGCCGCGCGGCCGGCGCGCTCCTGGGCGCCGTGGCGATCGCGATCATCACCGCCGCTCTCGTGCTCTCACGATCACGCGCGGCATGGGTCGCCACCGCGGTCGCGCTGCTCTGTGTCCTCCCGGCCGCCTGGCGCGGCTGGAAGACGCTGCGCATCCGCTCCGCCACCGCTCCACGCCGGCTATCAGGCGAACCCGCTCCATCGGTCAGTCTCCGCGGCACGGTCGCGCTCATCGCCATTGCCGCCGGCATCTTCGCCGCCATCACGATCCCCAACACGCTCAATTGGCGAAGCACGTCACCGTATCTCGACTCTGTCATCAATGTGACGAATTATCGCGAGGGCAGTGGCCACGGCCGCCTCGTCCAGTACGCGAACACCGCGCGACTCGCCATCAGTCACCCCGTGCTCGGCGTCGGCCCCGGCAACTGGGCCGTGGTCTACCCCAGGATCGCGCCAAAGACGGACCCGTCGCTCGATACCGATGACGGTATGACCGCCAACCCGTGGCCAAGCAGTGACTGGGCCGCGTTTCTGTCCGAGCGAGGCGTGCCCGCGACGATCTGTCTCGCCCTCGCGCTCCTCGGTCTCCTCGTCGCCGCCGCGCGCGCCACTGCCCAGGCGACCAGCGACGGCCGCGCCGATCGGCTGATGCTCGCGCTCGCGCTGGCGGCGACGGTGCTGGCAATCATTGCGGTCGGCGCGTTCGATGCGGTGCTGCTCCTCCCCGCGCCCTCGCTCATCGCATGGTCGATCCTCGGCGCGCTCGCTGGCTCACTCGAACCGCCACCCGTCGCGCGCGGCGACATCCGCCTGCCCGGCAACGTGCGCCGCATCGTGATTGTCGTCGTCGTCGCCGCGGGCGGCATCGCGATCGTCCGCAGCGCATCCCAGGTGGTCGCGATGGCGCTCTATGTCGCCGCCACACGAGCCGGTGTCAACGATCACACGCTCGAGCTGGCCACCAGAATGGATCCGGGGAGTTATCGTATTCAGTTACGGCTCGCGGAGTCGTATGCCCACGGACGCTCCTGCGCGCGCGCCCGCCCCCACGTCGCCGCCGCCCGCGCCCTCTTCCCCAATGCTCCGGCACCCCGCCACGTGCTGGCCGAATGCAATGGCACCGGAGGAACCCGATGACCACCATCTCTCGCCATCTCACGATACTGATCGTGCTCATCGCCGCCCTCGATCTCGTCGGGGCTGCGGTGTTCTACCACTTCCACCTCGACCAGCACCCCGGCACGAATCAGCAGATCTACGTCGGTGTCTGGACGGTCCTCTCAGCGCTCATTGCGGTGGTCCAGTTGCGCAAGATCCGCAAGGAGCGCCTGGCAATCATCCGGGCGCCACGGCCACCAGCCACACCCACGATCACATCGGGTGGCGAGCAACCCGGCCCCAAAGATCCCCCCGCCGCCTCATAATCCGCCGCACACGATTCCGTCCCTGGTAGGGGTCATGACCCGCCCAGTAAGACTGTAGTTGCCGTCCCACCACCGCCTGTCGCCGAGGGCAGTAGGCGCCGTTCGAGACCCGTAGGGCGCCCTTTCGGGCAACCGTAGGTCGGCCTGTTGGCCAACGGCGCGTCTATCCGTGCCATCAAAGGCTTGTCGCCGAGGAGAGCAGGGCCATTTGAGAACCCGTCGGGCACGCCCCGCCCCCGACCGCTACCGCCTACGCCGCGTCAGGTGCGCTCGACACCCGCTCTTGCGACGCAGGAGATTCGGCCAGCGAGATGACATCCGCGAGCACGAGCTGCTCGTCGCTCGCCAGTTGGTCGTGATGCGTGAATGGCGTCCGCGGACGTATCGTGGGGATGAATCGGTTCGTACGCTGCGTATAGAGATGGTAGATCGGGAACCAGTGCCCGAGATCGACTTCTTCGAGCAGCGCCGCGTGCCAGTACAGGCTGAGCGCCACGATCCCGGCCAGGATCAGCCACGTGGAACCGGTCATGATGAACGCGCCGGCGAAGATCACGATCCGCCCCGCATACATCGGATGCCGCAGGACACGGTACGGACCTTCGTCGACGATGCGGAACGGCACGTACCCGTCGAACCCGGGACTGTAGTTCCAGCCCAGCGCCCGTTTCGATGCGACGAGCAGCGCCACACCGAGCAGTGTCACGATGGTCCCCGCGTATACGAACGCGGGCGCATGGTACCACTCGAGCAGAAACCCATCGTGCCGGAACAGCGCAACGCCGCCCGCCAGCACCGTGAAGATGCGAAGCCAGCGATCGACCCGCCGAAGATGTGTGATTGATGTCAGCCGCCCTTCTTTCCCCGACGCATATGCGCGCGTCGGATGCCAGAAGATGCAGGAGGGGACGATTGCCGCTCCGGCCAGCACGGCGATGCCGAGCCACGCATCGAGGTGTCGCACAGCCATCACTCCGCTGCGCGCAGTGCGCCGGACGAATCCGTGGAAGGGGAAGCTCGGCGCGATCCTGATGGAGGCACGTGCACCAATACACGCATGACCAGATAATAGTTCGGGGACCCTCAGCGCCGATAGGAGATTTCATCCTCGGCGCCCATCGAAGCGACCGCGTTACTGCATCACGACATGCACGCGGTGTGCCCACTCCCGATTTTGGTGATGCGCATCACATGTGCAGGGCAAATTCCGCCCGCACGTGCGAAATCATCAATGGCTCAGACCGGCACCTGCATGCCTATTCGTCCGGCGATGCGGGCGACACGAGGACGCCGCGATACGCGTTCGGGATCGCCCACTCGGGCGGCCGCGCGACGATATTGCCCCCGATCTCGAGGAATTGCATCTCGTGCGCGATCGGCTCCAGACAAATGCCGTCAGGCAGTTGTATGAAGGCGGGCAGCGCGCCATCGAACTGCTGCAGATGGGTGATGAGTTGAGCGATCGTCATTTGTATGGTAGCCCAAAGGACAATGCGCGGAAGGTCACCGGAAACTGTCATCCGGCGCGGGACACACCGGATGACGATCGCCGCCGTCCTACCCGTCCTCCAGCGCGACTTTCGGCTCGACCAGCGACGCACGCCACGCAGGCGCCAGACACGCCATGACCGTCGCGATCGCCAGCACCGCGCCGGTGCCGCCGAGCGTCACGATGTCGTACGCGCGTACTTCATAAAGCAGTTGCCGCAACGCGCGCCCAGCGACGACTGAGAGTAATGTCCCGGCGATCACGCCGATCGCGGCGAGACGCAGGCCTTCGGTCACCACCTGCCGCAGGATCTGCCGCGGCGCCGCACCCAGTGCGCGCCGGATGCCGAACTCCTGCCGCCGCTGCTGGACGCCGTACGCGATCACGCCGTACAACCCCACCATCGCCAGCAACAACGCCGACGCCCCGAACGCGCTCATCACCGCCGTCGCAAACCGCGCGGTCGCACTGGTCTCCGCCACCAGATCGCCGATCGTCCGCACCCGGGAGACCGGTATCCCGGCGTCCACGCCGGCGATCGCGCTCCGCAACGCCGGCAGCAGTTGCGCCGCGGGTGTCGTTGACCGCACGACGAATTGCATCGTCGAAAAGCTCGGGTACGGCTTCTGGGTATACGGCACGATCATCTCCGGCCTCGGTGACTCCGTCAGCGAGTACCGCTTGAGATCACTCGCCACGCCGATCACGGTCATCCACGGCGGATGCATCGTGTAGATACCGAGGTGGATGCGCTTGCCGATCGCGGATTGGCCAGGCCACAGCCACTTTGCCATCGACTCGTTCACGATGACCACGGGCAGGCTGCTGTCCCGGTCGGTCGCATCGAAATCCCGGCCGGCGATCATCACGGTGCCCAGCGCCTGGAACATCTGCGCGCTCGCGACGGTGTACTCCGCCACCGGGGTCTGCCCCGGGGTCGGCGCGGGCGGCGCACCCTCCTGGATGAATACGGTCGCTTCCTGTGCGCCGCTCAATGGCAGTGGCTTGCCGATCGCCGCGCTCTGCACACCAGGTATCGCGCGAATCCGGTCCAGTGCCGCGGTGAAGAACTGCACGGCCGCCGGATGCTCCATATAGGTCTGGAACTGCTGCTCGGCATACCGGACCGGCGGGAGTGTGACTTCGAAGGTCAGCCCGTTCGGCGCGGAAAATCCCGTGGCGCTCCGCAACTGATGCGACAGGCTGCGCGCCAGAAGCCCCGCGCTCGCCACCAGCACCACCGACAGCGTCAGCTCGGCGACGATCAGCACGCGTCGCGCTCGCGCTGACACGCCGCCGGCCACGCCGCGCCCCCCGCTCCGTAATGAGTCGGTGAGCGGCGATCGCCCCGCCACCCAGGCGGGCAACAGCGCCGCGACTGTCGCCGCCACGGCGGTCGCCCCGAGTGCCGCCAGCGCGGTCCGCACATCAAAGGAGGTATCCGTCAGTCGCGGCAGCCGGTCGGTCCCGTAGACGCGCACCAGCCGCATGCCCACCCACACGAGAACGGTGCCGATGATGCCGGCGGTCGTGGTCAGCAGCAGTACTTCCGTCACGAACGCCGCCGCCAGCCGCCCGTGCGAAGCACCGAGCGCCGACCGGATGGCCAGCTCGCGCCGGCGCCGCTGCAGTTGGGCCAGTTGCAGTTGCGCAATGTTCACGCAGGCGAGCATCAGAAGGAGCGCGACGGCCACCATGAGGCTCACCAGCATCGGCTCGGTCTTGCCCACGATCTGCGTGCGCAATGGAACGACTTGCGTGGCGAAGTACCCCTTCCCGTCGGGAATGAGCCGCTCTTCGATCAGTTGGATGCGGTCGAGGTCGCGCCGCGCCGCATCGAGTGTCACTCCGGGACGTACGCGGCCGACGAGCGCGAGATCGGACGGGCCGTTCGTCGGCGGACGGAGTGGGACCCACACGTCGCTCTTCGCCGGGAACTGAAAATCGGGTGGCATTTCTGCGCCTCGCGGAAATGCGAAACCCGGCGGAGCCACGCCGACGACGGTATAGGGCTGCGAGTTGAGATCGAGGGTCCGCCCGATGATGGCGCGATCGCCCGCGAACCGCCGGCGCCAGAGCGCGTCGGATATCACGACCACACGATCGTTGCCCGGTGTCTCGTTCGATCGCGCGAAGAATTGCCCGGCCTCCGCCGCGACGCCCATCACCTGGAAAAAATCGCCCGTCGCTTCGGTGCCATCGAGCCGCTCCGGAGACGCGATGTCGCCCAGGTTCATGGCACGCGCGCGAAAGGCGGAGACGGCCGAGAACGCGGTCGCGTTGTCACGGATCGTGGCGAAGTAACGCCCGTGGATCGGCTGCTCGGCGTACCCCAGGTTGAGCATCGGCACAAATCCCCAGATCATCGCCACCTGCCCGGCATCCCGGAACGGCAGAGGCGAGAGCAGCACGCCCGTCACGATGTTGAGCATGAGCGCGCACGCGGCGATGCCGAGTGACAGCGTCAGCACGGCGGTGACGGTGAACCCGCGCGCGCGGCGCAGACGCCGCAGCGCGCCCAGTGCTTCCTGCGTGATGCCGTCCATCGTCAACCTCCGGTGCTCCGCATGTTCGGTCGCCGTGTCCGCCGCCCCGATGTAGCGCCGCGCGTCGTCCAGGTCGCCGCACTCCGCACTCGCGATCCGCCGCGCCTCCGGACCTTCAATGCCCCGGTTCACCAGCTCCGCGACCCGCATGTCGATGTGAAACGCCAGCTCTTGCTCGAAATCGTCGCGGATGCGCCGTGCCGATCGCCACGGAAGGGAGAAGACTCGCCGCGGCTCGCTGCTCACACGGGCTCCAGCACGCGGGAGATCGCGGCCGCATACTGCCGCCACGCCGACTCCTCCTGGCGTAACCGCTGCCGCCCCGCCGCGGTGAGTTTGTAATACCGCGCCCGGCGGCCGTTGTCCGAGACGCCCCAGTACGCGCTCACGCACTCCGCGCGCTCGAGACGGTGCAGCGCTTTGTAGAGCGGTGCATAGTCGACGGCGAGTAATCCGTCAGTCCGCTCGCCGATCCACCGCGAGACGGCATACCCATGCATCGGCCCCCACACGAGCGCCCGCAGCACGAGCACGTCGAGCGTGCCTTGAAGGAGATTTGCCGGATCCACTGACCTCTCCAGATACCAGGGTTCAGATACCAGGTACTACAAGAGTATCATCGGCGCGGGCAATCCGCTACACCCTGCCAGCCTAGGAGCTTTGGCCACGGCGCTTGGACGGCGCACCGTCTCGTCCCTGCTAGGGGCGGGTCATGACCCGCCTAGTAGAACCCCCGGATGCGCCCCCCGGGTCAGAGACTCCGGTACATGACGTAAGCGTCCACGTACCCATGCGCCGGATGCTGAAACGCCCCCGGCAGCCGCCCCACGATCTCCCATCCGAAATGCTGCCACAGCCGCACCGCCCGGTCGTTGCTGCTGACCACGAAATTGAATTGCACCGCCCGGAACCCTCGCGCCTGCGCCCGATCGATCGAATGCGCGCACATGGCCCGCCCCACTCCACGCCCCGAATCGCCGGGCGCTGTCATGTACCCGCAGTTGCCCACGTGCGCGCCGCCACCCTCATGATTGGCTCGCAGAAAGTATGTCCCCACGATCCGCCCATCGGTTTCCGCGACGTACACGTCATGCCCGGGACCCATCCAGAACGCGAGCGCGTCCGCTTCACCGAGGTCCCGCGGCAGCGCATAGGTCTCACCCGCACGGATTACAGGTTCGAGGATGCCCCAGATCGCCGCCCTGTGGCCCGCCGCCGCGGGCCGGATCTCGACGGTGCTCATACTGCTCCGCGCCCCAGCCTTTGTCTGATGCTTGCCGGGTCTACTCGTACGGCGGCGGCATCCGCACGGAGCCCGCCGGGATCTGGACGCGCTGGGTCCCGCTCGAGTCCGACACCGACACGATCGCCGCGAGATCGTAACGCCCAGGCGCGAGATACACGCCGGGGCCGCCGGACGCCGACTGCAATGTCACCGACTGCCCGGGCGTCATCCCGAAGTGCGAGACAGGCACGTAGCACGACACGCCAGGCCCCGACGCATTGTACGCCGGCGCCTTCGGCGGAATGTGATGCGCGTACACACGGATCAGCACTTCGCAGTTCCCGCCCAGCACGTTCAGCGCCGCCGCGTGCTGGCTCACGTTGGTGACGGTCACGGTCACTTGCACGATCATCGGCGCCCAACGCGATTTGAGTCCGCCGTTCGTCGCCTTGAACTCGAAATCCCCCACGGTGATCGGCGCCGACCCCAGTACCGACGACCCGCTCGCCAGCTGGGTCGAGTCCCGCACGATGTCGAGGCTCGCCGTCTCGCCATGATGCGCGCACCCGGCTACCGACACGGCAAGTGACGCGGCCGCGACGGCGCCGGCCCGCAGGATCCATGCTCCCCGTCTCCACATGCGCAAAGGCCTCACGCTCCGGTGATGCCGTACCGGGTGCGCAGGATCTCGCCGTGATGCCGCTCGTGCCCGGCGATGATGTGCGCCAGCGCGCGCACGCTCACGGGATTGCCGTTCACGACGCTGCGCCGGCGCCACGCCGCCGCATCCAACCCCCGGAACAACGCCAGTGTCGCGCTCCGCACCGCCGCCAGTTCCGCCGCCAGTTCGCCGATCGGCCGGCGATCCGCACCCGCGACGTCCACATACGTGTTCTCGTCGAACCCCGGCAGTGGCGTCGCATCGCCGCGCGCAATCCGAAGCGCCCGGTACGACATCACACGCTCCACGTCCGCCATGTGCCCCGCCACATCCCGCACGGTCCACTTCCCCTCGGCATACCGATGCCCCGCCTGCGCATCCGTAAGCCCCGCCAGCAACACCTGCGTCTTCCGCCCCTGCGACTCGAGCGCCGCGAGCGGCTCCTCGGCGACGAGCTGCACGTACCCCGCATAGAACGCGGCGTACTCGGTTGAATCCGGATGCCCAACCACAATTGAAGCCATTCGACTCTCCTGTCTTTTCTACTCTAGCTCTATCCTATCCGCGTCCCATTCGCCACCGGCTGATCCACCGCCAGCAGTATCACGTCATCACTCGCCGGCATCGCGCCGAGTACTAATACGTCGCTCCGATACCCGGCGATCCGCCGCGGCGGAAAATTGACGACGGCCACGACCTGGCGCCCCACAAGCTCGGCGGGCACGTAGTGCTTGGTCAATTGCGCGCTCGATTGGAGCCGCCCGATCTCATCTCCGAAATCAATCACGAGCCGGATCGCCGGCTTCCGCGCCTCAGGAAAGGGCGCCGCTTCCACCACGGTCCCCACGCGAATGTCCAGCGCCCCGAATTCGTCGATCGTAGCCAATCTCTGTTCCCCAGTCCCCGGTCCCCGGTCCCGATCACTTCGCGGCGATCACCCGCGGCGCATCCACGACCACCGGCGACCCAACCGCGAACATCACCGATACGGGCGTCGCATCAGTCAGCCACGCCCACTCACTCCCGTACATTGCGCCGAAATCGACGTCGAGTACGATGTCGTGCAAGGTACGTACGGCCCACAATGGATGACGGACACGAAACCGAAGAAGCCGGCCATCGCGCGTCCGCCCGAATCCCCATTCGTGTTCCTTGAAGAAATGCTCCACGCCACCAGTCGGCGGCACCACGGCTTCGTTGGAACCAACTGCCGTCACCGTATGCTCCCGGCCCCCCGCAAACACCCGGTGGGTCACGCATACGCGATCACCCCCGATCGCGGTCGCGCTCTCCATCCGCGTCGCACGGTATGGCTCGTTGTACACCATGCGGGCCACGGCAGCGATGAGTTTCTGCGGGACCAGCTCTCTGATGAATACCACGCCCCGGACTCCGCCATGCCGCACGTATGTCCGCAGATTCACTTCGGGAAACGCGATATACCCCGGCACTCGGCACAACAACACCCGCGTGTCGCGGAAATCGAATGCCACCAGACTCACATGCGCGGCCCCATCCCACCGGTCGAGGTCGAGCGCGGGATGCACCAGACCCCGGACCATCGCGTCCGGGACCCGGTAGGTCGCAAGAATCAGGTTGGACCAGCGTGCGGCGAGGAAGATGCTCAGCGGAGGCGGGGCTGACGGAACGCGTACAAAGATGCGGCTCAGCCTGCCCGGTGGTACCCGGCCCCCCGGCGCGCAGCTATCGCGCGACGAGTGCCATCATGGCCGCGGGATACCGGTCCCCAGCCGCTGCACCGCGTGGAGCGACCTCGTCAATTCGACTCAACTCCGCAGGAGATAGCAGGACGTCGGCCGCCGCTGCGTTCTCCTCGAGATACTTCCGCCGCTTGGTCCCCGGAATCGGTATCACGTTGGAGCCCTGCGCGAGGAGCCACGCCAACGCCAGTTGCGTCGCCGTACACCCCTTCGCCAGCGCGATCTCCCGTACCCGCTCCACGAGATCGAGGTTCTTCTGGAAGTTGTCTCCCTGAAACCTCGGCAGCCCCCGCCGAAAATCCCCCTCGACAAGATCGTCCGGCTTCAGCGCCCCCGTCAGAAACCCGCGGCCCAATGGGCTGAATGCGACGAACGCGATCCCCAGCTCCCGGCACACCGGCAAGACCGCATCCTCGGGCTCGCGGGTCCAGAGCGAATACTCGCTCTGCAACGCCGCCAGCGGATACACCGCGTTCGCGCGCCGGAGTGTTTCAGGTCCCGCCTCCGACAACCCGATCGCCCGGATCTTCCCCGCCCGCACCAGCTCCGCCATCGCGCCGACCGTCTCCTCCACCGGTACGGCAGGATCGACGCGATGCTGATAATAGAGATCGATCGTCTCGACTCCGAGCCGCTTGAGCGACGCCTCGCACGCCGAGCGGACGTACTCCGGACGGCCGCTCACCGACCGGCCCTTCGGGTCCCGGCCTCCCACGAATCCGAACTTGGTCGCCAGCACCACTTCCCCGCGGCGCCCGCGGATCGCCCGCCCCACGAGTTCCTCATTGGTATGCGGCCCGTAAATGTCGGCGGTGTCGATCAGCGTGATCCCGAGATCCAACGCACGCCGGATCGTGGCGATCGATTCCTGCTCGTCGCGCGAGCTGTCGGCCCCGTACGAGTCGCTCATGCTCATGCAGCCGAGTCCGAGCGACGAGACGGTAATGGACGAGTTGCCTAGCGTGCGATGATGCATGTTGGCACACGGTTGATGGTGAACGGCTGGTCGTGAATGACCAGTGGCTCGTGATTCGCATTTTGTGGTCCGCGCGTCGCGCCGCAAGCGAAACGCGCTCCAGCACTGGCAATACCCGCGTCACGGTTGCAAGCTCAACGTGAGTCTCCTTCCCCTTTCGCATCCCCCATCCCCATGGCCACGCCCGTCGCCCCCAGCACTACCGGCACCCGCATCTCCAACATGGGCTGGATCATCAGCGCGCCGATCCTGTTGCTGGCGTTCGTGCCCTTCTTCGCGAACCACCGGGCCGCATCCCGCGCCGGACAGACGTTCACACGGGACTGGGCCGCCGACCTGCTCAACTCCGTCGAGCCGTACGGGATCCTCATCACCGAAGGCGACAACGATACGTTCCCACTCTGGTACGCCCAGGAGGTCGAGGGGATTCGGAAGGATGTCGTGGTCGCGTGTTCCTGTCTATTGGAGACCGACTGGAACGTCCGCGACATGATCCGCCGCCCGATCTATCCCTATGATGCGGCGGCCGGTCCGGCAATCTACCGCAACGGGACGTGGCCGAAGCCAAACGGCCCGCCCCTCCACCTGACGATGGCGCAGGCGGACGCGATCCCCGGCTACATGGAGTTGCAGCAGCCGCGCGTCTTCGAGAAGGACAGCATCTCGGCGACGATCAAGCCCGGTATCATCAGCCGCGGCCAGCTCGTGGTCCTCCAGTTCATCAAGGATTCGTTCCCCGCGCGCCCCATCTATTTCTCATCGCGCGCCACCCCCGACGGCCTGGGCCTCTCCGCCCACATCCTGACACAAGGGCTCGCGCAGAAACTCGTGATGCGCTCGCCGGTCCCATCCGCCGATACCGTCAACACACCGATCGGCCTTCTCGATCTGCCACGCACCCGCGCCCTCTGGACCACGGTATACCGCGGCCCCGCTGCTCTCATCCGCGAAGGCCAATGGGTCGACCGCGCATTGGTCGGCATCCCCTACCACTACGTGCTGGTCGGCTACTACCTCGCCGCACAGCTCCAGCACGACGGCGATCAAGCCGAAGCCGCCCGCGTCCTGATCCAGGTGCAGGAGATGGCCAAGGCCTCTGGCCTCGACCGCCAAAAAGGAAGCTGACCGGGGCCGTGCAACCGGCCCCCGCCGTATGCAGCGGCTACGGCCAACCGCACTCTCGGCATTGCCTTTACGTATATACGTATTTATGATTTAATGTCTTTGTGTACATGCTGAGGAGCGAACATGGCCCGATCCGCGAATGCCAGTGGTACAGCACGCCGACGGGCCCACCAGCCACCCGACCGTGACATCGATTTTTCCGACATCCCGGAACTCACCAATACGGAACTTCGCGCCGCCCACCGCGTGGGACGCCCGCCCGTCGGCGGTATCACCAAGCAGATGATCGCGATCCGAATCCGGCCCGATGTGCTCGATGCGCTCCGAAAACAGGCGGCCAGACGCAACCTGCCGTATCAGACACACATCCACGACATTCTCGTGAGAGCAGCCAAGCGGACGTAGGCCGCCTATCCCACGCCCTTCCGTAACGCATTCCGCATCGCCTCCGTAAACATGTCCACCTCCGCGAAACTGGTAAACACGTTCGGCGTCACCCGGATCCCGCTCAGCCCCGCGAATGTCGTCGGACTCGTGATGATCCGGTACCGCGACCACAGCCACTCGTAGAGGCGCGCCGGGTCGAGCCCCTCCACTTCCACGATCGCCACCGCGCCACTCCGCCGATCGTCCAGCGGCGTCCGCACCCGCACCCGCGAGCTCTCTGCCATGAGCGCCCGCGCCCACCGGTCACGCAGGAGCCGCAGCCGCGCCAGCTTCCGCTCGCCGCCGATCCCGCGATGAAACGCCAGCGCCACCAGGATCGCGTTGTGATTGGCCGCCGGATGCGTTCCCACTTCTTCGAACTTACGAATGTCACCAGCCATTGACGCGGGTGCCGGCATCAGCGGCCACAGACGCTCGATGCGCGACCGCCGCACGTAGAGAAATCCCGTGCCGACGGGAGCCAGCAGCCATTTGTGAAGGCTCGCGCCATAGAAGTCGCAGCCCATCGCATCCCGGGTCGACGGCGTGTGCGCGAACCCCTGCGCTCCGTCCACCAGCACGTCGATGCCGTTCATCCGCCCAAGCGCGATGATCGTGGCGATCGGCAGCGGCTGCCCCGTCCAGTTCGTGAGTTGCGGCAGCTCGATCACTCTCGTGCGCGCTGAAATCACCGCACGGATTCGCTCCACCACGTCGGCATCACTGGCCGGCGGCATCTCCAATGCGACGCGCTTCACGACGATGCCATCCCGCCGCGCACGCTGGTCCCACGCCGCCAGCATCCGGTCGTAGTTGTGCGTGGTCACGATCGCTTCGTCGCCCGCCCACATATCGAGCCCGAGGATCGCGATCTCGTTCGCTTCGGACGCGTTCCGCGTGATCGCGATCTCTTCCGGATCACACCCGAACTCCGCCGCTAGCTCCCGCCGCACGATCTCGATCTTCGGCTCCAGCCGGCGCCACATGTACTCGACGGGCGCTTCGTTACTGTAGCGCAAGTCGTGGATCATTCCGTTCAACACATGCCGTGGCGCCGGACTGCACCCCGCACTATTGAGATAGATCAGCGATGGGTCGAGATCGAACGCTTTCCGGATCTCCGCCCAGTAGCTCTCGTCGGCCGCCAGCTCCGCCGGTGCTGTCGCGGCAGCATGCGCCGCACCCTCCCACGCGGTGCGAAGCGCCGACCGGCGGAAGACAGGACCTCCCACGCCCGCGTGCGTCGTGATCCCGGCCGCCACACTCCCAAGAAACCCGCGCCGCGATACCATGCTCGCCCCTGAAATAGGTCTGCTCGACTGCTCTTCCCACTTTTCTACTCTCCACTTTCTACCGCACCGGTGCGCGACCTGCAACGCGATACCCGGTCAGCCGCCCCTCCCTGCCCGCAGATCACCGGGTGTTGCTGCCAACACCAATCCCGGTCTCCTTGACAGCTTAGGAGAGAGGCCTTATGCTTTCCTCAACAGCTTAGGAGAAGCGGCAGACACTCTCCCGAGCCACTAGGAGAGCTCCGCCATGTCCGCCCCCGCCCAGATCCTGCCTGGCACGCTCGACCTCCTGACTCTCAAGGCGGTCTCTCTCGGGCCGCTTCACGGCTACGGCATCCTGCTCCGCATTGGCCAGATCTCACAGCGCACGCTCCTCATCGAGCAGGGAGCACTCTATCCGGCGCTGTTCCGCCTCGTCCGTCAGGGCCTGCTCAAGGCCAGGTGGGGCACCTCGGAAAACAACCGCCGCGCCAAGTTCTACGAGCTCACGGCGGCAGGGCGGAAACGGCTCGGCGAGGAAACGGAGAGCTGGAATCGGCTCGCGGCCGCCATTGCGCTCGCGTTGGGTGCACAGCCGGAGGGCGCATGAAGGTCATCGCGTATCTCCGCTCGTTGGAATTCCGCTTTCTCCATCGCGACGCGCTCGAGCGCGAGCTCGACGACGAGTTACGCTCGCACGTCGCCCATTGCGCCGACGATCTGCAACGCGCCGGGCTCGATCGCGCGGCGGCCGAACGCCAGGCGCGCGTGGAGTTCGGCGGCCACGCACGTTTCAAGGAAGAGGCCCGCGATGCAGTCGCCGGCCGCTTGCTCGACACCCTCTCCCGCGATCTCCGCTTCAGCATACGCCAGCTACGGAAATCGCCGAGCTTCTCGATCGCGGCCGTCGTGACGCTTGCCGTCGCCATTGGTGCGAACGCGGTCGCGTTCGGCGCCATTAACGGCTTCATTCTTCGCCCGCTCGGCTTGCCGCACGAAGAGACCCTCTTCACGATCGGCCGCGCCAGTGATCACCTCCCGGGCGAGTCCTACCCGAACTATGTCGATCTCCGCGATCGCGTCCACGGCTTCGACGGACTCGCGGCTTTCGTCGCCAATCAAGCCTGGTTTGATGCCGGCAGCGAGAGTCCCACGCGAGCCTGGGTGTACGAGGTAAGCGGTAACTACTTCGACGTACTCGGCATCCGCCCGTATCTGGGCCGCTTCTTCCATGCCTCGGACGAGCATGGACCCGGAAGCGCGCCCTACATTGTGCTGACGTATGCGTATTGGAGCACGCACTTCCTGGGCGACCGGCACGTCGTCGGCCGCACGGTCGAGCTGAGTCGCCACCCGTTCACGATCATTGGGGTCGCGCCACCGCACTTCCACGGCACGGTGCTCGTCTACTCGACGGATTTCTTCGTCCCTCTCGTCGAGCAGCCGCAGGTCGACGGCACCACTCTGTTGAACGCGCGCGGGAATCGCTGGCTCGGCATGGTCGCCCGGCCAAAAGGAACCGTCACCGGCGCCCAGGCGGTCGCGGAGCTCAACGCGATCGGGACGCAGCTCGAAGCGACCTACCCCAAGGACGACGACAAGATGCGCTTCGTGCTCTCGCGGTCCACGCTCGGGGGTGACGCGTTCGAGCAACCCGTGCACGCCTTTCTCATCGGATTGATGGTGTTGGCCACGCTCATTCTCGTCGCGGCGTGCGTCAATCTCGGAAGCCTCTTTGCTGCGCGCGCCGCCGATCGCGCGCGCGAGGTGGCGCTGCGGCTGGCGTTAGGCGCCGGCAGTGGTCGCATCCTTCGGCAGCTGCTCACGGAGGCCGTGCTCATCGCGCTCGTCGGCGGCGCCATTGGGCTCTGGGGCAGCGTGCTCCTCCTCGAATGGCTCGCGACGTGGCAACCGTTCCCGCAATTCGCGATCAACTTGCCAATCGAGCCCGACCTACGCGTGTACCTCGCCGCGCTCCTTCTCAGCGTCGCGAGCGGTCTTCTCTTCGGCGCGGTACCAGTGCGGCAGATGCTGCGCACGGACCCGGTTCAGGTCATGAAGTCGGGCTCGGCGAATACTGTGAGCCGCCGATTGACGATGCGTGATGTGCTGCTCACGTTGCAGATCGCGATCTGCGCGGTGCTCGTCACTTCGTCGCTCGTTGCCGTGCGCGGACTCGAACGGTCACTGCACGGCAATTACGGGATCGACCCGCGACACGTGCTGCTCGTCGATACGGACCTCGCGATGTCGGGGTACACTCCCGGCCGGATACCGGCGATGCAGCAAGCGATGGCGGACGCGGTGCGCACGATACCCGGTGTCGCGGCTGTCGGCGTGGTCGCGCAAACGCCGCCCATGCACCTGGGCTGGAACGACTCGAAGGTCTTCGGAGATGACGTGGTCGATCTCCGCCCCGGCAACGCCACCGCCGATGCGATCAGATACAGCGTGTCGCCCGATTACTTCCAGGCGGCCGGAACGGCACTTCTCGCCGGTCGCCCATTCACGCTCCACGACGATCAACATGCTCATCGTGTCGCGGTTGTGAATCAAACGTTCGCGCGCAAGGTCTTCGGGACGCCCGGCCCCGCGCTCGGTCGTTTCTTCAAGTTGCCGGATGGGGCTCGCATTGAAGTGGTTGGCGTCACGGAGGACGGGAAGTACACGGCGAATCTCACCGAGGACCCGCAGCCAGCAATGTTCTTTCCTCTGCTTCAGGTCCCGTCGAGCGAGACGTGGCTCGTCATCCGCTCGTCGTCCGGCCCCGAGCAGCTTTCGGCGGCGGTTCGCGCTACGCTCCACGCGCTCGATCCGGGTCTGCCGGCTTTCATCGAGACGTGGACACGCGACATGGACAGCGCTCTCTTCGCGCCGCGCGTCGCGGCCGCCGCGTTGGGCCTGCTCGGTGCCATGGGCGCAATTGTCGCCATCACGGGGATCTTCGGCACTGCCGCGTATTCGCTCAGCAAGCGCCTCAAGGAGCTCGGGATTCGCATTGCGTTAGGCGCGGGCCATTCTCGAGGTCATCAGAGCGGCGGTCGGCCGCGCGCTTCGCTTGCTCGCGGTGGGCTCGCTCGGGGGCCTGGTCCTTGGGCTCCTCGCCAGCCGCGTGCTCGCCTCGATTGTGTATGAAGCCACACCGCGTGATCCGGTGGTGCTGATCGCGGCGGTCTTGGCCATGTTCCTCATTGGCTTGATCTCGACGTGGATTCCGGCGCGGCGCGCTCTCTCGGTCGATCCCTCGGCGTTAATGCGCAACGAATGAGCAAGGAGAATATCCAATGAAAGACAATCTCATGTTGGTCATCGCGTCTCTGCTCTCGATCCTCCTCATGACGCTTCACATGACCGACGACATAGTCCGCGGCATGGAGCCAGGAACACTCTCAGACCTCATTGTGGTGCCAATCTTGGTCGTCTGGCTCTACGGAACGCTGGTGCTGCCCGATAGGCGATCGGGGCTCGTCATCATCCTCCTCGCGTCGCTCCTTGGAATGGTCGTCCCCGTCATTCACATGAAAGGGGCAGGAGTCGGCGGCACGATCGCCAAGTCCAACGGAGCCTTCTTGTTCATCTGGACACTCATCACGCTCGGCGTGACCGCGCTCTTCTCCGTCATCCTCTCGATCCGCGGGATATGGAAGCGTCTGCCATGGCTGACCCACGCGCAGCACGAACAAGGCGCCCGTGCATGAGGCGCTGCGCTTAGCGGCGGCGTGAAATTGGCCCCTACGCCGGCACCGTCGACAGCGCAGTGTCCACCAGCCCCGCCACTCGTGCGCGCGTAGCCTCGTCGAGCGGTAGCAACGGCGGCCGCACTCGCCCGCCCCGCAACCCCGCCGCATCCATCGCCGCCTTGATGCCCGCGGGCCCCAGCGCCCCCACGACTTCCCGGGCGAGGGGTAGCAGTTGCGCCTGCAACGCCGCCGCATTGGTCGTGTGCCGCGCTCGCGCCGCCTCGAACGCCGCCAGCGTGAGCGCCGGCGCGATCAGTCCGACTCCCAGAATACCGCCGCGCACTCCCGCCGCGACCGTTGTCACCAACGTCCCGCCATGCCCCGTCAACACGGCGAAGCTGGGAGACTGCGACGCCAGATACCCGGCCAGCACCGCCGCATCCCCGCCACTGTCTTTCATGCCGATCACGTTCGCATGCTCGGCCAACCGCGCCACTACGGCCGCCGGCAGCACGAAATGCGTGTACTGCGGGATGCTATAGAGAAGCACCGGCACCGGGCTCTCGTCCGCAACCCGCTCGTAGTGCGCGACGAGCGCTTCGGCGGTCGTGGACTGCGGGAAATAGTGCGGCGCGACGACCAGCACCGCATCCGCGCCCCGCCGCGCCGCTTCCCGCGCACGCTCCACGGTCTGCCGCGTCGATTCGGATCCCACTCCCGCGATCAGCCACCGGCCGGCCGGCACGACGCCACGCGCCGCTTCCACGAGCACCGCTCGCTCCGCATTGGTCAGGAGCGGCGCCTCGCCACTCGATCCCGCCACGACGATGCCGGACACGCCGGCGTCGATGTAGGCCTGAATGTTCGAAGTGAACGCCGCGGCATTGAGCGATTCGCCGCGCGCATCGAAGGTCGTGACGACGGGCACCATCACGCCGCCGAGTTCCGTAGGTTTGGGCATACGATCAGTGTAGCCACGGCAGCCCGGACGGGCAATTACACTCCAGAGGTGTCCCGTCGCTCTACAGCGCCGTCCGGCTGGCAATTAGTGGGCAGGATTCGCATAGGCACGCGATGTCTGGCCCGATAGGTTGCCGTCCATGACTACTATCGCTATGCCCCGAGAGCAGTATGGCACGGAGCGGCGCATTTCCAGGCCCGCTCCCGTGACCCCCCTCCCCGACAACGCATGGCAGGCGATCGCGTCGCGCGATGCCAGCCGCGACGGGCAATTCGTGTACGGCGTCCGCACGACTCGCATCTACTGTCGGCCCTCATGCCCGTCCCGGCTGCCGCGACGTGAGCACGTCGAGCTGTTTCACGGGCCGGCGCTGGCCGAGGACGCGGGATACCGCCCGTGCAAGCGCTGCGACCCGGCGCTGGAATCCGTGACCGGCCCCGGCGTTGCCCTCGTGCAGCGCGCGTGCGCCTACATGGACGCACACCTCGATGACGCGCTCCCGCTCACCACTGTCGCGCGAGCCGCCCACGGCAGCCCCGCCCATCTCCAACGCACGTTCAAACGGGTACTCGGCATCTCGCCCCGCGCCTACGTCGCCGCCAAACGCGAAGAGCGCCTTCGCGGCGCGCTCCGCACGAGCCAATCGGTCGGCCGCGCGGTGTTCGAAGCCGGATACGCGTCGGGCCGGCCGGTCTACGGCGCGCCAGCCGGGCCGCTCGGGATGACGCCCGCCACATACCGCGCAGGCGGCGCCGGCGCCACGATCCGATACACGATCATCGAATCCGCGCTCGGCCACCTCCTTGTGGGCGCCACGGATCGCGGGATCTGCTGTGTCCAGTTGGGTGACGGCCCCGACGCACTCGAAGCCGGCCTCCGCTCGGAGTTCCCGGCCGCGACTCTGGAGCGCGAGCCCGGCCCGCCTCGGCCCTGGGTCACCGCGATCCGCGCATTGCTCACCGGCAAGGCCGACGACGACGTGGCCGCGCTCCCGCTCGATGTCCGCGCCACGGCGTTCCAGCGCCGGGTCTGGGATGCCCTCCGCCGGATTCCGTTCGGCGAAACGCGGACGTACACGGAGATCGCACGCGAAGTTGGCGCCCCTCGGGGAGCCCGCGCGGTCGCCCGCGCCTGCGCGACCAACCCCGTGGCGATCGTCGTTCCCTGCCATCGCGTCATTGCCGCCAGCGGAGCACCCGCCGGTTACCGCTGGGGAATGGCCCGCAAGGAAGCGCTGCTCGCTGCCGAGGGCGCTGCACCAACGGAACCGAAGAACCGGTCCTGACCGGCTCCGCTCCTCCCCCTCCGCGCGGAGGGGCGGGCGCACCGGAGCCCAGTCGCGGGCTCGCGAAGGGCTGGCCGATGGCGGCAATATTGTACCCGATGCTTTGCCGTCGGCCTTACCCTGGCTTCGGAGCCCACTCGTGAGCGAGAATCTGTCCACCGCCGGGGCCCCCGTAGACGGCTCCTCGGCGACCCCGGGCGCGCCCCCCGCCGAGCTCATGTCCGTCCCGGAAGCATGCTTCTCGGTCTTCTTCGCACCAAGCCGCGTCTTTGCGGAACGCCAGACCAGGGACTGGGTCATTCCCCTGATCATCCTCACGGTGCTGGTGTCGCTGCTCTTCTACGGCACCAAACCCTACATGCAACCCGCTCTCGATGCCGGAATTGGCCCGTCAGATGGCGGTGACGGAGCGCGCCAATCCGCAGTTGACAGCCGCGCAGATCGACGGCATCCGCAGCATGCAGGACAAGTTCGCCATAGTGGGCGTGGTCGTTGGGATCCCCGCGATCGTCATCGCCTCGCGATCCTGCTCTGGGTCATTGGCCGGTTCGTGGAATCGAAACAGACCGTCAAGGCCGCATTCGTCGTGGCGACGTTCGCGTACTTCCCGAAGGTGCTCTCACCCTCGCCACGTCTGGCCTCATCGGAATTGCCCGGGACCCGGCACATCTCACTGGGTTATATAGCTTGACCGTCGGGCCTGGGCTTTTCCTCGAACGCGGCCACGTCGTCGCCTCGTACTGCTGGCGGTGGCTCGGCTCGATGTCTTCACGCTGTGGATTACGGCGCTACTCGCGATCGGACTCCACGTCACCGGCAAGGTGCCCAAAGGCCAGGCGTACATCGTGGCGGCCGTGATATGGATCATTGGTGCGCTGCCAGGTCTCTTCAACGCGCTTCGCGCGACGGCGGGGTGATGCGCAGTCCGACAATCGTCCTGGCTCTCTCATGCGCCATCACGCTTGGCGGATTCCCTCGCGCGAGCACTGCCCAAACAGCCGACGCGATCCTCGCGCGCGTGATCGAGGCCCGCGGAGGCGCCGCGAAGATCCGCGCCCTGCAATCGGTTCGGCTGACCGGCCACGTCGCACTCAGTGCCACGCTCAGCGCGCCCCTGGTCGTCGAACAGCGCCGGCCGGCGATGATCCGCGAGGAGCTCGTCGTCCAGGAAAAAACCATTGTCCGCGGCTACAATGGCACGACGGGCTGGACGATCGACCCCTTCGGCACTCCAGCCGGCGTGCGCGCACTGGCGGGCGATGAGTTGAGGAACATGGCCGCCGAAGCGGAGTTCGAGCCGCTCCTCAACGCCAAAGCCAGTGGCAACGCCGTGGAGCTCGCCGGACGTGACACCGTGGGCGGCGCGCCCGCGTACAAGCTCCGGCTCACGGTCAAGCACACCGGCTACGCCGATTTCTACTACGTGGATAGCGCCACCAGTCTTCCCGTGAAATGGCAGGGCACCCGCCCCAACAACGGCACGTCGGTGGTCTTCGAGTCCTACTACCGCGACTACCAGTTGGTGGACGGCGTCCGCTTCCCGCGAACGATCGACACGGGCGCCCAGGGCCAATCGCAACGCCAGCAGTTGACCTTCGACCGGATCGACGTGAACCCGGTGATCGACACCACCCGGTTCACGATGCCGGCCCAGTAAGCCCCGCGCGAGCCTCCACGCAGGGCGTTCAAACCCTCTGCCCGCCCCAGCTATCTGATCCATGGGGATGGGAACAACTGGCCGGAGGTTCGCCGTGCACCGTCTTGTCGTAGCAATCGCCCTGTCCGCGATCACCGCCATATCCGCGGCCGCGCAGACCAAGGTCTCATCAGGGAAACCGTTCGACTGGACCGGCCAGATCGGCGCCGGCGGCCAGCTGCGGATCGTCGATGTTCACGGAGACATTCATGTCACCGCTGCGACGGGCGACCGGGTCGTGGTACATGCCGAGGTCCGGAGCCGGGGCGGCCATGATGATGACCTGACGTTCGATGTCGTGCCCGACGGCGGCAACATGCTGATCTGCGCGCGATGGTCGGATGGCCCCGCCTGCACGCCACACGGCATGCGCCACGGCGGCTACGACAGCGATGGCGAGTCGGCCGTCGCCGATTTCACGATCCAGCTCCCGCGCAATCTTCGCCTGGATGCGGGAACGGGGAATGGACGTGTCGATGTCGCCGGCACCGGTACGGATGTCGCCGCGTCGAGCGGCAACGGAACGGTCCGCGTCACCGGCGCCACCGGCAAGGTGAACGCCAGTTCCGGCAACGGCGAGGTCACGGTCGAGGACGCCGGTGGCCCGGTCTCCGCGAGCACGGGCAATGGCGCAGTGAAGGCCTACACCAGCGCCGGCCCGGTCAATGCATCGTCCGGCAACGGTGACATTGACGTGCGCATGACCAAGCTGGCGGCACAGAGCGACATGTCGTTCAGCACGGGCAACGGCACGATCACCATTGCGCTGCCCGCCAACTTCTCGGGCGACCTCGAGGCGGAGACAGGCCACGGATCTGTCAGCAGCGACTTCCCGCTCCAGGTCTCCGGCCACTTCGGCACCAGCCGCATGCACGGCACGATCGGCACGGGAGGCGACCGCCTCCGCCTCTCCTCCGGCAACGGCGACCTCATCCTCCGGAAGCTGTAGCCGATCGTTCAGCAGCCGGTTGTCAGCAGTCCGTCGTCAGCAGTCCGTCGTCAGCAGTCCGTCGTCAGCAGTCCGTCGTCAGCAGTCCGTCGTCAGCAGTCCGTCGTCAGCAGTCCGTCGTCAGCAGTCCGTCGTCAGCAGTCCGTCGTCAGCAGTCCGTCGTCAGCAGTCCGTCGTCAGTGGTCCGTCGTGTGTAGCGCTCGCGCCGTAGTGCGCGCGGGACATTCGCTGCGCCGGCTCCACGCACTCGCCCACTAGGGGCCGGCTGAGATCCACGCTGCACCGCCCCAGTTGCCGCCTCACGGCAGCCTGTCGTCGAGGGCGGTGGGCTTCGCGACCCGAAGGGCGCCTGTTGGGCGAACCGCCCCCGACGGATGCCGCAGCTCACGTACCTGCGGCTACATCACCCACCATCTGGCACCATCCCTCCCCGCGACTAGCCCTTTACGAATTTGTTCCACATCGTACTGCCACCGGGGTAGTTAACAAGGCGGCGAGATACTCGTCTCCTTGGTCGGAGGCAACAACGCGACAGGCAAGCCCGTCGGCTGCCCGAAGCCCTGCTTCCACGCTCATGGTCGCAACCGGTCCGGGTGACCATGATGAACTATCCAGATCATCATCCTAAGGAGGCGGTATGCATTCGAGGTTTGGACGCTTGGCAGCAGCTGTCGCGGTCGGCGGCACGTGCGCTCTCCTGGTAGCATCGCGCTCGGCCCTCGCATCAGCCCCGAGCAACGAAGGGACGGTCGTCCTGCCCCCCGTCGTCGTCACTGCCCCAGCGGTCGTTGCATCCAGAGCGGAGCCGCATCCCGAGATCGCCGCCGCTATCCGTTCGCTGGAAAATGCCAAGGCCCACCTGATGGCCGCGGCGCATGACTACCACGGCCACCGCCGTGACGCAGTCGCCGCCATTGACGCCGCACTGCACCAGCTCCACATCTGCATGGATTTCGACTGAGTCCTGCTGAATGAACAGGGGCCGGCCTCGACCGGCCCCTGAGCACATCCGCTTGACTGTGCAACAGGGCCGGCTGCTCACACCGCAGCCGGCCTGTCCCGTTGTCCCCAATCCCCAATCCCCAATCCCCCGTCGGCTGTACGCTACTGCCTGTGTTTCTACTACTGCGCATGCAGGTCGATGAACCCGCGCACGGGATCGGTCGCCGTGAGTTGCGCCTTGATCCGGTCCCCCACGTCGAGATGCTGCCCGCCCCCCGTCACTCGCCCCTCCACTGGCGGCGCCACGAGCCGCGCGTACGTCCCCTGGTCGGTGACTCCCGTCACCACGGCATCGTAGACCGTGCCGACATGCGGTGCCAGCATCAGCGCGGCCGCCTGCTTCGACACCAACCGCGCCGCATGCCGTGCGTTGTCCTCCTGTGTCGTACAGTGTGTCGCGATCGCGGCCAGCTCCGCATCCGTGTACGGCGGCGCCACATTCGCGATGATGGCTTTGACAATGCGCTGTGTGACGAGATCCGCATACCGGCGGTTCGGCGCGGTCCCGTGCGTGTAGTCGTCGACGGCAAGCCCGAAATGCGGCGTCGGCGGCCCACCCGGTGTGTCGACGACGTACTCGCCGGGCCCGAGGAGTTTGATCACCGCAAGTGAGAGATCCGGGAAATGCGCCGGGTCCGCGGCCTGTTGCGCCGTCAGAAACGCCGCGAGCGCGGGACCATCAGGTGCCCCCGGCAATGCCGTCCCGAGTCCTTTCGCCAACTCCGCGATCCTCGGCCACCGCACCGGCGTTCGCACCACGCGCCGGATCGAGGACCGCTGATGGCTCGTGATGTATCCGGCGAGTGTCGTGTTCGCCGCAACCATGAACTCTTCGATCAGATCGCGCGCGAGACCCGGATTCGTCGCGCGCAGGTCGACGACTGTGCCGCCCTCGACGACCGGCGTTGCCTGTATGGTCTGAAACTCGAGCGCGCCACGCAGAATGCGCCGCTGCCGGAGCCGTTTCGCCACATCGGATTGCAACCGTAGCTGCGCCGCGAGCCCCGCGTTGCCTGCGACGACAGCCGGTGCCGCACCGGTCCCGCTCAGCCACGCACCCACGGAATCGTACGCGAGCTTCGCCTGATTCCGCACCGTGCCGCGATATACATTGCCTTGCGCGACTGTGCCATCACTCGCGACGACGAACTCGATGACGATCGCGTCCCGATCGTTGTCCTGTGACAACGATGTCCGGTCGGTCGACAACAGTTCCGGCAACATCGGAAACGTCGCCACGCCGGTGTACACCGTCGTCGCATTCTCCCCCGCAAACACATTGAGCGGTGATCCGCGCGGCACGAGTCCGTCGACATCCGCGATCGCGACACGCACGCGCGTGCTGCCTGCAGCGGTGTCTGCCCCGGATGAATCCGCGACTTCGAGCTGATCGAGATCGCGCGAATGATCGTCGTCGATCGAGGACCAAAGTGCTGAACGGAGATCTCGGCCGGTCGCGGTGCGGGCGGTCGCGCTCGCGGCTGTGCTCACCCCCAGGGTCGCCAGCTGGTGGGCGGCATCAGGCGGCAAATCGGTCAAAAAGCCGTATTTGTGGACCGCTTGCCGGGCAGCGGTCGCGAGATCGATCGGTCGTGCGGCGGGTCCTGTTGTGGGTCCTGTTGTGGGTCCTGTTGTGGGTCCTGCTGAGGACGGTGATTGCATGAACGGAATTAGAACGCTGTAACCCGCTCTGCCAGTGGCGGGAGACGCGGAGTCACGGGGCGGTCACGAGGAGGGGGCCAAGCGAGGCATACGCCGCAGCGGCGCGGGCTTTGCGGCGTATTTGGGCCCGAGCCGCGATTCCGCTGCCGACGATGGCCGCGCGCGTCAGGCCGGGCTCGCCACCCCA
The DNA here is from genome assembly GCA_963737895.1 of uncultured Gemmatimonadales bacterium. Taxonomy (GTDB): domain Bacteria; phylum Gemmatimonadota; class Gemmatimonadetes; order Gemmatimonadales; family Gemmatimonadaceae; genus Palsa-1248. Next base: position 557,072 of record CAVTUF010000002.1, on the reverse strand, counting down.
TTCTGATTTGTGGGAGGAACTCCCAAAATGCCCGCTCCCCACCTCACGCCGGCCTCGGTCCCGCGCATGTCCCCTATCGGACTTCGGCCGATCTGCGAGCGACTCCTCACCACCCTGGAGCGAGCACGCGGCGATCAGGATCGAGAACGGCTCGCGACACGCGCCGCACTCCGCCACGCCGTCACCGCCTACGTCGATGCCCTGAGATCCGAAGGTATCTCGCCCCCCTGGGTGCTCGAGAGCGTCGTCGCCTTCGCCCGCGGCGTCCACCCGCGCCGGCCAGTCGTACAGGACAGCGACTCGGTCGAAGCCGATGTCGTCCGCTGGAGCCTCGCCGCACTCCGCTGGCCACCGATGCGATCCACAACGGGCGATGTCGAGGTAATGGTCCCCTAGCAGGTATCCCCCCAGGCGGTCACCACTGTACCGCGACGGCCGTTGCACCCACTGTCGTCGCCGTAGCAGCCCTGTCTTGCGATCCGCAACGGGCGATGTCGAGGTAATGGTCCCCTAGCAGGTATCCCCCCAGGCGGTCACCACTGTACCGCGACGGCCGTTGCACCCACTGTCGTCGCCGTAGCAGCCCTGTCTGTGGATAGGGCAGTAGGCGCCGTTCGAGAACGGCGCTTCTTGCGGCCCGCACGATTCTCTTTGTGCGACCCCTGCGCCTCACACGGTTCTCGCTGGACGCCCCCCTGCCTTCCACACCATTCTCCGTGGGGCGCCCTGCCCTGCCCCCCGCCGTCCGCTCGCGCTAGGTTGGGTCGAGAGACCCGCCAACTCTGTCCGGCGGAGGACCGGTGATGATAGCTGCCGCGAAACGCGGCGCCCGCGTGAGTGCCATCGGCACGTACGCGCCCAGCAAGGTGCTCACGAACGACGATCTCTCCAAACTCGTCGACACGACGGACGAGTGGATCGTCCGCCGCACCGGCATCCGCGAGCGCCGTATCGCCGCGGACGACGAGTTCACGAGTGACCTCTGCACCGCCGCCGCCCGCGATGCGCTCACGAGGTCCGGCACGTCCCCCGATGATGTCGGTCTCGTCATCGCCGGCACGACGACGCCCGATTACCCGTTCCCGAGTGTCGCCTGTCAGGTTCAGGACAGGCTGGGCCTCAGGAACGCAGGTGCTGTCGACATTCAGGCGACGTGCGCGGGCTTCGCATACGGCCTGCATATCGCCAATGGCCTGATCACCGCCGGAATCCACGATTGCGTCCTGGTCGTCGCGGGCGAGACGCTCAGCAAGGTCACCGACTACTCTGACCGCGCCACGTGCATCCTCTTCGGCGATGGTGCGGGCGCCGCGCTGGTGGAAGCGGCCACACCGGGAAACGTTCGCGCGTCGATCGTCGGAGCGAACGGCGAAGGCGGTCCACATCTCTATCGCACCGGCCTGTCGCGCCGCATTGCGACCGCCAGCGGCGCTGCGGGCGCCGAGCTCCCGCCGGGTCTCATCCGGCAAAACGGACGCGAGGTCTACCGCTGGGCCGTCGAAACTGTTTCGGCCTGCGTGTCACGCCTGATGAAGGACGCCGGCCTCACCGGCGAAGACATTGACTGGTTCATCCCGCATAGCGCGAACATCAGAATCACGGAAGCGGTCTGCGAGCGTACCGGCATCCCCGTGAGCCGCACGCTGTCGAGTATCGAATGCTACGGCAACACATCCGCCGCCACGATACCGCTGGCGCTCGCTCCTGCGATCGCCGCGAACCAGATCCGCCGCGGCGATACGCTGATCCTCTATGGCTTCGGCGGTGGACTGGTCCACGCGGGTCTGCTGCTGGACTGGTAGCAGGACTGGTAGCAGGACTGGTAGCAGGACTGGTAGCGCTGCGTTCGTAGTCGCGATCGTCCAGGATGCCGAGAGAGCCGGCCACGCTGCTCCGTGGCCGGCTCTCTGCATTCTGCCCTGCCCCTCCGCCCTGATTACGGGCAGTACGGGGTGCCTTCGTTCTCGGTCGCGGTCGTCTCCGCTGCACCAAGCGCAACGTGACAGCCCGGAATCGACGCGCCCACCAGCCCAGTGTGCGTCGCGGTCGCCGACCAGCCGGTCCCCGTCGCGCTCGACACGGAGTACGTCACGCCAGCCGACGGATTGAACTGCGTCGTGGTCAGCGTCCCGGTGTAGGTCGTGAAGTTCGAGAAATACGCCTCTTCCGCGGTCACTAGGTTGCGCAGGTCTTCCTTCAAGGTCGCCAGATACGCCTGCTGCTTGGTGTTAGCGAACTTCGGAATCGCAATCGCGGCCAGAATGCCAATGATCACGACCACGATGAGCAACTCGATCAGGGTGAAACCCTTCCGCATGCGCTGCATACTCGTATGCCCTCGGTGTTAGGTCGGCAACCGTCAGCGGTTGCCGGCGGGCCGTACAGGTTTGGGGTCCCTCACTTCGACACGATGGGTAAAGCAAGGGCCAGACCGGTCTCTGCCATGCCATTTTGGGCGACCTAACACACTGGCATATAACTACTTACAATAGTGTCTATTTACTGCTGGACCCGTTTGGGTACAGCAGTTCGCATGACCGGTCGCAGTTCGCGGCAATGCCCGGCCCCCTTGTATGGTTGGCAATACATTCCTTAATCCGCCCCTCCCACTCCATGGAACAACCCACGCTCTCGGGATCGCACGTCCGCCTGGTGCCGCTCTCGCTGGACCACCTGCCTGCCCTCTGTGAGGTCGGGCTCGACCCCGAGCTCTGGCGGTGGACGCCAGTGAATGTCGATACCCCCGCCGGCATGCACGCTTTCGTTACAGAAGGCCTGGCCGAACGCGACGCGGGCCGGGCGATCCCCTTCGCTCAGGTCGAAGCCGCCACCGGCCGCGTGGTCGGCACGACTCGCCTCGCCAACATCGACCGCACGAACCGCCGCGCCGAAATCGGATGGACGTGGATCGGCCGCCCCTGGCAACGCACGGCGATCAACACCGAGGCCAAGCTCCTGCTCTTCACCCACGCCTTCGATGTCATGGGCTGCAAACGCGTGGAGATCAAGACGGACGCCCTCAACGCACAATCCCGCCGCGCCATCGCCCGGCTCGGCGCCGTTCAGGAAGGCATCTTCCGCCGCCACATGATCACCACATTCCGGCCGGTGGCGCGATACGGTCTACTTCAGCGTGATCGATGAGGAATGGCCCGCGGTCCGCCAGGGTCTGAAAGACCGCCTGCAAGACGGTCTGCAAGACGGTCTGCATCACGTCGGACAAGACCCCGCGCACCCGCATGCCGGCCCACATGCCGGCCCACATGCCGGCCCACATGCCGGCCCACATGCCGGCTGACTCCGCGCCGCTCACTCACATCCTCACCGCCGCCGGCATCGAACAGTTGCAAAGCCGGCACGCGCTCTCACCCTGGGCCGAATCAGCCTACGCGGAGCTCGTCGCCAAGGTCGCGGATCCCGCGTTCCCATGCACGTTCGGCACGGTCGCACTCCGCAAAGGCGACATCCTCACCGCCTTCGTCGAAACGCAGGACCCGGCAGCGCTCCGACAGGGTCTCTACGAGGGATTCGCCGGGTACACGGACCGCATGCGGACGCTCGATCCAGTCGCCGCATCACTTCACCCGCTCGCCATCTTCCTGCCCCCACCACCGGGCGTCCACACGATCGCCGAATACTTCGCGTTCGGATGGTCCCTGCTGCAATGGCTGCACGAGCACGACCCCGCGCCCTGGCCGGATCGCATCCCCCGCGATCCCGATGACCCGGCATGGTCCTACTGCTTCGGCGGCATTCCCCTCTTCGTGAACTTCAAGACGCCGGCACACTCGGTCCGGCGAAGCCGGCGGATGACGAACGCGTATCTCCTGCTCGTCCAGACTCGCGATGGCTTCGACGTGGTCGCGGGCGACACCCCGCAGGGCCGCCGTGCCCGAAGCCTCATCCGCCAGAAACTCGCCGCCTACGACCCGCTCCCGCCCTACCCGGAGCTCGCCCACTTCGGCACGACCACGAACCGCGAATGGAAACAGTACTTCGTGCCCGATGACAACGGCCCGCCTGCGGATCAATGCCCCTTCACCAACCGCGGAAGGTAAGACTGCGGCTGCTATTTCTTCGGCTCTTCGGCAACCGGCAGATCGAGAGTCACATCCCAGGACAGAACCAGGGGCTCCTTCCGCTCGTTCACATCTTTGAACGTGCCCTTGCTCACCAGGTGCAGGTGGGTTCCGTCGAAATGGAAATTCGCGAAGCTCCTCGATAGCTCGTCCGCGCTGGACGCGACCGTGCGCGCCACAGTGGTGCCGGGCACCACATAGGTCAGGTTCACTTGCCCGATCTTGCGGTCCTTGTCGAGAAAGAGAAGCATCACGGCGCAGTCGCCTTTCATTCCCCGGGCATTGTTGGTCAGGATGTCGGCTCGGTCGGCATCCGTCAGCGGCCGCGGGTATAGCCTGATCGTCACTCCTTCGGTTCCGAAGGGTGGCTGCTTGTTGTTGTGGGTCGCGAAGGCGCTGGCCGTGACGATCCTGGAGTGGCCCACCGGGATGTATCCTGTCTGCTGATTCGTCAGCTCGAATACGCCCGCCGCTGTGCCAGGCGGATCGGCCCCCGCAACGCGATTCCCTCTACCGGCCCCCACGACGCCGGCCATCAGGACAACAACGGCGAACGACCTCACGCGGCCTTCGATCATCGCGCAACCTCCCCATGATTCGAGCCATCGAGTCGTCATCGGCCACCACCCTTCACACCGCTCCCGCTCACACTACTCGAACTCTTTCCGCGCCGGCGGCTGATCCGCCCCCACGACTCCGATCGCAATGTCCGCGGTCGCATAGTTCTCACCCCGTATCGGCGCACCCGCGAGCCGCCTCAGCATCGCCAGTTGCCCGATATGCGTGAGCGCATCCGCGATCGGTGCCTGAAAGAGCTGCTCGGCCGGACACTCGAGCGGCGCACCCGATGCGAGATGCGCGTCGAACTGCTGCAAGGTCGTGAAAAACCGCTGCCCCTCCTGGTCCCACGGCAACGGCGTGGCGTCCCGCCACACGTTCTTCCCCTTCGCCATCCACAGCGCCCACTCGAACAGGTCGCCCATGTGCGCGAGGATCTCGACAGGTGTTCGTCCGCCCTCGCTCACACGAAAGCCCGCGAACGAAGGTGGCGCGCCCCGGAAACACTTCGACGCGCGATACGCCACGGTCGCGAGTGTGTGTCGCAGAAATGCCCGCGTCGCCTCACTTCCCGATGGCGATGAACCGGTTGCGGCGTAGTCTCCGGAGCGCTGGATCATGGTGGTGGGCGACCGTCGGAGGTGGGAAGGCGAGTGTACCGCCGGCCCGCCATTTGGCTCGGCCATGTGGCCTTGCCAAGGGGGCTCTGCCAATGGGCTCGCCTGGAGCCGCACAGTATGCGCGTCCCGAGACGTCCCGACAAGGCACCGCGCACCGCCGCCAAACCATCCCGCGAGATCCGGCATCTAACGAGATAATACCCACGTCTGGGGAGGTATCGATGCGCGCTCGCGTTCAGATGATGTTCGGCTTGACGATCCTGCTGTCAGTGGCCGCGCCATTGGCCGCACTCCACGCACAACCGGCCGCCACGGACGATGCCGAGTGGCTCCGCGACTGCCAGCGCGACAACTGGGATCGCTCGGACCGCACGCATGTCTGCGAGATCCGTGTCCAGCGCCTCGCCCTCCCCCAAGCCACGACGCTCACTGTCGACGGCGGTGAGAATGGCGCCGTCGAGATCGTGGGCTGGGATGGCGATAGCGTCGTGATGCACGCCCTGGTACGCGCCAACGGTGATTCGCCAGACGAGGCGCACGACATGGCCAGCCACGTGACGGTGTCCTTCAGCAACGGAAGGATTCACGCCGATGGCCCCGCATCCGGCCACCACCGTTGGTGGTTTGTCAGCTACCGCGTCTTCGTCCCCCGGCACACCGACCTCGCCATTGAAACGCTCAACGGGCCGATGTCGATCGAGAACGTCACCGGCCACATGACCATGAAAGCGGTCAATGGCCCGCTGTCTCTCCGTCATGTCGGCGGTGATGTGCACGCCCGCGCCGAAAATGGGCCGATCGATGTCGCACTCAGCGGCGCCCGATGGGACGGCGCGGGCCTCGACGCCGAATCCGAAAACGGGCCAGTCGAACTCACGCTACCGGCCCACTACGCGGCACACCTGGAGACCGGCACGGAAAACGGCCCGATGGATATCCACTTCCCCATCACCCTCCAGGGCGACCTCGATACTCGCCACCTCTCGCTGGATATCGGCGGCGGCGGACCGCCTGTCCGCGTCATCACCACCAACGGCCCGGTCACGCTCCGGCGCGCATCGGAATAACCGAAGGCTCTCCCTTGTTCCCGGGAAAGGCCGCCAAAGGGCGGTCTTTCTGCTCTCCCTTCTCCTATCCCTTTGCATGCCGGTACCCCCACGCCATCTCCCCGCTCTACCGCCAGACCGGCTCCCCCCACCCCCCGCGGGCATAGGCGTTTGAGGCCGTAACCCGCCTGTCACCAGGCCGTCTATAGGTCATGGATGATCAGGCGGGCAACGGAGAGCAGCCCCACCCGAATGGGCGGCCACAGGCTGCTCAGTTGCCAGCCGCGCCACCCGATGATCCCGTCCCGGCTGGCCCCAGGGCCCAGTTAGCCGCCCCACAGCTCCGGCAAGCACTCGGCACCGGCCCCCACCCCCCCGGTGATCCCGCCCTCGATGGCACGCTCGCGATGTACCTCGAGCGCGTCGCCAACCGCGCCGCGGCTGCGTTCAGCGCGTCCGCCACAGTCATCGCGCTCATCGGCGACGACCGGCGGTGCTTCATCGGCGGCTCCGCGCCGCCAGCATGGCTGACACGCGACCCCGGCGCGCTGATCCGCTCGCGCGCGTGCACCGGTGTCCTGGAAAGCGGCGAGTTGACCGCGGTCGAAAACGCCGGCGCGCCAGCCAGCGGCACAGCCGCCATGTCGGGTGTTCCCGCGTACATGATCGCGCCCCTGCCCCGCGCTGCCTCGGGCCGGCCAGCCGGTGTCTTCTGCGTGTTCGCCGGATCGCCACGGCAATGGTCTGCTGAAGAGATCGCCCTCCTCGGCGAGCACGCCGCCGCCACGGCGCCAGCTCTCGCTCTCCGGCGCCGGCCCGAGAACCAGGAACGCGATCCGGCCCGCAATCGTCGCGAATGGCTGCAGGATCCGCTGACGGGCCTCCCGAACCGCGCGCTGTTCATGGAACGGCTCACGCAGGCGATCGCCCGCAACCGCCGCGAGTCCGCGCCATTCGCGGTCATCCTCCTCGACCTCGATCACTTTCGCACGATCAACGAAAGCCTCGGCCACTCGGCCGGCGACTCGCTTCTCGTCTCGGTCGGCCAACGGCTCGTCGACTGCTCGCGCGCGGGCGACACGGTCGCGCGGCTGGGCGCCGACGAGTTCGCGCTCCTCATCCATCGCGTCACGCACGCCGCCGATGCGGCACGGCTGGCGGAGCGCGTGCAGGCGGCCCTCGCCTCACCGATCGATGTCCAGGGATACGAGGTGTTCACGTCCGCGAGTTTCGGCATCGCGCTCGAATCCGGCAGCGCCGGCGAGCCCGAACACCTCCTGCGCAGCGCCGATCTCGCGCTCGGCAGCGCCAAACGCGCCGGACGCTCGCGGTTCGTGGTCTTCGACCGGGTCATGCACTCGGAAGCACTCGCCCGGCTGCAACTCGAGACGGAGCTGCGCCGCGCGGCGGAACGCGAGTCGTTCGTGCTGCACTACCAGCCGATCATTTCGCTCACCACCGGCCACATCGTGTCGGTTGAAGCACTCGTCCGCTGGGACCACGATGAGCGTGGGCTCGTCTCTCCCGCCACGTTCATCGCCGCCGCGGAAGCGACCGGTGTCATCGTCCCCGTCGGCCGCTGGGTCCTCAATGAGGCCTGTCGCCAGTTGAGCGCCTGGCACACGGCCTTCCCGCAATGGGCGTCGCTGTCGGTCGCGGTCAATGTGTCGGTTCGGCAGCTCCTCCGCCCGGACTTCGCCGACACGGTGAGCCGCGCGCTGCGCGAAGCCAATCTCGGACCGGAGTTCCTCACGATCGAGTTGACGGAAAGTGTCGTGATCGAACGACCCGAGGTCGTGCTGGCCACGCTCACGGCCGTGCGCCAGCTCGGTGTCAAGGTCCACCTTGATGACTTCGGAACCGGATACTCGTCTCTCGCCGTCCTCGACCGATTCCCCCTCGACGGCGTCAAGATCGACCGCACGTTCGTGCAGACGCTCGGTCGCGAATCCCGCGCGGTGCAGTTCGTCCAGGCCATGGTCACCCTCGCACAGAGTCTCCAGCTCGAGACGGTGGCCGAAGGCGTGGATTCGGATGACCAGCTCCGCGAGCTCCGGGCGATCGGCTGCACGTTCGGCCAGGGATTTCTCTTCGCCCGCGCCGTCGATGGGTCGGCGCTCGAGAAGCTGCTGCGCGACGATCCGGCCTGGTAACACCGGCAGCTGCACGACCCCGATGGATCAAGGGCCGGTTGCATTGCTGCAACCGGCCCTCCCTCGTTCAGTTCTCCTGCAACGCGACCCGATCCGGTCTACTTCTTTCTCGGTGCCGGCGCTGGCGCCGCGTGCGCCGCAGGCGGTGGAGCGCTACGCGTAACCGCGCGCGTCGTCACCGGTCGCGGCGGTGGCATTGTGGCTTTGCCCGCCGCCGCAGCTTGATGGTACTGCGCGTCGAGATTGTTGTGCTCCGTCTGCTGCCGCTCGGCCAGCGCGTCCGGCGTCACTCCCGCCGGCGGTTTCGCGAACTGCTGCACGTGACGGTCTTCCATCTGCGTCCGCTGGGCGACGTACGCCGCGTTGAGCGACGGCGACGCCGCACGAACCGGCGGGCGCGCGGCCGGAGGCCGCGATTCCATTGCCGGTGATGCCGGAACGCGCGTAGCCGTCGGTTCTCTTGGAGCCGGCGGTGCGGTCGGCTGCGGCGCTGCCGGCCGCGGCGCTGCCGGCTGCGGTGCCGTCGTCTCCTGCGGCCGCGCCAACATCTGCGCACTGGGCGGCTGAACCATTGCCGGACGCGATCCGGCCGATGGCGGCGGGGTCATCGCCCGCGAAACGACGCCAGTCTGAAACACCGGATGCGCCGCGGGCAGCCCGGCACGCGCTGGCTTGAGCGTGGCACCATGCGCCGGCTGTGCCGCCGCCGAACGAACGAGCGTCGTTCGCGACGGCTGCCCGTTGGGCGTCGGCGTCGTGCGCCGCAATGTCGCCAGTTGCGCCGGCGCGAGCGGGCGGCCACCCGTCGACGCGAGCGCATGCTCCTGCACCGCGAATGGCACGGGCCGCGGCGGCGGCGCATGCACCGCCACGACCTGGCGGCGCGCCACGTCCACCGGCGGACGCGTGAGTGACCGCCCACCCGCGTTCGCTAGCAAACTCTCATGCGTCGGAGCAACCTGCGGCGCCGCGCCGATGACGGTCGCCGACCGGATCTGTTCCTCCGGCAGACGAACCGATGCACGCGCCACTGGCGCCGCCGTGACGAACGATTGCCGCGGCACCGCCATGAACGCGTTCCCCACATCCCGATTCCGATAGTTCACGGTCGTCACGTTGTTGTTGACGATCGTGATGTTCGTAATGTTCGTGACGTTGGTGACGTTGACGCGCCGGACATAAGCGGGACTCACCCGGTACTCCGGCCTGTACACTTCCTCCGGCCCGAGCGGGAACCACCCGACTCCGCCCCCCGGCCCGAACGCCGCCGACGCACCCCACCCACCACCACCAACGAACACCACGAGCCCCGGCGCGTACACTGCCGGTGCGATCACTCGGCCCGGACACCACCCCCACCGCTCGTGCACGTACGCCCACCGCCCATAGTGGAACGGCGCCCATCCCCACGGCGCATTGTCCACCCACGTCCAGCCCCACGGTCCGATCCACGCCCAATGCCCGGTGTGGTACGGCGCCCACCCCGCTTCGACGACGGTGGGATACCACACTGGCCCGTAGTCCGCGTCGTTGTCCCACGATCCGTTGTCGTCCAGATCCTCGACGCCCGGCATATCGCTCGGCACGTATCGCCGCGGCGCCCGGTCCGCGACTTCGTCACGCGCACTCACCCACTGATCGAAGTCGTCCGCCTGGCCTTCCTCCGCAACGTTGTACGTCGGCGCACTGTCCCCCTGAATCGTCGCGAGTTGATGCGCGACGAGCGCGAACGATGATCCGGCGGATGTCACTTCGGCCGATCCCGACCGCACGGTGACAGTGGTCGTCGCTCCATCCGGCGACACGTCCACGCGATACTCACCGGTCGCGCCGATCGTCACCGCGGCGTTCGGCGCATTGATCTCCGCGGTCTCGCCTTCCGTGAATGTGCTCAACCGGACGGTGACGGTCCCCTGCGGGATCCGGAGCTGCAACGAATTGTCGTCGAGCCGCGTGACGTCGATTTCGGTCTCATGCCACACACGCGCCGCAGCGGTCCCCATCTCGATCTCGGCACGCCCTGCGGTGTCCGACCAGATCCGGTCACCCGTCGTCACCGGACGATTCGCCTCCGCCGCTCCCCACTCGGTGTCGCTTGCCGGCTCGAATGACACGGCCCCCTGCAGCGCGGTCAGCCGCCCCACCCGCGCAGGCGGATCGGCCACGGGTTCCGCGCTCGCCCGATCCTCCGGTGGCACCGGGACGCTCTGGGCAATCGCCGATGATGCGAACGCAACCCCGCTCACCACGACGGCGAGCGCCGCAATTCGCGTGAAGGCGGTCTGATGGCGATAAGTCGGTAGTGGCATTGTCGGATACGAATGAGGTTTGAGCGACGCAGCGCTCCGCTCAATCAATGTGGCGGCCGCAGGCGCCCACTGCCAGCCAGACGGGGCATTTCACGTGCCCGTCGAGGCGCGCCAATCCAGCCCCCGTTAGGGGCGGGTCGCGACCCAGAAGATGCCCCGCCGCGCACCGCTCCGTCCGCTAAAGTCGGTCCACCATGGCCAGTCGTCGAGGGCAGTAGGCGCGCTTCGAGAAGCGCGCATGTGTCGTTGCCGTAGCGCCATTGCCGATAAACAGGGCAAGGCGCCTGCACCCTCGCCCGTGGACCGCTACCGCGAAAATTTCAGGGGAAACTCATGCACGCTCGCCGCCGCCGCAGGCGGAAACCGCCAGGTGTTCACTTTGGTGCGAATGCAGTTTTCCACATCCGCCCACCCGTCACCAGACCACGAGTGCTGCACGATCCCGGCATAGCCCACGGTGCCGTCCTGCGCGAGCGCCACACGCACGGTAGCCGTACCAGTCAGCCCGGGATGCGAGCGCAATCCGTACTCCGTGTAGCAGTACAGGAGTTCCGGCTGCCACTGATGCACGAGGTTCTGGACGGCGACATCATCCACGCCAGTTGGACCCGGGCCGGTGTTCGCGGGAGTGCTCGTCGCCGACACGACAACCGGCTTCATTCCGCGGGTCGTGGAATGCGCGCTGACGGCCGTCACTCCGCGCGCGGCCGGCGGCGGCGGCTGGGCAGCCGTCTGCACCGCAGGCTGTGCGGCCGCCGCCTGGGCTCCCGCCTGCGCCTCGGCGACCGCCGCGACATGAAGGGTCCGCGCCGTGCGCGCGGCGTCATGCAGCGCCGCGGCCGCGGCAGGCGCCCCATCAGCAAACAGCATCGCGATCTGCCCGTCCTGGCGGTTTGCGCCGATGTTCACGCGGAGCGCCATGCCATCCTGATCCGACGTTGTCTCGAGTATGATATCGCCAGCGCCAAGTATCATGTGCGCGGTATCGGGCACGGTCGCTGGTGACGACGATGACTCCGCCGATGCGGCCCCCGACAGCACGACCAGCCGCTGCGCGAACTCTGCCCACCGGTCGGCGTCCTCCGAGCTCACGGAGATTGGATGCGCGAACGGATTGCGAAATCCCGGTGACGCGAACACCAACACGCTGTCGGCAGCCGTCGCGCGGAACCACACGACGGTCGCTCCCCACCGCATCATCGCGGTCTCTTTGGCCTCCTTCTGGCGCGATGCCGCGACGTTGCTGGATGCTCCTTGGGCATGCGCCACCGCGAACGGCAGCGCGACTGCCACCGCCAGCGCACCAACGAAAGCGGCCGCTGCACACGCGATCGCTGATCCGGTTGCGAACGCGCCGTCGAGCGGCCGAAGTAAACCACGCATGCTGATGCCCCCAAGGTCCGTTCGGCAGCCGGACTGGCGTGGCGGACCGGACGGACCGGCCCACGGTAGCCTCCAGAGCTTTGCGTCGCCGGCTTTCGCCGGGTATGCCGTTCTCGCGGGCCCCACTTTCAAGCGGGCACCGCCAATCCCCAATCCCTTTCCGCCTGTATCAGGCGCGTCTACGAATGTAGGAATGCCGGGATGGCGAGCAATGGACAATACGTCCGAGCCTTCCCTCGCATTTTGCCGCTATGCCGGACCTGTACAACCCCGCGGCCGCCATGCCCGGACTTCAGGTCTTGGCCGTCCCGGATGCCGCTGCTGCTGCCCCCGGCCCAGCCGTGTGATCGATGACAATGAACGAGACCCGGTCCTTTGACAGCGTCCGCAGCCACGCGATGAGATCCCCGATGCGCTCTTTGGGCAGCACGCCTTCCGCACCGCTCAGACGATGCACGATGACCAGATCCCGCCCGTTCTGCTTGTACTCGGATTCGTAGTGCCCAAATGCGCTCGCCGCCGTCACGCTGGGCGGGAGATGAGCATGCCAGCCTTCAGGCAGTGTGATGCGCATCTCGTCCACAACCGCCGTCGGCCCGACGACCTGCGCGGCGTCGATCGGCATCTTGCGTGGACCATGTGCCTCCAGTTGGTCGGCGACCTGCCCCCAGTGCGCGGCGGCCGACCGCAGGGTCAGGATGTCCGTTTCGCCCGACTGTTGCGTCGCATCGCCATCCCGCACCACGAATGCGATCCGCGCGGTCGCGTGGAAATCCTTCCCGTCGAATGTCACAAGGCTGTCGCCGCGCGCGTTCGGAAAGATCGCCGCCGCCATCCGGCGCTGAAGATCCGCACGCTGGGCGGAATCCATCGGGGTCCGCATCATCGACCGCAGTCCAAGCTCCGAGATGCCGGTCCCGACGATCTCCACCCGGCCGTTGAACTTCCCCTCGGTGGACAAGGTGCCGGTGAGCAGTGAGCTGGTCTTGTTCTCGGCGGCCTTGTCCCGCGGTGTCGTCACTTCCTCGGTGGTGCCGTCCGGATGCACGATCAACGCGAACTCGTCTTCGTCTCCATAAGGCAGCGTGCCGAACCGCGACAGCTCCGAGGTCAGATCGACGAACTGATATCCGTTCGGCCGCTTGATCGCCGCAATCTCATGATCGAACGCTCCGATGGTCGGAACGGCTCGGTCGGGCCGCCCGCCCGCGTTCAGGAGCACGGGATACGCCTGCACGCCGATGTCGCTCAGCGCGGCGATGAACAGTGTCGCCTTGTCTTTGCAATCGCCAAACCCGGTCGCCAGCACGGTCGCCGGTGAACGCGGCTGGTAGCCGCCGATGCCCAGGGACACGGACACGTACCGGACATCCTGCGCGACCCACCGATGGATCGCACGGATTGAATCCTCGAGTGTCGTCGCATGCGCGGTGATGCGGCGCACGGAGTCCTGGATCTGCGACCCGGACGTCAGTTGCGTGTGCGACAAGCCCGCGTACCACTTGCCGATGTCCGACCACGAGCCGGGCGCGGAGACGGATAGCCACATGCTCACGTTGTTCGAGTCGGCCCCTGGCTCGAACATCTCGGGCCTGTTCCAGGCGACGTCCTTGGTCACCCATTCGTACACTTTGCGATTTCCGGCGATGGTCTCCCGTCGCTGGAAGTTCAGATTGCGCTCGTCGATCCGCAGCGCCAGGTCCTTCGGTACGTCGATCAGAAGCCGCGAGCGCCGGACGGTCGTATTCGCATTGACGGACCAGGACTGGAAGAAATCCCCAGGCCGGTAGGGTGAACGCTCTTCGATGGTATAGCTGATGTCCACCAGGGTGCCGGCGGCCACGCCGCTCAGTGATGCGTGCAACACTTTGCGATGCACATACACCGGATTCGCCATCGCCGCCGGCACGTCGGACAGTTGTGTCTGAGCCGGCTTGGCGCTGATCACCTGGCCGGTCCGCGACAGGACGCGGATCCAGTTGATCGTGAGTTGCTGATGATCCGGATCGTAACCGAACTGCCGCTCTTCGAACCCCCGCACGGCACGCTCTTGCAACACTTGCGTGACCTGCCGGAAGGTCTCCGTCCCATGGCCGTCGGCATCCATGCGGATCACGCCATTGTCCAGCAGCAATACGGTCGCCTGCTCGGGATACGCCGCGCTGTCCACCGCCAGTTTGTAGATCGTATCGTCGGCAATCGACGGATCGCCATGCTCCGTGATGTGCGGGGCCTGCGCACGGACACCTGTGCCCGCTAACCCCGTAAGCCCGAGCATCACGCAGAGAAACAGGATCCGGCGGCCAATCTGCATTGGAATATCCGTGGTCAGGCGTACGTGAGCCGTTCGTGGTGTCTGCATTCGTAGGGTCTGCGTTCGTAGGGTCTGCGTTCGTAAGGTCTGCGTTCGTAGGGTCTGCGTTCGTAGGGTCTGCGTTCGTAAGGTCTGCGTTCGTAGGGTCTGCGTTCGTAGGGTCTGCGTTCGTAGGGTCTGCGTTCGTAGGGTCTGCGTTCGTTTTTAGGTTACTGCCCGATTCGGCCATCGAACAGAGCAGTCGCCGGGCGCTCGCCGCAGTCACTGTTTAGACACGCCGCGCACCCTTGGTGAGACGACCGTACCCGCCGTAACCGCACAGGAGCCATCTCAAATGGATGGCTCCTGTGGGTCGATCCAGTGGTCCCTAGGGTTACGCACCCGGCGCTGGGTTTGCTGGCCGCAGGTCACTACCCGAAGCCGCACCGTCCTCGTCCCCGTCCTCGTCCTCGTCCTCGTCCTCGTCCCCGTCCCCGTCCCCGTCCCCGTCAAGCCAGGTCATCCACACGAAGGCTTGTCGTCGAGGGCAGTAGGCGCCGTTCGAGAACGGCGCATCCGTCGTTGCCGTAGCACGGTGCCCGTGACCGGCGCATCCGTCGTTGCCGTAGCACGGTGCCCGTGACCGGCGCATCCGTCGTTGCCGACGCACCCTGCCCGTGAACAGCAAAACCGGCGCCCACCGTGAATCAATCCCCGATCTGCATCACGGCGTCGATCAACCGGTCCACATCATCCGGGGTCGTGTAACACGCACACCCGGCGCGCACGAGGCCGCGCTCGGCGACGCCCAGCCGCTCGATCACGGTCGATGCGTAAAAGTCGCCATGTGATACGAATACCGCCGCCCGCGCCAGTTGCTCGGCAACCGCGCGCGCCGCGAGATCACGCACGGTGAACACCACGGTCGGCGTCCGCGGCCGCCCCGGCTGCGGGCCGTATAGCTTGACCGATGGAATCGCCGCGAGCCCGTCCCACAGCCGCGTGACTAGCGCCTCTCCCTCCCGGTGCAATATTCCGAACGTGGATTCGAGACGCGCTCTCCGTGTCGCCTTGCCGCGCTTCACCGGAGCTAGCGACGCCAGGAAATCCACCGCCGCACCCGCTCCCGCGATGCCTTCATGGTTCTGCGTCCCGGTCTCGATCCGCTCCGGCGGCTCGTCCGGAGCAGGGTCGACTTTCGGAACGTCCAGCTCCGCGAGCAAATCACGCCGCCCGTACAGGACGCCGATGTGCGGCCCGTAGAGTTTGTACGCCGAGCACACAGCGAGATCACAACCCCATGCACGCACGTCCATCAGACCATGGGCTGCGTAATGAACGGCGTCCACGAACGCCAGCGCTCCGGCGGCATGCGCCATCCCGGTGATCTGCGGAATGTCGTTGATCGTCCCCAACGCGTTGGACGCCGCACCGATCGCCACGAGTTTCGTGCGCGGGGTGATGCTCCGCGCCAGTTCCTCCATATCGAGCTCGCCCGACCTGGGGTCAAAATGCACGAGCCGAATGGTGATTCCGCGCTCCCGGCGAGTGCCCGCCACGGCGCCACATTGGCTTGATGGTCGAGCTGTGTCACCACGACTTCATCTCCGGGCCCCCAGCCTCGCCCTAGCGCCCGCGCGACATGGAATGTCAGCGTCGTCATGTTCAGCCCGAAGACGATCTCCTCGGCGGATGCACTCCCGAACAGATCCGCGAACGCCGACCGCGCTCCGGCGATGATTGCGTCCGTCTCGATGCTCGTCGGATACGCCCAGTCGGTATTGGCGTTGTGATTCAGGAGGTAGTCGCTCATCGCCTCCACCACCGAGGTCGGCACCTGCGTCCCGCCCGGTCCATTGAAGTACGCGACCGGCCGGCCCAGGTAGCCACGCCCGAGCGCCGGGAATTGAGCCCGGATCGTATCAGGAGGCATCGGTCGTCCTCGCAAACCACTTCACGATCTGCTCGAGCCCCTCGGCGTCACGTGGCCCAAATGCTCCCGGACTCTCGGCATCGATGTCCAGCACGCCGAGCAGCGCACCATGCGAGTCGGTGACCGGCACCACGATTTCCGAGCGCGCGCGCGCATCGCAGGCGATATGTCCGGGAAACAGGTTCACATCCGCGACGATCACGGTGCGGCGTTCCACCGCGGCGGTTCCGCACACGCCACTGCCAAACGCGATCTCCAGACATCCGAGCGTACCCTGATACGGGCCCACTCGCAGTAGCCGGCCGGGTTCGGCCACCCGGTAAAAACCGGTCCACAAATACCCGAACGCGTGATGAACCAGCGCGCTGATCGTCGCCATGCCTGCGATCGGGTCATTGATGCCATCGAGGACGATGTCCACGTGCTCGGCAAGTTCCCGATAGGCTTCGCCCTTCGGGCGCGTACGTAAGTCGAGAGTGATTTCAGCCATACGAATAACATACAAAGATCGAAGGCGGCCCGGCGTCACGTAGGCCGTCGTTTCTGTGGCCAGTGACATCCCCGCGATCATCGGCGATCGGTCGGCGCCTCGGCCCGCCGATATCGGCACGGCCCGAAGCGACACAGATTAGGGCCATGCAGTTGAACTCGCGTTCGAAGCCACGTTCGCCGCTCTTCGTGCTCGCCATTGCGCTCCTCGGCATTTCCGTCGCGGCGCCAATGATCCGCCTGTCACACGATCCGCCACTCGCGATTGCCGTCTGGAGGCTTGGGTTCTCCCTGCTCCTCATCCTGCCGTTTCTCATTGGCTCTCACGGGTGGCGGCAGTGGTCGGCGCTTACCCATCACGATCTCCTGATCGCAGCCGTAGCTGGTGTGCTGCTCGCACTCCATTTCTGGTCCTGGAATGCATTGATCTTCTATACGAGCGTCGCGGCGTCGGTGGTCCTCGTCAACACGCAGCCGATCATCGTCGCGTTGCTGTCCGCCATATGGCTCGCCGAAAAACCAACGGCGCTGCAATGGTCCGGGATTACGCTCGCCGTCGCAGGGGCATGTATCGTCGGATGGGGTGACTTCAGCCGCGTGCCGGGTCCTGCCAACGCTGGAAATCACGCGCTGCTCGGCGACGGCCTCGCGTTGTTCGGCGGGATCGCGGCCGCCATCTACTATGTGGCAGGACGGCGTCTCCGAGGGACGCTCGATCTCTGGCCCTATGTCGCCCTTGTCTACGGTGTCTGCTTCGTCACTCTCACGGCGATCGCTCTCGCGACGGCGACGCCGCTCCTGCCGCAACCCCCACGAGAGTTGGCGATTTTTGCGGGTCTAGCTATTGGCCCAATGCTCCTCGGACACACGGGCCTCAACTGGGCTCTCAAATACCTCCCAGCCTACCTGGTGATTCTCACCGTGCTCGGTGAACCCATTGGTGCAACGCTGCTCGCCGCCGTTCTTCCCGGGATCCGCGAAACACCGTCCATATCGACGTTCGTGGGCGGGTTCGTACTCCTGGTCGGCATAGCTATAGCCGCAATGGCCCGGCGGTCATCAGCCACACCCGAGAATCGTGATGCAGTCTCGGGATTCGGCTTCAAGAAGCAATAGGATAGCTGACCAGCCACAACGATATCAAAACCCCCTGGTGCCAGGGTGGTACCAGGGGGTTTGTCGTTCCATGAGCAGATGTATTTCCGTCAGGAATGTGTGGTGTGTCGGACAGGATCAAAGATCTCCACTCGTAGCCTGGAGACACGGTTATCGGTCTTGTCTTGCAGCTCTTTCTCGATCGGTACGAATCCGGCGCGTTCCAGCATCTGAAGCGTAAATGCTGTCGCGGTGACACAGGTCAGCGTGTCATCCACGAGGTCGAACGCTGCGAGATCCTCGACATACACCGCATGTGTAGACGGATACTGCGCTGCTGCTCTCGGCCGTACTGCGCTCCAGAGTTCCGCCGCATCTGCTGAAATTGCAGCCGTCCGCGATGCGTCGATCCGCGGTACCCGCGGAAGTGGACGAACGAGTGCGACATCGTCGAGGACCCGAGGCCTGCCTAATGTGGATTCCGTATTTGCGTGACGTTCATCATCACCCTGCACTGCTCCCAAGGAAGCAGTTCCCGGCCAGCTTACCACTCCCTTGCGCCGGCGCACTAGCCATTGCTGATATCTGACGTCACCCAGGAAATTGGCGTCGCCATCAACCAGTTTGAGCAAGTAAGCAGACCAGCTCCGTTTT
This sequence comes from uncultured Gemmatimonadales bacterium, assembly GCA_963737895.1. Lineage (GTDB taxonomy): Bacteria > Gemmatimonadota > Gemmatimonadetes > Gemmatimonadales > Gemmatimonadaceae > Palsa-1248. The sequence goes on along the minus strand of CAVTUF010000002.1, from coordinate 538,460 downwards.
ACGCGCGTGTGATCGATATCCCGCACATAGAGCAGGTACTGCAAAGCTTCGTGGACTCGGCTCGGTCGCTCGGCAAGCATCCTGTTCACATTTTCGCGCGTCACGCCGAAATGTCGCAACAGCATGCGCTGGATCCGCAATTCCCGCACATCGAGGGCGCCGACACCGCGGAGTAGTGCTGCCATCTGCAGTTGTACGCCTGGGGTAAACGTAAACACGTACCGGCCACGATTTACTCTTTCGCACTGCACACTTGAAAGAACCTCGCAACTCACCAGCTCCACAGCAGCTTCTTCGACGGATGCACGCACCGCTGCTGGCCGACGTGATGGTCCAGCCATTCCGCATCGGGATTGAAGATCACTTAGCTCCACAGTCCACGGAGCAGCGACCCCACGAGCTGACTCACCAGCGAAAAGTTGATAGAGACGTTTAGCAATCGCGCTACGGAGCGCTACGTATCGCTCGACGTTGATCCACGCAGCCCAACCCCCAGCGAGTTCACGTAACCACACAGGGTTGATCTGCAAATGCGCAATCCAGTCTTCACCTTCTTGCCGTCTATCATAGGTTCGCTTAACGGCATATTCCAGAACATGGATTACCCCGATAGTATCCGCGCCTTTTCTGGGTCGTGGCACGGGTAAGCCATCAGGTTCGGCAGGCTGAAAAGCTACCTTCACACCATCAGACGCCCGGTTGCTATTAGAGCCTCTTGCACTGCCATCATCTAGCAACGCTAGCCCGATGTCAGCTACTTGCTGGTTCACATGCATTTCGATCCTGACATGCGAGAGCCGGTGCAATGCTTCACGGATGCGGCGACTTGTATCGCCATTCATCGGCCGCCCCATAGCTCGCGCAATCATCCCAACAGTCGGATCCCGGAATTCTCCAGTCGAGAACAGATTGACTCGATCAGCTTCTGGCAATTCATCAGCAATCTTGAACAGTGCGAAGAAAATATCCCCATCCGCACCATACGGAAGACCATGCTGATCATCTCCCTTAACCAGCACCTTGTATTGAGATCCGTCTGGACGTCGGCCAGTTAACTCTGCGCTATACGCGCAGACCGGAAGTCTGCCATCGCTATCCTCGGCAATCTCGAGCTTTTGAACAGCCCGAATGATTGGCAGATCAACAAGCTGCAACGCTACTGGATAAACACCGGTCTCACGGTGCCCTCCAAGCAGCAGCTCCTCCCAAGGAACATCAACCACAGTCGCTAATCCATTAGCTCGCATAGGGCCCACAACTTATCCACTCCCAACGATTTCCGTTAGTCCAGCCGATCGATTCTTACTTTCCACAGGTGGATATTTACCACACATCCGCTTCACAAACATCTCAACCCAGGATCTCTCTCAATCAGATCTGACCAACCAAGCGGTATAGCAGGTTGGTGTTGTTGTTTTCTCTACAAGAGAATTCCAAACTGACATACCGGGATCTATCGGATTGAGTGGCCTTATCAGCGTAACTGTTCAAAAGATTAGTGTTTATCTGATCTCGCCTCTGTTTGAGTTGTTTGCTTGAACTCACATAGTGGTTCTCCAAACCTCAGGCTCTTTATTGAGCTGGCTGCATAGCAGTTGAGAAGGGTGCCTTAAGTACGCCAACCCTCATAGTCCTTGTGTAGGAACCTGCCTCATGCCCTGGTTATCGGCCGTGGTGATTAGTGGAAAGGTGATTGCGTAGGTGAATGTTGGAGCTGCGTTCGAGCCATATTCGACTATCCCTGAGCTCTGGTTTACTAGTAAGTGTCTCTACAGGGAGCTTGTTATCTAGCAGATAGATGTATCTAAGTAGTTGTGAATTAACGAGTTATATCGTTGAGTATAGCAGATCCTGGCGGTATCATTTTGGTCTACCATCGACTAGAGAGAATCTTATTGTGCTGGTATGACGGTTGGCGTACGTTGGTTGCCCTGTCAGTTGATGGTTCCATATGAGCTTGAGGTCTGACGTCTGGTGAACGTTTCTCTGACGGATAGCGGGTTGTACGATAGGCCACTTATCGATGTTGATACCTTATTACGAGGGGTCTCAGACGATTTAGTGGTCCAGGCTGTGGCAACTGCGTTTGCCCGGAATCCGCTTGAGACGGATGAACTTCGAGATATCCGGCTGGTTGTATTTCTAATGGATGTCTTGGGGCGTACGTCTGATCAGCAAGTGGTTCAACAGTCATCTGAGTCTTCACGAGTTGTTGTGGCAGACGACAGACTAAGGTCTTTCACAGGTCTTTCGGCGGGGAGAATGCAGCGATCTCTCTCGAGACTGGTGGAAGCACGGGTTCTTGAACAGTCTGCCAATGATCCGCCAGGCTGGTTCAGATTGGCTCCCAAAGCAATGGGACCTGTGGGGCTGGATCAGTATGTGAGTTGGAGTGGCGTGGCTGGAAAAATTGCGGGCCGCATATCAGCGATTCTACTTCTGCGAGCTATCCTCGATCTGGTGATTGTTCCGTGGGATTGGACTCGGTTGACATACGAGCAATTGGCCGCTCGTGCCTCGTACTCAATAGGGATGGCCCAACGTGGTGTGGCGCAATTGCTCGAGTCGGGAGTTCTTGAACGCGCAAGTCATTCAGGCCGCGGTCATGACTATCGGCTTAGCTCCTGGGCACTTGGTCGTGGAACGATTCCGGAATCCACGCAGCAGATATCTCTGAGTGCAGCCGCCGAAACACCTCGCGGATCGGTCCAGCAAACTGTATCAGTTCAGCAGTCTGCAGTCATGAAACCTGGTGCGACGAGCACAATGGCTGTGGAGATCGGCGGCCTGGTCCTTCGTGTTCCAGTTGGCACTGAGATTCGTATGGCTGTCGGAGCGGATGGCGAGATGCACTATGAAGTCGGATCCGACCTGAAGATCACACGTCGCGACTAGATCTTTTTTCTGGCAGACTGACTGCGCATTGTACTCCGTAGCCGGAGTACCACGGATACCGTGAAGATTAGATCGAGCCCAAATGCTAGCAGCAACCCCCGGGGTATGAACTCGCCGATGCTACGAGATTCGGCGGTCAAGGCGGGAATTGTCTGGCTAGTCGCACCATGTGGTCCCAGTGCCACGATCGCCGTGATCCAGGCAACTGTTACGGCAGCGTAGACTCCGTCATCGACGAATAACTTGAGAGCCGCCCGTAGCGCGGATACAATGGGCCGCATCACACTGGTCATGTCGTAGGCTCTGTAAGCAGGAAATGCTTCGCGGCCAGAGCAATACCAAGCGCTGAGCAGAAGTACAGAGCTGCGAGCCAGATGACGGAAAGGTCATCGCCAGGCCACGGATAACCGGCACCTTCGCCAATCCAGAAAGTGCCAAACGCGCTCAGCAACACACCCACCGCGAGCTTGAGGGAATTTTCAGGCACACGGGTCAGTGGTGCGCGGAGGACCATTCCAGCCGTCAGAACCACGACGCCAGCAGCTATGGCGCCAATCGCAGCAGGTACGAGCAAATGCCCTGCAGCACCTGTGGCGATGACGATGAATACGACTTCAATGCCCTCGACGAGTACTCCATTGAACGCGGTGATGGCGGCCACTGTATCGATACCGGATCCATGGACAGCACCATCGCGGAGTGCAGCTGTTTCCGATGTGTACACGGCCGCCTCATTGTGAAGGCTGATGATCCCAGCCGCGCGAAGTGTTGACTTTCGCAGCCACCGCATGCCGAAGAGCAGGAGCAGCACTCCGACCACGAGGCGCAACTCCGCTAGAGGGAATCGCGCGAGTAAAGAGCCGCCTGCCACGACTATCAGTGCAAGCGCTGTGAGCCCAGCCGCCACACCGGTTAGCGCTCCTCGCCATCCCCGCACTGTCCCTGCCGCTAGTACGATCGTAAACGCCTCGACGAATTCGACCAGCGAGGCGAGAAATGCCGCAAGAATTGTCGGCCCTGCATGAACCCAGCTAATCATTCATTTGGCATCTACAGTGGGCCTGCTTTCTATTGTCTGCCCTTTCGATTGTAATCGGCCAACAAATATCCGGGACCTGCTACATGCGACGCCAGGATGTATTTGCCCGTGACAATTATCACTGTGCCTACTGCGGCAATGTGTTTGATGCCGCCGAGCTCACCGTGGATCACGTGCAGCCGCAGGTACGAAGCGGCGACCGGTCTGGTGGCAACCTCGTCACTGCGTGTAGGAGCTGCAACACCCGTAAGGGAGCCCAACGTCTCTCCGTGTTTCTGGCCGCTGATCCGGTCGCCCTCCGGAATTTCTTTCAATACTCAGCTTCCGTGTGGCCACGTCACCTTCGGACGCTCGAGGAAGAGCTCCGCCAGATGGGCCTGTGGCCCTTGCATCATGACGCGGAGCCGCGGATCATTGCGCCGTCCCCTCCACGTAACTGACACCCGCTAACAAAGCTCATCGAGGTTCTCGTGCGCCTGCGCTCGATACTGGCCGCTTGCTTTCGGTACCGAAAGCTGGGACGCTTCTCCAGCGTGGCTGGCATTGCTCTGCTGCTCGTCTCGCCCCTCCAGTCAGCGGCGCAAAAGGCAGGACTACCTCCGAATTTCGACGTATACGTCGCACACGCGCTCAAGGAGTTCGACACACCAGGCCTGGCGATCGCCATCGTGAAGGACGGTCAGGTCGTCCTCGCCAAAGGCTATGGTGTCAAACGACTCGGCGATCCCGCACCAGTCGACGCGCACACGCTTTTCCAGATTGCCTCGAACACCAAAGCGTTTACCGCCGCGGGCCTTGGGATTCTGATGGACCAGGGAAAACTGCAGTGGGACGATCGCGTGACGCAGTTCATCCCTGATTTCGCACTCTCGGATCCGTATGTCACCCGGGAGTTCACGGTCCGCGACATGCTGACTCATCGCAGCGGCCTTGGGCTCGGTGCCGGTGACTTGCTCTGGTTCCACTCGAACTATTCCCGTCACGAGGTCGTACGACGGATTCGTGCTGCCAAATTCGTCTCGGGATTTCGTGCCGCATACGCCTATGACAATGTGATGTACATCGCCGCTGGTGAGATCTTCCCCGCCGTCACAGGCCAGAGTTGGGAAGACTTTATCCAGCATCAGATTCTCGGCCCGCTCGGCATGACGGAGGCGAAAACTGGCGTCGAAGCTGTACCCGTCGGTGCGAACGCCGCCACGCCGCACGGCCGCGCCCCCGATGGCCACGTCGAGATCGTGCCGGTTGATTCCGTCGATGCCACGGCTCCGGCTGGCGGCATCAATGCAAATGTCACGGATCTCGCGAAATGGATGATGGTCCAGCTCGACTCCGGCCGCCTCGGCACCCGGCGCCTCTGGTCCGCCCAGCGCACGCGAGAGATGTGGGCAGGCCAGACGATTCTGCCGATCACACCGCTGCCGGGTGTGCTCGATGCCCTGACGCCGAATTTCGCCATGTACGGACTCGGTTGGGATCTCCGCGACTACCGCGGCCACAAGATCGTATCACACAGCGGCGGCCTCGCGGGGATGACGTCGCATACTGAGCTCGTGCCAAGTGAGAAACTGGGCATCGTAGTTCTCACGAACATGGAGTCCGGTCTCGCGGATGCCCTCTGCCAGCGGGTCGTCGATGCCTACCTGGGCGCCCCGCCCACCGACTGGGCAGCGGCGAGCGCTGCTTTCGAACGCCATCTGGATTCGCTGGGACACGCAGCGGAGCGCGCACAGAGTGCCGCCCGCGCGGCGGACTCGAAGCCATCACTGCCGCTGGAGAAGTACGCCGGCCGCTACACCGACGCGATGTACGGCGACGCGACCATCGCCAACGAAGGTGGCCACCTGGTGCTCCGCTTCAGTCACTCTCCTGCGTTCACGGGTGATCTCGATCACTGGCAGTACGACACGTTTGTCGCACACTGGCGCGCGAAACATGTCGAGGACGCGTTCGTCACGTTTGCGCTCACACCACAAGGCACTGTGGAAAGTATGAAAATGGCCGCGGTCTCTCCCTTGGCCGATTTCAGCTTCGACTTTCAGGATCTGTTTTTCGTACCAACCGTTGTGAGTGCACCTGTAGCCGCCGGATCGCAATGACGCACCCGGCGCACTGACGACAGGAGTCCATTGGCATGGTCGCGGGACCTGGCGAAGCAGGACGCCCGCTCACACGAGGCGAGCGGATCTGGCTCGCGATTCTGTACTGGGGTCTCGTGGCGGCCTGCGTTCTGTTCACCGTCGTCGGCTGGCGGCTGGTCAGTGCCCAGGAGCTCCCACTGCGGAACGCGCACACCGTGCCCGCGACGATCATCCGAGTCGATGTGATCGCGCACAAGGACGCCCAAGGACATCCCGTTCAGCAGCCGATCGTGATGTACGCATACGAGGTGGGCGGTGTCCGCTACAGTACCGATCGGGTCACGCTCCGTGAGGCGTCCCGCCCCGGACGCTGGGCCACTGATGTCGCATCGCGATTTCACGCCGGGGATACCGTCACGGCGTACTACGATCCAGCCGCACCAGGCTCAGCGTTCCTCATCACCGAACGCAGTTGGGTGATCTACGCAGCGTTCGTTGTTCCGCTGGTGGTCGCGGTACTGTTGTGCCTCCTGTGGCCCCGCGTCCTCGGCCAAGCCAGAGCTGGCTAGCCCGAACTGCTTAGCTTGCAGCCATGCCCGTCGACTGGCACGTGCCGTTGCACCTGCACCACCTGATCGCGCAGTACGGCTATATGGTCGTCGCGCTGTCCGTCGCCGGAGAAAGCGTTGGCCTGCCATTTCCGGGTGAGACTGTCTTGCTGACGGCCGCCGCGTTCGCAGGTCGCGGGCATCTCTCGATCGTCGGTGTGATCATCGCCTCGGCAGTCGGTATCACCTGCGGAGGCCCGGGAGGCTACTGGATCGGCCATACCGCCGGCCAGAAGGTCGTCGTCCGCTATGGCCGCTGGGCCGGGCTCACGCCCGAGCGCCTCGATCGCACTCGCCAGTTCTTTATGCGCTACGGCGCCCGCGCTGTCATGGTGGGCCGCTTCCTCCCGATCATACGCACACTCGCCAGCATCGTCGCCGGCATCTCCGACATGCCGTTTCCCCAGTTCTTCATCTACAACGCGATCGCCGGTATCGTCTGGTCAGTCCTGTTCGGGCTGCTGGGCTTTGAGTTCGCTCGCGATCTCCCCCGCCTCGAGAACCGCATCGGCGAGGCCGGAATCATTGCCCTGATCGTCTTCGGCGTCGCACTCGCAGGCTTCCTGATCTGGCGCCACTTCCGCCGCAAGAAGATCCTGGAAGGTTTCACACGGCCCTCACCGCCCGCACCGCCCGCACCGCCCGCACCGCCCGTAGGCCCCAGCTAGAGCGACCGGACTCGCCCCATTGCTGCTGCCCAGAACCTCGACACTCCCGCCACCGCGCCCGCCGTCGATGCACTTCCCCCCAGGCCGATGCAAATTACGGCAGGGGTCCCTTGCAGGGAGCACACATGGTCGGACGTCGGAACGCACACGGTTCCCGGTTTCGCTTCGGCACGTGGATCACCTGCGCCTGTGCGTCGTTCTGCTGGCTCTCGCCGGACCTGTCCGCCCAGACGCGCACCGTCACACCGCCTCCCGCCGTCACACCGGCACAAGCACCAGTGGTCTGCACCGCACCCGCCGCTGCTGATCGTGTCATCCCCGGTCGCGTGATCGCCTCGCCTGGCGACATCGCCGGCAGGTCCGGCAACACACCCCGCGCGAATGCTGGTGCCAACGCCCGCCAATGGACGGTGCAGGTAGCGTCCTTCGAGAGCCTGCTGGATGCGCAGTCGATGCAGCAGTCGCTCTGCGGACACGGATACGAAGCGCGCATTGTTGGCGCGGCCAGACCGTATGTCGTCCGCGTTGGACGGTTCTCGACGTCCCAGGATGCGCTCGTGACCGCACGGCGCCTGTCCACGCCGAAGCTCACCGTGTTCGTGACGCAAGCGGAGCGCTGAGAGTCGATCGAGAACCCGTGGTACTGGACGGCGTTGACCCGCCCACGGCCTGCTGGTAGGATTGCGAAGTGTGATTTCGGGTGATGGAGCTCACCCAAACCGCCGCCCCGGTCACGAACGAGGGTAAGGCTGATGGCTCCTACGCGAGGCCGAGCGTGGGAGCTTTTTTGTTGCCCGCAATCGGTAATGATCCAGTCACTTCGCCGGCCAGACGGCGATTTCTCTCGGGCGATTTCTCTCGGAGGATCAAGAGTGAAAATGTTCTGGGCCGTAGCGATCGGTGCGGCAGTCGGCGGCGTATGCCGCTACTACCTGGGCGCGTTCGTGCAGCAGCAGACGGGAGCCACGTTCCCGTACGGGACGCTCGTCATCAACATCACTGGCAGCCTGGTCCTCGGATTCCTTCTCCGCTACGCGCTCACGACGCAGACATGGAGTATCGAGTTCCGTGCCCTGCTGACGACGGGCTTCTGCGGCGGCTATACGACGTTCTCGACGTTCAGCTACGAAACGGCAATGCTGCTGGAGGATGGCGAATACCAGCGCGCAACCGTCTACGCACTCGGCAGCGTCCTCGCCGCACTCGTGTTCACGTTTGTGGGTTTCATCCTCGCGCGCGAGCTCATCACATGGCGCGAACATTTCTGACCTCGCCGAGTTCTGATACGCCGTCAGCCCCTCCCGGGAGGAGTCATGCAGGGTTTCACGGGTGAACGCGTCCTGATGCGCATCCACATTGGCGAGCGCGATAAGTGGAAAGGCAAGCCGCTGTACCAGGCCATCACACAGTTGCTGCGCGCGAAACACTACGCGGGCTGCACGGTGGTTCGCGCGATCATGGGCTTTGGAGCCAGCTCCAAGGTGCACTCCGACCGGATCGAGGTCCTGTCACTCGACCTGCCGATCGTGATCGAATGCGTGGAAACGGAGGAGAAGATCGATGCGATTCTCCCCGAGCTGGATCAAATGATCGGAGGCGGTCTCACCACCCTCGAACGCGTCCGCGTGATCATGTACCGCCCCGGTGATCCACACGAGGAACGAGCCGGCACATCGCCGAAGGGCAGTTAAGACCGCGTGGTTGCCGTGACGCGATGGCCAGTCGTCGAGGGCAGTAGGCGCCGTTCGCGAACGGCGCATCTGTTGTTGCCGTAGCCCTAAACCTTCGCTGCCGCCCTGGCGCAATGCCGCGCTATCCGGAACAGCGAGAGATCGGCGTCCGTGCTTCCCGTCATCGCCAGGTCGGCCAGCAGCTCGCCCATGATGCTCGCGAACTTGAACCCGTGCCCGGAGCACGCGCTGGCGACGACGACGGACTGGCTCCGCGGATGGGTGTCGATGAGGAACTGCCCGTCCGGGGTGTCGGTGTAGAAGCACACCGCCGACGCGACTGGCGATGGATCGGCATCCGGCACCATCTCCCGCACGCGTGCGCTGACACGCGCGATGTCGCGCGCGGAAACGCTGCGATCGACCGCATTGGGATCGGATTTCGGCCCGTCGTGATGGATCCCCGCTTTGAATCCGTCGCCCATATCCGGCACCGCGTACCAGATATGGCCCGGCTCGTACTCCCACATGAAACACGCGATCCGGTCGGGTCCGATCCCCGCCGTCCCCGGCTTCGGCCGAAACCAGTGCATCACCTGCCGCTCGGCTGCCAGCGCGACGCCAAGATCGGGCACGAGCTTCCCCATCCACGCACCAAGCGTCAGCACGAGCCGGTCCGCACGATACGTCCCGTGTGGCGTGGTCACGGCGACGCCCTCACCATCGGCGTCCCACCGGATGAGCGGCTCCTCGGTATGGATGCCGGCCCCGGCCCCCTTCGCGAGTTTCAGAAATGTCGCCACCGCCAGCTCGGGCAGCAGCACGCCCGCATGCGGCTCCCAGATGGCCACCGTTTCAGCTGACGCGCGCAGTCCGGGCGCGCGCTCCGCGAGCGCGGCGCCGGATATCTCCTCATGGGGGATACCGTTGAGCCGCACGCTGTCCCGCGCACCGCTCACGAGCATGCTGTCGCGCGCGCCGAGATAGAGTTGGCCCGTCGGGTAGTACAACCGCGCGCCGCTCGCCGCTTCCAGCTCGCGCCATGACTCGTGCGCCCGTCCGACGAGCGGCACGTAGGACGGATCGTCCCAGTACGCGGTCCGGATGATCCGCGAGTGTCCGTGGGTCGACCCCATTGCATGTGGCGGATCGAACCGGTCGAGGCCCAGCACCCGCTGCCCGCGGCGAGCGAGTTGGTAGGCTGCCGAGCTGCCCATCGCGCCGAGTCCGGCGACGATCACGTCGTAGGTACGGGATGACGGCATGGTCGCGACGGAATATGGTGGCCGCGATGCGCTGCGGTACCCGGACGCCGGATCTCAGTTTGTGGGTCTGAGCGCCGGATCTGTGTCCTGTGCTAGGGCCTCAGGTGCAGCGTGATCTGATGTGACCACTCGAACAGCGTGTTCTTCCACCGGACTAGCAACGGGTCGCCCAGGATGGTGGGCGCACCATGGGTGACGTTACCAGGTGAGATGACCCCGGCGTCCAGCTCTCCATCCGTGTCGAAGCGATCACCCTCCGCATTGCGCGCGTCGATGCGCGGGCCAAGACCCGTCACGTCGTAGCGCTCGCTCAGTTGCCCGGCAGCCGTGAGATCGGCCAATACCGTATCTCGCTCACGATCGACATCCGCCTCGATGTGATGGGTCGGGATGGGCGCGCGATGACTCACGCCGGCGCGAAGGTCGTACGCCGCATCTCCGATCCAGACGGGCCGCCCCTGGTCGGTCACCCCCTCGGCGAGCCAGAGCCGCACGTGATGCCGCCTGCCGGCGCTCCGCCCCACTTCGCGCTCGTACGCGACGTCCTGGCGGCGCCCATAGAGGAAGAGCGAGCTGACCGGCGCCGTGGAATCCGGACGGCGCAGGAAGACGCTCTTGGCGATCGCGAAATCGCTCGCGCGGCTCAACGAGTCCGCGCGCGACCATCCGGCCTTGGCAAACGCCGTGGCGATTTCCTCCGCTGTCCCTACTAACGCGACATTGACCGGGTCACCCTCGAACCCGCGACGGGTACGCGTGCGCTTGGGGACTGTCTTGAGTGCCGGATTGTGCTCGTAATGCGTGAGCACCAGCGGTGCGACGACGTGTGTCATCATCACGACGCTGCCTTCGACCAGGATGAACGCCCCGGCAGCGGTCGTGAGTGCAACGAGGATGTGTCGCCGGACGGTGCGTCGGTCCATTGGGCGGGTGCCGCCACTTTGGAATGGCCTCCGGCGCCGGATGGGTGCCGGGCGGAGCGAGCATTCTGTCGTTGTACGGGAGCGTCCGCCGGGTAAGAGAGGCGGCGCCGGTTACCCGGTCGAATCCTAGCCGATCGGAGAGCGCATCGGGTCCGTGGGACCGGGGATCGCAGGGGTCCCATCCGGACCGGCTGGCGAGACCGCGGTGCCAAGGAATTGGCGAACGGCCTGCAGCACTCGCACTTCGTTCGCCGGATATCCGCTCGCATAGGTCGCCCAGGCGCGATGCGTGCCGTCGCGCATCACGAACGCGGCACGATAGACGTTCCGCCCGTCACCGGCCGGCTCCAGCTCGAGGACGGCGTCGGCGATGTCCGGCAGCCGGTAGACGAACGCCGCGGTCCCCAGCAGGGCACGGATCCGGACCCGCACCAGCCCAGCCGCCCGGTCGAACATCACGATCCGGGTCCCCGCTGCCCGGAACACCGCAATGCCGGCGATCGCCAGCAACACCGCGAGCCACGCGGCATACGCATCACCCGGGACGGAGGGGGCCGTCGGCAGATAGACTGCCGCCGCGCCCAGCGCCACCAGCGCCACCCCCGCGAGCCGCGGGCCCACACTCAAGTCCTCGGCGATCAGGACATCCGGATTCAGTTGGCGGACTCGCATGGGCTCTACGCCCAAGACGGCCCCCCGCCCCCATGGGTCACGGCCCCAAGACACGCCGTCTCCGTCGCCCGGTCGTCCACAGGCGCTGCCCCCATCACTCCCTGGAGCCGCACCGCCACCGTCCGCCGCATTCGTCCACGCAAAGGCCTGTCGTCGAGGGCAGTAGGCGCGCTTCGAGAAGCGCGCATCCGTCGTTGCCGTAGCGCCCCTGCCGGTAAACGGGCAATCGGCACCTATTGGACCGACCGCGCATCCGTCGTTGCCGTAGCGCCCCTACTCGTCTACCGAGGCGAGGTCGCCTGGACCTGCTCCGCCGTGAGCCCATAAATCGGCGGCGTCGCAATGTCGCGCATGGCCAGCATCAGATAGAGCTGTCCCCGATGATGGGCTTCATGCTCCAGATGCGCACGGAGCCACTTCCACACCGTGATCGGCGTCCCTGCCGGCGTCGTGCACTTCTCATTCAGACGGTCGTCCGATAGGGTCGCGAACGCGGCGCGCGCCTCAGCGTGCAACCGATCGTAGTACGCGAGGACCGGGTCGTACCCATCCGCCAACTCCCGCCCGTGCCCCGGATAACGCGATGGACGGCCGCTCACGGTCTCCGCGTACATCCACCGCTCGATACCAGCAAGGTGGCGGACTAGCCCCCCGAAGCTGAACCACCCCGGTTTGGGCGACCACTCCACCGCCTCGCGCGGAATGAGCACGACGATCCGCCGGGTCCGGTCGTGCACACGGTCCAGGTACTCAATGAACTCGTTCGCTCTCGGCATGACGGACTCCGGTGCTCTTGCTGTGTTACCAGATCTGCGCTCGCGCCGAATCCGGCCGGACCAGCGTAGCCGTCGCCTGGCAATGAAATGCCTGCGCGAACTCCGGCATGTTGGAAATTGGCGTCTCCACGCGCCACTGCGGCGAGGAATGCACGTCGGTCTGCACGAGAGTCCTCGCATACGCGGGCCGGTCGGCTTCACTCCACTCCTGCGCGTACGCGAGGAAGAACCGCTGCTCGGGCGTGAACCCGTCGATCAGCGGCCGCGGACGCCCCTGGAGCGCGCGCTCCATCGCCGCGTACGCGAGTTTGAGCCCGCCGATATCGGCGATGTTCTCGCCGAGGGTCTGCTGGCCGTTGAGATGCAGCGTGTCGATCACGAGGTCGTGGTTGTACTGATCGACCACGATCGCCGCACGCTTATTGTATTCGCTGGCGTCGGCCGGTGTCCACCAGTCGCGCAGGTTTCCCTGCGCGTCGAACTGCCGGCCCTGGTCGTCGAAGCCGTGCGTCATCTCGTGGCCGATGATGCTCCCGATCGCGCCGTAGTTCGAGGCGTCGTCTGCCTCGGGATCGAAAAACGGCGGCTGGAGTATGCCGGCCGGAAACGTGATGTCGTTGAGAAAGGGGGTGTATTGCGCATTGACGGTCGGAGGCGTCATCGGCCACTCCGTGCGGTCGGTCGGGTGCCCGATCTTCAGGAGCTGGCGATTCGTTTCGAACTCCGACGCCGCGATCGCGTTGTTCCAGAAGGTGCCGTCCTTGACGGACAGCGCCGTGTAGTCCCGCCAGTGGTCCGGATATGCGATTTTGTTGACGAAGGCGTCGAGCTTGATCTGTGCCTGCTTGCGCGTGGCCTCGCTCATCCACGCGAGGGTCGAGAGATCGTCGTGCAGGACCGCCTCGAGATTCTGAACCAGCGTGAGGGCCTTGGCCTTCGCCTCGGGTGAGAACGTTCGTGCCACGTACACTTTGCCGAGGGCTTCGCCAAGCCACCCGTCGGTCTGCGACAGACACAGCTTCCATCGCGGGCGGATCTCGGTCGTGCCATCGAGCACGCTGCTCATGCTGAAGTTCTCTTTCACGAACGCCGTACTCAGCAACGGCGCGGCCGTGGCCGCGTACTGCCAGCGCAGATAGCTCTTCCAGTCGGCGATCGGTGTCGTCTGGACCAGATGGGCGAATGCCGTGAAGAACTTCGGCTGATGGACGTTGATCGTCGTGATGCCTGGCCGCCCATAGTCGCGGAAATACGCCGCCCATGACCAGCCGGGCGTGATGGCCGCGAGTTGGGCGGCGGTCATCTTGTGGTAGATCGCGTTGGGATCCCGCTGCTCGACGATCGTCATTGACGCCGCCGCGAGCGCGGTCTCGAGCGCCATGATGCGTTGCGCTTCACGCCCCGCGGTCGCCGCGGGCACGCCGGTGAGCACGAGGGTCCGCCCGATGTGCGCCACGTACTCCCGCCGCGTGCGCTCGGATACGGTGTCGGTCCGGAAGTAATAGTCCCGGTCGGGGAGCCCAAGCCCACCCTGCGCCAGGTTCGCAATCTCGTCGTTGGAATGCTTGGCGTCGGGCGACGCAAAGAAAAAGAATCCCGGCCCGACTCCCATCCGATGCAACCGCGCGATCTCGGCGAGTAAGCGCGCGACGTCCGTGATGCTGTCGATGCGCGCGAGCTCCGGCTTGATCGGCGCCGACCCGTCACTCTCCGCGCGCGCGGAATCCATGCAGCTCGCATAGAAGTGCTCGACCTTCCACTCCGGTGTGCCCGGTGCCGGATTCGACCGCGGCAGCGAATCGACCGTGGTGCGCAGGGCGACCAGGCTGCGCTCGTAGATCGCCGCAAATGCACCCCACTCGGGTAAGTCCGGCGGGATCGTCACGGTCTTGAGCCAACTGCCGTTGGCGTATTGGTAGAATTGGTTGCACGCCGCGCACGTCGTGTCGAAGTAGGCCGGGTTGATCCCGTGGCGCACCGGCGCTCCCTGCCCCGCCTCCTGCGCACTCCCGCGCACCGGTGACCCAAGCAGGCCAGCGCCAACACCGGCCAACGCAACCAGAAGTCGGCGAAACCACGCCGACGGCCTATGAATCAAGCGCATGAATCTGCTCCTATTGTATTGTCTTTTAGCGCCACTAAAGCCGCAGTAAACGATCATTCACGCGCCAGGACATTCAAGTATCACATCATATCCAGTCGGGCGGCTGACGCGGCCAGCGGCCTCGTTGCCGTCCCAACAGGCCTGTCGTCCCACGGCCTGTCGTCGAGCGCAGTGGGGGCGGTTCGGGACCCGAAGGGCGCCTGTTGGGCGAACCGCCCCCGACGGATGCCGCGGCCGTTCTGTTAATCCGTATCACGGTTGGTCTGGTAGGGCGCGTCATGACCTGCACAGATCGGCGACGAAACCAGGTAGGCATTGGCTAGCCGTTCATTCCTGTTCTCGGCATTCGACACTGTCAATGCCTGATCAGTTCGCAGCATCCGGGATTCCTAACCGCGAAACACTCACCCCCTCCCCGCCGTACTACCCCGTACAACCTCCCTCGACGAGAGGCACCCTCTGCACATCTGGTCCGTCCTGATCGTGCTGGTCGCGCAGGGCGGTACCTCCGGCCCCGGCGCCGGATCTCCGCAAGCTTCTCCCCGCCCGGATACGCAGCCGTCTTCTGCCGCAGCCGCCCTCGCAGCCGCGCGCGATGACTCGGCTCGCGCGACCCGCCGGGCGCGACACGAAGCGCTGCGCGCCGAACGGATAATCCCGATCACCCCCGCCCTCCTCGCCTCCGCCTACGACGGCGAACGGGTCCGATCACTCATCGACCTCGCGCGCACGGCACGATCGGCCGACGACTCGTCGCTCCGCCGCTACGACGCAACGTCGCTTCAGCAGCTCACGGTAAGAATGTCGATCGGAAGTCTCGGGCGCGATCGCCTCCTCCTCCGCCAGCAGCAAGCCGAGCACGTACGATGGCAGCGAGGACTCGGCGCCATCGTCGAGGTCACCGGCGCGCGGAACGCGATGCCGATGCTCCCCACGGATGCGAGCGACATCGCAGACAATGAAGCCATCGCCCTTCCCTACGTCCCGGGACGCCGCACGCTGTCGATGGGTGGCGAACGCAACGACACCACCTCGTACACCGACATTGACGACGTCATCGACCCGCTCGCGCCAGGCGCCGAAGCGTATTACCGCTACTCACTCGGCGATTCCGAAACGATCCGCACCCCAGCACGCGGCGGCGGACAACTCACGATCCACCTGCGCGAGATACAACTTCACGCACGCCATCCGCTCTGGAACATCGGCACCGGATCCCTCTGGCTCGATGCCACGACGGGCCATCTCGTGCGCGCGGTGTATCGGTTCTCCGCGCCAATGGACATCGTCGCCATCGCCAAAGACGCCGACCCGCACACGTTCGATGACGTGCCGTTCTGGGTGAAGCCGCTCATCATGCCGATGACGGCCAACATCTCCGTGATCACACTCGACTACCGGCTGCTCGAAGGGAAATACTGGCTCCCCGTGTCGAGATACGCCGACGGCGAAGGCCGCGCGAGCGCATTCCGGGTACCCGTGCGATGGGAGGTTCACTATCGCTACACATCGATCAACGGTCCCGATACCCTGCCGCGCCTCGCCGAGCTGACCGACACCACCACTCCCGGCGCGCACGACATGGGGCACGACACGGCGGCGCACGACATGGCGCACGACACGGCGGCGCACGACACGGCGCACATCTCTGTACCCCCGGTCCCAACCCCCAATCCCCAGTCCCCAACCCCCAACTCCCAGGGCCACGCGGAACTCGCCATGCGCTCCGGGATGACCCGCCCCGAAGATTCCGACTCCACACGCCGCAATTCGCGCGAAACCCAATGCGCGCACCAGGCCACCTGGCAACGCGTCGAAATCCACGACGGCGGCGCCGCCAGGGTCCTCGTCAGCACCCCCTGTGATACCGCCGCGCTCGCTCGATCACCGGACCTACCCGGCTCCGTGTATGACGATGCGGGTAATGCGATGAGTCACGCTGACTTGCTTAAAGCATTACGTGGCAACGCAGTACCAGATTGGTCCCCTCGGCCCATCGTGCTCCAGTGGGGTCCTCGAGACGGACTCATCCGTTATAATAGAATAGAAGGCCTCTCAGCCGGTCTCGCGGCTACCGACGAGCTTGGCTTAGGACTGTCTGCGCGCGCCGAAGCCCGCATTGGAGTCGCTGACCTCCAGCCAAATGGCGCCCTGAGCCTCACCCGGACGAGCCCTTGGGGGACGGTCACTGTTGGAGCCTATCGGCGGCTGAACTCCGCCAACGATTGGGGCGACCCACTCAGCTTCGGAAGCTCCGTTTGGAACTTCCTCGTCGGCGACGACGAGGGGTTCTACTACCGCTCGTGGGGCGCCGAACTCTCAGGCACCGAGTCCGACGGTCCACTGCCCTTCTCCTGGCGGCTCTTCACCGAGCACGATTGGGGTGCGACCCCCGGTACCCACTTTGACGTCACCGGCGTATTCGGCGGCGCTACGATGCCGCTCCGAAACATTGGCACCCCCTCCGGAACAATCACCGGCCTGGCCTTCCGCGCCCGCCCCACCTGGGGCCTCGATCCGGATGGCTTCCAGCTCGCCACCGACATGCGCGGCGAAGGCGCGGGCGGCAGCTACACCTACATCCGCGGCGCCACGGATATCACCGTCTCACACCCCGTCGCCCCCTTCCTTGAGGGCGCCATTACAGCGAGTGGCGGCACCTCAGCCGGTGAACTCCCCCCGCAACGCGAATGGTACCTGGGCGGCCTCCGCACTATCCGCGGCCTGGCCCCCGGCACCGAATCCGGCGACGCGTACTGGATGACCCACCTCGAAATCACCACCCGCTCGATGTTCGTGCGGCCAATCGTGTTCTACGACCTGGGTTGGGCCGGCGACCGAAACGACTGGACCCACGAAGACCGCCTCCTGAACGGCGCTGGAATCGGCGCGTCGATGATGGACGGTCTCTTCCGGATCGACGTCGGCAAAGGCATTTGGCCAACCCACAGCGTCCGGGTGAACGCCTACCTGCAGGGCACATTCTGATCGTTTTCAACAGTTGAATTGGCCCGCCATCGCTGACCGCCACGCAATGATGCAGCGGCGTTTCAACGGTTGAACTCTTCTCTCTCGTTTGTGCTACTATTCGCCGCGCATTTTCGGCGAGGTATTTCTTGGCGCGATGGATCGCGATCGGCATGCAGAAGGGCGGGGTAGGGAAGACGACGCTCGCCACGAATCTCGCCGCGGCCCTGGCCGGCGGCCTCGGTCTCCGCGTCCTGGTGCTCGATTTCGATGGCCAACGCAATGCGACGGTAGGCCTCCTCGGCATCGCGCCGGACCAAGGCCCCACGATCGAGTCGGTACTGCGTGAATCGGTTCCGCTCTCCGACGCCATGATTCACACGGGGCATGCCCCGCGCGCCGAGCTGTATGTGGTCCCGGGTACCCGCGGGCTCACGAGTTGGGAGCCCGAGATCCGCGACTGGAATAGCGCCGCGCTGCGCTTTCGTGAGGTGCTGCGCAGTGGGCTCCGCTGGGACGATGGCGCGAATGAGCATGCGTTCGATGTGGTCCTCATCGACACGCCGCCCGCCGGAGGCCTCTGGTTGCAAACGGCGCTGACGATCGCGGATGGATACATTGTGGTCGCCCAATGTGAGCGATATAGCGCCGAAGGGGTGCAGATGATCCAGGAGACGGCCCGGCGGATTCGCGAGGATGCACGCCTCAATCCGGATCTCGTTCTCGACGGGTTCGTGGTCAATGCGATGAAGGCGCGCAGGGCGAATCCGCACGCGTTTCTGGAGGCCTATCGCGCGGCGTTTCCGGATGCGTTTCTCGAGCCGCCGATTCCCGATTTCTCCGGTATCAGCGATGCGGCGACGAACGGGGTGCCGGTCGAATTCGCCGCCCGGTGGAGCAAGGAAGCACGGATTTTCCGGCAGCTCGCGGACGCACTCAATGATCGCCTCGCGCTCGGTGGCGTGAATACGACTGACCATGTGCCGGCCGCCGTGCCGGGAGGGAAGCTCTGATGGCCAAGCCCAAGTCACGCGTGCAAAGTGCCGCGATCGCGGGGATGCTCGGTGTCGGTTCGCCCAGATCGGCTCCAGCCGATGAATCTGGCGCGGCACGCGGGGAAGGGGCCCACCCGGTGCGCGATCACTACGAGTCCGGCGTCGCACGCGCCGACAATGCGCTGGTCCTCGACGCGCGCCGGGTGGTTCGCCGCGGCCGGTATGTCCGGCCCTTTACCGAGGATCACCGGTTCCATGAGCTGGTGTCGGCTATCGAGGAGGCCGGCCGCACGATCCACGTCCCGATTCTCGTCCGCGTCGAAGGCCCGCCCGGTGAGGTCGAGTATGTCCTGGTGGATGGCACGCACCGCCTCGAGGCCGCGCTCAGGCTCTCCATCCCGGTGCCCGCCATCAATCTCGGTCGCGTCTCCCCCGATCGCGCGCTCGCTATCCAGGCCATGGCCAATGAGGTCCGCGCGTCGATGCATGTCATTGACCAGGTCTCCTATGTCATCGCGCTCCTGGGGCAGGGTCTCACTCGCGACTCGGTCCAGCGCACGACGGGCTTCAGCGCAGGCCGCGTCTCGGAGCTCGTCGGCATCGGCATGCTGCTCGCCGGCCTGAACGAAGGGGAGCGCGAACGCGCCCGCCTCTCGGAACGGGTCACGCACCGCGCGCTCCGCTCCCTCAAGAGTGCCACCACTGATGCGGAGGCGTTCCGCCGCGGGGTCATGATGCTCGCGGCGTCGCCCGCCGCGGGTGATGATTTAGGAGCACTTGGCGACGAAATAGATGTGACGATATCCATAGGGCAAGCGCCGAAGGATGGCGCGGCCACTGGTGTTCATAAAGGAGCGGATGGTTACCAATTAGTCGGCCGCCCGCCGGCACCGGCCCGCCGCCGCGGCCGCACGCCCACTGAGCCCGGCGCCGTCACGTTCGTCCCCGGCCGCAATGCACGAGGCACGTCGGTCACCTACCGCGTCGCCTGGCGCGCGCGCGCGGTCCGCCAGGATCCCGAGGCCTTCCTCGAACACGTCCGCGCTCTCATCCAGATCATCGCCGCCGACGCCACTGCCGATTACGCCGCGGCCGTCGCGCGCGCGTCCTCGCACCGCCGCCGGCGGGGCGGAGGAGTCACGCCCGCCGCCACTGACTCATGGCGCGAAACGATCGCCCGCGAAGAAGCGGAGCTCGCCGCCCGCGCCCGCGTTGCCGATCTCCCCGCGAATCTCCCCGGCCGCCAGCGCGATGAATCCATCCCCGATCACCAGAACCCCATGCCGGTCCCGCCCAGCCAGCGCCGCCCAGGCGACTCCTCCCCAACCATCAACCCTCGGCTCCTCGCCGGCCTCTCGATCCCGATGCTCTCCGAACGCATGAAACGCCGGAGCGCGGAATTCGGCGAGCTCGAAACGCACGTCAGTGATGTCGAACGG
The DNA here is from genome assembly GCA_963737895.1 of uncultured Gemmatimonadales bacterium. Lineage (GTDB taxonomy): Bacteria > Gemmatimonadota > Gemmatimonadetes > Gemmatimonadales > Gemmatimonadaceae > Palsa-1248. The sequence continues at coordinate 518,358 of CAVTUF010000002.1, read as the reverse complement.
CAAGCCGAAGACGCCCGCCGCCGCGTACGCGATCTCGTCGATGCCGAAGAAGCCAGTCGCCGCCAGCCCCCCCGCCCAGAAACGACCTGACGCGAGTGGTTTCTACCGGCTCGGCTGGCGGTTGAATACGTCGGCGCCAAACACCGCCAGCCCCGGCTCCGCCGCATACCCCAGGTGCGCGAGCCCGAACTGATCCTCCACCCACCGCAACATCGCGTAATGGTTGTACGGCTGGTCGCTCACTGTCCCGCCATGCACGAACGGCGACAGTACCACCGCACCAGTCCGCCCGCCGCCCGGACCGTCGCCACCCGGCGGATGCGACTGGCCCGCCAGTCCCTGCTCGCCGCAGCACGCGGATGAATCCTGCCCCGGCCCACCCGACGCTTCATCGAAGGTGATGATCAACACGCCGTCCGCCGCGTATGCCGGCGACGCGGTGATCGCCGGAACCCACTCGCGCAGAAACCGATCGATCTGAATCAGCCCGCCCGGTGCATGATCGATGCACGGCGCGTCATGCCCGTCGTTGCACAGGTTGGGCGTGATGAATACGTAGTTCGGCGTCGTCGCCACGCTCGCGAGATCGGCCTTGAGTTCCCGCAGATTCACGACGTGCGAGTTGCACCGCGCGGTGTCGTCGATCAGCGAATGGAAATACATGAACGGGTTGTGCTTGGTCCCGTACTGATCCCCAGGCTCGCGGATCGTCGTGCTGTCGGTGAATCCGATGGGAGGATGCCCGCACGTCGGACGCTCTTTCTTCGGATCGTCCCCCATGTCCTCCATGTACCCGCGCCACGTTTTGCCCGATGCCTCCAGCTGGTCGGCAATGGTCTTCACCATCACCGGGTACACACACCCCATACCCAGCGCCTGCCCATGCGCGTCCAGCGCCGGCTGCGTTAGACTGAACTCGCTGAAAATCGGGCAGTCGCGCTGCGTCGCCTCGTTCGGCGCCTGCCCGCTGATCATCGCGATGTAGTTGTCGAGGCTGTTGTGGCCGATCCCGTAATACTGGGTCAGCAACGCGCCCTGCCATGCGACCGTGTTCGCCAGATACGGCGCCCTCGATCCGGGTCCAAACGACCGGTCGAACGACTCGTTCTCGAGCACGAGGGTGAAAACGTGCCCCACCACCCGCGGCTTGCTCACGCTGGGCGAGCACGCAACCGCGAGAGCCAACACCCCCGCCAGCCCCGCCGCTTCCAGTCTTGCTCTCGCCATCGCTCTCGCCATCGCTCTCGCCATCGCTCTCGCCATCGCTCTCGCCATCGCTCTCGCCGTCGCTCTCGCCTGCGCTGCCATGTGCTGTCCCCGTTTCAGGATCACTCGCTCGTCCGGTCGCCGATTCAAGCGCTGAAGCGTACCCGGCCATACGTGCCCACCGTCGGCGCACGGGCTCTCCGGTACGCAGGCCCGCACGCCTACGATGTAACCAGAGCCCACCGGATTCTCCAGCACCGGCGACTGGATGAACGCGACGCACGATCCGACGCACCGATCCTGTGATCGCCTCGCGGAATTCATCGCATCAATGCGTGCCACCCAGTGCACGTCCCAGTGCACGTCCCAGTGCCCGCCCCACCCGCGTCGCGCAGCGCCCGCTGACTCCGCGAGGCGACATGCATGAAGAAGATGTCATGCTCTCTTCACGCTCCCGTCACGTCACATTCGCCAACATCACAGGTGTTGCAGCACGATCGCAACGCTGTATTCGCCGCACACACCTCGTTTCCTCGTTTTCCCTTTGTCGAATGGTGCCGCGTCCCATGAGCCCTGTCAGTGAACTCTCGGCACGAGTTCCCAGTCACACCGACCCGGCCCTCCAGACTCTGGCCTGGGAAGCTCGCCACCTGAGCGGTCCGCACGGACCAGGCGCCGTGTCCAGTTCTCTCGCCTTTCACAGCTCCTCGAACGGCATCGAACGCGTCTACGCCGAGCCGGCCGGTGTCTGGTGGAAGGTGACCGAACACCTGCAGAATGGATGCTGGTCGCTGGTATTCATGTCCCCCGCTGCGATCCGGCGCGTCCGGACGTATCCGCCGGACTGGTGGCAACTCAGCAACTCCGAACTGGCCGCCCTAAGCTGGGCGCGCTGACCACCGGCCTCGCGCTGATATCCGCGCGAGCCGGTGTTTCACCGCGAGCAAGCCTCCAGGATTATCCCGTCTTTTCCGGAAACAATCCGGGCATCCAGCGCGAGGCCAGAGCCGCTGGGAAGACGAGACGCAGCGGCGAGCGCGGACTATCTGACGTCAGCACCCCGTGCTTGCCAAGCGCCGACACGATACGGCGTGCATGACGGTCACCGGCGTTGACGACGCCCGCGACGTCGGCGCGGGGTAACTCGCCACGGTAGAGTACCGCTTCGAGAACATTGCCTGATTTCTGCGGCAGGGCCTCGAGCCTGATTTCTTCCTCCACCCACGTCAGGATGCGCGCACGGAGCCGGTCAGGCTGCATCAATCCCTCCATGAACGCCACCTGGTCGAGACACATCCTCAGGAAGAAATCCGAAAAGGCGGCGAGCGCCTCTTCGCTCAAGTGTCCGCGTCCGTCGAAATCGTTGCGGCGCTCTGCATCGCAGGCCGCCAGCTGCCGCTTGTAATCATCGGCATTACGAGCCAGTCCCCTCGCCACGGACCAGACGGCGCCCGTGTCGAGTGTATCGAGCATCGCCGCGTGCGACATCAGTCGTGCAACCCGGCCGTTACCGTCGACGAACGGGTGGATCCATACCAAGCGGTGATGAGCCGCCGCCGCGTTCAGAATCGACTCGCTCTTGGTCAGATGCGCATACACGTCTTCGAAACGCACCATGAAACGCGGGACAGCACCGGGGCTGATCGCGACGTGATAGCCCACCTTGACATCCCGCCTCCGTAACTCGCCGGGAACGACTCGGACCGTTTCCCCCGTCACTGGATCTGCTGCCGTCAACAAATCTGCCGGGAGTTCGTCGCAGAAACGCCGGTGGATTTCGCGGATGCCGTCGGCCGTGACTGAGCGCCCGGCCAGTCCGCCGCCGTCGATCCATTTCTGCACCGCGATATGCGCTTTCGCTTCAAGCTGCAAGTCGCGTTTTCGCGGATCCGTGCTGTAGTCGTTCCTCAGGGCGCGCTCGATATCGACCGGGTGGGTGTCATGGCCCTCTATGAGATTGCTGTAGTAGCAGTTCATTGCGCGGACGAGATCGGCGAGAGACGCGAGCAGGCTTTGGGGGAGGCTGTGCCGAAAGCCGCTCGACTTCTGGGCCAGTTCCAACGCAAGATCTGTCAGGCCCCCCCGATAAGGGGAACCTTCGCCAAGAACAAGTGGCTCCATGAGCGAGGGGATCTCGCCCCGATCCGGGACCGCTTCTATGTCCGCTTTAATGTCCGCCTCGTGTACCATGGTAACTATATATATACCAGATAGCTACACTACCGTCAACGTGTAGGAAGTCCGGGAAAATGTCCGCTATGAAGCCCGCATGTTCTGACAGCTACGGCAGGCGAATACCGTTGACGGCGCTTCCCCCAAATCCTAAGATCTCGCGAAACCTGTCTCGCGCGTGTAGCCGTTTCAGGAGGACCGCATGGTCATCGCTCCCCATGCTCTGGCGACGAGCTCCGAATCACTCGGCGGCTCGCTCGCCGCCGTCGGCCGCTCCGCTCCCATTTGGCTCCTCACCACGCTCTGGTTCACGGGAACGGTCGTCACGGCAGCCCTCCTGATCGGAGCCCGCCACCACTGGGTGCTCTCGCTTCCGTTCTCTCTCGTGGCCGCATTCGGGGCGTGGGGGCTCACCGAGCAGGGAAGGGCCGCCGTCAATCAGACGCAGTCCCTCAACGCGACGGACCGCTATTTCCTGAACGGCATCCTGCAGGTCACCGGCGTTCTCATTGTCGTCGCCGGGGCCATCGTGTCCACGATCTTCGTGTTCGCCGTGACGTTCTACATTGCGGGCGCCGCGCCCGTCCTGTAGGCGCCGCTGTAAGCCCGTCTCTTTCGCGCTACTGCGTCACGCTGCTGGTCGTGCCCAAACCCCCGGCCGGCAGATGCTCCGTGAGATACCGCGTCAGCAGCGAATAGAGATGCACGGTCGTCCCCGGCCCCTCTCGGATGGCATGGGTCCGATTCGGATACACCATCAGATCGAACGGCTTCCCGAGCGCCACCAGCTTGTTCACGAGACGCTCCGTGCCCTGGTAATGCACGTTGTCGTCGCCCGACCCATGCACGATCAGCAAATCGCCGCGCAACCCGTCGGCGAAGTTGATCGGTGACCCCCGCCGGTACCCGTCCACGTTGTCCTGCGGCAATCCCATGTACCGCTCTTCATAGATCGTATCGTACAACCGCTCGTCCGGTACCGGCGCAACCGCCATCCCGACGGAGAACACGTCCGGATACCGGAACATGCAGTTGAGGGTGTTCGACCCGCCACCACTCCAACCCCAGATCCCGACACGCGTCGAATCCAGATAGGAACGCGTGCGCGTGAGTGTCCGCACCGCAGCCGCCTGATCCGCCGACGACATCTCGCCGACGGCACCATACACTACCTTCCGCCACGCCCGACCCTTGGGCGCCGGCGTCCCGCGGTTGTCGATGCTCACCACGACGTAGCCATGGTCCGCGAGCCACCGGAACCATAGCTGCTGCCGGTCGCCCCACCGGTCGACGACGGTCTGCGCCGCGACTTCCCCGTACACGAACACCAGCATCGGATACCGCTTCGCCGCATTGAATTCGCGCGGCTTGATCATGTACCCATTGAGGTTCACGCCATTGCCGATGTCCACTTTGAAGAACTCGGTCGGGCGGCCAGCCACAAGCGGCGCCACCGCCGCCTGCAACGCGGTGTTCGCCTCCGTGGTTCGCACGACGGCATGACTCGGCAATTTCACGATGTCGAATCTCCACGGCTTGTCGATCGCGGAATACCCGTGCTGCGCCCACTGCCCATCGCTCGAGATCGTGTAGGTGTTCGTCCCCGCCTCATTGGCCGGTGTCACACGCTCCGCCGCTCCCTTTCCATCGAGCCGCACCCGATACAACTCCCGCCGCGTCGCATTGTCCGGCGACGCGGTGAAGTACACCCACCCGTTCCCCGATTTCGCCGGGCTCTCCACGATCTGCTGGATGCCAAGGATGTCGTACGCCCCCGGCGTGATCAGTGTGACATGGCTCCCGTCCCGCGACACCCGATACAGATGCCGCCACCCATCACGCTCGCTCACCCAGAGAAACTCCGTGCCACCATGCAGCCACGTGAGATCGTTCACGACATCCACCCACGCGCTATCGTGCTCGCTCAATACGGTGCGCGCCACGCCGGTCTGCGCGTCCGCCATCATCACCGCGTCGGTGTCCTGCAACCGGTTCAACCGCTGCAACACCAGCTCTGACGAGTTGTCCGCCCAGTCCAGCCGCGCCAGGTAGTTGTTGCGCGAATCGCCCGCCAGTTGAATCCACGTCGTCGGCCCGCCGGTACTCGCCACGATGCCGCCGCGAACCGCGGAGTTGGTCGTCCCCGCCTTCGGATACTGGACCGGCACCACGAACGAGTAGAGGGAGTCGGTGTCGTCGATCAGATCGAAGTCACGTACGCCGGAGACGTCGAACTGCCAGTACGCGATGTGCTTGCCGTCCGGCGACCACCGGAAACAGTCGCGGATGTGCAGCTCTTCCTCGTACACCCAGTCCGATGTCCCATTGATGATCGTGTGTGAGCCATTGGTGGTGAGCCGGACCGGCGGAGCCGCATGGCCACTCGCCAGCGCGACGGCGTCCTCCACATACAGGTCGTTGTCGCGCACATACGCGATACGCCCGCCGTCGGGCGAGAACTTGGCGAACATGAGCGTCGACGGCGCCGCGTTCGGCCCGCCGAGCTTGGCGAGTGTGCCGGACGTCCGGTCGAACACCCAGTAGTCGCCGCGGGTGTTGTCCCGCCACACTCTGGCCGTGTTGGTGAAGATCAGCAGTCGTTTTCCGTCCGCGGACCAAGCGTAGTCCGCGACGCTCAGTGCCTTGGACGCGCCGGATGGCGTGAGTTGGTGAGCGGTCACCAGCACCGAGCGCGCACCCGACGCCGCGTCGTATCGCACGATGTCGGTGCCGGACGAATCGCCCGCCCGCTCGACCGCGCTATACGCAGCCGCCCCCGGCGTGTCGAGCCACCGGAGATCACCCGGCACCCGCGTCCGGAACTGCGCTCCAGTCATGATGTCGCTGACCGTGAGGGCCGGACCCGCGCCGCTGCCAGCCGCCTGCGCCCCGGCAGTCGCCGCACCCGGCACCATCCACGACAAGCCGGCAATCACTCCAGCCGCGAGATAGGGAAGCACCGATGCCACGCGCAGTGTCGATACTGCGCCAGCCGCCGCCGGACGGGTCCACGCCATGATCATCTCCAGTCGAGTCTCAGTGCCAAACAGGTATTGGTCAGAATCCCATGATATGAAACATGCGACACGGATCAGACACCGTGAAGAACAGGAGGTTTGCTGCCCGTACCGGCGAATCGGCCGTGGTTATGGGTTACAGCGACGAATTGGGTATCTGTTGGTGTAATCGGGTATCTGCGGGTATGCGATTGGCCCCAGGTGGGTTGGGGGACACCCCACTGCTGGTGCAGGCCGACGAGTTTCGTCCCTCGTAGGGGCGGGTCATGACCCGCCCGCCGTAGTAGCCCGCCATGCCGCATCCGAATTGCGGCCCGGATCCGGCTCTACCCCTCCACACTGGACAGCGGCGCCGCAATACTCTCCAGCGACCGCCGCTCCGCTGCGATGCCCAACACCACCTCCGCCACCGCCGCCCCCACCATGAGTACGGCCCCGAGCAAATACCCCCACACGACCTGCCGCCGCTCCCCGCTCGCAATGAGATGGCCGAACAGCCACGGCGCCGCGACTCCGCCCAGCAACGTCCCGCCGGCATAGAACAGCGCGATGGCAATCGCCCGCACCTCGAGCGGAAATGACTCGCTGATGGTCAGATACGCCGCACTCGCAGCCGCCGACGCGAAGAAAAAGATCACCGACCACGCCACGGTCTGCGTCGTCGCGTTCAGCAGCCCCGCCCCGAACATCGCCGCCACTCCAGCCAGCAACACCCCCGACAGCGCGTACGTGCCCGCGATCATTGGCCGCCGCCCGATCGTGTCGAACCAGCGCCCGAGCAACAGCGGACCGGTGAAGTTGCCCAGCGCAAAGGGCAGCAGATACCAGCCGATGCTCCCCGCCTCGATCCCGTAGAACTGCCGCAGGACCAGCGCGTACGTGAAGAAGATCGCGTTGTAGAAGAACGCCTGCGATGCGATCAGCACGATGCCGAGCAGGGTGCGCTGCGGATAACGCTTGATCAGGGTCCGCGCGACTTCGCGCAGGGAGGTGTGCCCTCTCGCGATCAGACGCAGGGTGCCCTGCACGGGAGCCAGCGCCTGCCCGGTAGACGATGCAATGCCCGCCTCGATCTCGTCCACGATCCGCGTCGCCTCTCCAATGCGCCCATGCACCATCAGCCACCGCGGGCTCTCCGGCACATGCCGCCGGAGCACGAGGATCCCGAGCCCGAGCACCGCCCCGAGCCCGAACGCCAGTCGCCACCCCACATCGGGCGGAAGCCGCCCGGGATGCAGCAGCACGAGTGTGGTCGCCGCCGCCATCGCCGCACCCACCCAGAAGCTGCCATTGATGGCAAGATCGGTCCGGCCCCGGTACCGCGCCGGCATCAGCTCCTGGATGGCCGAGTTGATCGCCGTCCCCTCGCCACCAATCCCGGCGCCCGTCAGCATCCGGAACGCGGCGTAGCTCCAGAAGCTCCACGAGCACGCGGTCGCCGCCGTGGCAATGAGATAGAGGCCGAGCGTGATCGTGAACAACCGCTTCCGCCCCCAACGGTCGGTCAACCACCCGAACCCGATCGCGCCACCGACGACGCCAAGCAGATACGCGCTCGCCGCCGCGCCGATCTGCGGAGCGCTCAGATGCAGGACCGGACTCTCTTGCAGCGCCCCCGACAACGAGCCCGCCAGCGTGACTTCGAGCCCATCGAGGATCCACGTGATGCCCAGCGCCACCACGATGAGCGTGTGAAACCCGCTCCACGGCAATCGGTCCAACCGCGCTGGAATGTCCGTCTCGGCGGCCTCCATACCTCCGAAGCTACCGCATCACCCCCGCTCGGTGGCCACGCGTTCGCTAGTCCGCCCGCACCGCACTCAACGGATCGACGTTAGCCGCCCGCCGCGCCGGGACACACGTCGCAGCGATCGCGATGATGCCGACGAGCACCGGCACCACCGCGAATGTCATCGCATCCGTCGTCCGCACCTGGAACAACAGCGACGCCATGAATCGCGCCAGCACCGCCGCCCCAGCGAGCCCGATCACGATGCCGGGCACGACGGCGCGCGCTCATCGTCGGTCTCGCTCAGCGGCCGCCCGCCCATGAGACGCACCCGCATGACGCGCAAATAGTCCGGCGATACAACTTGCCAGTCGCCCGCTCCACCGCTTTGCCCGGGCACCACCGGCCGCCCCTCGACACGAAACCCCCAGTCCCCCATCACGGTCGTCATCGGTAGCACACGGACGACCGCCGATGACGAGACGCCCGGCAACGCACGCGTCCGGTCTACCACGTCGCGGTAGAACGCGCGAACCGATTCGTTCGTCGGATATTTCGCGGCGGACAGCGAGACATGCGCCGTGAGCACGCGCGATGGATCGAACCCCGGATCGACGGACAACAACCGCGCGAAGCTCCGCGTCAGCAGCCCCGCGCCCACCAGCAGCATCACCGACAGCGCGACTTCCGCGACAATCAGGGTCCGCCGAACCCGTTCGCCCCGGCGATTGGCCGCCGCACCTCGCAGGGTCTCCTTCAGTGCGGCATGGAGATCAGGCCTCGCCGCATGCACGGTCGGCAGGATCCCGCACACGAACCCCGTCGCGATCGTAACGAACATCGCGAAGAACAACACCGGCATGTCCACGCCAATGCCGGCTATCCTCGGGACCGTCCGGGGCGCATCGGCGGCGACGAGGTGCACGCCGATCACGGTGAGCACTATGCCGGTGGCCCCGCTGAGGCCAGCCAGTACATTCTGCGACGCTGAACACGGTCGTCGCCGTACCGATACCGAGCGCCATCGTGACGATCGCGACACTGCTCACGACCGGTGTCGCCACCAGCCTGCGCCACGCATACCGCACATCCCGCATCAGGACCTCATAGCCATAGGGTCCCGATTCGACAGTCCTATGAGGCCGCAGGTTTGAGGGCCTGCCCGTCTTGCGGCACTACTATCGTCCTGGTGGCCGGTCATGACCGGCCCTCTGACCCTGCACCGATCGGCCGTTGCTGCGGCGATTACTTGCCAAGCGTGATCGTGGCCGGCTTGGGCGGCCCGATCATGAGATGCGCCCACGGCTTGCCCGGATACATGAGCCACGGCCCGCCGTCCTCGAGCGGCTGCGCGGGAAACCCCGTCGTGGCTTGCGTGGCAAACGGCATGTAGACGATGTACAGGTAGCTGGCGCCGTGAATCACACCGGCGGCACCATTGACACTGTCCCGTTCGGCGACGTACTGGTAGAGCGCCGTCGGATGCCGCGGCATCGCCAGCTTCCCGCCGCGGATCTCGCGGGCGCGAATGCTGTCGGTCTCATCGCTCGATACGTGCTGCGCCCGCAGCGCCCGCCCACGCGCCATGAACGGCTCCAGCTCACGATCGTAACACGCGACGTGAAATGACTTCCCGCGAGGATTGTCGGCGAGACAGATGAGGAGGCCGGTGCCTTCGCGGACGGTCACCAGCGTGCCGGTACTGTCATAGTCCATCACGGTCGCCGCCGATCGCATCCCGGCGGGCGCGGGACTCACGGCGGCCGCAATCCGGAGCGCCGGCGACAACGCCTGTTGCGACGGTTGAGCAAACCCCGCACGTGCGACACTCACGAACACGAGACAAAAAGCGATGCGGCTCATTGGACCACCCGGTCGTGGATTGTGTAAGAATCTGACCCGGATTCTCGTCGTTCGGTTTGCCCTATCCCGTCTTCAGCGTATAAACGAAATACTGCTCATCCCGCACCCACCCGAGCGACTCGTACAATGCCTGCGCCGGCCCGTTGTTGCGTGCCGTCTGCAGCTCGAGCCTGAACGCCCCGGTCTCGGACGCAAACTCCCGCGCACGCTCCATGAGCCGCTTCGCCACGCCACGCCGCCGGGCCCCACTCGCCACATACAGATCGTACAGCACGTAATACGGCTTGGCGGCAACGGAGCAGAACGCCGGATACAGTTGCGTGAACCCCAGCGCCTCGGACTCATGGTCCTCGAACGCGACAAAAACGGTTGACTCACCCCGGCTGATCCGATCGCCAATGAACGCCCGCGCAGCCGCGAGATCGGGCGGCTGCGTGTAGAACTGCCGGTACGCGTCGTACAACGGCGCGACCATGTCGAGATCGGCGACGGTCGCCTGGCGGATGATCATGACTCAGCGGTCGTGGTATCGCGCACCCGGCGCACAGCCACCGGCCGGCGCGAGTAGACGAAAAAGAAGAATGCCGCCATCAGCAGAAAGAACACCGTGCCTCCAATCATCTTCATTTCAAACCGGGTCGCCGGCTCACTGCTCACGGGCGGCACGAACGCCAGCACCACTCCGAGCGCGGTGACCACCAGTCCGGAGAGACCCGCCGCCAATAGCGTCGTCTGCGAATACCGCGCGCGCACGAAGTCAGGCCTCACCGACAGCCGTATCAACGCGAGGAAGATGTAGAGGTACGGAATGAGCTGCAGCACGACCGCCAGAAGCAGGAGCACTTTGTAGCCCTGCTCGACGGTCGATCCCATGAAGCTCATCGCCAGCACGGCACATGACACCACGCCCTGAACGATCAGCGCGACGTATGGTGTGGCGAACCGCGGGTGCAGTTTGCCCAGCGCGGCCGGTAGATAGTTGTCGAGCCCCGCCACGAACGGTATACGGGCCGATCCCGCGAGCCACGCCGATGTGGTACCCGCTATCGCGAGTGTCAGCAGCAACGCGATCGGCGGGACAAGCCACCCGATCGAGATCGCGTTCGACATGTGCGTCACAGCCTCGATGATGCCCTGCACGGCGCCGATGTCCTTCGCTGGAAGTGCGAGCAGCACAGCGATGGTCGCACCGACGTACAGCGCGCCCGAGATCACGCCGCCCCACACGACGGCTCCGGGTACGGTCCGCCGCGGATCCCGGATCTCGTCGCCCATCACCGACGCCAGCTCGAGCCCGACGAGCGCGAAGCACACGACGCCGAAGGAGCTCACGAGGTGATAGTCCACTCCCGAGACCCGGAAATCACTCGCGTGCAGCGAGCTCCCATGCGCCTGCGACACCGCGATCGCGAGTCCGACCAGTACCACGGCCGTGACCACCGACCCGATCCCGCCAAGGTTGTTCACCCATTTGCCGACGCCGAGGCCGAGGATGTTGATCCCGGTCATGACGACGAGCAGCAGCACGGCGGTGATGGAGACGAACAGCTTGTCGTTGCCGAGTGCCTGCATGTGCGGGCCGCCAATGAAGACGGAGATCCCCACGACGTAGAGGAGCAGGGTCGGGATGTAGAAGATGTTGTTGGTCCAGTAACACCACCCCGACATGAATCCGTGGAAATCCCCGAAGATCTCCTTGGTCCACAGATACACGCCGCCCTCGTTCGGATACCGGTCGGATAGCTCGATGACGGCCAGCCCCTGCGGCCAGAAGAAGAACAGCAGCGCGAGGACCCACAGCCAGACTGTCACCGGGCCGCCCGACGCGACCGGAGGAACGGTGTTCAGATTCAGCACCGCCACCACGAACAGCAACACGAGATCGCGCTGCCCCAACGCTCGGCGCAGATGCGGCGTGCCCGCCTCCCGCTGCGCTTCCTCCCGCGCGAGGGCGACGTCCAGCCCTTCGGGCATTCTAGCGAGCGGCGGGCGCGGGCTGGGTGCGTGATCCCGCGGGTGGTCCCGCGGGTTTCGTTGCCCCGCCCGCTGCACCCGAGCGGCCCCGGCGCTCCCGCTGCCCGGCGGCCACCGCGGGCGCGATTTCCGCGAACAGCTCGAGATGCTTGTCGATGTCTGCCTCGGTGTGCGCCACCGACACGGTCCACTGCTCGTCCCACCAGTACGGCTGCGGAATCACGCCGCGATTGGTCATCGCGAACCAGTAGTGCCGCCAACTCTCGCTGTCGATGTTCAGCCAATCGCGATAGTTGTGGATCGGCTTCGGCGCGAACATGAGCGACCCGTTCGAGCCCGCACCCACGACGTACGCCTCGAGGCCGGACTTCTCGATCTGCTCGCGGTAGCCGTCGACGAGTTTCGTGTTGAGCCGGTTGACGCGCTCGTACGCGGCCGGGGTGAGCACTTCGCGCAAGGTCGCGAGCCCGGCCGCCATTGCGACCGGATTGGTGTTGTAGGTGCCGCCGTGAAATACCCGGTGATCGCTGATCAGGTTCATGATCGATCGCTTCGACGCGAACGCCGCCAGGGAGAACCCGCCACCGATCGACTTCGCCAGACAGATGATGTCCGGCTCGATGCCGAAATACTCGCATGCCCCGCCGCGGGCGAGCTTCGCCCCGGTCTTTACTTCATCGAAGATCAGCAGTGCACCATGCTTCCGCGTGATCTCGCGCAGCCCCTGATGGTAGCCGGGATCGGGCATCAGGATACCGACGTTCATGAGGATCGGCTCGACGATCACCGCCGCGATCTCTCCCGGATACGCCGCAAATAGCCGCTCGATCGCCGGTAGATCGTTGAACTGCGCGATCAGGGTGTTGCCGAGTGTCGCTTTGGTGATCCCCTCGCCGCCGGGGACCGACGTGGGCCGGTCCGGATCGCCGACTTCATTCGCCTTCGGCTTGACGGACACGAGAACGGAATCGTGAAGGCCGTGATACCCGCCTTCCATCTTGATCACGCGCTCACGTCCAGTCGCCGCGCGCGCCAGTCGCATCGCGTGCATCGTACACTCGGTGCCGCTGTTGCTGAAGCGCACCATCTCTACCGGAAACCGCGCGCAGATCTCCTCGGCCAGCGCGTTCTCTGCATCGTGCGGCATCCCGAACATTGTCCCGGTCTTGAGCTTTGCCGCGACCGCGTGCATCACCGCCGGATGGCAGTGCCCGGCCATGAGCGCGCCAAAGCACATGTTGAAGTCGATGTACTCGTTCCCGTCGATGTCCCGGATACGCGCCCCATTGGCGTCGCGGACGTGCAGGGGATAGGGCTGGTACGCGCGATAGTTGCTCGCGACACCGAGCGGGAGCCGCGCCGCCGCCTTCTCGTGCGCGGCACGCGATGCAGGGGTCCGCCGCTCGTAGGTCTCGAGTTCCGATTGCAAGGTGTCTGGCATTCTGGCTCCCCTCCCCAGGTCCGATCGTCCGGTGTGTCCCGGAACATCAAATGAGTATGCCCAACAGGTACCGCGCCGGACTGTCGCTGTCCAGCAGGCCCCCGGGCAGCCGCCCGTTCTATCAGCGCCGCCCACATCAACGTAGTCGCGGGGGCCTCGCACCACGTGTCTGGCGCGTCTCTTCTGGCCCGAGCACCGGGGGTCGCGTATTATCGGCTGGCAGTAATCCCCACAACCGGCACGAATGGCCATGACCGACCTGACGGACCGGGTACAATCGGTGCTGGGCGACGCCTATCGCGTCGAACGGGAACAGCCCCAGGCGGCATGAGCCGGGTGTTCCTGGGTGACAAAGACGACCGGATGACGGCTAGACGTAGCTTGCTTCGCCGGTGTCCTTGATTCCTGCCGCCCGACGGTTATATAATAATATAACTATTCGGGGAGGGTCGCCATGCACATCACTAATCTGCGCAAGGTTGGAGGCTCGATCATGTTGGCCGTCCCGCCCGCACTGCTTGAGCTCTTGCACTTGCAGGCGGGGGCCAAGGTAGGCCTGGCGGTCAATAACGGACGCCTGGTAGTGGAGGCACAAAAGCGGCCCCGCTACACGCTGGATGAGCTTCTGGCCAAATGCGATCCTAAAGCCCCTCGCCGCAAGGAAGACCGCGAATGGCTCGACGCGCCGCCTGTCGGTGACGAGATCATCTGAATGAGGCGGGGAGAGATCTGGATGGTGGGGCTCGACCCCGCTCAGGGACATGAACAGAGGGGACGGCGTCCCGTCCTGATCGTGTCACCCGAGTCGTTCAACCGCGTTACTAAAGTGCCCGTGGTCGTTCCGATCACGAGCGGAGGGCGCTTTGCCCGAACTGCGGGCTTCGCGGTACAGCTGACGGGTACCGGTCTCAAGACAATGGGCGTGGTCCGCTGCGATCAGCCGCGCGCACTCGACCTCGGTGCGCGCCATGGCAAGATGCTTGAAGTTGTACCCGATCTGATCGTCGATGAGGTTCTCGCAAAACTGGCGACGATCTTCGAGTAAACTGATTCCTGCCGTTGGTGTGAATTATTGTCCGGCAGGGGCGTGTAGAGCGGCCGCCAGCGGCATGAACAAACAACTCGGATGCGCCGCATCGTGAAACACCTTGATGTTCGCGACACGCGCATCCTCGATCTTCTCATACCCGATGCGCCCACCGGTGTTGTAGTTCTTCTGATAACTCGGTGAGTTGAGCGGCGCGATCGTGACCCGAAGCCGCGCCCCTGCGGGTATCCGGCGCGCCATCCAGTAGAACTCGAACGGTATCCCGGCAATCTGCCCGGGCTTCAGCAATTCCTCCGTAAACGGCCCATCCCGGAACCGCGCCCGCCGGAATGTCCTCGCCAAGCCGGATCGCTGAACCATCCGGCATCACCATCATCACCTGCGCCCACAGATCGAAATCCGGTGCATTCGCTTCCGTCACGAGCCGCAGCCGCATGTGCCCGGCCACTTCCATGTCATGCGGCAACGGCTCGGAGTGAAAAACGATCGCCCGCTTCTGAAAATCTCTGAATTGGCTCGTCAGGTCTTCATCGGGCACGTACCCGGCCATGCCCACTTCTGGAACCTCATGAGGATCGCTCACAATGACGGCGGGCGGCTGCACCCGCGGCAATGTCTGGACGAGCGCACCCGAATGAAACAGATCCCCCGGCGTCCCACCGGCGTCGGACAGACAGAACGTCGCGTCATTCCCCGATGATGCCGCCTGCAACGATGGCGCATAGCGCCACTCGTTCGCCCCCAGCATGAAGTACGCGACTCTGTCACGGAAGAACGCGGGCTTTCCCCCTCGGCCCAGGACCCAGTCCTCCCAATCCGCCTGAAAGCCCGCCATGTCCAGGACCGCGGCGTCAGGGATCGTGATCCCCATGATGGTCTTTGACGGCCGCTGCGTCCCCCCATGATCCCACGGCCCAATCACGAGATACGAGCGGCTCAGCGCTTCAGCTGGCGCGTGCGCCTCATGGTTTCTGTAGTACCGAAGCGCGCCTGGCTGATCGTCGTCGAAAAATCCGGTCGCCGTTAACACGGGGAATGCCATCTGCCCGTAGTCGCTCCCCTTTGGCTCGGCCGCGAGATTGAACCCCTCATCGCCCACATGATCGATCCACGCTTTGAACATCGACGTCTTCTTGCCCTGGCTGTCGAGCATCCACCAGTCGTCCGGCGCGATGCCCATTGCCGAGTCCAGCTCCCGGAACGGCCGGTACTCGGCGTATTGCTCCAGCATCTTGCCGTACCAGTAGTCCTGCCGCTGGATGAACCCTTCATTGAGCGAGCGGCCAGCCGTAAAACCCAGTATGACGTTCGTCCACGCCTGCGGGATGCCGTTCGTGTTCGGAATGTCCCATCCCGGATAGATCGGCACGTACGGCGCGATCGCGGAGAGATGCGGGGGCACCTGCGTCGCGGTCCGCCACTGGGTCATGCCCACGTACGAGCCGCCATACATCACGACGTGCCCATCACTCCACGGCTGCGCGGCGATCCACTCGACGACATCATGACCGTCGAGTCCGACCTGCACCCCGAGGTCCTCGGTCTTCTCCCCGCCCGAACGCCCACGGCCCCGCACGTAGACCTGAACGAAGACGTAGCCCCGCTTCACGAAGGTCGCGAACTCCCCTCGGCGCGCACCATTAATGTCATACTGCGTCAGCTCCAGCACCGTCGGCGCTTTGGCCGTGAGATGCGACGGCGTGAAGATCCACGCCTCCAGCGACACACCGTCGCGCATCGGAATCATGCGGCTCATCTCGATGCTGTATTCCGGACCGACAGCCGGCGTCTGCCCGCCGACACGCGCCGCACACACCACCATCCCGCCCACAATAGCCAACACGCTCGCATGACCGGCAAGTCGCATTCGATCTCCTATTTGTCAGCCCAATCGCCTCACGAGCACACCAACTTTCCCGCTAGCCGCACCCCTGCCAACCGACGAGGGCAGTGGGGGCCGTTCGAGAACCGAAGGTCGCCCTGTTGGGCAACGGCCCACTCCAGACTTGCCAAGCCACAATCGTCCGGCCCCGCCGCTACCATTATCGAACCGCCAGTGCTGCCGCGCTAGAACCTCCCCGGCGCGCGCTGGCCCGGACCCGCCGGGCGGCGTATTATCGGATGCCGCGCTCTCTCCCGTGAGTTCCCGACACCGCCATGCCACAAACAACGAACGGCGCCCCACCTACTCCGTCCCGAGTCGTCCCGAACTACGTCGGCGGCCGATGGGCCGCCTCCACCGCGACGGAGTTCGTGGATGTCGTGAACCCGGCGACGGCCGAGGTGATCGCCCGCACGCCGCTCTCGAGCGCCGCGGAGGTCGATGGCGCCGTCCAGGCCGCGCTGGCCGCTTTTCCCGCATGGCGCCGCACGCCCCCCGGCGAACGCATCCAGTTCCTGTTCAAGCTCAAGACGCTGCTCGACGAACACATCGACGAGCTCGCACGCCTCATCACCGTCGAGAACGGCAAGACGTTCGGGGAAGCCAAGGCAGAGATCCGGCGCGGCATCGAGAATGTCGAGGTCGCGTGTGGCATCCCGCTCATGATGCAGGGCTACAATCTCGAAGACGTCACCCCCGGCGTCGATGAAATGCAGATTCGCCAGCCGCTGGGCGTCGTCGCCGCCATCACGCCGTTCAATTTCCCGGCGATGATCCCGTTCTGGTTCCTGCCCTACGCGATCGCCTGCGGCAATACGCTGATTCTCAAACCGTCCGAGCGCGTCCCGCTCACGATGCGCCGCGCGTTCGAGCTGCTCGCGATGACCGGTCTGCCGAGCGGCGTCGTCAATCTCGTCAACGGCGGGCGCACGGTCGTCGATGCCCTGATCGATCACCCCGACGTCCGCGCGATCAGCTTCGTCGGATCCACTCCAGTCGCGAAGCACGTCTACGTCCGCTCCGCCGCGAACGGCAAACGCATGCAGTGCCAGGGCGGCGCCAAGAACCACGTCATCGTCCTCCCCGACGCCGACATGGAGCTCGCGACGCAGATCATCGCCGACAGCGCCTTCGGATGCGCGGGCCAGCGATGCCTCGCGGTATCGGTCGCCGTCACGATCGGCGATGCACAGCAGACGTTTCGCGACGCGATCGCCCGCGCGGCATCCGGCATCCGTATCGGCAATGGTCTCGATGCCAGCGTACAGATGGGCCCCGTCATCACGCGAGAGAGCAAGACACGCATCGAATCGCTCGTCGCCGCGGGTGTTCAGGAAGGCGCGAAGCCGGTCGTCGATGGCCGGAACGCCCGCGTCGATGGCTACGGCGACGGCAATTTCGTCGCGCCGACCGTCCTCGACGGGCTGCCCGCTGACAGCTCCCTCGCGCACACGGAGATCTTCGGCCCGGTGCTGAGTCTCGTGCACGCGAAATCGATCGACGACGCCATGGAGTTTCTTCGCCGCAGCCCCTTCGGCAACCAGGCATCGCTCTTCACCACGAGCGGCGCCGCCGCCCGCCGCTTCCGCTACGAAGCCCCCGCCGGCAACATCGGCATCAACATCGGGGTCGCCGCACCCATGGCGTACTTCCCCTTCAGCGGCTGGAAGGAAAGCTTCTTCGGGATCCTGCACGGCCAGGGCCGCGACGCGGTCGAGTTCTATACGGAGTCGAAGGTCGTCATCGAGCGCTGGTCACGACAGGAAACTCGCAAGTTCTGACCGAGCGGCACCCACAATCCCCAATCACCAACCCCCAGTCACCTGTGAGGTCGAGATGCGTGTGATTTCGGTTTGGGCGGTCATGCTGCTTCTCTCCACCGCATCAACGGCCCGCGCGCAAATATCAGCACCCGGCGACAGCGACGTCGCCACGCTGCGCGATCGCGAAAATGTCTGGGCCATCGCCATCGTCGAACGCGACTCGGGAGCCCTCGCCCCAATGCTTGCCCCGGAATACACGGTGCTGGCAAACGCGGGAGCGCCCGCTCAGTCCCGCGCCCAGGCGCTGCACGGGACGGCATACCCCGCGGACTCCGCCCACCACGTCACACACGTGACGTTCGACACGTTGAAGGTCCGCATGACGGCCCGCGATCGCGCAGTCGCCGAGGGAGTCGTCACCGAGGTGGGCACCAATGCCAAGGGCCCGATCACCGAGCGCGTCCGCTTCGTCGACACCTGGGTGCGCCGCCAGCACCGCTGGCTCTGCATCTCATCGCTCTTCACGCCACTCAAGAGCTAACAACGCGCCTGCACTTTCTACTCTCTATTCCCCGCCGCCTTTCCCCAACCCCAACCCCCAACCCCTAACCCCCGTCGTCACCGTTCGGCTACAACAAACAAATAGTCGCCCTGCGGATCATCGCCGGCGGGTAGCACTTCCGCGATCCGCCCCGACGCCACGTCGCGCCGCAGCTCCGCACACCCCGTCGCCTCCTCGCTCGGCGGCGCCAGATTGGCGAAGCTCCACATCCCGGCCCGGATCGAGGGGCTGAGATACAGCGACGGCCGATGCTTGCCGCTGTACAGGAAAAGATCTTCGAGATCGGGCTTCACCGCGTACGGCTCGGTGCGGACGCTCGAGAAACCCGCCGCGTGCAGCGCCGCGGTGATACGCCCGATGGAATACGCCTGTCCCGCCGTCCGCTCGACGGTCTCCGGGAAATACGCGCGAAGCCAGTACCGCCGGATCTGCTCGGGTGTCGCCGTGAACAGCACGATCGGCCCCGCGCCCACCACCCGGCCCAGCTCCGCAATCGCCGCATCCAGATCCGCGAAATACCGGAGCGCGAGCGTGCACAATGCGCCCGCAAACGCGGCGGGCGGGAAAGGAAGCCGCGTCACGTCCGCGACCGCCCACTCCGGAACGTCGGGCCCAGCGTCACCCGTGCCGAAGCCCGGCTCCCGCGCCGGCGCGGGTGACGCCTTCCGCGCAGCGGCGGCGATCATGCGCGGCGAGTTGTCCACGCCCACCACCCGTACCCCCGCCGACGCGAACGCCATCGTGTAGTTGCCGGTGCCGCAGCCGACGTCGAGATACCGGCCGGACTCGCGCGGATTGAGATGCGCCAGCAGGCGGCTCACAATGTACGAGTCCGCGCGCCGCGTCGAGTCGTATGCGCCGCCAACGCGGTCGTACGGGGCGGCCGGCATGCTACTTCGCTCCAGGGGCTAGGGCCGGAATCTCGCGCGTTTGCGCCCGAATCCGGCTCGCCATGTATGGCGCCATATGTGAAGTGTGTGCGCGTGCCAGTTGCCGGGCAACTCCAATCGCGCATTCTATAGATTTGGACGATGCACCCGCGAAAGAACGAAGATTCCCGAGACGTCGGCATCGTCGGAACCGGCCGCTTCGGATCCTACTTCGCCACCCAGCTCGAACACGCCGGCTACCAGGTCCACTGCGCCGACGCCCGTGACGAGCCCGCTTCGCGCCACGCATCCATGACCCGCGCCTGCGGCGCTCCCCTTGTCATCTACGCGGTCCCCATCCGCGAGTTGGAGCACGCCATCACCGCAACCCGGGACCTGCTCGCGCCGGACGCCACGGTCATGGATGTCTGCTCGGTCAAGATCGTGCCATGCGCACTGCTCGAGCGTCTCCTCCCAGGCATGCCTACGGTGGGCACGCACCCCTTGTTCGGCCGCCAGTCCGCGCCCGAAAGCTGCGCCGGCCAGCGCGCCGCGGTCTGTGCCATCGCCGCCGGGACTCCGGTCGGCGACGCCGCGGCGGCCCGAGCCGCGGCCCTCTTCGCGAGCCTGGGCGTCACGGTCGTCAACTGCAAACCCGAGGAGCACGACACGCAGGTCGCCCGCACCCAGTTCCTCACACACTTCATCGGCCGCGGTGCCATCCGGGCCGGTATCGACCGCATGCCGCTGTCCACGAAGAGCCACGACGCGCTGATGGACATCGTTGACGTCGTCGGCAGTGACTCGATGGAATTGTTCGAGGACATGGCAGCGTTCAACCCGATGGTCCGGCCAGTCCGCGCCGAGTTCCTCGCCGCCCTCCACGAGATCGATCAACAGCTCACCGCCCGCGAGCGCAATTCCGCCGGCGCGTAGTATCGAAATATGGTCCAGCGTTGACACAGACTGGGACCGTTCATACATTCGCCTCGTGCCCGCTATCCAGCGTCATCACCATCATGTGCATCACCACGGCCCCTCGGGTCGCGGCGCGACGCGCGTGCATCGGATGACCACCTAGCACCACTCTCCGACATACCGCAACCGCCTCGGCCCGTCTTCGACGGGCCTTTTTTGTTTTGCCCCCGTACATCCCTAATCCCCCATGCTCCGCGTCGCCCTACCCAATAAAGGCCGCCTAGCCAATGCCACCCGCGATCTCTTCGCCGACGCCGGCCTCGAAGTCCGCGGCCGCGGTGAACGCGCCCTCACCGCCTCACTCGGCGGCGAGTTCGAAGCACTCTTCGTCCGCGCCCAGGATGTCACGGAGTTCGTCGCCGACGGCGTCGCCGATGCCGGTGTCACCGGATGGGACCTGGTCGCCGAATCGGATCGCCCCGTCGATCACCTGCTCGATCTCGAGTTCGGCTACTGCCGGCTCGTCGTCGCCGCACGCGAGGACAGCGGGATCCACGCGGTCTCCGACCTCCGGCCCGGCCCGGAAGCGCCGCACCGCGTCGCCACGAGCTTCCCCCGCATCACCCGCCGCTTCTTCTCCGACGCCGGCCGCTCCGTCAATGTCGTTCCGGTCTCCGGCGCCGCCGAGGTCGCGCCACACCTCGGGATCGCCGACATCGTCGTCGACCTCACGTCCACGGGCTCGACGCTCAAGGTCAACGGACTCCGGGAGGTCGCCACGATCCTCGACTCCTCGGCGCGCCTCATCACCGCGACCGGCCGCGACGCCGGCAATCACGGCGTTGCCGCACCACTCGATGAGCTGGTCGCCGCCCTCGCCTCCGTCCTCCGCGCACGCGGACAGCGATACCTCATGGCCAATGTCCCGCGCAACACGCTCGACCGCGTCAAACAGATCCTCCCCGGACTGAATGGCCCCACTGTCACCGACATCCTCAACGGCGGCGACCTCGTCGCCGTCCACGCGGTCGTCCCCGCCGCGTCGGTCTATCGCACCATCGCCGCACTCAAGGCACTGCAGGCCACCGGCGTGCTCGTCACGCGGATCGAGAGGTTGATGCCATGACGACATCGCTCACACCCGCCATGCCGCAGACCCGGTCAGCCTTCCGCGTCACTGGCACGATCGCGGATCTCTCCGCGGCGGACCGCCACCTGCTCTTCGATCGTGCGCAGACGCTCGACGATCATGTCCGCGCGCGCACGTCGGACATCATCCGCCGGGTGCGTCAGGACGGCGACCGCGCCCTCCGCGAGTTGGCCTATTCGCTCGACGGCGTCGCACTCGAGCAGCTCGAGGTGCCACGCACCGCATGGCACGAAGCAGCCGCGATCGTCGCGCCCGAGGTACGGTCGGCGCTCGAGCGCGCGGCGCGCAATATCCGTCGCGCCCACGAGGCGTGGCTCCCGTCCGCCAGTGAGGTAGAAACCGAACCAGGTGTAATCGTCGGCCGCCGCCCCGACCCGCTCGCGCGCGCGGGTGTCTACGCCCCGGGCGGACGCGCGCTCTACCCGAGCAGTGTCCTCATGGGAGCGATCCCCGCCCGCGTCGCGGGCGTCGGCGAGGTCATCCTGTGCTCGCCGCCCGGCCCATCCGGCTTCCCGGCGCCGATCATGCTTGCCGCGGCCGAAATCGCTGGCGTGGATCGTGTCTTCTCCGTAGGCGGCGCCGGCGCGATCGCCGCGATGGCCTATGGCACGCAGACTATCCCGCGGGCCGATCGCATCGTCGGTCCCGGTAACGCCTACGTGGCCGCCGCGAAACTGCAGGTGGCATCCGATACCGGCATCGATGCACCAGCCGGTCCCAGCGAGCTCCTGATCATCGTCGGCCACGGCTCGGTTGCCGACGTGATCGCACGTGAGGTCCTCGCCCAGGCGGAACACGACCCCGATGCCGCTGTCGTCGTGATCGCCACGAGTCCTGACATCGCCACCGCAATCGCTCATGCGGTCCAGTGCCTCGCCCCCTTCGAGAAACGCGCCGACATCATCGCAGCATCGCTCGCGGCCCGCGGCGCGCTCCTTGTCGCGCCAGACATTGCCAGCGCGATCCGCTTCAGCAACGACTGGGCCCCCGAACACCTCCTCCTCGCTGTCGACGACCCAGACGCCGCACTGCCCGATGTCACGAGCGCCGGCACGGTCTGCCTCGGCACGGCGACGTCCGTGGTCTTCGGCGACTACATCACGGGCGCAAATCACGTCCTGCCCACCGGCGGTGCGGCTCGCCGCTACTCCGGTCTCTCCACGCTCGACTTCATCCGCTGGACGACGTACCAGCGGGTATCCGCATCCGCCGCACGATCGCTGGCCGGCGATGTCGCGATCCTTGCGACCGCGGAGCGCCTCCCCGCGCACGCGGCCGCCGCACGACGGCCGGTGATACGATGACGGCACCGTCGCTCACGCGCGAGGCGTACCGCGATGTCGGCCGCTACGTGGTCGACCAGTCGTCGGTCGCGGTCGACCTCCGCGATAACACCAATCTGTGGGGCGTCCCACCCGCCGCGAGCCGCGCGATCGCCGCCGCCGCCGCGTCCGTCAGCCGTTACCCGCGCATCTACGCCTCAGCGCTCAAGGACGCACTAGCGGCGTACGCCGGTGTCGCCCCGGATATGATCGTCACCGGCTGCGGATCAGATGATGTGATCGACTCCGCGCTCCGCGCCGTCGCGGACCCGGGTGAGCGTATGGCGCACCTCGATCCGACGTTCCCGACAGCGCTCACGTTCGCGCAGATGAACGGCCTGGTCCCAGTCGGGATCCCGCTGACAGGGAGTTGGGACGCAGACGTCAACGCCCTCATCGCCACGGGGGCCCGTGTCATCTACCTCTGCTCCCCCAACAACCCGACGGGCACGATGGTCTCCCGGGAGTCCCTGGAACGGCTCGCCACCCACGCGCCGGGTGTCGTGATCGTAGACGAGGCCTACGCCGAATACGCTCGCACGAGTGCCGTCGATCTCATCGGGCCGGGCAGCCGCATGCTGGTGCTTCGCACGCTCTCCAAAGCCTTCGGCCTCGCGGGTCTGCGCATCGGCTACGCGATCGGATCGCCGGATCTCGTCGCCGCGGTCGAGAAATCGAGGGGCCCGTACAAGGTCAGTGTCGTGGCGGAGCACGCCGCGATCGCGGCCCTGACGACCGACCTGACATGGGTTCGCGCACGTGTCGCCGAGGCGATCGCGAACCGCCGCCAGCTCGCCGGACGCCTGGCCGCCCTCGGCCTCCCCGCACTCCCATCCGGTGCAAACTTCCTCTTCGCGCCGGCACCAGACGCAGTCCGCATCGAACGATCCCTCTGGGAACGCGGTGTCGGTGTCCGGCTCTACACGGGACTGCGCGGGATCGGCGATGCGATCCGCATGACGGTCGGCCCCTGGTACCTCATGGAATCGCTGATCCAGGCGCTGGAGCAGGCGACCGGACGATCGGCCGCGACGGACGGACCGCCCGCATGATCCGCGCGACGATTCTCGACTACGGTGCCGGCAATCTCCACTCGCTCTCCAAGGCGCTGGCCACGCCGGACGTCTCGGTCCGCATCACGACGGACCCAGTGTCGGCCATCGACACCGAGGCCCTCATCCTTCCTGGCGTCGGAGCGTTCACCGGTGCGGCCGGGTGCCTCGCGCCGGCCCGCACCGCGCTCCGCCGCGCGCTCGTCGACGGCCTCCCATGTCTCGCGATCTGTCTGGGTATGCAGCTCCTGTTCGATGCGAGTGAGGAAGGACCGGGCGCAGGCCTCGGGTTCTTCGCGGGCTGCGTCCGCCGGCTGAACGCAGCCCTCGTCCCGCACATGGGCTGGAACACCCTGGAAGGGGCGACTGACCCGCTCGTCGCCGCCGGCGCGCTCGAGTCGGCCTACTACGCGCACAGTTTCGCGTGCCCGCCAGCCGATCCAGGCATGACGACGGCGTGGACGACGCTGGACGGAGACCGCTTCCCGGCTATCATCCGCCGCCAGCGTACGGTCGGTGTCCAGTTCCACCCGGAGAAAAGCTCGGCGCCCGGCGTGCGCTTCATCCACCGGTTCCTCGCCAATGTCGCCGGCGCGCAAGCGGCGGGGTCATGATCGCGATTCCTGCGGTCGATCTCCGCGAAGGCGCATGCGTGCAGCTCGTCGGCGGGTCGTATGCCGATGAGCAGATCCGCCTGCCCGATCCCGCCAGTGTCGCCCAGCGCTGGGCGGAGCTCGGCTTCGCGCATCTCCACGTCGTCGATCTCGACGCGGCGACTGGGTGTGGCTCGAATGGCGCAATCGTCCGCGCAATTCTGCGGCGCGGTGTCGGCCCCGAGGTACAGGTCGGCGGCGGTGTCGCGAGCGAGGCGCACATTCGCACGCTGGTGCGCGACGGTGCGGCGCGAATCATCGTCGGGACTCGGGCGATCGAAGATCCGGCGTGGATCGCCGAGATAGCCGCCCGTTACCCGAACCGCCTCATCGTAGCGGCCGATGTCCGCGGCCAGCAGGTCGTCACCCGCGGCTGGAACAGACTGCAGCCCGCCAATGTCTTCGAGTCACTCGATGCGCTACGCGGCCTGCCGCTCGCGGGAATCCTCGTCACCGCCGTGCACCGCGAGGGACGCCTGCAAGGCCCTGACTTGCCGCTAATGGAATCTGTCGTCAATCACGCCCCCGCACCGGTCTACGCCGCGGGCGGCATTGCCTCGATCGCCGACCTCCAGTCCCTGGCCACGATCGGTGTGGCCGCGACGGTGATCGGCATGGCCCTCTACACTGGCGCGCTGGACCCGCGCGCTGTCGTCACGGAGTTCTCACAATGAGTGGACGGAATGGCATCGAAGTAAACGCCGCGGGATCCCGCGGGCTCGTGGTGGAGCGCGTCACGCGAGAGACGGACATCCGCGCCGAGATCGCGCGCGGCACCGGCCGCGCAACGGCCGATACCACGCAGCCCTTTCTCGATCACATGGTGGTCACTCTGGCCCGCTACTCGTCGCTGGACCTCGATGTCGTGGCCCGTGGCGATCTCAAACACCACTTGATCGAAGACGTCGCGATCGTCATCGGCACCGCGGTCGCCGGCCTCGCGACGCCCACGATCGCCCGCTACGGCGATCGCACGATCCCCATGGACGATGCGCTCGTCCACGCGGTCCTCGATGCGGGCGGTCGCCCGTTTTACCAGGGCCCATTGCCGAGCAAGCTGTACGATCACTGGATGCGATCTTTCGCTGACCACGCGCGCGCGACGCTGCACCTGCGGGTGCTCCGCGGTCAGGACCGGCACCACATCGTTGAAGCGGCCTTCAAGGCCCTGGGCCTCGCGATCCGCGATGCGCTCGTCGAGGGCGGGGAAGTGTTCAGCACCAAGGGGCGCGTCGAATCCGCCGCCCGCGCTCGCGCATCGGGGCCATCCGCATGACGCGCTCCCGTCGCCTGATCGTCTGCCTCGATGTCGATGACGACCGCGTGGTCAAAGGGGTGCGATTCCGCGACCTGCGAACCATCGGCGACCCGGCGGACATGGCCGCTCGCTACGAACGCGAAGGCGCCAATGAAATCGTCCTGCTCGACATCTCGGCCAGCGCCGAGGGCCGCGAGACCCGGTGGGATACGGTCCGTCGCACGGCGGAGCAGCTCTTCATCCCGCTCACGTTTGGCGGCGGGATACGATCGGTCGGCGATGTCGGCCGCGCACTCCGGGCCGGCGCCGACAAGGTCGCGGTCAACTCCGCCGCGGTCGCTCGCCCAGCCGTCATCAGTGAAGCCTCGGCGTGGTTCGGCGCCCAATGCATCGTCGCCAGCATCGATGCGAAACGAGATGACAGCACACCCTCCGGATGGCGCGTGGTCATCCACGGCGGCCGAACCGAGACCCCGCTCGATGTCGTTGAATGGGCACGCGAATGTGTGGACTTGGGCGCAGGAGAAATCCTCCTCACGAGCATCGACTGCGACGGCGGCCGCTCCGGATACGATCTCACGCTCACACGCGCCGTCGCATCGCTGGTGACGGTCCCCGTCGTCGCCTCCGGCGGCGCCGGCTCCGCGGACCACGTGTGCGCGGTGTTGTGCGATGGCGGCGCCGACGCGGCGCTCGTCGCGGGGATCGTGCACGACGGCGTCGTGTCGGTCGAATCGATCAAGACGGCGATGGCCGCCCGCGGTCTCCCCGTCCGCGACGAACCTGTCCGGGGCGTCGCCTGATGCCCGGACATGACGTGCGCGACACCGAAATGCGCGATAGAGACAAATGCGACGACAATGTGCGCGATGGGGGGATGCTCGATCTCGATGCGCTGGACTTCGACAAAGGCAGCGGCCGCGTGACGGTCGTCACGCAGGATGCCGACACCGGCGCCGTCCTCATGGTCGCGCACGCAAACCGGGACGCCCTCGAGCGCACGATCGCGACGGGTGAGATGCATTACACATCCCGGACACGTGGCCTCTGGCACAAGGGCGCGACGAGCGGCAATCGCCAGCGCGTCGTATCCCTCGCCCCGGACTGCGACGGCGATGCAGTCCTCGCCCGCGTACGACCCATGGGCCCGGCCTGCCATTCCGGCCAAATGTCATGCTTCGGCGAGTCCGCGCTGGCGCCCGACGCGCTCTCCATGCTCGACCGCACGATCGCCGGCCGCGCCCTCGACCCCTCAGCGGGCGGCTACACACGGAAGCTCCTGACGGACCGCAATCTGAGACTCAAGAAGATCGGCGAGGAAGCCGCCGAGTTCGTGGTGGCATGCACCGGCACAGACACGGATCGTGTCACCGACGAGGCCAGCGATCTCGTGTATCACACGCTCGTCGCCATGCACGCCGCCGGTGTGATGTGGCCAGCGGTCGTCCGCGAGCTGGCCGCTCGTAGCGCTCTTAGCATCCCGGCCGAATAAGTCGGCTCCGGCCGACTATGCCTGCCGCCGCGACCATCATCATCCCTGGTAGGGGCGGGTGATGACCCGCCCAGTAAGACCGTAGTTGTCGTCCAATGAGGGCTTGTCGTCGAGGGCAGTGGGGGCCGTTCGAGAACGGCCCCCGCACAGATGCGGCGGCAACATTTTCCGCTTGCGCCCTTTGCAGACGCCGGATAGCTTCGAAAGGACAACCGATGTGCCAACGTATTCGTGGTCCTTGCCGCGTATTGCAGCCACGTTAAACAATTGCTAAAAAGCACTCGCCCGCGGCCATTTCTGTGGGCGTTCGTATTTCAGACTATGACCTTCTCCGCTCGCCCGATCTCCCGCTCACGGTCTGGGGCGCCAAGCCAATGGTGCGGCGCCGCTGCGTGTTGCATCCGCTGTTGCGTGTGTTGTTGCGCGTGTTGTCGCAGCCACGGATGTACCGCCTCCAGCGGGAGTGGTCACCAGACCCGGGTGCGAGCCGATCCTCACGATCGCCGCCATTAGCGAGTAGCAGACTCGCAGCACGAACCCCGAGACCTGGCCCGCTCCTCACACCGAGTAGCGGGCCTTCTCGTTCTCCCGATTCCCTTCGCTCAGATGACCGTGTCCTCTACGTCCTCAGCCAACCTCGTGCCCCCGCTGCCGCCTCCGCCGAAGGAGACCGCTGCCCAGCATGTCGAGCGCGTGAAGCGCGAGCGCCCATCGTGGTCGATTCTGGATGACATTCGGCGCTACGCTCGCGAGGGCTTCGACAGTATCCCCGCGGATGATCTGGCGGTCCGGCTCCGCGCGTGGGGACTCTACACGCAGGGCGACGGCGCAGGTGTGCGTGGCGATGCGGTTCGCTATTTCATGATGCGCGTCCGCACGCCCAATGGAGCCCTGACGTCGGCGATGTGCCGGACGATCGCGGACCTCGCGGACCAGTACGGGCGCGGGATGCTCGACATCACCAACCGGCAGAACTTCCAGTTGCATTGGCTCCGCATTGAGGATGTCCCCGCCGTGTGGGACGCGCTCGCCGCGGTCGGATGGACGAGCCAGGGCGCCTGCGGCGACAACACGCGCACGGTCACGGGATGCCCGCTCGCCGGTGTGGACGCGGGCGAGATCGCCGACGCGTCGCCGCTCGCGATCGAGATCGATCGCAACCTGAATGGTCACCCCGACTTCGCCAACCTCCCGCGGAAGTTCAAGATCTCGGTCACGGGCTGCCGGCACTGGTGCACCTACCCCGAGATCAACGACATCGGCCTCACCGCGATTCGCCGCGGCGACGAGGTCGGCTTCTCACTCCGCGTCGGAGGCGGCCTCTCCACTCGCCCCCACATGGCGGTCCGTCTCGATGCGTTCGTCCGCTGGGATCAGGCGGTCGCGGTCACCGAAGCGGTGGCCGGCATCTTCCGTGACTCAGATATCCTCCGCGTGCACCGCGCCAAGGCGCGCATGAAGTACCTCTTCCTCACGCAGGGCTGGACGGCCGATCGTTTTCTCGCGGAGCTCAACGCCCGCCTCGGCTACACGCTCGACCCCGCCGTCCCCGAGGAGCACGCGCCCATCGAACACTTCCGCGATCACGTCGGCGTCCACCCCCAGCGGCAGGCGGGCCTCTCCTACGCCGGCTTTTCCGTGGCTGCTGGCAGGCTGCGCCCATCGTTGCTGCGGCGGATCGCGGATTGGGCCGAGGAGTACGGCGACGGCACGCTCCGCACGACGGCTGCCCAGAACCTGGTCGTGCTCAATCTGCCCGACGCACACGTCGCCGGCTTCGAGCACGCCACCACCTCGGCGGGCATCGCCCCCGTTGCATCACCCTTCCAGCGCGGCGTCGTCGCCTGCACGGGGTCGGAGTTCTGCAAGCTCGCGCTGGTCGAAACGAAGGCGTTCAGCCTGAACCTCATCCCCGATCTCGAACGCCGCCTCCCGAACTTCAGCCAGCACCTCCGCATCCACGTCACCGGCTGCCCCAACGCCTGCGGCCAGCACTGGATCGCGGATGTCGGCCTGCAGGGGGTGCAGGTCGACGACGGCGGCACGCAGGTCGACGGCTTCGACCTCTTCGTCGGCGGAGGACTCGGTCAGGACGCTGCCTTCGCGCACCGCACCCACGTGCGCCTCCCGGCATCACGTGTCGCCGTCGCGCTCGAGACGCTACTCCGCTCCTACCTTGCGACGCGTGAAGAGGGCGAGGTATTCCGCACCTGGACGGTTCGGGTGACGGATGCGCACATCAAGGAGCTGTTGGCCGCCTGATTTGTCGAATTATCCAGAACTGGGCATATAACCGGCCGTTGGAGCGTCGCTCGTCACTAGCACGACGAGTTGATTCTTATTTGGATCGTACGGGTAAGCCATGACGTAAGCGAGTGCCTGTTGCAGGCTGCGCTGCCTGTATGCTTCTCTGGGTTCATCCTTGCGTCGGTCGCAGTGCCAACTGTCTCCCATTGACGTGAGCCGACCCGCACGTTCCGTGTACAGATCGCCACCAAGAATGGCGAATTCTCCGCTGTTCAATGCAGCGATCACCTTAGTCACTTGCCCTAGAGGCCACGCGACTTCGTTTAGCCCCACGTCTTGCAGTGACTTGGCTAGCTGCTTGATACCCTCCGGAATCTGCTGTAGGTACTTCACTAGGGGCCGGGAGTAAAACTCCTGTGGTTGATGATCTTGTTCGGGTCGATGATCCATCGAAAAGTTCCCTCCCCTGAAGCCGTTGACGGCTCGGATGTCACGCCCTCGATTGTGCGTGGCTGTCGTAGACGTGTTCCCGCAGGCGTTCCGCAGCCAGCCGCCGTTCACGGATCCGCCCGACTCGAAGTGCGTCAACGAGCGTCATGAGTGCATAGACATTCGGAGATCGCTCCGGGAGCTCTGCAGCCTTCGGCACCAGAGGAGCCAAGCTCTGGCCGACGACCGAACCTTTCGCGCTAGGCCATACGACCGCGTCCTCCGCGACAATGTCATGTGAAAACATCGGCCCGGCGTGGGATGTTGGGACGCCCCTAGCCGATGCACCAAGGGATGCTGGGAAGGCGTACCGTACTCCGTGAACGAGGAACTCGAGCAGGCTGGAAGGCACGACAACGCGCTCATCTTGCCGAACCAATCCGGCCAGCCGTAGGCGTCGCACGGCAGAGTGAGCATTACTACGACTGATTCCAAGGACATCATGAAGCTGGTCGTACGATGCGCCAGGATACTCGACTAGGCTGAGCGCGACCCCCACGTCGGCAGGTCGCAACACGGGCTGGCTAGGCATAAGAGTTCAATTCGAAAGTTCTAGCGATATTCGTGATTCGCGAATACAGAATATCTAAGAATAATGGAACTGAGAGCATGCATAGAGAGGGAACCGCACCCCTAATCCATCGACGGATTCGAGACGTCGCCGAGACGGTTGGGCGAGTCGTATGACTAGGCAGGCACGTACGTCAGCCTGATCGTGTCCTTGCCAATTCGATCGCTGGCCACAAGCCTGAGCGGCGGCCGGGGCCCCGCGAAGAATGGCTTGCCATGACCAAGCACGACAGGGTGGATGTAGAGCCGATACTCATCGATGAGACCAAGATCGGTCAGGCTTCGCACCAAGTCTGGCCCACCAACGTCGATCTCCCCAACCAGCCGAGCCTTCAGCCCACGTATCACTGCCTCGAGGTCATCCCCGACAAGCGTGGCGCTGGGCCCAACTGATTTCAAATTGCGCGACACCACCCACTTCGGTTGGTTCCGCCACGCCGCCGCGAAGTCACGCTCCTCCGTGTCCCAGCCCGAAAGATCGTCGTCCCAGTACCGCATCACCTCATACAAGCGGCGACCGTACACCATGCCGCTCAGGCCGCGCACCTGCTCGATGAAGTGACGAAAGAGCGCGGGATCAGGCTCAAATGCCTGGTGATCGACATAGCCGTCGAGAGACTGGTTCAATCCGAAGACGAGCTTCGCCATGCGACAAACCTCCACCCCAGGGTCAAGACAGCGTAAGGCGACTTACGCAAAAATGAGGGGAGGCACAATATGCGCGCAGCACGGCAACCACGACAGAGATGCTGTCTAGTGCTCCTTCAGTTCAAATGCCGCGCCACACAGATCTCCGGACAGTCGAACCGCCGCGCACACCCATTACAGTCCCGCGCGACTTTCTCCGGATACCGGGCTTTCTCGACGACGTCGTACCCGAGCGACTGAAAGAACCGCGGCGTCATGGTCAGCGCGACGAGAATGGTTGACGCCTCGGCACGCCGCCAGTTGCTCCACCCGCCGCACCAACTCGCCGCCGATCCCCGTACCATGCGCCCGCGCGACGACGGCGACCGAGCCGACTTCCGCAATGGACGGCGAGTACTCCCGGATCGCCGCACACCCCAGAAGCCGGCCGGTCTGATCGGCCGCCACAATGAAATCGTCGAGCGCCAACGCCACCACGTCCGGTGACTTGGGCAGCATCACACCACGCGCCGCATACTCGCCAATGAGTGACACGATGGCCGGCACATCCAACGCCCGCGCCGGACGATAGGTCACCGCCAGCCGGGCCGCAGGGGCCCGCGTAACCGTCGCGCGGCTGGACCGCGTCATTGTCGCCGTCGTTGTCGCCGTTGTTGTAGCCGTCATACCAGTACCGAGTAAAGGATGTCGATGCCGCGCTCGAGCTCCGAACGCGTGATGGTGAGCGGCGGCAGCAACCGCAACGTGTGGTCGCCCGCCGACAACATGAGCAACCCCATCTCCCGCGCCGCATCGATGATCGGCGCCGCCCGCATCGCAATGTCGATGCCCCAGATGAGCCCAACCCCGCGCACGCCGCGCACATGCGGCGATTCCGCCGCGAGCCTATTAAGCGCGGCTCCCAACCACTCGCCATGCTCCCGCACGGATTCGAGCAGCGCTGGCTCCGCGATCCGCCCGACGACGTACCGCGCCACCGCCGACACGAACGGCCCCCCGCCGAATGTCGACCCATGGTCGCCCGATTCGATCGCGGCGGCGATCTCGCCACTGAGCAGCACCGCCCCCATCGGCAGCCCGCCCGCGAGCGGCTTGGCCAATGCCACCAGGTCAGGCTCGATCCCGGCACGCTCGTACGCAAACAGCCATCCGGTCCGCCCCAACCCGCACTGCACTTCGTCCAGCACGAGCGCCACCCTCCGCTCGGCCGTCATACTCCGCAGCTCGCGCAGCCACCCGGGATCGATTACGCGCACACCCCCTTCACCCTGCACGGGTTCCACGACGAGCGCCGCCGTCGTCTCCGGCACCAGTGTGTCCGCAAGCCGCCCGAGATCACGCTCGGCGATCGTCACGCCCCCCGCCAGCGGCCGGAACGGCGCCCGATACCGCGGCCGGTCGGTCGCCGCAAGACTCGCGAACAACCGCCCGTGAAACGACCCGCGCAATGCAATGATTTCGTGCTTCACCGGGCCGCCCACGCTCCTCGCCCACCGCCGCGCGAACTTGAACGCGCCCTCGTTCGCCTCCGCGCCGGAATTGCAGAAGAACACTTTCTCCGCGAACGAATGCTCCACGAGCCACCGCGCCAGCTCTTCCGCCGGCTCGGTCCGGAACAGATTGGAAACGTGGATGAGCCCCGAGGCCGCGTCCTGCAGCACGGCCTGTAACCCCGGGTCGCTATATCCGAGCGCGTTGACGGCAATGCCACTCGTGAAATCCAGATACCGGCGCCCGTCGCTCGCGATCAGCTCTGCGCCGTCACCACCGGCGATCGTGAGCGGCGCACGCGCGTACGTCCCGAGGATGGCCGTTGCCGGATGATCCGGCGGCACCGATGGCGCGATACCGGGCTCCGGCATCACAGGTGGCATCACTGGCAGCGCAATTCCGCTCACGACAGCTCCCCGTCGGCGATGATCGATGTGCCCATGCTCTCCCCCGCGATCATGGCGACGTCGCCGATGCGCGCCCGCGGCACACCGCGCGCAACAGCACCGAGCGCGGCCCGGACTTTCACCAGCATCCCATCCGTGATGTCGCCCGCCGCGATCGCCGCTTCCGCCGCGCTCTCGCTCAACTCGGTGACGTTGCGACCATGCGCCCGCACGTGCGCGACGTCGGCGACGAGCAGCAGCTCCCGCGCACCGAGTGCCGTGGCAATCGCGGCCGCCGCATCGTCGGCGTTGATGTTGAGGGCGGCAGTTGCCGGCGCCGGATCACCAACCGCGCGCGCGGTCCGCGCCAACGGCGAGATCGCGGGGACGTACCCGTTGGCCAGCAGCAGCTCGAGCAGTGGGGTGTGCACCGCGACGACGGCCCCGATCGCGCCTAGCGCACCATCACCCGCCGGCTCGGCGACCAGGATCGACGCATCCTCGCCCGACAGTCCGATCGCCGGAATCCCCGCGCCGATCAGCGCCGCGATCAGCCGCTTGTTGGCGAGTCCGGAGCACGCCATCCGGATGGTGTCGATGTCGCCGGGCGACGTCACGCGGAGTCCGTTCACGAACTGCGGACTGACGCCGAAGGTGCGCTGCAGCGCCGAGACTTCATCCGCCGCGCCGTGCACGATGACGACACGCTGGCCGGACTCCGCGATGCGAAGTGCCAGCGCCCCCGGCAGACGCGGATCGGTGAGCACGCGCCCGCCGATCTTCACGACGACCGGCGGCGCGGTCACGGTTTCCACGCCGGTATCCGTGGCGATCGCCACTGATGCGATCGCGCTCATGCTGGCAACCCCATCGTCTCCTCGAATCCCAGCAGGAGGTTGGCGTTCTGCAGCGCCTGACCAGCCGCGCCCTTGAGCAGATTGTCGATCGCGACGGTCACGATCAGCGTCGGCCGGCGCACACCCGCCGCCGCGGAAACCGAGATGCGGGCGGCGTTCCGATGCACGACGTCGCGCAGCGACGGCGGCTCCGCGCTGATCTCGACGAACGGCTCCTCCGCGTAGTGCGCCTTCCAGAACCCCAGCGGATCCGCGATCGGCTCGGCAAGCGGAATCGTCACCGTCGCCAGGATCCCCCGCGCGACCGGCAGCAGGTGCGGCACGAACACGAGATCCGCATCCGTCCCGAACCGCGCGAACACCGCCCGCATCTCATTCAGATGCCGGTGATCGTTCCCCGCGGCGTACGCCCGGCAGTTCTCGGTCACCTCCGCGAACAACAGATCCCGGCGGGGGGAATTGCCCGCTCCCGTGACCCCGCTCGCCGCACTGGCCGACACAGTCCCACCTTTCGCGACCAGGCCGGTCGCCAGCACCGGAAGGACCGACAGCAACACCGCCGTGGCATAACATCCCGGATTGGCGACCACATCGGCCACCCGCACGGCCTCGCGATCCAGCTCCGGCAGCCCATAAATCCCGGCGATCGGAGCGCTGCCGGTGATCCCGGCCGGGCCCCAATGCGCGGACCCGTTCCCAGGGCGGAGGTCGGCGGAGAGATCGATGACGCGCGCACCTACTGCATGAGCCTGGCTGACCCACCCGGCCGATGTCCCATGCGGCAACGCGCTGAATACGAGGGCCGCGTCGACGAGCCGCGCCTCCGTCGCCCCGACGAACCGCATCGCGTCATCCCGGCCCGGCACCGGCGCCCCATGCTGCTCATGGGCAGTCGCCCACACCAGACCGAGCCGAGGATGACGGCCGATGAGCGCGCACAATTCCCGCCCGGCGTACCCACTCGCCCCGAGCACGCCCACGGGCAACCGGCTGCCAAATGTCCTCATATTTATGCAATAATAATGCACATCTATGCGGACGACTAGTGGGCGCTTTGGCTACGCCCTCGGCCCTCTTCCTTCTTATAGAAGGGCCGTCCCCTGGGTTGCCTCAATCCCCGGCCCCCAATCCCCAGTTCCCAATCCCCAGACCCCCGAACGTCGCATCCCGGCATTCCCATTCCCGGGACCTCTGCCACGGCCGGTCGTCTCCCCTAAGAAACCCGTAACTATTTGATCCGCCGTCGCCTCCGTGCCCTCTCCTCGAGTATGAATCCGTTGTCGGCCGCCAGCATGCGTGATGGGCGCAAAGTGTTCGCTGCCGTACGCCTCGAGAGGCGGGTGGCCGCGATGGTGGTGCTCGCCATCGTCGTGGTGGTCGGGTCGCTCGATGTCGTCCACGCACGTAGCCGCACGCGCGTCGCGGAGAGCCTGACGATGGTCCGCCTGGCGCACCAGCTCATGTCGCGCGTCAAGGACGAGCAGGTCGCGCTTGGCAGCAATGGCATGATGGATTACGCGATGCGCAGGGCCGGCGATTCCACGACGCGAGCCGAGCTGTCCGCGGCGGTCGATTCGCTCGTCATGCAGAGCGTTGACGATTCGACGCAACACGCACGGGCCCGCGATATCCAGGTTGCGGTCGCGATCTGGATGAGCCATGCGGTGGCACCGGTCCTCTCGGGCCGGCAGATGATCGGCCGGACGCCCATTGCGGCTGCGGCGCAGGAGAGTCAGAGCGATGCCGAGCTGGAGGCCATCCGCGGTGCTATCCAAGAGTTGCGCGACGCGCAGGATCTCCTCTTCGCCGAACGATCGGCAGCGGAGCGTTGGTCGGACAATTCAGCGACGATCGCGCTCGCGGTTGGATTGACGGTGCTTGCCTTTATTGTCTGGCTCTTCGGCCACCGGATCACGAGACAGACGAGTGATATGGTGAACCAGCAGGAGCATCTCGAGCTCCAGGCCATCGAGCTCGAAGAGCAGGCGGCGGCCGTCGAGCGGCAAGCCCACGAATCGCAGGCCCTGGCGGAGCAGCTCACGGCCGCCAACCAGATGTTGGGCGACCTCGTCACCCGCGCGGAGCGTTCACAAGACGATCTCACCGTCGAGCGTCGCTTTCTGCGGCAGGTCATCGACGCCAATCCCCACTTCATCTACTCCAAGGACCGGTCGGGCCGCTTCACGCTGGTCAATCAGGCGGTGGCGACGCTCTACGGAACGTCGATCGAGAAGCTGATCGGACGCACGAACGGGGATTTCAACTCGAACACCTCCGAAGTCGCGGCTTTCCGGCGCGCGGACCTCAAGGTGATGGACACGCTGCAGCCGCTGTACATCGCGGAAGAGCAGGTGACCGATTCTAAGAGCGTCGTGCACACCGTCCAGACGGTGAAGTGCCCGATCGTCGGTGCCGATGGCCGCGCCGAACAGGTCCTCGGGGTCAGCACTGATATCACCGAGCGCAAACGGCTGGAGACGGAGCTCGTCCACGCCCACAAGCTGGAAGCAGTCGGCCGCCTGGCCGGCGGGGTCGCCCACGACTTCAACAACATGCTGACCGCGATCAAGTCCTATAGCGAGTTGCTGCGCGACGCGCTGGAGGTGGGTGACGAGCGGCGGAACGACGCGGAGGAGATCACCAAGGCGGCAGATCGTGCCGCGGTGCTGACCCGCCAGTTGCTCGCGTTCGGCCGGCGGCAGATCCTCGAGCCTCGCGTCCTCGACGTGAACCGCACGGTGACTGAGGTCCAGCAGATGCTGCGGCGCCTGCTCGTCGGCGACGTGGTCTTCGTCACCGATCTGTCGCCCGAGCTCTGGTCCGTCATGGCCGACGCCGGCCAGTTGGAGCAGGTGCTGATCAATCTCGTCGTCAACTCACGTGACGCGATGCCGGATGGCGGCACGCTGACGATCCACACCGAGAATGCCGAGGTCCGCGAGCGGCGGGCAGGCGGCGGTCCCGATGCGATGCCGCCGGGATGCTATGTCCGGCTCTCCGTCACCGACACCGGCATGGGGATCGACGCGGAGACTCGCGGCCGGATCTTCGAGCCGTTCTTCACGACCAAGGAGAGCGGGAAGGGAACCGGCTTGGGACTGGCCACGGTCTACGGCATCGTACGGCAGTCTGCCGGATATGTGGAGGTCGAGAGCACGATCGGTGAGGGCACGACGTTCTCAGTGTATCTGCCCAAGACCGCGGTGGCAGGCGACATGCGGACTGCGCCCGCGCAACCGGGGATCCGGCGCACGCGCACCGAGACGATTCTCGTGGTGGACGACGATGTCGCGGTTCGCGGTGTCGTCCGCCGCATCCTCGAGAGTGGCGGCTACCATGTGGTCGAGGCCGAGAATGGCGCCTCGGCGATCGAAGTCGCGGAATCCGGCTCGGCGATCGGTGTGCTCGTGACCGACATGGTGATGCCCGAGATGGGCGGCCGCGAGCTCGCACTGACGCTCCGCGGGTCGTTCCCCGATATCGCGGTCCTCTTGATGTCCGGCTACGCCAACGCGCCGATGCTGCGCACCGAGATCGAGGACACCGGCTTCGCCTTCATCGAGAAGCCCTTTACCGCGAGCGCGCTACTGCTAGCCGTCGCCGAGCTGCTCGCCGAGCCAGCCACGGTCTGACCGCGGGTCTGACAGCCCGGCTGCCGTCTACACCAGGCCCCGCGCCCCTAGTCCGCGTCCGACAGAAGCCGCGCCGGCGTCACCTTCAATGCTCGGGCGAGCTGTTCGATGATGTCGAGTGTCGCGTTGGCCTTGCCACGTTCGATGAGGCCCATATACGTGCGATGAATCTTGATCGCGCGTGCGAGTGATTCCTGGGAATACTTGGATTCCGTTTTCCGGATATGCACGACCGTCCGGCCGAAACGCACGCGCAGCGACGCCATGCCGCAATGGTGCAGTCCATTCCACCCGTGTGCCACAGCATCAACAGGCCCAGCATATATAGTGCTATCTGCCGGGCACTCTCTCCCTGGATGGACCCCGCCAACGGGGGCGCTCGAGGGTTCGCCTCGCCCGTCGCGGCGCCACCCGGTTCGTCCACGTCGTCTGCCTGGGGTGACGACGCCGCGGCGGCGGAGTTGGCCGGACCGCCCGCCTCGCGCGTAGTCGGCGGCCGGGTCAACCGGTTCGCCACCAGCTCCACGAGTGCATCCGGCCCCACGGTGCGCACGAGCGCGCTTGGCCGGCACCCCGTCACGTCACGCGTGTCCCGGGCCAGCGCGTCCGCGGTGCCATACCCCAGCCGGGCCGCGATATCCGCGACGCGATCTGACCCGCCTCTCAGGTAGTGATACGCCCTTATCACCCGCGCGGCCCGCACGAACAGAAGCGCCGACGAAAGCCCCGCCCGCTCCAAAGCACGTGAACACGTCCTCGGCGGCATCGCCGCCAGACGCGCGAGCGCCGCGGACCCCCGGACGGTGTGTGGAGCCCGAAAGAGAATCGTGATCGCCGCATCGAGCGGCCCGGGAAGCTTGGCCCGCGCCGGCGCGAGCCGCTCGAGCAGGCTCGCACTCACCGTATCCGCGCGCGCCCGGTCAACGGTCGCGCGGAATGCCGCCGGTTGATCGTCGTACCCACGCAACACCACGTGCCGCACTCCAAACGCTGCCAGTGCCAGCGAACCGTGCATCCCCTCGGCTGACACCGAGACATACGCGATCACCGGCAGCGCCGGATACTTCGCGAGAAGCGTCCCGAACGCCGCGATGTTCGCGTGCCCCAGCGCCTGCGGATCCACGACGACGACGTCGATCGGGCGCGTCCGGATGACCACCTCCAGATCGCCCACACTCGCGATGTCGTGAATCGCATGATCGGCACCAGCCAGCACGCGAAACCGCGCGAGATCGGAAGAATTGAGATACGTCGCGAAGTCCACGCAGCGAACAAGTCGAAGGAAGTAAGACAGAACGGATACGCAGCTTCGCGCGACTGGTCGAGAGGGTCGCCCAAAGGTCGGACAACATGGCCCGGGTCGACGAGGGGATTTTTTGCCATCGACGGTAAAGTGGCAGCGCGTACGGCAGGCCCACGATGGGCTTGCCGGCGCTTCCTTATACCGAGGCCTGCCATGTATACGTGTCATCTCGCTGGTCGTACTGTGAACACAGCCATCATCGCCGCTGGCGCAGCGCTCCTTATGCTGGCCGCGGCATGCTCGTCACCCACAAGTCCAGTGGCTTCCAACGCAAGCGCTTCCACGCTGCACAATGCCAGCACTCCCGCCACGCACGACGCCTGTGGCGTTGGTGCCGGCAGCGGTCAGTGCTAAAGCGGGAACTGTAAGGATCTGCGTCTGCGTTATCCGCGCGTCATCGCGCGGGGTGCGCCGTGCCAGCGTACTATGAGGGAGCCGTTACAGCGGCTCGCCTGGCACGGCGCACTACGCGCGTAATGCGTTCGACGGATGACGTAACGGAGATTGGGGCAGTGCGAGCGGACCAATCTACGACCGGTCGACCCACACGAAGCGCGGCAAGCGCCTCGTCGGCGCGAATCGTCACCTCATTGACCCGGTGCCGTGTTGCGATCTCGAGTGCCCGCTCGAATGCCAGACGCGCGGATTCAGCATTGCCGAAGCGCGCGTCGCCACGGCCTTCATACAGTGCGAATCTTGCAGCCACTTCGGCAGGCAACGACCCGCTTCGCTCGGCCTCGTGCAGTATGCGGCGGTAACTCTCGAACAACGGTTCCTGTCCATTGAGGACGGCTAGCTCGAGTAGATTGGTAGCGGCGATGAGCCGTATTTCGCGACTGCGCGCGGTTGCGTAGAGCACAAGAAACGCCTCACGCGCGGTGTCGTGCCATCCCATCTCGGCAAAGTTCAGGGCCAAGTCAGTCCAGACTCGTTCCCGGCGGTCGGGATCGCCGTAACTCTGCCACGCGGCGAAGTAGTGCTCAGCCGCCAAATTGAACTCGTGCTGCAGCGTGGCAATCAACCCTCGATCGTGCCGCGCGAGCGCCATGATCTCCACACGATCGTTAGCCGGCGGAGGCCTGACCCTGCCTGCACGCGATCTCCCAGCCTTACGCGAGACCGCTGCATCCCGGATAATCGCGTCGAGCGCCGCTGCAGCCGCAGGCAGGTTCCCGAGATGCATCGGAATCTTCGCCTGGGAGATACGGATGAGCTGTTTTGCATATCCATCATCCAGGAAATACGCGGCTCTCCACCCCGCCTCGTACGCGGCTCTCGCTCCGTCGAGATCGCCAATCAGGCGCAACGACCGTCCAAGCCGGTCGTACGCGTACGGCACAAATGCTTGAATGGCGAACGCGTCTTCCAGGTGCGGAGCCGCCGCAAGTCGCAGCGCCGTCCGATAGACGTCGGCCGCGAGCGGCCAGCGCGAATCCTCGTGCAGCGCATGGCCATAGGCTAGTAGACGTTCCGCCAAGTCATCGGCGGTGACGGCACCTGCCGACTGTACTAGCTCACGGAGTGGCTTGGCAACGGAGTACTGAGCGTCAACGGCATCGGCCGCGGCACCCGCAGCCACGATGACTTCCGGCGGGACGTTTGGTGTGAATCCGCTCTCCGGCACGAGTTGCGGTCGGTGCCGAATCCCATCCTCGGCGCTAGCAATCCGCCGGTCCGCTAGCCGCAACACCACGAGCCCAGCGATCAGCGCACGCCACTCGCTCTCGCCCTCATGTCCGTCGAGCGCGGCAAGCGCCCTGAAAAACGGCTCGTGCAACAACTCCGCACTCGCCGCTTCATGCACGTTGGCAAGCACTGCAACCTCGGCCTTGTCGGACGCAAGCATGGGTTCAAAGTGTTGGTGTTCCCGCAGGGGCGAAAGGCACTTGTCGTGTAGCAGCACGACGGCCGCTTGACGCACTCACCGGACACGCGTACGCTGCAGAGGACACCATTGGCGCGGGGATTTGACGATGTTTCAACGGAGTACGTACCGGTTACATTGGATACCACCGGCGTAAACGATGATCCCCGGACAGACCGCGTGAGGACCCCGCCGGGCCTTCGCCCATGATCGCCGCGTGGGTGACGGACCCGCTCGCTCGCCAGCGACTCGCGGCCGCGATCCGTGAAGAGCACCGCCCCCGCCGGAGCAGGCGACCCGCTATTCTGTGGTGCGATTCAGGCGAGGAGGTGATCGTCGCCGTCACCACTCGTGGCGCAACTCCTGTCATTATCGAGCTCGCCGGCTTCGGCCCGGCTGATGTCGCATCCACCTCAGGCAGCGACATAGCGAGCATCGAGGAGGTGACGCGTACGCTGCGCGCCCAGCATCCAGCTGTTCCGGTGCTGCTGTACGCACCCCTCACCGCCGCGGCGTCGCGCGCCGTCGTCACGCTGGCACGCGCCGGCGTCGCCAACGTGATCATCGCTGGCCACGACGACCTCAGTCACTCCGTCGCGCCGATCCTGGCCCGGGCGGCGTCGATATGCGCGGCGGAGGATGCGTACCGGAAACTGTCGGCAGTCGCGTCTCCGGGCGTGGCAGCGATCCTGAACTACGCGCTGCGATATGGAGCCCGTGCCCCAACGGTCGCTGATGCGGCGGCGGCCCTGCACGTCAACCGGAAAACGCTAGCCGCATGGTGCCACTCCAGCGGCGCCCCGTCACCCCGTGTGCTCGTCACATGGTGCCGTCTCATCATCGCCGTCGAACGGCTCGCCGACGCACGCTGGCCCGCCGAGCGCGTCGCTCGCGTCCTCGGCTTCGGTTCCGGATCCGCGCTCGCCGGCCTGATCCGGCGCCACATTGGCCTGAGTCGCACCGCACT
The DNA here is from genome assembly GCA_963737895.1 of uncultured Gemmatimonadales bacterium. GTDB lineage: Bacteria > Gemmatimonadota > Gemmatimonadetes > Gemmatimonadales > Gemmatimonadaceae > Palsa-1248. Next base: position 476,533 of record CAVTUF010000002.1, on the reverse strand, counting down.
CCGCGAGCAGGGCAGCAGCGCCGTTGTCGAGATGCTGGTCCGCCGGCTGGCCGATGGCCGAGACCGGATCGCTCGTGCTGACAGCTCCACACAGTCACCTGGCGCAAACAAGCCGCCGCGTCGGCAGTCCTGAGTTACTGATAGCTGCATCGTGAAGCGCCTACGGCCGCGGCTTGCGACTCCGCGACGGCTTGGGCACTAGCAGAACACAACGCTCACGCGGCGCGTCTGGCGCATCGAGCCGCTGCGTGATCCACGCTCCCATGTCCGGACGATCGCCAATCGGCGCGAACGCCACACTCCGCCGCGCCGTCCGCGCGACATCCGCCCAGCCCCATTCCTGCCCGGGCACGAGGACGCGCGTTTCCGGATCCAACTTCGACAGGATGTCCAGCAGAATGGCCGATAGTCATGGATAAATGGGGGGCAAATGAAGACGCCGCCGCCACGCCATTCCCCCCGGTCCCTGCCGGTTTCGGCCGCCCGATGGCCCAAGGAGGGAGGCACTATAAATAGTGCATTCGCGACATTCGGCCGCGCATGCCATGCCCCCGGAGCTACCCACGCCGCAACCGCCCGCACTACCACCACCCCGATCACGGATCCTCTGACGGCCCGCTGACGCCCGGCACCGACCGTCTCGCACATGCGGTTGGCCGGATAGCAGCGAGTGCGGCGCCCGCGACGTGCCCAGACGACTGGCTCGGCGCTCTGGACCGCGCTGCCGAGTCTCGTGCTGGCGCGCGCCGCACGAGCGTGGGACACGCTGGTGGCTGAGTCGGCCTGGCGTGTGTCGGAAGACAAAGAGAAGGGGAAGTCCGCCGAGGAAGCCGACCGCGCGCTGCTCAAGCGCCTCGCCGCCGGCGACGAGACGGCACTCGAGAGTCTCTTCCTCGCCCACGCGGGCGCACTCCACCGGATCGCCTACCGGTACCTCCACTCATCATGGGCCGCACGCGCCGTCGTGCAGGACGTCTTCACCGCCATATGGTGGCGGCGTGCCACGCTCGCCGTGCGCGGACCCATCGGCGCGTATCTCACGGTGGCCGTCCGGAACCGCGCCCGTACTGTCCTGCGCGAAGAGCTCCGCCGCCGTGAACGCGACGCACGATGGGTCGAGGATAGCGGCAAGCCGGAGAGCGAAGGCAGCAAACGCGCCGCCGCAGCCGAACAAGCCGTCGGCACACGAGGACGGATCGGCGCCCGCGACCTCGCCGGCGCACGAGCCGCCGTCCAGGACGCGCTCGCCGCACTCCCCGATCGCCAGCGCACGGTCTTCCGCCTCCGCGTCGAAGAACAAATGACCAACGCTGAAGTGCGGGCCGCCATCGGCGCCGTCTCGGTCAAAGCCGTCGAACGAATATTCTCCCGCGCCGTCCGCGCCCTCCGCGCGCGGCTCCTGCCGCCAGACAGCGGCCGAAGCCAACCCAAACGCCGCGGCCAGTAGGACACCGTGGCGACGCCTCCCCGGCCCGCTTCGATCCTCGCCGTGATTCGAGCGGGGGTTTTGGCCCTTCGGCGGAGTCTACATGTCGTGAGCTGCAAACTCCGCCCCGTACGCCCCTGGCGACTCCCGGCCGCCACCGGCGACACACAGGCAGGCTCGGCCGGCGACCCGGCCGACCTGCTGGCAGGCTATCTGGTGAGCGAGTTGGATACCCCGGAGCGTGATCGTTTCGAGTCCTGGCTCGCGATGGACTACGACCGACGTCTGACCGTCGCCGCGCTTCGCAATCCGCATGGCGGCGATATCACAAAGCCCACGGACGCCGAGCCGGATATCGAGGACTGGTGGGCACAGTGCTCGAAGCAGATACATAGGCCCGAGAGCGAGCAGGCAGCCGGTACGGTCGACCTTCCAGTGACCGGCACCGAGCTGCGTATCGGCATGTCGGCTGCCGCCACCGCCAGTTGGTGGCACATGTCGCCCGCGTGGGCCGGTCTGGCGGCGTCGATACTCTGCGTGTCACTGAGCGTTTGGGCTATCCATTCGAGACGCGTGTCCTCGGCCGGCCCCACGCATCTCGCCGAACACTCGTACGCGACGGCCCGCGGCGAACGCGCCGCTCTCACGCTCGATGGCGCGACGGTGGTCCTGGGCCCGGAAAGTGTGCTCCGGATATCGGGCACCTACGGCGTCCGCGATCGCACGGTCTCGCTAACTGGACACGCGTACTTCGATGTCACGCACGATGCCGCTCACCCATTCCGTGTGTGGGCCGGTGGCATCCTCACTGAAGACGTTGGCACTCGGTTCGATATTCGTGCCTACGCACTCGATTCGACTCTGAGACTCGTCGTCGCCGACGGTGCCGTCGAGGTGCTCACTCCAACTGCCCCGGCAGATACACGACGCGACAGTGCAGAGCCGCTGTCGCCGGTTATCGTCACGCACGGGATGATGGCAACATCAGGCGCGGATGGCGTTCTTCGCGTGCGGTCCGGCGTCGCCACGGATCGCTACCTCTCGTGGAGCGACGGACGGCTCGCGTTCGACGACACACCGCTGCCCGAGGTGGTGGCGGAGCTCAGCCGGTGGTACGACCTCGACATCCGGCTCGGCGACCCTCGGCTGGCATCTAGGACATTGACCGCATCCTTCGACGACCCACCCGCCGCAGTGCTCGTGGCACTCGAAGGCGCACTCGGCGTACGCGCCACCCGTGTGGGGCGTGTCGTGACGCTGTATCCGCCCTGAGACGGTCCCGCGGGAATAGACCGCGGAGCTGACCGCCCAACCGAAGTGCGTTTCTCACCCTGCAACCACCCACGCCCGTGGGAGGGAGCTATGCCACGTCCTCGAGTCCGCCGAAGCACGTCTGGTAACGCATGGCGAGCGCTGGTGTCGCTCGCCGCCATGATGATCGCTGTGGACAGCAGTCCGCCGAAAACGCGGTGCCAATGCCCGATCAAGGCCCGGCATTCTACGCCGCGCCGGTGGATGCGGGCGGTAAGCTCCAGCGTCTCGACACCGCACGAACCGCGATCCTGAGCCAACGCATCACGATCGCCGTGCATGACGCGCCAATCCCCGAAGCGCTCGCCGTGATCTCGCAGCAATCGGGCCTGCGGTTCACCTACGACCGCGCCGTATTGCGTGCCGGTGCACGAGTCACGATCCCCCACGAATCCGTGACCGTCGCGGCGGCGCTGACCCAGGCCCTACGCGGTGCGAACGTCGATGTGGAGCTGACGCCGGACGGCCTGGCGTCTGTCGTGACACGCCACGCAGTTCAGGATGGGGGCACGATCACGGGACGCGTGACGGACAGCAAGACAGGGCAGGGGATCGCCCACGCCATGCTGCTGGTCGAAGGCCTCGCACGCGGCGCCACGACCAACGATAGCGGTGCATACCGGATCGTGGATGTCGCGCCAGGCACATACACGCTCGACGTACGATTCCTGGGCTACGTCGAGGCACGGCGCCTGGTCGCCGTAGCCGCTGGCCAGTCGCAGGTCGTGGATGTCGCCCTCGTGCAATCGGCCAATGAGCTCGACCAGGTCGTTGTAGCGGGGACTGTTGTGCCGACCGAGGTCAAAGCGGTGCCGACTCCGGTCTCAGTGATCACCTCGACCGACATCGATCTGCAGCGTCCACAGACCGTCGTGCAACTGTTTCGGCAGGCCGTGCCTAGCGCGGTAGCGTGGGACTTTGGCGACCAATCCCGATCAGACGACGTTCGCGGTGCGCGGCGCCAGCTCGCTGGATATCGGGGGAGGGTCTATGAAGGTCTACCTCGATGGCGTCGAGGTCGCCAACCGCACCCTTGCGGCAGTTGATCCCCAGAGCATCGACCGCATCGAGATCGTTCGTGGCCCACAAGCGGCGACGATCTACGGCTCCGATGCGATCGGCGGAGTCCTGCTCGTCACGACCAAGCACGGCATCCAGGGACTCAATCGCGCCCCAGATCGATCTGCAGGTCGCTGCGGGTGTCGTACAGAGTCCGTATGCGCACCAGGGCGGCGGTGACGTCGCGAGACAAGAATACAGCGGGTCGGTCACCGGCGGCACTCCCACCGCGAGTTACAACTTCGGCGGCGGATACGCGACGACAGGCAACTGGGTCGCGCAGGGGGCCACGTTTGTGCCGAGCGCTTTTGGTACGGTCCATCTGACACAGGGCCAACTGTCGATCAATATCACCGGCAGAGACTATGGCCAACGCGAGGGCCAGTCGATCCCCCCTGACTTCGCCGCTACGGGCATACCGACGTACACCAAGCCAGCCAATATCGTCGCCAGCAGCCAGGAACAAACGCTCGGTGCAAATCTCGTGTACACGCCGTTCGGCTGGTGGCGACATTCGCTGACCGTCGGCGTCGATCGAGCTCGAAGACGGAACCCGGCAGACGGCGCCAGCGCTGACCACGCCCGCCGACACTTTCCTGACAGTCGACAAGACAACGACAGCAAGACGACGGTCGCCTACAACACCTCGGTCACCGTCGCACTCAACACGGCTCTCTCCGCCACGATGACCGTCGGCGCCGATCACTACGAGGTCGACGACAACAACATTTTCTCGGCGGGTGCCACCAACACCTCCGGGACGATCCAGACCGATCCGAATCAGCCGTTCATTGTCGGTCGCCAAGCCATTACGAATACCGGGGCATTTGCCCAGACACAGATCGGCGTGGCCGATCAGCTGTTCTTCACCGCGGGAGTACGTGCTGAAAGGAACTCATCGTTCGGCCAATCACTTGGCACGCCGGTCTCGCCGCGATATGGGATCAGCTACGCGCCGTCGATAGGCACCGTCACCCTCAAGGTCCGAGCGTCCTACGGGCAAGCGATTCGCGCGCCCAGCGCGGGCGACGAGGATGCATTCGTGACACCGTTCACGCTGCAACTCGCCAATCCGCGGCTGAGTCCCGAACGGCAGAGCGGATGGGACACGGGAATCGATCTCGGAGTGGCGGGCAGGGGATCGATCGGCGTCACCTACTACAACCAGCTTGCGAGTGATCTGATCGAAGGCGTGACAGTGAACGCCGATACGACACCAATCGTGCAGCAGTTCCAGAACCTGGGTCGCGTGCGCAACCAAGGGCTCGAGTTCGAGGCCAACTACCGCCTCCCCATAGGACAACTCTCCGCTCAATACGCGATCACCGACAGCCGCGTGGAATCTCTCAATCCGACGTACGGCGGCGACCTCCGAGTTGGCGATTCACCACTAGTGGTCCCGGGACACACCGCCGGAGTATCGCTCGCGGTGGCACCGCTCCGTGGTACAAGTCTGACCTTCGGTCTCTCGGATGTGGGGTCGTGGCGGAACTACGACGTGCTCGCGGAGCTGGACTGTTTTGGTGGCACCGGACCATGCGCCGCCTCCTCGCGAGGCTACATCAAGGCGTACCCCGAATTCGTCAAGGCCAATCTGGCAGTCACGCAGCAGATCAATGCTGTCGTGAGCGCCTTTGTGTCAATCAAGAACCTCACGAACAACGAAGTCTACGAGTTCTTCAACGCCGTACCCATACAAGGTCGGCTCACCGTTGTTGGCCTGCGCGTCCGGTACTAGTCCAATGCATCGATCACTTCTCGTTCACACCAGGAAGGCAGTAGCCCGTGTTCTCACCATGGGTATGCTGTCATTAATTGCCGGTGCCGCAAGGGCACAGCAGACCGATGCTCTACCGATCGATGCTGCGCTGGCCCAACCAGAATTCCCATTGTACATGCCGATCTCTATTTCCCCCGATGGACACGCGGTCGCATTCACCGTCTGTATTCCAGACGCCTCCGCGACGTCCGACTATGCAAAGTCTGGTGCCAGCAGCCAGGCTCGGGGGTGCAGCGTGTGGGTCACAAAGGCCGGCACATTGACACGGCTCGGTGGTGGCGTCGGCACTGCTGCGTGGGCCCCGCAGTGGTCGCCAGATGGAAGCAAAATTGCGTTTTTCTCAGACAAGGACGGCATCGCTCGCCTCTGGATCTGGACTGCGGCCGCCCAGTCTGCGACGCCGGTCTCCGATGCGATCGTTCGCCCCTTCGCTACACTCGAAGTTCCCCGGTGGACACCCGACAGCCGCGGTGTCGTCACACGCATCCTTCCCTACGGCGAGCCTCTAACGTCAGCACCCCTTTCTCCTCCACCCGTCGGAGTTTCGTGGGATACCGTCGGCCGTCAGCCGGGATCGACGGTCAAGGTCTATCGCACCGATTCAGCATGGCGTAGCCAGCCTCGGTATCTGCCACCAGTAGTGGCCCTTACTGAAGCTCCATACGCGGCGGATCTCGCGCTGATTCATGTCCAGACCGGAGTCGTTCAGACATTGGCTCGCGGATACAAGCCGTTCTCATATTGGGTATCACCCAGTGGGGAGTTTGTCGTGTTTACATCCGAACACGGCGTCACCGGTGAGCCGGTCAACGGTGGCTCTTTCAGGGACGATCTAATCGTCGTAAGAACAGATAGCGGTGGAACCTCGGCCCCACATGTGATTGCGGACCGGGCGCTAATCGTCCCGTTCGGCACGGGTGTGTCGTGGTCGCCGGACGGACGTGCCTTTGTGTACGCTACGGCTGATTCCAATGGTGCAGAGCGATACCATCTAGTGCTAGCCCGTGATTGGAGCGACAAGACATTCCTTGCGCCGGACAGTATTCGCTCTGTCCTTACCGGACGAGATTACGCGCAACCCCTTCGCTGGGATCGGGCTAGCAAGTCCCTATTCGTGGTGAGTGATTCGTTAGTCGCATCTCTGGATGTCGGCAGCGGCCAGTGGCGTGTGCTGTCCCATCCACCTCAGGGTGTATCGATTGTCGCTCTTGTTGGGCCGGAGGCACGCACCAATCTCTGGGAGCCTGACGGTAAGAGTATGGTGGTCCAATCCAGAAATGACTCGAGCAAATACATGGGGTTTGCGACGATCAACCTGCGAACTGGCAGATGGACGCAAGTCACGAACAAGGCGCAATACCTGGGGAGCAAGACATCTGCAACCAGCGACGTATCGGCTGATGGACGCCACGTTGCGTTCATTTCTGAAAGCGCAACTGAGCCATCTGACATCTGGATCACAGAGAACGGTCTCGGCAGCGCACGTCGTGTCTCGGCGGTGGCACCAGCATTGGCGGGGCGGCCCTACAGCACGTCGCGGCTAATTGCCTGGAGGACTGCCCGTGGTGAGAAGGAACGCGGCGCACTACTGCTGCCGTCTGGTTACGAGCCCGGGCACACGTACCCTCTCATCATCTATCCGTATCCACTCGATCGAAGGTCAAACAGTGTGTACAAGTTCGGGCTGCGGGGTGCCGACGTGGAAAACATGCAGATGTTCGCGACCCGAGGGTACGCAGTCCTGGCACCGGACGCCCCCATCAATGTCGCCGACCAAATGCGGAGTTTGGCCAATGTACTGCTGCCTGGTGTTGATCGAGTGATCGCCATGGGGATCGCCGACTCCAATCGTCTTGGCGTCATGGGTCACAGTTGGGGAGGTTATACGGTGCTCGCCCTGCTGGTACAAACGCAGCGTTTTCGCGCCGCGGTAATGCGCGGAGGCATGGGCGACCTATTTGACTACTACAGCGAGATGCAACCAGCTGGCGCGACCTACGGCCAGTTCAACCTCGAAGGCTGGCTTGGCGCATCCCCGTGGCGCGACCAGCCACGCTACATCGACAATTCTCCGGTGTTCTTCCTGGACCGGGTTCGAACACCGCTGCTGATAATCCATGGCGGAGCGGACAGCAACGTACCACCTCACAATGGATCCCAGGTCTTTGCCGAACTTCGGCGCTTGGGACAGCCCGTCGAATTCGCGCTCTACGACGGAGAAGGTCATGGGGAGATTGGATGGTCGATCGCAAACCGGCGTGACTACCTGTCCAGAGTCATTGAATGGTTCGACAAATACTTGGGTCCGACCCGCGGTCGCCGTGTTAGCCAGAACGCGGAGGGCACCGCGCCATAAAACGGAATTGCATGGCGCGGTGCCGGATCATGGACAGCGCGCCTATAGCTGGAATCCGAGACTACCTGGAGGCAAAAGCCCCAATAGGATGGGATTCTTTGGATCGTCGCGTGAAACGTCAACTGCACGGGTCGATTCGGTGACGTCAATCCTGCTAGTTATCTCAGGTGCCGTATAGGATTTCATCGTTTCCTCCTTGGACTTATGCCCGCATAATTGTTGTGAGTGACCAGCTATCGTCTCCACATTACTCTATCGGCGTTGGCTGGAAGCGAGAATGGCGCGGTGAGGTGTCAGATCACTGGATCGGGCAAGCCCTAGAGCTGAAAGCCGACGCTACCGAATGCCGACTTCTGGAGGAACACCGGGTTCTTGGGGTCCTCCGTGCCACTAATCACTGCCCGCGTTGACTCGTTGACAGTTCCCTTGCTGGCAAGGCTGGGTGCGTTGTAGGTCTTCATCGTAGTCTCCTGGACACTGAGGTCCGGTCAGGCGTTTGTGAAATGACAAACCATCTGTCTTTGCTGCGGTTGCTGTTCCGCGTGCTGCCTTCTTGCGTCTGAAACGAAGCGTCTCAGAGCTGGAAGCCAACGGTTCCCGCGGCTTCCAGCTCGATCAGGAACACGTTCTTGGGGTCACGCATCCCGGGCCCAATCGACCGTGTCGATTCCGTAACGGTCCCTTTGTTGGCGATGCTCGGTGCGTTGTAGGTCTTCATCGTATTCTCCTGGACACTTGGTCCGGTCAAGCATACGTGAAACGGTGACCAGCTTTCTCTGCCGATGTTGCCGTTCTCCTGCCATTTCCAGTGTCTGGCCCCCACCGGCCAGAACGTACCCGTAACCACAACTCGACATCCAGCGTCGCTTGCACTCGGGCGCTAACTGGTCCGTCGCGAAGGCCGCCACGATCGGCGGCTGTCGCCGTAGCCCCGAGACGTTTGGAATCGATGATACCAAGGTCCTCGAGCATGGAATCCCGAAGGAGATGCGCGGCAAGGCCTTGCTCGGCCTTTAGCGACTGCGACGCCAGCCCGTCACCACTGCCTTTGCCTACGCGCCCTCGCACATACTCGGGGAGTATTCCCCGCATTGCCTCCCTGAGTATCCATTTGCGCGCATGCGGGCGTACACACATCGGTGGCGATAGTTGGACTGCCAACTCAACCAGCGGTCTGTACAGGAACGGGTGGCGCACATCCAGCTCCTCACCGGACACAGCATCGCCCACGATCGAGGAGATCGCGTTGATCGCTGAGACTTGGCTACGTGCGTATCTGGACGCGCGGCGTCCGCAATAGGCAGCCTCCGATCCTTCGCGCCCATGAAGACCAAACTGGGTGACAATCGTCGGCGTGATCCACGGTGGGACAGCACCGTCTTGATGCCACGCCACCAACCGGCGGATGCGCGCTGGTAGAAGCGGCAGCACTACGTTCCGATGTGCCAGCTCCCAGAAAGAAACGCGCCCGAGTGCCGCACGATGCGCCATCTCGCGGACCGCACGCACGATGTGTCCCTCAGACACCCAGTCCGCGAAGAAGAACATCGTGCCCAGGAACAGATTATCGCCGCCGATACCCGTCAGGAGCGATGAGCCACCAGCGCCTCTCACCACCTGAACGACCTGTCGATCCCGAGCGGCAATGCTGTACGAAGTGACAGACGGTTGATCGAAACGCGGTGGATCCGCCAGAACGTCCGCGCGGCCGATCTGATGAGGGATCTTCTCGTTGCGGATGCCATATGTTTCCGCCACGGCATCGGAATAGACCCGTTCATCGGCGGCGGTCCCCGCGGGATCCACAAAGGAGACAGTCCCACCAAGGCCGTCACGCACTAGCCCGTTCTGCACAAGCCACTGGGCGGTGCTGACGACCGACGAGGAGTCGAGACCCCCGGACAACTCCGACCACGAACTTGCCCCGGAATCCAGGCACGATCGAACCCCGTTGATCAGGAGACTGCGTACCGCATCGATCTGATCTTTCTCAGATCCGAGAGGACTGCACCTGTCCAGCGCGTCGCCGGCGCTCCAGTAGTTCGCCACCCGCGGCAACCCGTGCTCATACCGCAGCACACTCGCCGCGGGCAGCGCCGACACCCGCGGATACACGGTGCTCGCAGGATCAGGCGCACAGTACGACACCCACGCCGCCAGAAACTCGATGTTGTAATCGTCCCCCTGCGCCAACAGCTCGGCCCGCGATGAGAAAGTGACGACGCCCGGGCTCGGTGTGGCGTAGTAGAGTTGCTTCACGCCGAACGTGTCGCGCGCCGCAATCAGCGTCCGCGTATCCGCCTCCCACACCACAAACGCGAAATCCCCCAACAGCCGCGCCACGCCGGCCGTCCCGCGCCGCAACGCCACCTGCCCAACAAGCGCGAGATCGCCCATCCCCGGATCAGCATCACCGAGCAGCTTGAGCACTTCGGCCCGGTTATCCACACGGGCCATGCCCACCACAGTCACCGGCCCGCACCGCACGATCGCCGGCGGACACGCACCATGCTCCGGCCCCACCACCGCGATCAGCCCGTCCGTCGTCACCCAGTGCAGCGCATGATCCCGGCAGTACGGCGCACCACGCACTGCCGCCCGGAACGACATCGGCGGAGGCCCACCATCCAGCCGCACCGCTCCGGCAAACATCCTCACGGCGACACCCCCGCCCGCCTCACCGCCGTCTCAAACGCCGTGAAGATCCGCACATGCTCCGGCACGTCGTTGATCGGCTCCCCGCGATACTCCACCCACGCATGCGCCATGAACGGATACCGCTGGATCCCAAGCCGCATCTCCGCCGCGAATCCCGCGGCAGCGGAGATAGTCGTACAACACCAGCGACCGCTCGAGACACTGCGCCCGCCCCGGAAAAAGCGCCGCCCCCATCGCCACCGCATACTCGATCGCCGCGACCACGACCGGATCGCCGTCACCAACGACCGCCACACGCGCGATCCGGCGCTCGATCCGCTGCCGCGTCCGCTCGTACCCCGCGACCTTGAGCGCCCAGCGCACGATCGTCACCCGCAACAAGCACTCGGCGGCAGACGGCACACGCAGCACGCCACGCTCAGCGCTCATGAGCGTGGCCCGATGTGTCGCGCGTTGTATCCAGGATCAGCAGACCCGCAGCTCGCAGATGGCGGAGCAGGGTCGTCACGTCCTGCTCGACGGGATCCACGCCGCCCACCCGCGGGACGTCATACTCCGCCCGGATGGCCGACACGATAGCCTCGAGTGTCGTCCCGTCCGCCAGCAGCTCCCACACCCGCGCCCCGACGTCGTTCAGGGTGTGGTACCGCCCGCGAACCGGATCGAGTAGCACGGTCTCACCACCACGCGTCGCCGACATGACGTGCAGCGGACGCACCAGCCGGCCACGAAAATCCGCGTCGGGCGCAACGCCAGGTGCGCGCCGCCGGGTGAATCGCTCCACGAACCGCATGAGACCACCCTCGCGAAAGTCACCAGCCGGCCGCCACGCATTCTGGCTCGCCGTCGCGTACTCGCGAGAGTTACGATCTACATGCGGCCCCGCCTATCGCCGCCGCACGCCAGATTTTGCGCCTGCACGACGATTTTGCTCCGGCGCGACAGCCGCGCTCACATCAGTCGCATCACCCTAGTCGCGATTGCCGCGTTGCACGAGTGGGTTCGCAACCGGATGCACGAGCGCGTTGCACGCGTACTCGAGCGCGGTCTCGAAGCCCGCTCCCTCCCGCACGCCAGCCGGCGTCAGTCCACCCAGATACCGCTGCATGAGCCGCGTGATGGAGCTCGAATGCGCGAAATTCCTCAGCCGCTGGATCCGCCGCGCCGGCCACCCATGCTCCGACATCAACCACACCGCGTCCAGCGCCCGCACGGTCTGCAATACCACCCGCGCCGTCGCCCACCCCGATCGCACCAGCCGCCGCTCCACCGTCCTCGGCGACACCCGGCTCCACCGCGCGAGTTGATCCACTCCACGCCCACTCGTCGCCTTGAGCACCGCGATCGCGAGAAACACGCGGAGCGGCGACGGCGCCAACGGCAACAACCGCCGCAGAATCACCGGCACCGCACTCGATGGCTGCCCGGCCAGCCATCACACGCCGCAACGCCGGCAACAATGGCTCCGCCGGCCGCACCACGAACTCGATCCGCAACCCCGGCACCATCAACGCCGGCAACGCATCGATCGTCAACCGATCCGCCCGGTCATACACCACCACCGGCACTCGGCCCAGCCCACCCTCTGCTCCCCTCCGTCGCCACCCCGCAATTCCGGCCCGCAGGGTGTCGGCATCGGTCACCACCACGTCGATCGGCCCACCCCCCATCGCACCGCCAATCGCATCCATCGAATCGAAGTACCGCAACACCACCGCGTACGCGAGCTGCTCGCCGATCACGCTCCGGTCGTCACCCCCACGCAATACCACTCCCACCGCCGGCTTCGGCCGCTCCAACACACCACGCGCTGTACTCCGCACGGCAATCCCCTCGTCCTGCGATATTGGCATGACGCGACCTCGGTCCACACGAGCCGGCTCCGCCTCGCTCCGCACTGAATGCATGGACCAGCTTCACCGCGCTGACAAGAGGCACCCACGCTCGCTCTCTCGATGACTTCGCCGCGGCGACGCGGCTCCGCCAAAATCCGTTTACTGCGTTACGCAAACGGCTAGCGTGTCACCCGCCGGCGACGTCTCCTCAGAATCTTTTTCAGGAGAACACACACGCGTCACACAACCCGGCTTCGGACTCGCTCGAAATGACGGCGGGATGACGCTGCCACCAATGAAAATGGCAGCAGATATAGTGGACGCATGACGCAGACATGACGCCGCCTCGACGCGGCGATGTCACCCGCCCGCTATGTCGCGACGCGCTCACCGGCATCACACGTCAACGCCACGGCCGCCGTTCTGGCGCACTCCCGGACGCCCGCCCCACCAGGCCCGTCCAATCCCCAACCCCCAGTACCACTCCCCCCTTCTCCAGTACCACTCCCCCCTTCTATAGTGGTGACCCCCATCCCGGCGGATTCGTCCAGCCTGTGTGCATAGGGTTCGCCACGCTCGGCCCGCACCCTGGGCGTCGCTCTTCTCGCTGCTCACCGCAGCCTACGTCGCCGCCTACCTCGCCTACCTGATCTGGAGCGAAAGCCCCGGCTGGGCGACCAGACCCCTCGTGCACGGCATCGTCACCGACCTGGGTTACCTCCCGGTCAATCTCCTCATCGCCGCCATCTTCTGGCTGGCCGCCAACCGCGCCGCCCAATACCCCGGATCCTCCCCCTCGAGCGCCGCCGCCCGCGACGCTGCCGGCGAATCCGCCCCGAGCCAGACGCTCGCCCGCGCCCTCCGGCTCGTCGCCCTCCAATCCGCCCTCACCGCCGTCGGCGATGTCGCCTGGTGGTATGTCGACATCGTCCAGGGCCACGACCCCGTCAACTCCTGGGCAAATGGCATCTACCTCGCCAGCTACGGGGTCATGCTCGCCGCCCTCATCAGCATGCCCCGCGGCCGCCGCGCCAAACTCGAATGGTGGAAGTTCGCTCTCGATGCCGCCACTGTCCTACTCGGCGGCGCCATCGTCATCGGGGTCGTCGTCCTCTGGCCCCGCGCCTCCGCGCAACCCGCCGGCGGGACGCTCTCCTTCGCGCTCACATACCCGCTCGCCGACCTCCTCATGCTCCTGGGCATCACGACGGTCGCACTCCGCCCCACCGGCCGCCCACCCGCCCCCCTCATCATCCTGCTCGTCAGCCAGATCGCCTGCATCGCAAGTGATGTCCTCTACACGATCGTGTTCCTCCGCGGCACCGGCCCCGAAATCCCCTCCACTCCGGTCTGGAGCACCGCCCTCCTCGGCGCCAGCTATGCCCTCCTCGCCGCCAGCGGCGAATGGTACCGCCGCGCCCCCGCACCTGAACCAGGCCTGTCAGACCCCACCGCCCCCGGCGAACCAACGACCGACGGCGCCGCGGAATCGATGCACCCCGCCAGCCCGCTCCCCTACATCGCCGCCACCGGCGCCGCCGGTCTCCTCGTCTTCCTCGCCTGGCAAAGCTGGCCCGCACCCCTCAGTGTCCTCGTCATTGCCGCCGTACCTGTCTTCGCCCTCATCGCCATCCGCGGCGTCCTCTCCAGTCACCAGAATGTCGGCCTCCTCACCGAGAACGCCGCCCGCAACGCGGAATCCCGCACCCGCTCACAACTCCAGGCGCAACTCGTCAACGCCCAACGCATGGAAGCGGTCGGCCAGCTCGCCGGCGGTGTCGCCCACGACTTCAACAACATCCTGACCGCCATCAGCGGCAACGCGGAGCTCGCGATGGAGTCGCTCCCGCTCGACTCCTCCGCCCGCGATGACTTGCACGAGATCCGCGCCGGTGTCACACGCGCCTCAGCCCTCACCCGCCAACTCCTCGCGTTCAGCCGGCGGCAAACGCTCCACCCGCGCGTGGTCGATCTCAACACGGTGGTCTCCGGCTGCGAACCCATGCTCGCACGCCTCATTGGCGAACACATCCGCCTCGAAACGCACCTCGCACGCAATATCTCCCCGATCCTCGCCGACCCCGGCCAGATCGAACAGGTGCTGGTCAATCTCGTCGTCAATGCACGCGATGCCATGCCCAGCGGCGGTCGCGTCCAGGTCGAAACCGGCGAGGTCGTGATCACGCAGCCCGACCCGATCCGATGGCCCGGTCTCATCGCCGGCCGCCATATCCGGCTCGCTGTCCGCGACACAGGATCAGGCATGGACCGCGAAACACGCAAACGCGCCTTCGAACCGTTCTACACGACGAAACCCCAGGGCAAAGGCACCGGCCTCGGTCTCGCCACGGTCTACGGCATTGTCGCGCAATCCGAAGGCTTGATCTTCATCGACAGCGAGCCCGGACTCGGCACCACCGTCACCGCCTACTTCCGCCCAACCGCCGCCCGCTCACCATCGCCCCCTCTGCCCGCATCATCCGCCGGCGCACGGCCAGCCATGGGCAAAGGCGAAACGATTCTCGTCGTCGAAGACGAACCCGCGGTCCGCGAACCCATGGCCCGCGCACTCCGCAAACAAGGCTACGTCGTGCTGGAAGCCGAAGACGGCATGCATGGTCTCGAGGTCAGCGCCCAACACGCCAACGCGATCGATCTCGTGGTCAGCGATGTCCGCATGCCACGCCTCGTCGGCCCCGCCATGGTCGATCGGCTCCGCTCCGAACGCCCAGGCCTCCGCGCGATGTTCGTGTCGGGATACACGGCAGCCGATCGCGGCGTCCCAACGTCGCTCGTCGCCGCGCAACTCCTCGAGAAACCGTTCACGCTCCCCACGCTCTTCCGGCGCGTGCGAGCTGCACTCGACTGCCCAGTTCCTGAACACTCGGCACCAACCACCGGGCCGGAAGCCGCCGCAACTGTCGGCGCCACGCGCGGGCGACCCCGATGAGGAGTCCGGTAGCCTCTAGCCCCGGCTAACCGACCACTAGCCCCGAGTGGTCCAGTCCGTGCATTAGCTCGCTTTAACATGGCGAGCATTTACAACCGCTTGGGTCTCCCGGAATCCCCCGAGCCATCGATCGGCGGCGCCGCATGGCTCCCGCCCCGATATTCGCGGTCATCACGCTCGCTCTCGCTCGCCTCCATTGGCGGCGTTCCGCTCTCGGTCGCGGTGATCCTCGTCGCGTTCAACGGTTACACACACCCGCTCGCACCCACGCTCTCCACACCGGTCGCGACTCCCCAGGCCCAGAGCACCGCGCCCGCGTCACCAACCCGCCGCCGCAGCGAGCGATGCGCCCGGCCAAATCCGCCGCAACGCCCGCCCGCCAATGGATCGACATCCACCATGTCGATCTCGGTGTCTCGGACAAGGTCACGATCCGCGTGCGCACGCTGCACGGCGAGGTCCTGCGGACTTCACCCGCAAAACCGGCCGCGCTCGACGACCCGCTCTCGTTCAAGATCCGCGTCACCAGCGCCACCGTCGGCCTCACCGGCTCTGACCTCGGCGCCATCCTCAACACCGTCGTCTTCAACTACCCCAACGCTCCGCTCCGCGATCTGCAGGTGCGCACCGACGGCGATCAGATCATCCAGACCGGCATCATGCACAAGGGTGTCGACTTCAAGTTTCGCCTGCACGGCACGCTCGCACTCATGCCCGACGGCCGCATCCGCATCCACCCGACGCAGATGCGCATCCTCGGCATCAACGGGGAAAAGGTGCTCAGCATGGTCGGCCTGCACCTCGACAACATCCTCGACCTGAAAGGCGCCAAAGGCGCAACGGTCAAAGGTGATGATCTCTTCCTCGACCCCACGCTCATTCTCCCGCCACCAGCAATCGACGGCAAACTCGCGTCGATCCGCATCGAAGGCGCCGAAGTGGTGCAGGACTTCGTCCGCTCACCCGATGATTCGGTCTTCGGACACTACGTCAAATCCGACACCACGGGTCACAATTTCATCTACTTCCGCGGCGGGGAGCTCCGCTTCGGCAAGCTCCTGATGAGCGACACGGATCTCCGCATCCTCGGCCCCGACTCCCAGAATCCGTTCGGCATGAACCTGCCACACTACAGCAAACAACTCGTGGCCGGCCGCTCCCGCACGCTCGCCAACGAGGGACTCGTGGTCTACATGCCGGACTACGAAACGCTCGGCAAATCAAACCTCGCCCAGACGTCGGACGCGTCAATCAAATAGGATTCGCGCGCCGATCCATCACTGGTGGGAGCCGGTCGCCCGCGTCGATCAACTAGGAGTCGTGCGCCGATCCATGACTGGTGGGAAGCGGCGTGCGTGCGTCGACAACTAGGATTCGCGCGCCGGCCCGTCAATGGCCGTCCTAGCACCCACTCCCCGCCGCCGGCGCACTCACCGTCACCATTGCCTTGACGGCCGACGCCACCGGATCCGTCGCCACGGACTGCACCTGAATCTGCGACGGCTCGACACACGTCACACCGGGTAACCGCGGCGGCGGCAGCTTCGGATCCTTCGCCGACATTGCGAGATACTGCGCTAGATCGAGCGTCCCCTTGTCGTTCAGCATCCCCTCGATCTGCCCGTGCACGGTCTGCACGAACCCCTGAAACACAATGTCGCTCGCCGGCCCGGCCTGCACGGTCGACTGCGACGCATGAATCAACCCGCTGCGCGCGACGGGCACCGTCGTCACGACGAGATCACCGGCGACCGCTGGCGCAAACATGGCGTTGATGGCGTAGCTCCCCGCTACGTGCACCGTGAACACCACCCGCGGCCCATCGACCTTCATGCCAGGCGCGCTCAACGCGATATCATGCCCCCACGATGAGCACGCCGGATTCCATCGGCATGGATACAGCCGCCCGCTGTCCACGAACAGTTCGGTCTTGAGCATCGAAACCATCTGCGCGGTCGGCATCGCCAGCGTATAGGAACGAGGCTCCGCCGCCGCTGCGGCAGCCACGACTGTCTGGTGCGGCGCGGATGCAGATGTGTTTGCCGGACGACTGCCGACTGGGATCCACACCATCAACCAGCTGGACAGCAACGCATATATCGTTGGCACGGCTGCAGTTCTCCTTCGAGTTAGTACCGGATGATACTCGCCCCCCAATACCACCGCGACCGAATGGCCGTTCCAATGGAACATTCATGCGTGGCCACCACCCTTGGGCAGTAGGTCAGTAGTTGCCGTCCCAAGTTGCCGTCCCAAGTTGCCGTCCCAAGTTGCCGTCCCACGAGGGCTTGTCGTCGAGGGCAGTGGGGGCCGTTCGAGAACGGCCCCCGACGGGTGCCGGCCATCGAATCTGGCCGTGCACCCCCAATGGATACGGCAGCAATCGATCCCGGCCGCACACCAAGGACCGTCGCGCGGTCTGGCCCAGACTCTGCGCATGATCTCGCCGCCAACCGCCGGAGGAACCACGATGCTCACCGATGCCCAACTGAACCATATCCGCGAACGTCTCCTCGAGGAACGCACGCGCGCGCTCGGCGAAGTCAACCGATCGCAGGCCTCAGCCGCCGAAGGAGAGCTCGAAAGCACGGGCGATCTCTCCGAAGCCCCAACCCACAACGCCGACCGCGGAACCGAAACCGAGGACGAAGAGCTCGCCGCAACCCTCGCAGAACGCGAGATCGCCGAGGTCGCCGAAATCGACGCCGCCCTCGAACGCCTCTACAAACACCCGCATGACTTCGGCCGGGATGAGCGAACAGGGAAGGACATCCCGCTCGCCCGGCTGGAGATCATCCCATGGGCCCGCACAGGTTAGCCCACGGCTACCGCGGCACCGCAATCGGCTGATCGACGAGCTGCGCAACCGAACAGCCCGCGATCTGCGCCGGCTCGAATTGCAGTGACGACAGGATTTGCCCGGCACGCTGATCGATCGCGGACTCGTCACCCGATGCCGCGGACGCCGATCGCCGGACCACCCGTGCCGTAGTGGTATCGGCGCGCCCCCTCGCATCGACGACCGCTTCGATCGTCACGCTGTCAGCATTCAACGCGCCCGCCCGCCGCGGTTTCTGCACCAGCCGCGCAGGCCGCGACAGATGCCACACCGGAACCGCCACCCGCCCCACAACCACCGACAGCCCGCCCGGCGCCACCCCACCCGACGAGATCACGAGATCAAATCGCGCCACCCCTCGGCCCTGCGGCGAAGACGGAAGGGGCGGGAAGTCATGCGCGCCAGCCGCCTGCGCCAGCATCACGAGCATGCTGGTATCGGCCACACCAGACAATGACGCCGCCGCCACGTGCGCCTCCGCCAGCACTCCCTCCGAATCGATCGTGAACTCGATCACACTCGACAGCGACGGCGCGACGTCCCGCAGTTGGCGCGCTCGCCGCAGCCCGATGCTGTCCACCACGTCGAACGCCGGCAATGTCAGCTCCGTCGGCAACACAGCCCACCGGTGCACCGACCGCAACACTCGTTCCTCGTATTCTGTCCACGCGCTGTCGGCCACGGGCCGCGACGGCGTTCCCTGAAGGGTCGCGTAAACGCTCTCGCCGATCGTCGAATGCACCGGAAGCGCCCCGCACGCGCTGTCTTCCCCGAACACGGCCGTGACTCGCGTCTCATTGCCGGTCACACTGCTCTTCGGAGCCGGGCTGCTCGCCGTCGTCGCAATCCGGCCCCGCGACCACACGACGACCAGCGCGCACTGTTGCCGGTCGAGCCCAACTCTCGGAATCGGCGCCCCCGGCAACATTGCATGCTCCTGTGTCCCCTGAAACTCGGCCGGCCGCTCCGATGCGCTGTACACTTCGATCGCGCCGACCTGAGACACGTCGATCAGATTGTCCGGAGATTCAGGACCGATCGCTCGGTTATCGACGGTGTGCTCCATCAGTTGCAGTTGCGGCACGCCGTCGACGAAGTACGACACGCAGCTCCCCGGCCCACGGTTGCCCGTGGTCATACCGCCAGGCTGCAGGGATGTAGGCATCACCGAAATACCAGCAACGGTCCGCAGCAATTCCGTGAACGCGGCCGCGTGCTTGCTCTGGATCTGATCGTACGTCAGGAATTGGCCGATACCCATTGCTCTCCGTTTCTCGAAACCGGTCTGGCTAGCGCGCGCAGGATCGGATGTGGTGGTCACGGTCGCGAGAACGGGAACCGGCCGGTCCATGCTGATCACGAGATCGCGCGTGGGCTGCGCCGCCAGGGTCGCCACAAACCGCTCCGGCCGAAGCCCGAGCCCCCGGACGCTCACCATATACGTACCGGGCATCGCGGTGCGGAGCACGAAGTGACCATCACTGTTCGTCACGGCGCTGTCTCTGGTACCGAGCAGCGCCACGACGGCACGCCCCACCGGTATGCCATCCGACTGCAACACTCGGCCCGACAACACACCCCGCGATACAATGGTGTCCCTCACCGGTACTCCGGCGCCCAGCGAGGGACCATTGGCCGCCCGCGGCTCGAACACGTAGTCGAGAAGCCGGGCCTCTTCGATCGCCGTGCGATGCCTCGGCCCGGATGAAAATGACTGCCCCGCCGATGGCATTGGCTGGTCGGTGATGAGCGAGTCCACCACTGGGATGAGCGGCGCCACCTCGCGATACGTCGCAGTGACGGTGAGGCCCAGCACCGGCACCTTGGCCGCCTCCGGTTTGGTCATGCGAAAGACGGCCCGCCGCACGATGAGACGCGCCGAGTCGAGATAGATCGACCCTTCCACATCAGGAACGGTGATCGTATCGGCCGGGCGGAAATCGATCCGGAGCACGCGGTTCCCACCCGACGACTCGGTGTTACCGTAGCTGAAACAGTGCACCGCGAGGAAGCCCGGATCGGCGAGATCCCGAAACGCCGGGAGATACATGTATTCGCGGAGGTGACCCCCATTGTCGGCATCGTCATAGATCACGCCACCCAGACGATAGGCACGCTTCGCGCGCGACTCGTACGAGACCGTGTCGGTCGACGTCGTGCTGTCGCCGCCCGGATCCGATCGCATCAGGTCTTTCTCGACACGCCGGTACCGATAGGGATACTCGTCTGCGAGCAGGCGAAACCGATCCACGTTCTCACGGACCTGCGTGAATATCCTCGCGAGCGGCAGGTCGGTGGTGGAGTCAGGAACGCCGGTATTGGTCGTACAGCGCCCCGATCGGTGTCCTTCGACCTTCACGAGCCTGAGCAGCGCCGGAATCCGGTGCATGCGAAAGGTCACCGTCGTGATCGCGGGCGCCGGGGCGATCACTATGGTAGTGTCCATTGGCGCGTACCCGATCTGGCGGGCCCGCACGATATACGTCCCCGCCGGGAACCCGCCGAGCCGAAACGCACCATTCGCATCGGCAAAAGCCGCCCAGTCGGTACCGAGCAGCGCCACCGTGCCATACGGAATCGGGTGATCGGCATCGGCGTCCACCAGCGTGCCAGCAAGAACGGCGGACGAGTCGGCAGTCGGGCCAGCCCAGCGAGCCGCGCGCCAGAGAGCCGGGCGATGGAATTCCGCAGGAGCGCGCGCGGCCGCTGCCAGTGAGATCAATCCAATGACGACGGAGCGGCTATGTCCCATGCGAAGGCGCTCTCATCGAAGATTGAATCACCGCCGCCAGCATGGCTGAGACGAGTCCGATGCGACGCTAGCAACCAGTCATCGGTACCAATCCGCTACTGCGTGAGGCACAACGGAACGCCCCCGCCGCCTTCCCCAATCCCCATCATTACCGTTCGGCTACGCCAACCCAATAGTCCCCTTTAGGACTTTTCTGGCGCCGGCTCCCACAGCTCGATCTTGTTCCCATCCGAATCATAGATCCACGCAAAGCGACCGTAGGATTCATTCATTCGCTTGTCGTCGATCTTTACTCCCTCCTGTTTCAAGCGGTCGAGCAACGCATCCATATCGTCCACGATGTAGTTGATCATGAACGGCGCGTGGCCGGGATTGAAATAGTCGGTGGAGTTGGGGAAGATGGTCCAAACTGTCACATGTTCCTTTTTCGGGTCGTCGTGCTCGCGCCACGGAAGCATCGCGCCTCCGCCTTTGTCAGTGAGTCCAAGATGCTTCGCATACCATTCGCGCATCTGATCACGATTGGCGGATTTGAAGAAGACACCGCCGATTCCAATGATGCGCCCGCGCTGCTCCATTTTGACAGGCGGCTTCGGTGGAGATTGCACTTGCTGTCCTCCTCTTGAGAAAGCCGAAACGAGCAACAGCGAGCCGAGCGCAATGGTGATCCACGGTAGTCGTCGCATGTGTGGATTATCCAGGTTATACAGCCCTCGGTTTCTTTGGACACTGATTTGGGGTACATCCTGAGGGTCCAGGAGCACAGGGGTGATGACGATGGGAGCGGAGCAGGATCGGGCGCGGGAGCTGCCCGACCGGTGGAGTGCGAAGGCCAAGACCGACGTCGTGTTGCGGTTGTTGCGCGGCGACGCGATCGATGCGGTCAGTCGCGAGATCGAAGTGCCGGCCCACGAGGTGGAGAGTTGGCGGCGGCAGTTCTTGGACGGCGGCCTGCAGCAGCTCAAGCGCAAGAGCGGGGATCCGGAGGATCGCGCCGTGAAGCTGGCGCAGGCGAAAGTGGGCGAGTTGGCGATGAAGCTGGAGCTCGCGGAGATGCTCCTCGAAAAAAGGGGGTACGGGGAGGAGCTGGCGCGGTTGAAGAGCTCGCGCGGGCTGTGAGCCCGGCGACGGGGCGGCGCTACCCGCGCACGATGATCTGTGCGGTGTGGCGCGTGAGCCGTTCGACGGTGTATGCGCGGCGCGCGCTCCGCCCGGCGGCGATAGGCACGAAGCGTGGGCCGCGGACGCCGCTCGATGATGCGACGCTCGTGACAGAGATCCGGGCGGTCCTCGCGGCGAGTCCCTTTCACACCGAGGGGCATCGCAAGGTGCGGTTCCGCTTGCGCGCCCGGGGCATTCGCGTCGGCAAGCAGCGCGTCTTGCGGCTCATGCGCATGCACCGGCTCCTGGCGCTGGCCCGGCGAGGCCACGCCCGTGGGGATCGGGCCCATGGGGGCACGATCACAACGACGCGCCCGAATGAACTCTGGGGCACCGATGCGACGCGGTTCTCCACCCAGCAGGACGGCTGGTGCTGGTTCTTCGGGGCGATCGATCACTGCAGTGCAGATCTCGTCGGCTGGCACGTCGCCAAGGTCGGCGATCGCTGGGCGGCCTTGGAGCCAATTCGCCAGGGCGTGCAGGCCACACACGGCCGCTACGCACCGAAGATCGCTCTGGGTCTGGGACTCCGGATGGACTGGGGGCCGCAGTACACGGCCGATCAGTTCCTCGGGGAGCTGCGCTGGCTCGGGATCCGGGCGAGTCCGAGCTATGTCGGCGAACCCGAGTGCAACGGCGTGATGGAGCGCTGGATTCGGATCTTGAAGGAGGAGTGCCTCTACCTCCACGACTTCGCGTCACTGGACGAGGCACGGCGCGTGATCGGGGAGTTCATCGCGCAGTACAACACGCAGTGGATGCTCGAACGACACGACTACCGGACCCCAGTCGATGTCCGCCGTGCATTCACGCTGCAGGCGGTCGCATGATTAGGCCGCGTACTTGTCCAAGAAACCGGTACCAGTACAAGGTGTCGAGTCGAATGGAGAAACGGTTCACGATCAATCCACTTGATTGCGCCCTGAAACTTACGCCTTGTGAACCAACCGGCTAGCAGGCTTTCCTAGGCAGGAACTACCACGCGCCTCTGCTTGTTAGGGCTCTTCCGCCCATGCCCGGTCTCGTGCTTCCCATTGCGATTCGCGCTCAGATCATTCAGGAAATCGTCGACGCGCGCAAGGCCGGCCAAGGTCTTCCTGATGTCGTAGCCGTACCCGATGCGGATGTACTTCCCGATACCGAAATGCGCGCCCGGCGTGATGAGCACCGAATACTCGACGCGCAGCCGCTCGAACAGCCGCGCCGACGGAATCGGCAGCCGGTACTTCACGAGCACGATCGCACCAGCGAGCGGCCGAATGAAGCTGAAGATGTCGTCGTGGGTATGAATCCAGCGCTCGAGCTGCGGGAGATTGGTATGCAGGATCGATCGCGTGCGGGCCAGGATCTGCTCGCGCCGGACGGGCTCCATGGCGATACGGGCGAGCCGATCGGACAGCACTGACGGCGTGAGTGTGGTGTAGTCCTGATACGACCATAGATGCGCGACCGTCTTCTCGGGCCCGACGATCCACCCGACTCGCACCCCCGGCATCCCGAACGCCTTCGAGAGCCCGGCGGTCACGATGACTTTGGAGTACCGTCCCCAGAAGGTCGGCGTCGGCCGGTCGCTGGCGACTTCGGCACCGCGATACACTTCGTCCGCCACGATCCACGCGCCCACCTGCCGTGCCAGCCGGATGATCTCATCCATCTCGGCGGCAGTCAGTACCGCGCCGGTCGGATTGTTCGGATTGGTGACGAGAATGAGTTTCGTGCGCTTGGTGACCGCTTTCCGGAGGCTCTCGATGTCGAGCGCCCAGCGCTGGACACCGTTCTCCTCACGCTCCACGAGCCGGTACGCATCCGCGCGAGCGGCATACGCCCGCGCGAGCCCCCATGCTTGCAGGTAATTGGGAATCATGATGGCCGCGCGCCCGGTCTTGTCGAGCAGCCCCCAGAGGGTGCTGAAGTTCGCCTCGGAGGTACCCGTGGTCACCAGCACGTTGCTGGCAGTCGCTCCCGGGTAAAACGAAGCGATATGCTCGCGCAGCTCCGGCGTCCCATTGGACTGCGAGTATTTGAGCCCCGCATTGAGAAACGCCTCGCGGCCAGCATCACTCGTCAGCAGCTCGCGCGCCGTCAGCGGCTGGACGCCACTCTCTGAGAGATTGAATTCGACTTCGTTCTCATAGAGACACTGCGTCCGCTCCATTTGAAACCGATCGATGTGCATTGTCGGCCGTACGTCTGATGTGATGGGCGGGTATCGTCCGGCCCCGAACGATCAACGTCCTCAAAGCGGTTAGTGCGTACCGGTTTACAGAGAAGCCCAGAGACGCCGTAACCGGTCGTCACTCATTGTCCGCCAGCCGGATGGTGCAGGATCAAGCAGGCGTACATCGCTGCGCTTGGCGATGCGAAGTGCAGTGGACAGTGTGCCGTCGCGATGGGTGATTTGAATCTCAGTTATCGCAATAGCAACACCGTCAGGGTCCGCAAATATGCGATCGGCCGGGTCTCCAAGGACTGACCCGGCCATTGTTCCCACACCCGTTAGCGCGTTGAAGTCAAAATGCTTAACCAAGTACGGATCTGGCGAAACTACGGAATCTGAACTCAATAAGCCGCCCACCCCCGGCGGCGAGTTTGATCCAAAACCGAGATTTGCCACAGGGCTAAGTGTTGTCAAAGGCAGCGTGCCGATTGGATGCCCCTCATTAACGATTTTACCCAGCGGCATGGTCGAGACGGCAGGAATCACCGTTTGCCAAGTCGCGGGCATGGTATACTCGAACGTCGGCTGAGCAAGCGCCGCCATAATGTCATCGTAATTTATGGTTCTAATCTCGTCGATCGCGGCTTGTTCAACCGTAACATCCAAAAAGTGATTGGCGGATTCCAGAAATCGCCCCGGGGTCAGCATGTGGAAGACGACGCCCGCCTTGTCGATCATCTCTCGTCTGAGTTCTGGACGTGGCCCACGCTTCTGACCATCAACCTCCCACCACCAATCCTCCTTCGTGTCACCGGTGACAAACATGAACGGCTGCTTTTCAGCAGCGGCGTGCTCTATCATCTGTAGCCAGATGAGAACATCACCGACGCCCTTATCGGCCTTCTTTGCGTCTCTGTAGCCAGGCGGAATGTTAGCGGCGATGCGCCGTTCCGCCTCAGCAATCTGTTGTTTTAGCTGCTCAGGCGCGTAGTTAGCTGCGACACGCCCGGACAGAAGTTCCGTGAGTTGATTATGGTGTGCTTCTGCGTCCATTGTCTCTATGTGATCTGCACATACTCGGTCGAGCGCACGTTCCACATTCTTGACTGCCCGCGTTACGGGGCGCAATAGCTTGTCATGGCCTTGATGTTTGACGAGGCGTTGTCGCAATTCCTCGGCCGTTTGTCGAAACCGTTGCTTCGCGGCCTCGTAGCCGCTGATCTGTTGTGAAACGACGCCCAAGCGGTGCTGTTGGTACTCGTAAGCCGCTTGGTAGGGGACCCAGAGCCGATCGTGGACCACTGTTAGCACGCGGAAAAGCGCTGCCGTTGTTTCCGGGCTGAAGCGAAAAGCATCGAGCAACACATTCGCGTCGAGAACTACTGTGCCGCTCGCCCAAATGGCCCGCATTTGCGCGTCATCAGGTGCGTAGTATTCGGGAAGGACGTCTCTCATGGAGATATCGATTCCAATGTTGCGGTTTGGGAAGATACCTCGATCCTAAGGCTATTCCCTGAGATCAGTGGTTTGGGTCAAATGACTGCCGGTCACGAGGCGCCAATAAAACGCAATGCTCGCTTAGCGAGCAGGATGCGATGGACTAGATCGGCACGCGTTGGAGGCAGATCCAAGAACTCTCCCGCGTCGCCCAGCGAAGGAAACTTGGGCGATGCGTTAAGGTGAAACGCGAGCAGACGTTCAACATAATATTTTATCTGATAAACAAGAGCTTGGCTCTCATTGTCGGCTCGACCAGTGTGCACGGCTTCATTTCGGCGAACACGAAGGTGTTCTACTGCGTTGCGCACCAGTGGTCGGTTGGCAAAGGGAAACTGGGTTCGCCGGACAGTGACATTGTATGCTGCGTTTGGAGTGGCGGTGAGTAGCTCCAATACCGCCCAGAGCTTTAGGAAGACACCCTGCATGTCCAGGCCGTCGAGAGCGGAGACATACTGCACGAGAGCTCTCTCCAAGTCGGCGCGATAGGGATGGCCTACCAATCGGCGGCTAATCCGTCGTGCTGTCTTGTGAATCCGCTTCCATTCATTGCTGATAAGCGAGGCCGGTACCCCAGGTGGGAGCGGCCGGTCGCGTAAGTGGCCATTGAACGCGAGATCTCCGTTGGCCGTGTGGAGAGTGTAAATACCGCTGGTGAGGATGTGGTTGACAGCCGGGGCGGGAGAGGCGTGACGAGCGAGAACGATCTCATTTAGAGCAAAATTCCACTGCGCCCGTAGGACATTTAGATCTGTTAATGCTAGGTCTGTAGCCTCTGCGCTTGAACGTGCCTGTACCCGTACCAAGATGGTTGCCCAACTACGGTATGGTGTGTCAGCGTCGTTTATCAGGCTTTGCGGATCAGCACGAGCGGCTGCAATTACGCGCGGGAATGCGCGTGCAACGATGACGCGTCCAGCATTCGCTCGAGTCTTCTAACTCCAGTTTGCAGGCGGAACGAGAGTCTAGAGGCAAGTCGATACTCCTCAAATCGCTTGCTAAGGAAACCAGTTTCCGCAATTCGAACTTGCTGTGTTAGGCGATTAGCATCGATCGTCGCTAGGCCGACCAGCTTGCCAACGGCAGCCCGAAGTATGTCGCTCTTTGCGGCCTCAGGCAGCCGCTTATCAAAAGGAAAGGCGGTTCGCAGGATGAGGAGGATTTCATCCCCTCGGAATGCGTCAAACCCGTGTTGGGTGCGGGCCTTCTGAAGCTCGGAGGCCAAAAACCCAATATCCAGCTTGGCAGCGCTTGGCTTGGCCATCTTACGATCCTCAGCAGGCGTACTTGCCAGATCACCGCGAGCCCCATCATCCCGGGGTCTAGACCTTTGTAACAACGTGCAGCGACAACCAAACTCCCTGCGCAGCCTTTCGGGCTCGCATCGGATCCAGTCAAGCCGTCTTGCTCGGCATCACGTGTCGATGACTTAGCGCCTTGTCCGGTAGCGACGATGGTTTGTTGCGCGCGGAGCCTCGGTTACACCCCGTACGCTACGGTTACACGACGCGGGCCACGAACATGACGGCACTATGACGGGCGCTCGCAATTTGGTTTGCGCATCATGCGTTCCCCTCGTCAGATTATGAAGAGCGTGCGCCTGATGGGGTAGCCCCCTTCTTTCGTAGTGCATGGCAAACGAGCCTGCCGTTAAAGCCGTACCTCTGCCCGACCGCGAACTCGTCTTGAGGCTTCCAGATGTGAGTTCGTACCCCCCGCCCATCGGGGCCAACTTTTTTTCGTTTGCCTGGAGCGGCTCGGACATTCAGTTGCTTGTGGGGTACATTGACCTTCAGGCGACAGGTACAGCTCCCCCAGGTGGGAAAATCGTAGCTGAGCCACTGATGGTGGGGCGATACTACCTATCGCTCCGCGGCTTCGCGCTATTGAAGTACCAATTGGATGAAGCTGCCGCCTCTCTCAAGGCTGCGGGCGTCGACTTGGAAGAGTACAATCCGGTCAGGAAGCCTTCCAAATGAAAAGGTCGGCCTCCGGCGCGCCTCCGACATCGCACTATTACCGAAGCGGCGCTGTCAATACGGTGGCTCTCGGCAACCCGCCGCTGACACCGAAGCCAGCGCCTGACGTTCGCGGTGCGAATGACACATCCATTTTTCTGGCAACTGCGGGCGGAGCAGTTGATGAATGGGCTGCTGTACTCGCACGGCTTACTGCTGCCTCGCGTGAGGCAGCATCTATCGCATTTCCAGTTGAATCGAACGCGGGTCTTGTGTCAATGCGTGTCGAATCCGAGGGCGATTCCGGCAATGGCGTGAACACGTATCTCGTCGTAACAACACCAATCTCGCCAGGTCACGATCCTCTTGGTGGGGAAAAGGTTTTTTATTCCGAGGTTCGCCAGCGGCTGGGTACCGACTACCCCGCGCAAATTGCGGTCGTCCTCCAATATGCGCAGGATGGCGTTTGACCCGAAGCGGTTTGTTGACGTAGGACGCAGTCTTTGCCCACCATCGCCCTGCGATGAAGGCGCTTCGCGAACCGTCCACGGTCGTGCCTACTATGCGGCGTTCCTTGTTGCTCGCGAGCGCCTTAAGATTGCAGGCCATACGAACCCTAGAGGGAACGAAGCCCCACACGAGTGGTTGATTCAGAAGCTGCGGACTGCAATTAATGACAATGCGGTTCGAACGCTTGGCGACCGACTGCTCGCGCTCAAACGAGCTCGCGTAGACGCAGACTACGAACTGGCGTCGACGCGTTCGTTCGGTAGCGGCACCGCCACCTACGCGGTAATACAAGCGTCTGACTGGATTCGAGATTTTGAAGCCATTCCCGTGCCCCGACTTCAAAAAGTCCTACGCGCGGGGTGAGCCCGAGCTGCAGCCCGTGCGATCGATACTCCGGAGGTTTCCGCCGTGTCCGGCCAGCTTTTCTCGTGCCAAAGCAGCAACCGTAGACACCGTTCCTCGGTGAGTCGCCGACAATAGCTTCTCAAGTCGGCCAGGTATTTGCCTCGCCCGTCGATGCAGGAAGCCAGAGCGTAAACACGCTTCCGTCTCCGACCGTACTCTCGACCGTGATCCGCCCTTGCTGGAGTTCAGCCAGCAGCCGCGCGATAGCGAGACCTAGCCCGGTGCCACCCAAGCTCTCGGCTCCGCGACTGGTCGATCCGGAAAAACCGGTCGAACACCAGATCGAGATGCTCAGGCGCAATCCCCGGCCCAGTATCCTGCACAGACACACCAACCACGCCCCCATCCCGCCGGAGGCTGAACCGAATGCCACCCTGCAGCGTATAACGCACCGCATTGGTCGCAAGATTCAACAGGATGTGCCGCGTGCGGTCAGCATCCCCCAGCGCCCACACCGGTTCCGCCGATTCGCCGCGCACCACAAGACTCTTGTCGATCGCCATCGCCTCGGTGATCTCCCTGACCTCGTCGACGATCGCCCTGAGATCGAACGGAACGCGCGCCAGCGCCAGTTGCCGATTCTCGCCCCGGGCGATGAGCAGCAGCTCCTCCACCATCTTCGTGGTCCGCTCAATCTCCCGCTCGATGGCCGTCAGCGCGTCACGCACTTCCGCCTCGTGCCCCTGATGCGCAAGCGCCCACTGCGCCTGCGCCCGCACGAGCGTGAGCGGCGTGCGCAGCTCGTGGCTGGCGTCGGCCGTAAACGCCTTGAGCGCCCGATGCGCGCGGTCCACACGGTCCAGCATCCGATTGATGCTGTCAGCCAACGCCGTCACCTCAGCCTGACCCGTCGGACTCGCGATCCTCGTACCAAGTTCCGCTGGGCTTATCGCCTGCGTGTCCGCCGTGATGCGCTCGATCGGCCCAAGCGTCGCCGCCACCGCCTCGCGCGCGCCTCGGCCCGCGGCAAGCGCCGCGAGCGGTAGCAGCACCACCACCACACCGATCAGTGCAGCAAGTCCGACGAGGTACGGACCTCGGCTCGCCGCGACATAGATGTCGAACGGATCCAACTCTCGCCGAAGCAGGCCGAAACGCCACCATGACCGCCGCATGATGGCACCAACCAGTATCCGCCGGACCTGCTCGGGCGACGCACCTCTGGGAACATCCAGACGTCTTCTGAGGCGTCCCCGGGCTCACATAGTAGACCTGTGCCGCGCCACCCGAGTCGGTGGTCGTGCGGGTGATCAATACCTGCCCCCCCATGCTCAGGAGCCGGTCGGCCAGCGCATCGGTCATCACACCACCAGGCGCGCGCGTCGAGTCGGTATAGGTCCTGAGCAGCGATTGAATAATGTTGGCGGTATGCTGCAGGGAACTCCGCATCGCGACTTCACCCGCGACCGCATACGCCACGACCACCAGGACCGCGAAGCCGGTGAGCGCGGTCCACGTCACGCGCTGTGTACGCTTCGTGAGAACGACGGCAAGACGCGGCTCGGTCACGGCGCCTCGAGCCGGTAACCCCGGCCGCGCACGGTCTGGATCACCGTGGTCTTTTTTTCAAAGGAGAGTTTCTTGCGCAGATAATTCACATACACATCCACGACATTCGTCTCAGGGTCGAACTGGTAATTCCACACCGCCTCGGCGATCCGCGACCGCGAGACCGTGCGCCCCGCGTTCCGCATCAGGAACTCCAGCAACGCGAACTCGCGCGCGCTGAGATCCACCCGCCGCCCACCCTGCGTCACACGCCGGGTCAGTGGGTCAAGCGTCAGGCCCCCGACACTCAGCGTCGCATCCTGGTGGTGAAACTCGGCCCGGCGAATCAACGCGTGCACCCGCGCGAGTAGCTCCGCCAGGTCGAACGGCTTGGTTAGATAATCGTCAGCCCCGGCCTCCAGGCCCCGCACACGCGACTCCAGCTCGTCCTTCGCCGTCAGCATGAGGACCGGCGTGAACACGCGCCGCGACCGCAGCTCTGTCACAACATCGAATCCGTCCCGGCCTGGCAGCATGACGTCGAGGATGATGCAGCTGTAGCTCGCAGCCAGCGCACGATCCAATGCGCGATCACCCGACTCGGCCTCGACCGCGCCAAAGCCCTCCTCCCGGAGCGCTTTGCTCAGAAACCGCCGCAAGTTGCGGTCATCTTCGACGACGAGAACCTGCATGCTCCAACCTATGGCGAGGGGATTCACCCGCCAACCTGCCACCATGAGAGAACAATGACAATGCTCTAATGTACGCCGCCCGTCCTTTCTCCATGCCGGTCCAACTCCAACATTGACCACCCAATGGCTGCGGATCTTCTCGTTCCAGGAGACGGCGTGTTGATCACGCAACCGCCTGCGCAGGGTGTCCTTCCAGATATGCCGGCGACGGTATGGCCCGGAAACCTGCTGTTTGTGAGTGGGTGGCTCGACCCGGACCTGGAGTCACACACCGACGTGAAGTCACAAGCCGTGGGCGCTCTCGAGTCCCTCCAAACGTTCCTCGAATCGCACGAGCTGACGCTGCGCGATGCAGTGATGCTTCATGCCTACATTGGCAGCGAAGCCGGACGTGACGGCTATGCAGCCGGCTATGCCGAGTTCTTCGGCCCGGACCAATCGAACAAGCCGGCACACTCGTTGTTGCACGTGGTCCGGCCAGCTGCCAATCCTGACGCCCTGGTAGAAATCGACCTCATCGCAATGCGTCCAACGCTGCCAGCCCATGACTGAGAACCTGCTCATCGACCTGCGGTACGCGGCGCGCGTACTTCGGAGATCACCTGCCTTCGCGTGCATTGCCATCGCCACGATCGCGCTGGGCGTCGGAGCCACCACCGCGATCTACAGCGTGATCGACGCCACGCTGCTGCACCCGCTGCCGTTCCCAAACCCCGCCCAGCTGATTCACCTCGAGGACGACCTTCCGGGCACGGGCGCGACGGACGTCGGCATCTCCATCCCGGAGTGGCAAGACCTGCAAAACTCCGGGATCTTCCAGGCCGTAGCGCTGTCCAGCCACGGCGCCAACACGAACCTCACCGGCGGCTCCCAGCCCGAGCGTCTCACGTTCAAGTGGGTAACGCCGAATTACTTCACGGTCCTCGGTGTCAGCGCCCAGTTGGGTCACGCACTCGATCCGCACGATGTCACGCCGGGCGCCAACCTGCAGGTCGTGATCAGCGACGGGCTGTGGAGGCAGGAATACGGTGCCGATCCAAACATCATCGGCAGAATGCTTCTCCTGGACAACGACCCATATCAGGTCGTCGGCGTCATGCCGCGCGGTTTTCGCGATCAGGGCTCGACCAGAGAGGAACAGAATGCAGAGGTGTGGTTGGGAGCGGGCTTTGTCGGCGAGCCGTTTCCGCCTCCGCGGCGCGACCTCCGTCTGCGCCCAGCAGTCACCGCGCGACTGAGTTCCGGTCTCTCGGTGACGGCCGCGCGGCGACGCCTCGATGCGCTGGTCGCATCGCTGAAAAAACAATATCCGGCGGACTACCCAACCAAGGTCGCATGGACCGTGGACCTGATTCCGCTTGGCGACAGCGTGGTCGCCAGCGTGCACAAATCGCTCGTTCTGCTGTTCGGCGCGGTCGGTTTGGTCCTCCTCATCAGTTGCGTCAACATCGCCAATCTTCTGCTCGCACGGGCCAGCGCCCGCGATCGCGAGGTCACGGTTCGCCTCGCCCTGGGCGCGCAGCGAACGCGCCTCATCCGAGCGCTGCTGACCGAGATTCTACTGCTGTTCCTGCTCGGCGGAATCGCTGGCTTTGCCATCCTCTTCGCCGCCCAGCGTTTCCTGCTGCGACTCGTCCCGGAGAGTCTCCCGCACATGAACGACATTGGCGTCGGATGGGGCGTGCTGGGATTTGCGGTGGCCGTTTCCGTTGCCGCCGGCACGATCTGCGGGCTTGCCCCCGCATGGATCATGAGCCGCGGCGATTTGATCGGTACGCTTCGGCAGGAATCACGCGGTACCAAGGGTTCCAGAGAAAGCTCGCGCGCCCGCCAGATGCTGGTCATCGGTGAATTGGCGCTCTCCCTGGTGCTCATGGTCGCCGCGTGCCTGCTCTTGCGCAGCTTTTGGGACCTGTTCAACGTGCGGCCCGGGTTCAATCTCGCTCGCGTGATGGTCGTGCAGAGCTGGCTCCCTCGGCCCAACGATTCCACCGCGGATGCTTATCACACCGCCACGCAGGAAGCGGTCTTGCTGCGCGAGGTTCTTCGCCGCACCCGAGATCTGCCTGGCGTACAAGAAGTGGCCATTGGCAACACGGGCGCGCTGCCGCTGGACCACAGCAAGGGCGACCTGGTGCCGCTGGCATTGATCCGCGAAGGCCTCGGCAGGAACGTCAATGAGGCTCCCGTGATCGGCGGTGCCCTCGTTACGCCCGAATACTTCCACCTCTTGGGCATGCCGCTCGAGCGCGGACGTACGTTCACTGACCAGGACCTCGAGCGGACGACCCAGGTTGCGGTCATCAATGAAGCCGCGGCTCGCACGTACTGGCCCGGCCAGGATCCGGTGGGCAGACGCGTCCACCTCGGCGTCACTGCGGACCGATCTCCGAGCCGCGCCTGGACTACTATCATCGGCGTGATCGGGGACGCTCACACGGAATCCTTGGGCGAATCAGTCGCTCCGCAGATCTACCTCAGCATGTACCAGCGCGCCTTCCAGGCCAGCGCGAACCAGCGGGGACTCCAGGGCCTGGCCGTCTTTCTTCGCGGTCAACTCGATCCCCGCGGCATCCCCGCACAAGTGCGCCAGCAGATTCAGTCCATCGAACCGGAATTGCCCGTGTTCGGTGCCGAGACCATGGATGACGTCCTCTCCACCTCGCTCTCGGTGAGGCGATTCTCGATGGAAATGGTGGCGTTCTTTGCGGCCACGGCCCTCCTGCTCGCCGGACTTGGCATCTACGGAACCATCTCCTTTCTGGTGAACGAACAGAGACGTGAGTTTGCTATTCGCCTCGCACTGGGCGCTCAAAAGGGCCGTGTCCTCGAGATGGTCCTTCGCCGGGCACTCGGTCTGGCCGCGGCAGGCACCGGGCTCGGTGTGGCCGGTGCGCTCATCGTGTCTCACCTCATGGCCGGATTGCTCTACGGCGTGTCGCCTACTGATGTACCCACCTTCGCTGGCGTCACCCTTGTACTGACCGCCGTCGCGGTTGCCGCCAGTTACATCCCGGCGCTACGCGCCATGCGCCTCGATCCCATCGCGGTACTCCACTCGGAATGATGTCTTGGCGGCAAAACCCTACAGGAGGAATGATGCGAGTGTTCTGCGTAGCAGTATTGATTGGGGTGGCGGCGTCTCCCCTGACGGCGCAGCAGGCGACATCGTCGGGCGCGCCAGTGGCCGACGCGGTTCGGACGATCATGCAGCACCTTTCGGTGAATCTGGTCGCGGCGGGCGACGACATGCCGGTTGCCAAATTTGGATTCCGGCCCACGCCCGCGCAGCTCAGCTTCGGCGGCGTGCTGGTTCATTCGGCGGAGTTCAACGAAACCGTCTGCTCATGGGTCTCCGGGATGAAGCCGCCCATGGAACCCAAACCCTCGCCCACCGACACCACTGAGGCGGGATGGCCGGCCTACGGACCCATGGCGTCAGCGCACCTCAAGCGCTCGTTCGAGTACTGCGCCACCGCCCTCGCCAACCTGGATGACTCCAAGCTGGATGAACAGGTGCCATGGTTCGGCGGGCCAAATGCAAAGGCCTCCCGCGCCCGCGACCTGATCGTGCTCCCCATGGACTGGCAAGACCACTACGCCCAGCTTGCGATGTATCTCCGGATGAACGGGATCCTTCCGCCGTCCGCGAGGCCGAAGCCGAAAACCTCGTAGGAGACAGGAGTTGGCCGCGCAGCGCTATCCCGGACGGGCTTACGGAATCTCGTGAATCTCGCCGTCGCCCGCGGGATAGAACGGCGCGACCGCAGTGAGCGCATCCAGGATTTTCACGCCTTGTTCACGCGTTGGCCCCGTTTATCGTGGCGTAAGGAACTGAATCCCCGCTAGAAGGCTTTCCCCCGCATGCGCATACTCATTGTAGGTGCCAGCGGAACCATTGGCCGCGCAATCGTCACCGCACTCACAGGCCGCCACGACCTCGTCCTCGCGAGCAGAAGCAAGGCGCCCGAGCAGGTAGACATCGCCGACCCTGCATCGATCCGCGCGCTGTTCACCCGTGTCGGACGGGTCGACGCCGTGATCAACGCCTCGGGTCAGGCCGCGTTTAAACCACTCGCTGAACTCACCGACGCCGATTTCGCCCTCAGCCTGACCAGCAAGTTGATGGGCCAGGTCAATCTCGTGCGTTACGGCATCGGCTCGGTCGCCGACGGCGGCTCGTTCACGATCACGGCCGGCTCACTGGCCCGCGACCCCGCGCCGGGCGCCGCCGCCGTCAGCCTCGTGAACGCAGGCCTCGAAGGCTTCACCCGATCCGCCGCGCTCGACCTGCCACGCGGCCTGCGCATCAATGTCGTCAGCCCGCCATGGGTATCCGAGACACTACACGCACTCGGCCGCGACCCGGCCACCGGACTATCCGCCGCCACCGTGGCGAAGGCGTACGTGGCAAGCGTGGAAGGGAAGCAAACCGGCGCCGTGCTGGATCCGCGCGTCAGCTCATGACCGATGCCGCTTGGCATGCCACTCCGAATCCGCCGCATGCGGCAACGAATCCAGGTGCTTGAGTAGCGTCACGACCGTCCAGATTCGCTCGTCGGTGATGTCGCGCCCCGTGGAATCCTTCCCCCACTGCTTATCCCACGCGAACATCGCCGAATACCGCACCCCGTATTTCACGAACCAATAGAGTTGCCAGTCGGGCTCGGTTGGCGGGTGCCCCGCGAAGTACGGCGCATCGGGATACAGGTTGACGTCGGTGCTGATATGCGCGTCCGGCAGGCCGTGGCACCCGGCGCAATCCTCCTTGAAGAGCTTCACGCCGGTGAGCAAGTTGGCCTCGGTCGGCGCCACGGGATTTGTGACGCGCGGCGCTCGCCTCGCGGCGGCCGCATCGAGCGCCCAATGCGCGAACGCGGTCTCCCACGCAGGTGCCGCCACATTCGCGGTCGTGGACAGGAATCCGAACCACCCACATACGAGTACCACCGCGGGCACAACCACCACGCCAGCCACCATGCCAAGCAGGAATCGACGCATGCCGCTACCGCCTCCGATTGTTGACGAGGGAGCGGCAACATACAGGCCGGCAGTAAGTTCGCGAAGACGAGCCGCGCTGAGTTACTTCTGAGGATTGGGTGAGCACGCCGGCCGAAACCCCGCGCGCCTGCTCCGGTCTCTAATTTTTCCGCCGTCACCCTTCAGTCGCTCAGGCCTGCCGCTACCCATGCCCTCGAGTTCACGCTTTCACTTCGGCGGCGTCACGTTCGACGCGGCAAGTGGCGAACTGACACGCGCCGGCAAAGTCACCCGCCTCCAGCCGCGGGTCGCCGCGCTACTCGTCGCCCTGCTCGAGAATGCCGGCTCTGTCGTGACGCGGAGCGAGCTCCAGGCGCGACTCTGGCCCGACACCACGGTCGAATTCGACGAAGGCATCAATTTCTGCGTCCGCCAGCTCCGCCTCGCACTCGGCGACGACACCACCGCCCCCCGCTTCATCGAGACGCTGCCCAAGCGAGGCTACCGCTTTCTGGCGCCCGTCACCAGGGAAGCCACTAGCGACGACACAAATCCGAGTGTCTCTGCACCGCCGGCACCGGCGGCACCGCCGGCCGCGACCGGCGGGACGGTCACCAGATCACGCGTGATGCCCGCCATTCTTCTGTCCGGCGCCGCGCTGGCGCTGGCCGTCGGCCTGACCGCCCTCGGCCGCGGTCACTGGCTCGCGCGCGAAATGACGCCGGCTCACGATCCCGTCGTCCTCGAGGTTCTGCCATTTGCCGCTGACACGACCGACTCGATGGTGGTCGCGTATCGCAGCCGCTTGACCGATCAGATTCTTGCCGACGCCCGGACTGAACAGGGATGGCAGACCGTCACGGAGACGTCGCCCGGAGCGACGCACGTGTTGTCAGGATCCCTCACCCGCCAGGGAAACTCGGTCCACATCTTTGTGGAGCTCGTCCCCGCGGGCACCCGCCAGCACCTCTGGGCGGACGATATCACCGACATGTACGCATTCAGCGGAAACTCCACCGTCACCGCCGGCCGGATCGAACAGAGCGTCGCACGCGTACTCGGCGTCCGCCACTAACGCGATGCGCTTGGCGGGACGCTTACTGGCGAGTTCCTGTAGGAAGTCGCGCAGTGGCTCTTGAAGACAATACCGGTTACACCGCGTACCACACGGTTACAACCACACCTCTGCGTCTCACGCACTGACAGAATCGAGACGTTGCGAGCTGGCTCCCGCACAGTCTGTGGTGCAACTGCGTTTGTCAGCGCCTAAGGACGTCACGACCGATGAACGAGAAGCGCTCGACGTTCCAGGCACAGCCAATAACCACGAGGTCAGTCATGCGGAGAATGTGGATCGCGCTTTTGGTCGTGACAGCAGGCTGCTACCATGCGACGATCGAAACAGGGCTTGCCCCCTCGGCACAAACGATTTCCAAGGGATGGGCATCGGGCTGGATCTACGGCCTGGTTCCTCCGAGCACAGTTGAAACCGCGGCGAAGTGTCCGAACGGCGTGGCGAAAGTCGAAACGCAACTGTCCTTTCCAAACATGCTGGTCGGCTGGCTGACCTTCGACATCTACACGCCGATGAGCATCGTGGTAACGTGTGCAGAGTCGCGCAGCACAGCGGACGCGACGACCCGGCCCGCTATGACGGTCACACAGTCGCAGGGCGACGCCGCAGTTCGCGCTGCGTTCAAGACTGCAGCCGACCAGGCGGCGAAGACGAAGGCCCCCGTGTTCGTGCAGATCGACGGCGGGCAGTAACTAAGCCGATGCGTAGCCATTGACTACCACGCCAACGTCGCAGCTTGCGGGAAGCTGCGGCGTTGGCAGTTGTCTTTGTCTCCCTTCTACTCTCTGTCTCCCGGATCTACTTCACCCCGCCGCTCCCGCACCAACTCACCCGGCGCCATCCCGGTGATCGCGCGGCACTCCCGGATGAGATGCGGCTGGTCATAATACCCAGCCCCGATCGCCACCCGCGCCCACTCGATCGGCGCACCGGCCGGTAACCGGTCGGTCGCCGTCATCGCCTGCGAGAGTCGCAGCAGACGCCCATACAGTTTGAGCGGGACGCCGGAGTCGCGCCGCGCCGCGCGGCGGAGATGCCGGAGCGACACGCCAGTCATCGACGCGATGCGCTCGACCGGTAACCGCCCGCTGCTCCCGCGCACGAGATCGAATGCCCGTGCCGCTCCGACAGTCTTGCGATCTCTCAAATGACGCGTCGCACGCGCAATCCCCGCGGCAAGCATATCGAGCGCCTGTCCCACCGCGTGCGACTCGGTCAACCCATTGAGCAATCGCCTGGCGAGCGTCGGATGTATCTCCGCCAGGTCATGCGCCGAGTCGAGATGATCCGCCGGCACGAGCTGCAGCGTGGGCGCCGCCCACTCGAGCTTGAGCTTCACCGCCACGATCTCCGCACCCGGCGTGTATCGCGACATCACCGGCTCCAGCTTGGGCCCGAAGACCATGAGCCGCGGATCGCGAGGCCGCCCATCCGGATGGCGCGTATAGCAGAACGCGATGCTGAGCGCAGGATCCGGCAGGATGCGATGGGTAGACTCATCATCGGCGGGCGCCCGATATGTCCACAACGCCTCCGCCCACCCCGCCAGCTCCGCCGGCGCATGATACTCGCGATATCCACCAAGCCGATGGCGCAGAATTAGCCCCGATGGCTGCGCCCCGCGCGACCAATACTCGCCGCGCACCAAATGAAGAGGAGCGGCCGCCACCCCCGCCCCCCGTAGCCGCCCGCTCGGCCTATCGATCAGTATCCCCACCCCAGAAAGACATCAACCGCTACCCCAATGGTTGCAGGGCCGGATCCCATCCCACGTTGGGGTCGGTGACTGTCCGGTCTCTGACGTCTCGGTCCACCAAGGCTGGTCGTCGAGGGCAGTGGGGGCGGTTCGAGAACCGCCCCCGGCGGATGCGGCGGCTAGGTCTGTTGGATCTCCCGAAAAAACGCGGCCAAATCCCCCGCCACCGCCGCCGGCTCCTCCACCGGCGCGAAATGCCCGCCCCGCGGAAACACCGTCCACCGCCGAACGTTGTACAACCGCTCCATATACGACCGCGGCGGCTCGCCTTCAGGCACCGCCTCATGCGCAAACACGCCAAACGCCGTGGGCGTGCTCACGTAGCTCGGCGTGGCCGGATACCGCCGATTATCCCAATAGTCGCGCATGGACGACGTGATGGACTGCGTCACCCAGTACAGCGTGAGCGTGGCGCACAGAAAGTCGTCAGACGGCGTGACGTCGCTCCACGAATGCCACTTCTCACCAATGTACGCCGCCAGCCCAGCCGGCGAATCGTTGAGCCCATACCCCACGGTCTGCGGTTTCGTGGACTGGATCGCACTATACCCGCGCTCCGTCGCATCCCACCCCCGCCGCACCGCGAGATACGCACGCTCCGCATCGGACAGCGTCGCATCGCCGGTCTCCGGTGCCAGCTCCGGTGTGGTGAGGTGAATGCCGATCACCGATTCGGGATAATCCAGCGCAAGAAATGTCGACACCCCGGCGCCGAAATCACCACCGCCCGCACCATAGCGCACGTACCCCAACTCCCTCATGAGCCGGTGCCAGCGATTCGCGACGTACCGGTAGTTGACTCCGGTCTCCGTCGGACGCGGCGAGAATCCGTACCCCGGCAGGGAAGGGATGACGACGTCGAAGTCGCCGAGCATCGGCAACATGTCCACGTAGTCGAGGAAACTCCCAGGCCACCCATGGGTCAGCATCAGCGGTACTCCGCGCCCGGATGCGGCACGGTGGTGCACGAAGTGAATCCCTTCCCACGTGAACTGCTCCAGCGCGTTGCACTTCCGCTCCCACGCGCGCCAGTCGAATTGATCCGCCCAATGCGCCGCGAGCCGCCGCACCCACTCATATTCGGCGCCCTGCTCCCACCCGATGCCCGCCAGCGGCCCAGGCCACCGCGTCCGCCGCAACCGCCCCCGCAGATCATCGAGCACCCAATCCGCGACGTGTATCCGAAATGGCTCCGCTGCCACTGTCCCCTCGTTCGTGACCTCTTATTCTATAGTCATGCCCACCCAACTCGGCGCCGCCCTCGTCCTCACCGAATCTGAAATCCGGCACCTGCTCACGCCCGCCGCATGCATCGCGGCCGTCGAACGCGCCTTTACATCATATGCACAGGGCGCCGCCGAGCTCCCAGGTGTGATCCACCTCGACATCCCGGACGCCAATGGCGGCGCCAGCGGCGAAATCCACATCAAGGCCGGCTACCTGCACGCCACGCCCTGGTACGCCGTGAAATTCGCGTCGGGATTTCCCGCCAATTCCGAACTCGGCCTCCCCGTGAACGGCGGCATCGTCGTCGTCTTCGACGCCCGCACCGGCGCACTCGCCGCCATCCTCCTCGACAACGGCTACATCACCGACCTCCGCACCGCTGCCGCGGGCGCCGTCGCCGCCAAACACCTCGCGCGCCAATCAATCAGCACCGTCGGCGTGATCGGCACGGGCGCACAGGCACGCTACCAGGTCCAGCTCCTCGCACAGGTGCGCCCATTCACCACGGTGAAGGTCTGGGGCCGCCGGCACGACGCAGCCGCCGCATGCGTCGCGGACATCGCGGCAACCGGCGTGCACGCGATCGTCGCCAACACTCTCGAGGAAGCCGTCACCGATTCCGATGTCGTCATCACGGTTACTGCGAGCCGCGCACCACTCGTCCGCGCCGCATGGGTGAAACCGGGAACCTTGGTCATCGCGGTCGGCTCCGACGGCCCGGACAAACGCGAGCTGGAAGTCGATGTCCTCGCCCTCGCCGATCGCGTCGTCGCCGACAGCCTCCCCCAATGCCGCCGCCTGGGCGAAATCCACCACGCACTCGAAGCCGGAGTCCTGCAGGAATCCCGCATCACCGAGTTGGGCCGCATCACCGCCGGCCAATCCCCCGGCCGCACCTCAGAAGCCGAAATCATCGTCTGCGACCTCACCGGTGTCGGAGTCCAGGACGTCGCCGCCGCGACGGTGATTATGGAGCAAATCTCGTGGCGCACATGATTTTGACGATTGCTGCAAACCCTTGGGCTCCGCCGGCGCTTAACAGCC
This sequence comes from uncultured Gemmatimonadales bacterium, assembly GCA_963737895.1. Lineage (GTDB taxonomy): Bacteria > Gemmatimonadota > Gemmatimonadetes > Gemmatimonadales > Gemmatimonadaceae > Palsa-1248. The sequence goes on along the minus strand of CAVTUF010000002.1, from coordinate 435,616 downwards.
AGCGTCCGGCCACTGGCATGGCCCGGTCATGAGCGGTCCAGCAAACAAGACTGTAGTAGCCGTCCCACCACAGCTTGTCGTCGAGGGCAGTGGGGGCCGTTCGGGAACGGCCCCCGACGGATGTCGCGGCGCTAGATGGTATCTGCCCCCAGGTCAGATTGTTACCTCGGTACACGCCCCCACGAAACTCATCCATATCGTCGTCCCCGCACACTGGGGCGGATCGTCCTTGACTCTCGATCCGTTCCCGCCACAATTAGAGGTAGGGTAGCAGAAGGAGAGGCGACCCATGGACAAAGCACGGACTCACGGCGCCCTCGTCTGGGCGCTGAGCGTACTCCTCGCGTGCGTGTTCCTGCTGGCCGGGATCCCCAAGATCACCGGCGGCGACCCGATGTGGCTCCAGGCAGCCGCCATGCGCGGGTTCCCAGCGTGGCTGCGTATCGTCGTCGGTGTCGTCGAGGTGATCAGCGGCGTCGCACTCCTCATTCCCGGCGTCGCCATCTACGCCGCACTCGGTCTCGCACTCCTCATGGTGCCCGCCGCCATCACGCAGCAAATGAGCGGTGAGCCCGGTGTGCTCATCCCGCTCGTCCTCCTCGTGCTACTCCTCACCGTCGCGTGGCGCCGCGATCCCGCCACTACGCGCGCGCTCTATCGCTCGATCACCGCTGGCCCTCACCCGATCCTCCGCGAAGGCATCATCGCCGGCGTCATCGGCGCCACCTGCGTCGCGGTCTGGTTCTTCTTCATTGACCTCCTCGGCGGCCGCGCGCTCTTCACACCCACCACGCTCGGGCGCGCACTCATCACGGTGGTCCACCCTGTGCCGCTTGGCGAGGCGCCGATTCTGTACGTCGTCAGCTACACGGTATTTCATTACGTCGCGTTCGCATGTGTCGGCATCGCCGCCGCCGCGACCGCCGCGTGGGCGAGCGAAGACCCCGCAGTGCTGTTGGGGTTCGCGATGCTGTTCGCGGCCTTTGAGGTCGGGTTCTATGGATTCGTCGCACTGCTCCAGCACGCGAGCCCGCTGGGCGACCTGGCCTGGTACCAGGTGATGATTGGCAACATCATCGCCGCCCTCGCCATGGGCGCGTACATCTGGCGCGCCCACCCCAAGCTCCACGAGCAGTTCGTTCACGCCCTCGATCCAGGCTGACGAAAGGCCGTCCCCGCGGCGGCCACGGTTTGCCCGCGCAGCTCTCCGCAGGCTACACTTTACCGCTCAGCCCGTTCCGATTCCGTCGCCACCTCACCAGAGAGCGTCCACCGTGACATCGAAATGGAGCCTGACGGCCCGCGCCCTGCTCGTCGGCGCGGTCCTGATCCCATCCGTCGCGGCCGTCGATGGCGCGCCGCCCCGCTACTTCCACATGAAAGCCGTGCAGGTGATCGACCAGGGCGGCTTCGCGAAGCCGGTACCCGCGATGAATCTGCTGATTCCCGCCGGCTGGACCTTCAACGGCAAAGTGGAATGGGCCAACCGCGGATGCTTCTCTGATTTCGCCGCGATCTCATTTCACATGCAGAGCCCCGACGGCAAGATCATCATCGAGGGCTACCCGTCATTCACTTGGCAGTTCGTCGACAACCCGTCGGTGCAGCGCTACCTCACCGCCGAGAATCAGCAGGGCCTCAAGGTCGGCCTCAAACCCTGCCCGGTCATCCAGCCTCAGCCCGCCGCGACGCTGCTCACCAAGATCATCGTCCCACATCTCCGGCCGGGCAAGGAGATCGCCGCGATGGAGACATCCGCCGATCTCGACCAGTTCATCAAGAATCGCACGGCCGACGTACAGGCACAGGCCGCGAAAGCCGGCGCGAATGTCCAGCTCAATGCCGACGAAGCCCGCGCGCGTCTCAAGTACGACGCCGATGGTGCCCCCGTCGAAGAATGGATTAGCGCCGTGAGCATGTCGCAGATATCGCCGTCAGGCGATGGCCGCGGCGGCCGCCGCGCCGACAACAAGGCGATCATGATCATGTCGATGCGCGCGCCAGCCGGACAGCTCGAAGCGAACGAGCGGCTCCTCGCTGCGGTCCGCGGCAGCATCCACCTCGAGCCCGACTGGGAGCGCCAGTACCTGACGATGGTCGACCAGCTCAATACCGCCCAGCAACAGCAGCGCGCCGCGCGCGATGAGATCATCCGCCAGTTCCAGCAACAGGAAATCGCGGCGATCCAGGGCGTCGTCGCCAACCAGCAGCGGGGCTCCGATCAGGCCGTCCATGCCGAGACGCAGTACCTCCGCGGAGTCGAGACCTACCGCGACCCCGGCACCGGCAGGCAGTATGAGCTCGACAACAAATACGGCAACGCCTGGCTGAACAGCAACGGCTCCGACGTCATCCTGAGCGAAGACCCCAACCTGAATCCGTCGTCCGTCGAGCAGGGCAGTTGGACCCCGCTGCAGCACGTCCAGGCCAGCCCCTGATGAATGGTTGAAGGGGCGGGCATGAGCCGCCCGTGGTAGCCGTCCCACCAAAGCCTGTCGTCGAGGGCAGTAGGGGCCGTTCGGGAACCGCAGGTCGGCCTGTTGGCCAACGGCCCCGCACGGATGCAGCGGCTATCTGTCTGCCCCGCATTAAGCCATCATCACCGTGCGAATTCGCCCCTGGTAGGGGCGGGTCACGACCCCGCCCAGTAAGACTTCCGTCGCCCCACGAACGCCTGCAGCCGGCGGCCTGCTACTGAAGATGAATCGCGATGGCGACGAGGATACACACCGCGCCAAACGCCGCGACAACGAACGTCGGCCGCACGATCACACGGATGTAATCCTCGAATCGCACACTCGCCGCCGCGAGGACCGCCATCAATCCGCCATTCGTCGGCGTGACCAGCTCGCACAACCCCGCGCCGAACTGATACGCGAGCACGGTCACCTGCCGCGAGAGCCCGATGAGGTCCGACACGGGTACCAGCACGGGCATGGTCAGCACGGCGTTCCCGCTCACGCTTGGTACCGGCACGTGGATGATGCCTTGCACGACCATCATGGCGAGCGCTGACACGCCGGCGGGGAACGTGCCGAGTGGCGCCGCGAGCGCGTGGACCACGGTGTCGATGATGTGACCCTCGGTCATCACGACCGAGATCGACCGCGCGACACCGATGAGAATCGCGGCGAAGGTGATCGCCCGGAACCCGTCCACGAACGCGTCCGCGGTTCCCGCGATCCCCAGTCCGCCAGCGATGCCGGCCGCGACGCCCATGACGAAGAACAGTCCCGCTTCCTGATCGAAATCCCAGCCCTGTGTCATCACACCCCACACGAACACCACGAACGTCACCAGCACGATCGCGATGACCAGCCCGCCGCGCCCGTTTGACTTGCGCGCCGTGGCCGGCGCGCGGGCCGCCGGATCAACTGGTTTGCGAGTCCGCTGCGCGTACCGGATCGTGGCGCCGATCCACAGCGCGAGCGCGATGGCGAGAGTCACCGTCCGGAACGCTCCACCCGATCCCTGCGGGAGATGCGCGACTTTCTGCGCGATGAGCACCTGAAAAGGATTGACCGGACTGAATGCCGAGCCGACCCCCGCGGCACCGACGCTCATCATCACCGCCGTCATCGCGTCGAAGCCCAGCCGCTCAGTCAGGACCAGCAGCGCGGGGATGAGCGCGATGATCTCCTCCTGCATGTTCTCGAGCGCGCCTCCGGCCGCGAACGCGAGCGATACCAGCGGAATCGCCAGGATGCCGTAATCCCCTAGCCGCCGCACGAGCCAGTCGATGCCGTCGTGCAGTGCCCCGGTCTTGTCCACCACGCCGAACGCACCGCCGACGAGAAAGACGAAGAACACGACGGCGGCAGCATTGATCATCCCGCGCGGGATCGCGACCGCAGCGCCGAATGCGTTGACCGGTTCTGCCGGGACGCGGTGAAATGTCCCGCTCACGACGACCGAGCGGCCCGTAAGCGGATCGTTGCGCCGGTCGTACTCCCCGGCGGGAATGATGTAGGTGAGGGCCGCCGCGATCAGCGTGCAGCCAACGAGCAGCGTGAGCGGGCTTGGTACCCGGATCATGCGCAAGCTGCGCATGATGTCCATCACGCGAGCATCACTCGGCGCATCATTCGATGCATCACCCGCGGCTCAGCGGTGATGAGTGTGGTCCGCCGCGCATACGTCCCGGCGGACCACACAGTGAATTCGGCGTTCCCCTCGGCCTATCGCGGTGCGCCAGCCCCCGCGCCCGCTGGCATCTGGAACTGCGTGAACCCGGCGGGCGGGCCGAACGCAGCATCGGGCACCGATGATTTGTTGATGTTCGTGACTTCGAGCGAGAAGTTCTGTTGTCCGTCTTTCGTGTTCGACATTTTCACGATGCCGTTTCCGGGGCCCACCGCATTGCGTATGGCGGCCATCCCGGCGTTGGGGGTGCCCGCCTGCCCGCCGAGATTTTCCCACATTGCCGGATTGAAGCCGACGCCCTTCGCGACGCACATGTCGCCCTCTTCCGGCTTGCCGTTGGTGTCCGTGCCGGTCCCATGGATCACCTGGCACGTCACGCCCGCGACGGTCTCGGTGCGCCCCGTCTTCGTGAATGTGATCTTCTGCTTCTCGGCCGCATCAGCGCCTTTGCCCATTCCACCCGCCATGCTCTCGGGCATGATGATGTACTTCTTCTGCTCGTTCATCACCATCATTCGCGTATGGGCGTCACCATCCATCACGTAGCTGCCGCCTTTGCTCGGATTCGTGGGATCGGCCATGTCCACTCGAACCTTGTTCCCCTTGCTCGTCACGACCATGGTCCGGGTCGTGCCCTTCTCGCTGTGCAGCTGATATGTGGTGACTCCTTCGAATCCGGTCCCCTGCGCCGCGGCGATCTGCGCGCCGGCGACGGAAAGTCCAAGGACGATGATGGACGCCGTGTTCCACACGTTTCGCATTCGCGCATCCCCTCAGGCAAGACGGTCGGTTGAGTGGCCCGCATGTCGCCCCGCCACGGGGCCGCGGTATCCCGGAATCGATCGTGTCCGGCGCGGTGAAGCATTGGTCCAATCGCCGGATAGCGCCAGTGGGGAGTTAGCGGCGGGTCATGACCCGCCCAACAGGACCGTATTTGCCGTCATTCGGCAGCCTGTCGTCGAGGGCAGTGGGGGCGGTTCGGGAACCGCCCCCGACGGATGCCGCGCCTGCGAATGACTGTTGCCGCTCTCTAAGACAGTGACGGAATCACGTACCGGCCGCCCCCGGTGGTGGCGATCACCAGGTTCATGACCACGAACATGAGATCGTAATTCCACCCGAGACTGTCCTTCCCCCAGTACCCGGTATGCCAGTCCACGATCTTCTTCTTGATCGCGCCCGCCATGATGAGAATGAGGCCCAGGGCCGCGACCTGCGCCAGAACCCCCGTCAACACTCCTAACCCGCCCAGCACTTCAGCCGCCCCGACGAACCGGGCCAGCCCGGGACTCACGTCGTTCTGCTTCCCTTTGGCCACCGGATCCTTGATCTGGCTCCAGCCACTGGTGATGAACACCGACGCCACGACACAACGCAGGAGCAGCAGCGCCACGTCGCCGTACTCGAGCAGACGCGGGAACACGATCGTCACGCCGCCTCCTGAGTGAAGTAATGCGCCGAAGCTATCAGTTAACGCCCAATCGAGCCATACGACACTTCTTGACAGAAATCATTGTCATTGCTCTATTAAACTGGCAAGACAATATTACCAGCCGACTCCAATCCCCAGAATGCCAGCCGATTGCCTCGTCGTCGAATCCACTGATCAGGCCGCCATCCTGATGGACCCGGTCCGGCTCCGGATCCTCACTCTCCTCCGGCTCCCCGACTCGGCCGCCAACGTCGCACGCTCGCTCGGCCTCCCCCGCCAACGCGTCGGCTACCACATCCGCGCCCTCCAGAACGCCAATCTCCTCCAGTTCGTCGGCGAACGCCGCAGCCGCAACTGCGTCGAACGCCTCCTCCAGGCCTCGGCATCCTTCTATGTCGTGAGCCCCCGCGCACTCGGTGCGGCTGGCGCCCCAGCGACAGACCCAGGCTCTGTCCGCGATCGCTTTTCCAGCAGCTCCCTCCTTTCCGCCGCCAGCCGCACAATCGCCGCGGTCGCCACGCTCCGCGAACGCGCCGAATCCGCCGGACGCCCGCTCCCCACGCTCACGCTCGAAGCCGGTGTCCGCTTCGCATCACCCGAAGACCAACGCGCCTTCGCCGATGAGCTCATGGATTCGTTCGCCACGCTCGTCGCCAAATACCACGATGACCAAGCCCCGCGCGGCCGCCCCTTTCGCGTCGTGATCTCCGGACACCCCGCACTTCCCCCGGATGCCGCAGGGCCCGCTCGCGAAGGTCACCGCTAAACGCCCCATTGATATTCACGGCCCTCCGACGATAATTAGCTGTCTCGCTCCACCCGTCTCGTTCTCACTTCGCACCACCGCCACCGCCACCGCCACCGCCCCGCATGCCGACGATTGGCACCGATGTCCAGGTCCAGGTCTTCTCGGACCCCTCCCCCGCCAACTCACGCCTCCCGTTCGCCTACGAGGACTGGGAACGCCGCGCGCGCGACGAGATGCACCCGTCCGCCTATGCGTATGTCGCCAATGGATCCGGCGGCGAGGACACGATGCGCGCCAATCGCGAGGCGCTCTACCGCCACCGCATCTGGCCCCGCGTCGGACGCGATGCCGGTGACCGCGATCTCACCACCACGGTCCTCGGCACCCGCTCGTCCGCGCCATTCTTTCTCGCGCCCGTCGGGGTCCAGGGCATCATCCACCCCGATGGCGAACGCGCCACCGCACGCGCCGCCGCTGCCATGGGCGTCCCGTTCACTCTGAGCACGGTCTCATTGGTCACGCTCGAGGAGGTCGCCGGCATCATGGGCGACGCTCCACGATGGTTTCAGCTCTACGCGGGCCGCAGCCACGAGGTCATCGCGAGCATGATCGGCCGGGCCGAAGCCGCCGGTTACTCCGCGCTCGTCCTCACGCTCGACACGACGATGCTCGGCTGGCGCGAAGCCGATCTCACCAATGCGTTTCTCCCCTTCCTCCACGGCGACGGGATCGCGAACTATCTCTCGGACCCGGCGTTCCTCGCTCGCCTCACGAATCCGCCAGCCAATGATCCGAAAGCCGCGATCGCCGAATGGCTCCGCATCTTCGTCAATCCTTCATTTTCCTGGACGGATGTGGATCGCATCCGCCAGACCACGAAGCTGCCGTTCCTCCTGAAGGGCATCATGCACCCCGCCGATGCGGAGCTCGCGATCGCGCACGGCGCCGATGGCATCATCGTCTCCAATCACGGCGGCCGGCAGGTCGATGGCGCCGCCGGCGCCGCCGATGCACTCCCCCTCATCGCCGAAACGGTCCGCGGCCGCGTCCCGGTCCTCATGGACAGCGGCATCCGCCGCGGCGCTGATGTCCTCAAAGCCATCGCCCTCGGCGCCGCCGCCGTCATGATCGGCCGACCCTACGCCTTCGCACTCGGCGCCGCCGGCGAGGCCGGTGTCCGCCACGTCATCCGCAATCTGCAGGCTGACACCGATCTCTCACTCGGCCTCTCAGGCTTGCGATCAGTCAGCGAGATCGGCCCCTCGTTGCTATCGAGCACAATCCAGTCATGACCGCCCCGACGCCAGCACCACCATCACCCAGGGTCTCGTCTCCGGCCATCGCCGCGTCAGACACCTTGAACCCCACGCTGAACGACGCGCAGATCGAACGCATCGCCAAGCACGGCGAGAAACGCCCGATCCGTGCAGGCGAGGTGCTCATTCACCCCGGTGAACAAACCACGCGGCTCTTCATCGTGATCGATGGCGAGTTGACGGTGGTCCGGTCGCCGGACGTCGTCGGCGCCGCCCGCGGCGAGGCGCGAGAGCCCGAGGTGGTCATCGTGTTCGGGCCCGGCCAGTTCAACGGCGAGGTCGGCATCCTCTCGGGACGCCGCGGCTTCGTCGAGATCCGCGCCACACAGCCCGGCGAGGTGATCGAGGTCGAACGCGACAATCTCCTCGCGCTCGTGCAAACGGATAGCGAGCTGAGTGAGATCATGATGCGGGCGTTCATCCTCCGGCGCGTCGAGATGATCTCGCACCGCTTCGGCGATGTGATACTCGTCGGCTCGAGCCACACCTCCGAGACGCTCCGCATCAAGGAGTTCCTTACCCGCAACGGCCACCCGTTCACGTCGATCGATCTGGACCAGCATGCCGATGTCCAGGATGTCCTCGACCGGTTCCACGTCACGGTCGCCGACACGCCAGTCGTCATCTGCCGCGGCGAATCGGTCCTCCGCAATCCGACGAACCAGGAAATCGCTGACTGCCTCGGCTTCAACGACGCCATCGATGAGACACAGGTCCGTGACTTGCTCGTCATCGGCGCCGGCCCCGCAGGTCTCGCCGCCGCGGTCTACGCCGCCTCCGAAGGCCTCGATGTCCTCGTCGTCGAACCCAACTCCCCGGGCGGCCAGGCGGGATCGACGTCCAAGATCGAGAACTACCTCGGCTTCCCTACGGGCATCTCGGGGCAGGAGCTCGCGGGCCGCGCCTACGCCCAAGCCCAGAAGTTCGGCGCGGAAATCCTGATCGCCCAAGGCGCGACGCGGCTGCTCTGCGATCGCACGCCCTACGTGGTCGAGACGGACGCCGGCACTCGCGTCTCAGCCCGCGTCGTGGTCATCGCCACGGGCGCGGAATACCGGCGGCTGCCGCTGGAGAACATCTCCCGGCTCGACGGGTTCGGTCTCTACTACAGCGCGACGGCAGTCGAAGCGCAGTTGTGCCGCGACAGTGAGGTCATCATCGTCGGCGGCGGCAACTCCGCTGGCCAGGCCGCCGTCTACCTCGCCCAGACGGCCGCGCATGTCCACGTCCTCATCCGGTCGGACAGCCTCGCCGCCAGTATGTCGCGCTACCTCATACGCCGGATCGAGGAGACGCCGAATATCACGCTCCACACCTGCACCGAGATCGTCGCCCTCGACGGCAAGGATCGCCTCGAACACGTGCGATGGCACAACCTGCGCACCGGCGAGACCGCGGATCACGACATCGGCAGTGTCTTCGTGATGACAGGCGCCAATCCCAACACTGCCTGGCTCAACGGATGCATCGCGCTCGACGAGCACGGCTTCATCAAGACCGGGCCGGCGCTGTCAGTCGAAGACCTGCGCCACTGGCGCTGGCCAGAGGGCCGCGCACCATTTCTCCTCGAGACGAGCCTCCAGGGCGTCTTCGCCAGCGGCGATGTCCGCTCCGGCAGTGTGAAACGCGTCGCCTCCGCCGTCGGCGACGGCTCGATCGCCGTCAGCTTCGTCCACCAGGTCCTCGCTCAACAGGGCGCCGTCGCCGGCCGCGGCTAACTCCGCCCCTTGATCGACGCCATATCGATGACGAACCGATACTTCACGTCACTCCGCACCACCCGCTCATACGCCTCGTTGATCTGCTGAATCGGTATCAACTCGATGTCGGACACGATCCCGTGCTCGGCACAGTAATCCAGCATCTCCTGCGTCTGCGCGACCCCACCGATCCCCGATCCGGCCAGCCGTCGCCGCTTCCCGATCACCGAGAACGCCTCCACCGGCGACGGATGCTCGGGCGCCCCAACCAGCACCATGGTCCCGTTCCGCCGGAGGAGCTTGAGATAGTCGTTCAGATCGTGTTCCCCTGACACCGTGTCGATCAGGAAGTGGAAACTGCTCTCGAGCGGCTCCAGCGCGCCCGGCTCTCGCGTCACCACGACGTCGTCGGCGCCGAGCCGCCGCGCATCCGCCTCCTTGCCCCGCGTCGTCGTGAATTGCGTCACCTGCGCGCCGAATGCGTGCGCGAACTTGAGCGCCATGTGCCCCAGTCCTCCCAACCCGATCACGCCGACGCGCTGCCCGGACTGCACGTTCCAGTGGCGCAACGGGGAATACGTCGTGATCCCCGCACAGAGCAGCGGTGCCACCGCGGCGAGATCCAGCTTCGGGCTGATGCGCAGCACGAACGCTTCGTCCACCACAATGTGGTCCGAATACCCGCCATACGTCGGCGTTCCATCCGGGAAGCGGCTGTTGTAGGTGAAGACGGTCTTCACCTCGCAGTACTGCTCATTGCCGTCCCGGCAGCTCTCGCACTTCCGGCAGGAATCCACCATGCACCCGACTCCAGCCAGATCGCCCGTTTTGAATTTCCTGACCGCCGCTCCCACGCGCGTCACCCGCCCCGCGATCTCGTGGCCCGGCACCATCGGATAAATGGACCCGCCCCACTCGTCACGCGCCTGATGGATGTCGGAATGGCAAACGCCCGCGAACAGGATCTCGATCTCCACATCCGTGGGGCCGGGCTCCCGCCGCTCGAATTCGAAGCGGCCCAGGCGGCTCTTGGCGCTCTGCGTGGCATATCCAACGGCATGACTCACTGTGACATTCGGGTAGCAGTAGAATGCGGCCGGCACCATCACCGGGCTCGATACGTCCGCCGAATCTTTCGGCCTGGACGCACGTAGTAACGTAAACTCTGCGCATTACGCTTCGTTTGGGAGAGCACCGCGTGCGGCGTCGCTTCCTGGCACTGTTTTGTGGGACTCTGATTCCGTTGGCCCACGCTTCGGGCCAATCGGCAGGCCAACCACCTGATTCGGCGCCGCTCCTGCACACCGGCATCACGGGCGTGAAGCACGCGACGGGTCTGGCGGATCCGACGTTCGTCCTCAAGCTCCGCGCGGTCCAGCACGTCGTGCTCGAGGCGGTCAACGGTCCGATCACGGCCGCGCACATCGATTCGCTCTTGCTCGGCGCTCCGGTCTCTCGCGCCGGTCTGGTGAAGCTCGGCATCCTCCGCCCGCACGGGAACGACTACGCGATCGCCTACCTCGTCCTCACCGCAGACGACCAGCGAGCGATCTACACCGCGGCCCTCACGTACGGCCCATCGCTCGCTCGCGCCTACGAATCACACCATGCGGAGTTCGATCGGCTCTTCTCGCACTACCGCCGCTCGGATCTCCGCCCCGATATCGCGTTCGCGATCGTCGCTGGGATGTCGCTGAATTGGGATGGGCTCAGGCTCACCACGGAGCTCGGCTACCGCGCCGCACCAGTCCACTACCCGAATGGCGATGCGTATCTGTTTCATTCCAATCAGCCCGGTGCCAACAATCCCGCCGATGGCATCTACTCCGAGAGCCACAGCCTGCCGGGCCCGCACACGACGTTCACGACGTTCGGCGACGGACCTTCGATCCCGCGGACGTACGGGATCCCCGATGTATTCGACGGCCCGGCCGAAGATGGGCTCGAGTCGCTGAAAGGCGACCCCGCCACGTACGGAGCGGTGCAGGGCGAGCTGCTCGCCTACATCGAATACGGCGCCGCCGACGCGGGCGCACTCGTGGCGGCGCTGGCCGATGCGCCGCTCACGGTTCCGGCACTACGCACGCGCGTGCCTCTCCCGGACGCCCGCTTCAATGCATCGCTGCGCTTCCTCGAGGCACTCGGCTACATCCGCAAATCGGGGGATGCGTACGACGTCGCGGTCCCGGTGCTTACGCCGCGCGACAAACCAATGCTCGATTCGGCGCTCGCGCTCAGCCGCCGCATCATGACCGCGTGGCTCGCCGCGAACCACGGCGCGATGGAACACGATCTCGCAGGCCTCTCGTCCGTGCGAGACGGCCTCCCCTTCGCAGCCCCGTTCAGCGAGGTGTGGCACTACGTCTTCGGTGTCGCGGCAAAATCGCTCGCCGCGGACGGATTCTTCGCCGACCCGCGAGCCCCACGCCGCCGCGACACAGGCTACGTCCCCCTCGTCTGGGCGACGTCGCTGTATCACCTCTAGCGGCGCGCCAATCTCACGCGCCCGGCGAAACGCCGCGGCGATATATCTCCGTGAACTCTCGGATCTCGCCCGCGCTGAACACCCCGAGTTGGGCGAAGATCTCGGCTGCGAACTCGACGGCACCGAGTCCCGATGCGGATATCACACCATCGTCGGTGACGGCCAGCACATCGGCGTAGTCGGTGTCGTCGCCTGATCCCGGCGCATGCCGCTGGAGAAACGCGCGGCCGTTGCTCGTGTGCCGTCGTCCGCGAAACAACCCGGCGCGCGCCGCCGCAATAGTAGCGCCGCAGATCGCCGCGATCGGTACCCCAGCCGCGCGCATCCGACCCAGGACAGGATCCAGGACGTCCGCCGGATACCCGGCCTCCCATACGTCGCCGCCCGGTAGAATGAGCAACTCCGTCTCGTGCGGCGAGAGATCGGCCAACGCGCGATCCGGGACGATCCGCAATCCGCCCATTGACGTCACGGCCCGGAGGTCATAACCCGCCGTCACCACCGTCCTGGCGCCCCACCGGCGAAGCCCCGTGAGCGCATACGAGGGCTCCCAGTCCGCGAATCCATCGAACACGAGCACCGCCACAACTTTCGTCACCGGATACGCCTCCTCGTACTGCCTGCGCTCTGCTACGTCCCCTGCACCCACGCGCGCACCCGGTCGAGCGTGGTCGGCGCCTGTGGATCAATGACGCGCACTTTCACGCTGGCCATGAACGCACCGCCCGTGATCCGGATGATCGGCGCGTCCGGCGACGGCGCGCTCTTCGACCGGTGCTTGACGCTGAACTCGCCCAGAAACGGCGTCCCGTCACACTCGACGCGCAGGTTGTGCGGCACCGTGATCTCGATGTTCCCCAGGATCGCGCGGACCTGAATCTCCGATGTACCCGCGCCAAGGTGGACGTTGCGGAGATCGAGTTTGACTTCTCCCATGATCGCCAGCGCGCGAAAAAGCCGCGGCAGCAACCAGTGACCATTCCGCGTGCTGTTCGACAAACACGCCATCACGCCCTGCCGGTCCGGAACCGACTCGGACGGCACGAGCACAGGCCCGCTGGGATAGGGCGTCACCGGCGCGGCCGGCACCGACCCGGGCGGAAGCGGAGCTCTCACCGGAGGCAGGGTTGAGGGCCCATCAAGAGGCTCGAGGACGCCGGTACATTAGAAAGATCTCATTTTAGCGGGCACGACAGTAGGTTCATAACGGATGAGTACGGTCGTCTGCGGCACTCGCCGGTCGCATAGAAATAACGCCAGCAACCTCCATCCCGCCAATCGCCCGCCGTGCACCCATTTCGGACCGCAATAGGTGCCTGCGAGCCGTGCCTACCGGACGCGCAATAGGTGCCACGTACCCGATAGGGAAGCTCGCGATCTAACCTGGTCAACTGTTTCTCGCAAGCGCATAACGATCGTGTGTACATGAGTTTGCGTTGCCTGTCTTATGTCGAACATAGCTCAAACGCATTCTGCGTACGCTTCAAGCGCTCGATTCGGTCCGCTTCACTCTCAATGGAGTCATTGATGAAGCCCCGGCGTGTGGCCCTGCTCGGAATGGTGCTGGTTGGCGGCGCGGTCATGGCGTCCTGCAGCTCGGATACGATCACCACGGCCGTCGGAGACAGGCGACTCGCCCAGATCCTCGATAGCGCGTTCCGCGCAGACTCCGCGGCTGGCCTCCACTACGCCCCGAAATCCATCGCCGAGGAAGAAGCCGCGTATCTGGCCGACCGAGGTTTGCAGCCGGCCATCGTCGTTGTCAATACCGACAGCGGCCCCCTCGCTATGTGGATGCTCGCCGGCACGGAGGTCGATACCACCGCCAGCGGCACCATCGCCGATTCTCTGTCCGTCGTCTACGGATGGACGGACGACTACCAGACGTGGCTGATCTTCGTCACCGAGCAATTCACCGGCAATGGCCTGCCGGCCCGCGCGCAATCGCAAAGCCCGCACTCGCGGAGTGCATGGTCGCATGCCCGCTCCCTCACGTCGTCCACAAGGTCGTTGACGGCATCCATGACCGCGCGCAACTACGGCACCGCCCACGCCGAAACCGATATCGATTCACTCGGCGGATCCTGGCTCGGATTCCTCTGGCAACACGGCACGACGGTCGGCCAGGACTCGGCCGCCGGCGTCGTCTCCCTGGTACGGAGCCCCGGGTGGATGCGCCTGGGAAGGCGTCCCCCTCGCCCGCTTCGCGTCCGATTCGGCCACCGCGTGCACCCCGGCCACATACAACGTTCAGCTGGCCCTCGGTAACACCGGCGCCATCCCCTCGCTGGCGCACGTGACTCTCCCCGCGCAGCCCATTCCCGCCATGCGGTTCGTGGACATCAATTTCTAGGACCATAACTGGGATCGCGCTCGCCAGCCGCGCAATCGGCGCTGGCGTCGGCTGGGAACCGCAATATCATTGCTTATAATGATTTACAGCAACCGCACTTCGCGTACGCTCTCAGCGTAATGCAACAAGCGGCGAACCCGTTCTGGTACGGCGACTCGCCCGGCCCGCTCACCGCCCGCGACGCCGATGTCGCCGCCGCCGTCGACTCCCTCACCAACGCCGGACGATTCCTCCTCACCGGCTGGCGACATTTCGGCAAATCCTCGATCCTCAACGCCGCCTGCACCGAGGTCACGGCCCGAGGCGTCGCCGTCCTCCGCTACGACGCCGAAGCCTTCGAATCCCTCGAAGCACTCGCCCGCGAAATGGCGTCCGGCGCCACCCGCACGTTCGCCACCTCCCTCGACCACGCCGGCGATATCGCCCGCCGCTTCTTCGCCCCACTCGGCGGCGGCGCATCCTACGACTTCACCAGCCAGCTCCTCACCATCGAGTTTGCCCTCACACCCGGCCAACGCCAGCGCCCCATCACGATCCTCACCGCGGTGCTCGACGCCATCGAGCAACTCGCCGCCACCCACGGGCGCCCCGCCGCCGTCGTCCTCGATGAGTTCCATGAGGTCATCCTGTCAGGCGGCGATCGCGCCGCACACGAGCTCCGCGCCACGGTCGCGTCCCACCGCTACACCGGCTACGCGCTCGCCAGTTCGCACCTCCGGCTGATGGACCAGCTCGTGAACCGCGCACCAGCCCCCCTCCGCGATCTCGCCGATGTCCGCGTACTCGGCGCCATCTCGCGCCAGGACTTCCGGCCGGTCATCCGCCGCGGCCTGGCTTCAACCGGCGCACCAATCGAAGACGCCGCCATCGAGGAGATTCTCGATCTCGCCGAGGATGTGCCCCGCAATGTCCAGTGGCTCTGCAGTAGCTGCTGGGACGACCTCCAGCTCGGTCGCACCTCGTCCCTGTCCGCCGCCGCGGCCGGCGCCACGCTCGATCGGATCGTGGGCGAGCACTATTCTCAGTACATGCTGGTATGGGCCAATCTCACCAGCGCGCAACGGCGCACGCTCAAGGCGATCGCGCACGAACCCTCCGCGGATTTCCACCTCACGGAGGTCGCCGGCGCATCAGGCCTCGCACCCTCCACGATGCAACGCACGCTCGCCGCGCTCGAGGACCGCAGCCTCATTCGCTACGCGGCGTCGGACTCGGGCACCCAACAAGGCGTGCAATGGCGCCTGAGCGATCCGTTCTTCGCGCACTGGCTCGCGCGCGCACAAGCGCCCGCGCAGGCAATCGGATGATCCGGGCCGGCACGTGACGCCGCCGCCACGAGACGATCCCCAGGTGCTCATTGCCGGCGCCGGACCCACGGGTCTCGTGCTCGCGCTGCTCCTCGTTCGCCTGGGTGTCCGTATCCGCATCGTCGACCCCGTACTCACACCCGGCACGACGTCGCGAGCGCTCGCCGTCCAGGGACGCACGCTCGAGTTCTACCAGCAGATCGGCATCGCGAATCTCGTCGCCGAACGCGGTCGCGGATTCAATTCGGTCAATCTCTGGGTCGCGGGACACAAGGCCGCGCATCTCACGATCGGCGACCTCGGCGCCGGCCTGAGCCCATTCCCGGAACCGACGATCTTCCCCCAGGACGAACACGAACGCCTGCTCATCGAATGCCTCTCCGCCGCCGGGGTCGAGGTCGAGCGCGGGACGTCGGTCACAAGCTTCACACACGCCGGCTCGACGATGCGCGTGCAGCTCACTCGCAAGGACGGCTCGGCTGAATCGTGCGAGGTGATGTTCATCGCGGGCTGCGATGGCGCACACTCCAGGATCCGGCAGGGAATCGGCGCGACGTTCCTTGGGGGCACCTACGCACATCTCTTCTATGTCGCCGACGTGGAAGCGAGCGGGCCGGTCGTCGACGGCCAGCTCCACGTCGCGCTCGATGAAGCCGATTTCCTCGCGGTCTTCCCAATGAAAGGCGAGGACCGCGTACGGCTCGTCGGTGCGGTGCGCCCGGAGGAAGCCGCGAAGGCGTCATTCACGTGGGCTGATGTCGGGCAGAGTGTGATGACACGACTCGGCCTCGCGGTCGGCAAGGTCAACTGGTTCTCGACCTACCACGTGCATCACCGCGTCGCCAACCACTTCCAGCGCGGCCAGGTGTTCCTGCTCGGCGACGCGGCACACGTACACAGCCCGGTCGGCGGCCAGGGGATGAACACCGGGATTGGCGACGCCATGAATCTCGCGTGGAAGCTCGCGGCCTGTATTCACGGGCAGGCCGACGTCCGGATCCTCGCCACGTACGAACCGGAACGCATCGCCTTCGCCCGCCAGTTGGTGCAGACAACGGACCGCGCTTTCACTTTCGTGACCAACGACGGCCCGCTCGCACAGTGGATCCGCCTGCGCCTCGTGCCGCGCATCCTCCCCCTGGTCTTTGCGATCACCGCCGCACGGCGGTTCATGTTCCGAACGGTCTCGCAGATTGGGATTCAGTACCGGTCGAGCAGGCTGAGCGCCGGCCAGGCGGGACGCGTCCACGGCGGCGACCGGCTTCCATGGGTACCACCGGAGAATGGACAGCCGCCAGCGAGTAACTTCGCCCCGCTGTCATCACTGGCATGGCAGGTCCACGTCTACGGGGACGCCTCTCCCGGCCTCGCCGCCGCTTGCGACACGTCCGGTCTTCCACTCCACACGTTCCCGTGGAGATCAGCCATGCGCACGGCCGGCCTCCAGCGAGGTGCCGCGTACCTCGTTCGCCCGGATGGATACGTGGCCCTCGCCGACTCCGCCGCGAGCCCCGCCACGCTGCAACATTTCCTCGATGAACGAGGTCTCCAGCCGGCAGGAAAAGGATAGAGAACTCACCTGAAAACCGGCCTTTGGAAGACAATGTGGTACGAGTGCCCCAGATTCCGCAATTGTGTCTGGCCGGCACGTTACGCCTCATGCACATTGGAACTCTCCAATGCCAAGTCCCCAGTCCCCAGCGATGAGCCCCACGCTCCACAAGGCCCGTCGATGCACGCCGGCTGGCAGTTCATGGAAATGAACACGCCGGTGATCATGGTCCACCGATGTCGCGCGGCCCCGGAGCACACGGCTTGACGTCACCAGACCCGCGCGATCAGCTGCAGGCCGCGCTCGGCGCGCAGCTCACCATTGAGCGGATCCTCGGTCGCGGCGGGATGGCGACTGTCTACCTCGCCCGCGATCCGAAGCACGGCCGGTCTGTCGCCCTCAAGGTCCTCCACCCGGAGCTGTCCGCGACGCTCGGCCCCGAACGCTTCCGGCGCGAGATCGCCCTCGCGGCAAAGCTCCAGCACCCACACATCCTCGGTGTCTACGACTCCGGCGAAACACCCGCCGGCCAGCTCTGGTTCACCATGCCGTACGTCGAAGGCGAAAGCCTCCGCGACCGGCTCCGGCGTGAACACCAGCTCTCGGTCGAAGACACGCTGCGCATCGCGCGCGACATCGGAGGCGCACTCGACTACGCCCATTGCGCCGGCTTCGTGCACCGCGACATCAAACCCGAGAACATTCTGTTCTCGGGCGACCACGCGCTGCTCGCGGACTTCGGCATCGCCCGCTCGATGGACGCCATCACAGCACCCGGCGACACCCGGCGCCCAAGTGGCGAAACGCTGACGCACACGGGCTTCGCGGTCGGTACGCCCGCGTATATGAGCCCGGAGCAGGCGAGCGGCGACCGGACGCTCGATGCGCGGACGGATGAATACGCGCTCGCCGCGGTCGTCTACGAGATGCTTGCGGGCGAAACGCCCTACGTAGCAAGCACCCCGCAGGCGATGATCGCCAAGATGATGGCAAGCGCCCCGCCATCGGTCCGGATCGTGCGGCGGGATGTTTCGCGCGGCATCGATATCGCGATACGCAAGGCCCTCGCTGCAACGCCCGCTGCACGCTACGCGAGCGCCGGCGGGTTCGTGGCGGCGCTGGAAACGGGCCTCACGCAGGACGGAAGCGATCCACGCGTTTGGCTCCGATGGCTCGCCGCGGCCGTTCTGGCCATCGTGCTGCTCGCCGGTGGCGGATACGTCTGGTACTCACGAAGCACCGCAGCCGCTGGCCCTGTGATGCTCGCTGTGCTGCCGTTCGACAATGTCGGCGACTCCGCCAACGCCTACTTCGCCGAAGGCATGACCGATGAGATCCGGAGCAAACTCACCAGCCTGCCGGGACTCCAGGTGATCGCAAGCGGCAGTTCCAACGAATACCGGAACACCCGCAAATCGCAACAGGAAATCGGCCACGAGTTGGGCGTCCGCTTCTTGCTCGTCGGCCGGGTGCGCTGGGATCGCCACGCCGGAACCGCAGGCCAGCCCCGTGTCCGCGTTGACCCGGAGTTGGTGCAGGTCGACGGCGTCCGGATTCCGACGAGCCGCTGGCAACAGTCGATCGACGCACCGCTCGTCGATGTGTTCCAGGTTCAAACTGACATCGCGACGTCGGTTGCCGAGCAACTCCGCCTCACGCTCGGGAGCGGTGACCGCGCGACGCTCGCGCAACGCCCGACGCGGAATCTCGATGCGTACGACGCGTTCCTTCGCGGCACTGTATATGATGAGGCAGGCAACGGCGCTGGCTCGGAGCGCGCGGCGGTTGCCGCCTACCAGGAAGCGGTGCACCTCGATTCGGGGTTCGCACAGGCATGGGCCAACCTCGCCTACGCGCACATCAACATTTATGGAAGCGGCGGCGCCTCCACCGCCGAAGGCGATTCGGCGTTACGCGATGCGCGGCGTGCACTCGCGATTGCTCCGGATCTTCCGGACGCGCATGCCGCAATGAGTTACTACTACTCCGTGGTCGAACGCGACTTCGCAAAGGCCCGGACCGAAGCCCGGTCGGCTCGCGCGGGAACAAATCCACACCTGCTCGATCTGCTCGGATACGCCGAGGAACGCCTGGGACAATGGGATTCCGCGGTCGCCAATTTCCAGGCCGCCGTACAACTCGATCCGAGAGATCCCAGCGCGATGTCCGATCTGGGATTCGCACTCGTCAATCTGCGCCGCTACGCCAGCGCCAAGACGGCCCTGGACCGCGCACGCGCGCTGAATCCCGGCAACCTCACATATATCGAATGGCGCGTCACGGCGTCGCTTGGCGAGGGTGACCTGGCCGGCGCGCAACAGGTGCTCCACACCGTGCCCGCAACGGTGGACCAGACGTCACTCGTCGCCGCCATCGCACCGCAGCGCGGACAGCAGTGGAT
Source organism: uncultured Gemmatimonadales bacterium (assembly GCA_963737895.1). Lineage (GTDB taxonomy): Bacteria > Gemmatimonadota > Gemmatimonadetes > Gemmatimonadales > Gemmatimonadaceae > Palsa-1248. The sequence goes on along the minus strand of CAVTUF010000002.1, from coordinate 416,179 downwards.
CCTCGACGATGCCCAGCGGCGGCTCCTGCTCACGCTTCGCCCGTCAGACTTCGATGATGATCGCCCGATATGGGCGCTCACGCTGGCGGAAGCGTATGCCACCTTGGGAGACGGCCTGCGGTCCCGTGCCTATGCCGACAGCGCGGCGGCCGCGTACAATGCGGCGATTCTGAAAACACCTCCCAATGCGGGATCCTACAGCAACCTGGGCGTCGCGTACGCCTACGCCGGCCGGTCCGCGGATGCGGTGAGCGCGGGCGAACACGGCGTCGCGCTACAGCCTCTCTCACGCGACGCGCGCGTCGGGGTCGTGTACCTGCACAATCTCGCGCGCATCTATACGATGACGAAGCAGCCGGAGCGCGCGCTCAATGTGCTCGATACCCTCGTGACCCATCCCGGTTACCTGTCGCCAGGATGGATCAGGATCGATCCGAATTTCGCGCCGCTACATGGCAATCCGCGCTTCGGCCGTCTTACGACGACGCCCCGTCCCGATTCAGCCGCGCAGTCCTCACTCCGCGATCGGGGCGGCGTCCCAGCGCCAGCCCTCACCGCCGAAGAACGGCATCCCGGCCGTCTGCGGCCGCTCGAGATCAGCGATCAGCACCGCGATGCCCCCGTTGCCGTGATACAGGCTGTCCGGATGCGGTGGCGGATCGGCAGCCGACACGCGCGCGGCACGCGACCCGAGCGCCACGGCGCGCCGGTACCACGCAGCATCGCCCGTGGCCTGGTACCGCACGAGCAACGCATACGCCAATCCCGCCAACCCGCAGCAGACGGTGGTGAGGCTGTCCGAGGCGTGCTCCCACGTGCTCCACGCCGCCCGGTCGGCTAGTTCGTCGAACGTCGGGTCGCCGGTGCGCTGAGCGGCCAGCGTCCACAGGTGCACGAGCCCCGCGGTCCCGTTGCACCAGCCAGCGAGATATGTTCGGTTCTCCGGTGAACGCGGGTCGAGTGTGTGCGGCCACCGCATCCCCCGGCCCCACGGCTGCCCGTGCGACGCCAGCTCTCGAAGCCGCCGCACAATCCCGGCGGATAACGGCCGTCGCGTAACCGCCAGCCAGCGCAGCACCGCGAACAGCACACCAGCCCACCCGTGCGCCGCACCCATCGCGGAGAAACTGGCATCGCGCATCGCCGGCTGCGCAGCGATGGTGTCTTCGATCGCCGCCACTGCGGTCGCCCCATGCTCCACCAGCCGCCGCCGCGAGTATTCATGGATCGGCGCCAACGCGTCGAGCAGCAGCGCGCTCGCGATCAGCACACCACTGTGTCCGAGCATGAGATCGAGATTCACGCCTCGCGCGGGAACGGGCGACGCCGCAAGAAATGCGTCCACGGCATCGGCCACGGTCTGCTGATCGCCCGCGGCGTTCGCGATCAGCGCGCGAACGCAGTGGATGCCCGCGACGGTGTGATACGGTGTGCTGGCGGAATGAACCGCGGAGGTGAGCCCGCGCGCCACATCTGCGAACGCATCAGGCGTATCCGCCGCCGCCATCGCGCGCGATGCCCACAGGTCCGCCAGTGCAAGCATCTCCACGTCACCATGAACGAGTGCGAGCCGGTAGAGCCCATACGCGACTCCACTCGCTCCGTGCATCACCGACGCGGTCGGTGCGTCCGGCATGGCCGGCACCGCGCCCGCCTCCCCGTCGCCGGCTCGGGTGAGAAATGTGCCCAGCAGCATGCGCTGCGCATCGTCGGGCGCGGCCGGCCGATCTTGCTCGGCGCTGGCATGGTCAGCCTCACGCATCTCCGCTGCCAGGATCGCACGCAGGCTGTCCGCGAAGGCGGCGATCGACGGATATCGGCCCTCGGGTGTCTTGCTCAACGCTTTCGCCAGCACCGCCTCGGCCTCCGCCCACGGCTCGGCCCCTCGGGCGGCAAACGACAGCACCGAGCCGTCACAGATCGCCGACAGAAACGCGCGCTGCTCGAGTTGGAAATCCTGATAGTGCTCTCCCGTGAACAGGAGATACAGCAGCGCGGCAAGCCCGAACTGTTCGCCAGCTTCGGATGCGGGTGGCGGCATGACGCGGTCGAGCAGCGCCCGGGCAAGCTCCGGCTCGTAGTAGAATGGCACGCCGGCGCGCGGGACGCCGGCGTCGTCTGCGCCGGTCCGCCTCGCGAGCGCGAAGTCGAGCAGCGAGCTGCGGCTGTCGCGATCGATGAGGATGTTCCGCGGATGAATGTCGCCGTGCACCACGCCACGCCCGTGCAGCCGCACATAGGCATCGAGCACGGCGATCGCGAGCCCGAGAAGCGCCACGCGCCGCTGATGAGAGGGAAGGGCCCGGTATTCCACCGCGGCCACATCGGCGGCGGAGCCCGCGCACCAATCCAGGACGAGATACGCCGACTCACCGATCATCCCGCGGCCCCTGAGCCGCGGCCCCACGGCCCCATCGAGCAGCGCCAGCACGGCCGCCTCGTGCTCGAACCATCGCGCGAAGTTGGAGTCCGGCGGACAACGCGACGCCTTGAGCGCATACCATCTGCCCGCGTCGTCGGTGACTTGATAGACCTCTGTGTCATCGAGGGCGTACACGGGACGCACGATGGTCCAGCCATCCACGCGCGCGCCGGGCGCCAGTCTCGGTTCGGCGCTTCCATCCGCCCGGTCACTCTCGGACACGAGGAGATGGTCATCCACGAGGCGGGTGATGAGCGGCCATGCGTCCGCGAGAACCGACTCGGGATCAGCGCCGGCGGTCCGGCTGTACTCGACGACCGCATCCGCAACGGTGCACGGGGTGCGAAAACACGCGAGCAGCGCCGCGGTCGGGGCATCGACGACGCGCGATCCCTCACGGCCATGCACCCGCGTGAGAACGAAGTCCGTCGCCGCGTGTGAGAATTGGGCACGCGTCGCGTCAGGCAATGCCTCGACGGAGGTCAGCTCCACTTCAGCCGGAAGCACGAGACGGCCAGGCGAGGATCACGTCGCACCCGCCTGCCACACCGTGTCGGCAGGTATCCACGTCCGCGGATCGATGCGCAGCGCCGCCACTCGGTGAAGCGCGAAGCGCACGGGATCACTGCGACTCGATTCGGCTCCGCGCCCCGCAATGAGCGCAGCGGCGAGTTGCGTGGTCAACCAGCTGCGCCAGCTCTCGGAGGCCCCCGCACCCGCCAGTCCAGAGTGCACCGGCGGGTCGGCCGCCCACGAGATCATGCCGTCCGCCGTGACCCCGGCTGTGAACGGAACGCCATGCGCGGGCGCTCCAGCCAACGCGTGAGCCAACGCCGCCGCCGCCGCGTGCAAATGGTCGCGGTGGCGAAAGTAAACGACCAGCTTGTCCGGGCGGAGCAGGCCGTAATGGCCCGCCCCCGCCTTGAACGCGAGCGCCTAATGTGCCGTCGCGGCGGCGACAGTCGCCGCAAATGCTTCGCGGATCGCAATGGGTGCGGGGCTCACGTACAGTTTGCAGGTTCCGCGCGTGCCATCGGTCGATTCCCAGCGCTCCGCGGCGGACCAGCACAACCACTCACCATCGGCACCCGACGCGGTACACGTCCAGTCACGATCGAGAGCCGCCGCGACCCCGGGCGCCCCGAGCCCCAGCCGCGCAAGATCGGTCGTCGGCACCGCGGCCGCCGCGTTGGCCGGCGCAAGCGGGAGGCTGTTGTATCGGTAGAGACGCCCGGCAAGAACCGCCACATCATCGATCGCCAGCGCCGCGGCGTGACGAAGGGCGTCGATCGAAAGCCGCGCAATGCGTCCGCGTGGCGCCGGATCGTCCACGCCGCCGCCATAGTCGTCGAGCCCCATGGCGTCAATGGCGTCCGGGCCTGACCGGAATACGCCAGCCGATTCGATCTCCAGGATGCCGTCGAGCACGAGTCCCGTGATCGTGTTCCATGCATCCGGCCCCAGCAACCGCCGCGCGTACGCCGGAATCGGACCCGGCACCCGGAGGGTGAGAAGCAGGAGCGCACTCTCGCGATCGGCGGCCTTGGCGGTCGCGGCGGGCACCTGCCGGTCTACAGGCAGGATGACCCCGTAGAACGAGGGATCGCGGGCCACGCTGGCGAGACGCGCTTGCAGCCCGGGCTCGAGCCGGTCGAACACGACCAGCTCGAGCTTGGGGTTGAATCGATACGTCGCCGATTCCAGAGCGGGCATGCGCGACGGAAAAGTGAGGGACCCCGGACTACGGGCCAGGATCCCGCGGCACGCGTACAGCGGCCTACCGCTGCACGCGTGCCGCGTGCGTTACACCTGCGCTACGCCGCGGATTCCCGGATCTGCTGCCGCACCAACTCGAACTCTGAGCGCCGCGGGACCTGCGGCACGGCCTGCGTCATTTCCGGCTCGCGAGCGACGCACGTCGAGCCACCCTTCCTGCAGGTCGAGCCCAGCTCGGGCCACGCACCCTGCGACGAATCGCCCACGACCGGAATCGCGAGCTCCCTGAGCTGGAACAGCATGATGTGCTCCTGTCCGAATGTCTGAGGCACGCCGGAGTGCAGGGGACGACGACTACGCGGTGATCAACTCCTCGTCGTTGGCCGGCTCTAGCGCAACGGTGTCGCGGATCTGCTGAAGGACGAAATCCAGCTCCGCTTTTTTGGGCTGTGACTTCCCCGGACCGCCGGGCGGCGCGCACGTGGAGCCACCATGGTGGCAGTCGCTTGGCACGTCTGGCGGCGCGCACGTCGATCCACCGTGGCGGCAGTCGGTGACGTTCGGAAGACAAGTGTGGCCGCCCTTCCGGCATTCGCTGACCGCGGGCGGCGGTGACTGCTTGCCGGCGATCGCGCCGTCCGGTGAATCCCCTGTCACACGAATTACCAGCTCGCTGATCTGGAACGGCATACGGCGCTCCTCGATTGTGGGTGCCGGCGTCAGTCCGTCCGTAGGCCCTCAGGTGGCCGGCGGCGGGGATCGAATATCCACCGGGACTGGAACGCCCGCAACCACAGCCCCGCGATTTGGCACGTTGGTACCAGAAAATTGAACTTTGCCCCTTGCGCACAAACACGAATGGCCCTTTTTTCGTGGCGTTGTGTGATAAGTCTCACAGTTCGGAGCGGTGTACGCGAGGGGCTGCACCGTCAGGGTATCAAGAGGCGTAAGTGATACACAGACATCGGTTACGCTGCGGCCCGCCAGCCGCCAGCGGCCGTCCAGGAGGACCGTCCGGCAGGGCGATTCTCACGGCCGGCGCCAATGGGAAGGGCAGCTTGTCTGGAAAGACGTACCGGTCGGCGGAAGTGGCTAGAAAATTCAGTCTGGCGCACTCAGGCATATCGGTATAGGTTAGGCGCGTCGAAGCCAGGTAATTAAGCGTTGCCTGTGGTCTCCGCAGTGGTAAGGCGCTTCGGCACGCAGTACCGGATCGGTCTACACAGAGGTAGGCCAGGCGCTTTAAGGATTCCGGCGAGATCGCGCGCCCTTCGCGGGGCTGCGACAAAGGCAAAACCGGCGAAAGCCGGCGACGCAAAGCTACGAGGCTGTCGTCTGCGTGCCCCTCCGCGCAGGCCATGCTAGTCGGGCCGCCGAACAGACGTTCGAAGGGAGAAGATTCTCATGTCGCAGTCGCACCGGTCACCCCGGACGGCCCGGCCGCACGCCACGTTTGTGGCCCGCGCCGTAGCCAACGCCGGTTCGGCGGTCGTTCTTGCCGCCACCCTCTCGCTGGTCACGGCCTGTAGTGATTCGACCGCACCAGTCAGTGCGCGTCCCGTCGCCGGCGCCACCGCCGGCCTGATTCGCGTCGCCTCCAAAGGCCTCGCGACCGCCGCCGGAACCGCCCGGGACCCCATGACGCTCGAGCAAGCGGTCGCCGTCGCACCTGCCGGTGCGACGATCGAGCTGAGCGCCGGCACGTACGTGACCGGTGGCCTCGTCATCACCAAGCCGGTCACGATTCGCCCGGCCTCGGGCGCCAAGGTGATCCTGCGCGGGAGCACCATCGTCGGAGCCGGCATGTGGCAGCCGATGGGCAGTATGTGGCGCACGCCATGGTCTTCTGCCGGCGCCCCCGCAGCCGCCGTCGCACCCGCCGGTGGAGAGAAGGCCTCCGCCGAGTCCGAGGCCGCAATGATGGCGCCGCGGACGACGCCCGAGGTCGCCGAAGAGGTCAAGAGCGAACACAATCTCCTCGTGGAGTCGCTGGGCGGCGACAAAGAATATGCCGCCCACCAGCACATGGCATTCGTCGATGGCCGCGCCCTCCAGCGCGTCGCCAGCCTCGGTGAGGTCAAAGCGGGCACGTTCTATGTCGACGAGGCGGCCAAATTTCTCTACGTTGGCGACAACCCGGGCGGCCACGAGGTCGCGCTCTCCGCGCAGGCCGTCGGCATGCTCCTCTACGCCGGCAACACCCGCGTCACCGGCCTCACGCTCGAGCACTTCTCGCAGATCGGCCTCCGCATCCAGGGCGCCCATACCCAGGTCGATCACAACACGCTCGAGTACAATGGCCTGGACGGCCTGTCGGTCAACGCCGCGAACTACGCCGTCGTCCAGAGCAACACCGTCAAGTGGAATGGGCAGGCCGGCATCGTGAGCAACGCCGCAACCGGCGTGCTCGTTCAAGCCAACAACATCAGCAACAACAACACCGGCAACTACAACGTCAGCCAGTACGCCGCCGGCATTAAGGTCACGCAGATGACGAACTTCGTCTTCCGCGACAATTGGGTCGCCGACAATGCCGCCAACGCCGTGTGGCTCAATGTCAGCTCCACCAACTCCACGGTCGTCAACAACCAGGTCCTCCGCAGTCTGTGCTACGGGATCTACATCGAGCAGGGCAACGGCATCATCATCGCCGGCAACCTCGTGCACGACAACACCGATGGTATCGGCGTCCACTTCACGCAGAACGCCAACGTCTACAACAACACGGTCGCCAACAACGGCCTCGATCTCGACATCAGCGCCTGGGACGTGCAGGCCAGCGATCTCAAGAACGCCAAGATCGTCAACAATCTGATCTGGAACGCCAGGACGTCCCTGATGTTCAACATGTATCGGGCAGCCGGCTGCAACATTTCGGTCTACAGTGAGGTCGACTACAACGGCTACTACCGGCCGTCTGGCTCCGCCGCCAAGAACGCCGTGAACTGGTGCAACGCGTATTACACCACCATCGGCGCGTTCCACACGATGACCGGCTACGAAGCCCACGGCTTCGAGATCGACGGTGGAGCCGATCCGTTCTTCGTCTCGATCTGGACGGAGAATTTCCACCTCAAGTCGGGGAGCAGGGCCATCCACACGGGCCAGCCACTCCCCACCAACGTTGCGGCCGCCCTGGGCTGGCGCGCCGGTGTCCCCGTCAGCATGGGGGCTTTGCAGAATTAGCCCAATCACAAACGGGCCGGCCGCTGTGGGCCGGCCCGGGCCGCCGAGTATCGGCCGGCCACCCACCTCGTAGGAGCCGGCCCGGACCGGCTCACGCGCCCCCGCCCGTGCACCCGACGAGCGGGGGCGCTCTACTTACGCTGAAACCCCTCGCCGTACCACGCCGTACTTTCCCCTGCGGCAACGTTTCCACGACCAATGGGCCCCCAACCTTCGGCGGCCTTGTGACCGCAGCGTCCCCGTAGGTACAATCGGCGGGCAACGCACCCGTCCACAGAGTGAGAGGTAGGAACGAATGGCCCCCCCGGGCACCACGCGATTCCTTCGAGCAGCACAGGCACAGCAACGGCGATGACGATCCTCGCCCTCACAACGACCGCAGCCGCCGCCCAGAAACCCCGCGCCCGGCGCTTCAGGCTTCGACGTCCCCACCGAATACCGGACGCTCCCCAACGGCCTCCGCGTCGTGCTCTCCCGCGACACGACCTCGCCGATCGTCACCGTCGCGGTCTACTACCACATCGGGTTCCGCGTCGAACCGCGCGACCGCACGGGGTTCGCCCACCTCTTCGAGCACCTCATGTTCCAGGGCTCGCAGAATCTGGGCAAGCTGCAGTTCGTCAAGCTCGTGCAGTCGAACGGCGGCATCCTCAATGGATCGACACGATTCGACTTCACGAATTACTTCGAGATCGTCCCGGCCAACACGCTCGAGATGTTCCTCTGGGCCGAAGCCGATCGCATGCGCGGCCTCGCGATCACGCAGGAAAACCTCACGAACCAGCAAGGTGTCGTGAAGAGCGAGGTCCGCGTGAATGTGCTCAACACGCCATACGGCGGCTTCCCCTGGCTCGACATGCCGCAGTACGCCAACACGAACTGGTACAACGCACACAATTTCTACGGCGACTTGCGCGACATCGACGCCGCGACGCTCACCGACGCAGAGTCGTTCCACCACACGTACTACTCGCCGGGTAACGCGGTCCTCGTGGTCACCGGCGACATCGACCGCACCACGACGTGGAAATGGGTCGAGAAGTACTTCGCGCCGATCCCCGGGGTCGCCCTGCCGAAACGCCCGGACCTCACGGAGCCGCGCCAGCAGAAACCCATCCGCGCGAGTAAGGACGACACGCTGGCCACTCGCCCGGCGCTCGCATTCGCGTACCACATGCCGCCCCGCAACACGCCGGAATACTACGCCATGGGGCTGATCGACCAGATCCTGCTCCAGGGCCACGACAGTTGGCTCTATCAGTCGCTCGTCCAGCGCGGCGGCTACGCCGGTGATATCAACGGCGGCATCAATCTCCTCGGCAACATGTTCGACTACGAAGGCCCCATGCTGTGGACGGCGTCGCTCTTCCACGATGCCAGCCACTCGCCGGACGAGATCCTCAAGGCCGCTGACGCCACGATCGACTCACTCCGCAACACCCCAGTCGATGCCGCCACGCTCGCCCGCGCGCAGGTCAAGGAGCGCGCCGCCCTCTACGACATCCTCGGCAGCCGCTTCGGCTTCGGCCGCGCCGATCTCCTCGCGTCGTTCGCGCTCTTCGACAACGACCCGGCACACATCAATACGCTCGAGCGCTCGTTCCGTGCCGTCACTCCAGCTCTCATCCAGCGGACGGCGCGCGAATATCTCCGCCCGGAAAACCAGACGGTCCTCACCATCGTACCCAAAGGAAAAGCGCCCAATGCCACGACTGGCCAGTAAGCCCGAGGTGAGGCCCGCTGCCAACCTCGCTGTGCGAGCAGCCAGCTTCGCGGCGCTCGCTGCGGTGCTCGCCGCTGTCGCCCTGTTCCACGCGCCCACGCTCGGCGCGCAAGCCGCACCAGCCGGAGCCGCTCCAACCAAGCAAAGCCCGCCAGCGCCCGCTGCACCCAGGGATTTCTCGGTGCCCGCCAAACACGAGTTCACACTCGCGAACGGCATGCACGTCACGCTCGTTCCCTACGGCCGCCTCCCCATTGCCACGCTGTCACTCGATCTGCGCACGGGGGCGATCGACGAGGGCCCGCAGCAGGTGTGGCTCGCCAACCTGATGGCGGACTTTCTGGAGCAAGGCACGGCCTCGCACCCGGCCGCCGCGGTCGCGGAAGCGGTTGCCGGCATGGGCGGCGCGCTCAGCATCACCGCCGGCGAAGATCAGACCACGATCCAGGGCGCCGTCCTCGGCGACTCCGCCGCCCCGTTCGCCCGGATCATTGCCGACATCGTCCAGCACCCGAGCTTCCCGGAATCGGAATTCCCGAGACTGAAGAACGACCGGCTCCGCCAGCTCGCAATCGCCACGACCCGACCGGGGGTCATGGCACAGGAAAGATTCGCGGCACAGGTGTATCCGGATCATCCCTACGGCCGGGTCCTGCCCACCGCGGACGCGCTCAAGGGCTATACGGCTGCACAGGTGCGCGATTTCTACGCGCATAATGTCGGCGCCGTCCGCGCTCACCTCTACGTGGTCGGCCTGTTCAACAGCGCCGCGGTCGAACAGGCGGTCCGCGATGCCTTCAACGGATGGGCCGCAGGCCCGCCGCCAACGGTCAATGTCCCCACACCGCGCGCCGAACGCACGGTCATCCTGATCGATCGCCCAGGAGCCGTGCAGTCCACCATTGCCCTCGGTCTCCCCGTCGCCGACCCGAGCCAGCCCGACTTCATCCCGCTCCAGGTGACCGACGCACTCCTCGGCGGTTCCTTCGCTTCACGCATCACCAGCAACATCCGCGAGCAGAAAGGCTACACGTACTCGCCATTCAGCACGCTGGACTCGAGGTACCGGTCCACGGTTTGGCGCGAAGGCGCCGACGTCACCACCAATGTCACCGGCGCGTCGCTCAAGGAGATCTTCGGCGAGGTCGATCGCCTCCGCAATGAAGCACCAACCGCTGACGAGGTCCGCGCCATTCAGAACTACCTCGCCGGGACTTTCGTGCTGGCCAACTCATCGCAAGCTGGCCTCGCACGCCAGTTCGGATTCGTCGACCTGAACGGCCTGGGTGATGACTACCTCACCACTTTCGTCCATCGCGTCTACGCGGTCACCCCAGCCGACGTCCAGCATATGGCCCAGCAATACCTCGACCCGAACAAAATGGCCATCGTCGTCGCAGGCGATAAGAAAACAGTGGCCGACCAGGTCGCCCCCTACGGCAAGATCGTGCAGTAGGATCGCGGGGTAGGGACGCGCGCTACTCCCTCCCGCCCCTCCCGTACGGTGAACAGGGAATGGCCGCCGTCCAAACCATCCGCCCGGCCGCGCCATCCCATCCGCACCACTCTTTGGGAGGCTCGATGCTGCGGTTGCACATTCTCGCGTTCGCGTCCATGACACTCACCGCCGCCGCACAGGCCCAATACCCCGTGGACGCCCCCACCTTCGACTGGTCCGGCGCGGTCCCCGCGGGCGCAACGCTTCGCATCGCCAACGTCGACGGCGATATCCAGGTCTCTCCCAGCAGCTCCGGCAAAGCGCACGTACACGGCGAGCGCACGCGCATCACGTCCGGCGGCCGCGCCCTCGTGTTCGATGTCGTCCAGTCCGGCAGCGACGTCACGATCTGCGCGCGCTACCCGGACGGACGGTGCGATGAATCAGGCGCCCATGGCCACTCGGGTGTGGAGTACGGCCAGAGCCCCGCCGCGAACCTCACCGTGGAGCTCCCGGCAGGTGTCAAGCTCGCCGCCAAGACCGGCGACGGCCATATCGGCATCAAGGACGCCGGCGCCGATGTCATTGCCAAGAGCGGTGATGGCGAGATCACCGTCGCCGGCGCAGCGGGCACCGTCGATGCCAGGTCCGGCGACGGCGACATTACGATGGAGGCGGTCAAAGGCGCCGTCAGCGCGCACACCGGCGATGGCAACATCCGCATTCGGCGGGCGCCGCCCCCGTACGGCTCTCGAGCGGCGACGGCACTATCGAGGTTCACGTCGCGACAGCCAGTGACGGCCAGTCCATCGAAGCGCACACCGGCGACGGATCGATCACCGTATTCCTGCCGTCGAGTTTCAGCGGCGAGGTCGAAGCGTCCACCGGCGAGGGGTCGCTGGAAAGCGACTTCCCCCTGACGCTCACCGGCCACATGGACACGCACCACATGCGCGGCACGGTCGGGAACGCCGGATCCAATGCGGCCCGGGTGATGCTCACCACCGGCGACGGAGATGTGCGGCTGAAGAAGGGCTAGCCCGTGCGCGGTCTCGCCACCTGAGGCGGGTAGTGCGGAAGAGGGGACCGCGTACGATATTCGCCGCGCGACCTTTCACCCCTCTACCGTTATCCGAGGCGACTCGTGCGTACCGTGCATCCGCTCCTCCCCTCGCTCTGCATCCTCGCGCTCGCCGTCCCCACAGCGCCCATCCAGTCCCAGACATCCGGATCGAGCGGTACCGCCGCCGGTTTGCAGAGCAGCGACCTGAGTCGCCTCCGCGCCGTCAACGATGTCGAGTTCTCCCCGGACGGAAAGACGGTCGCCTACACGGTCATCATGCGCGATCACCCCGGCCGCGCCTACTCCCAGCTCTGGGTGATGGATGTCGCCACCCGGAAATCGTCGCGCTTGGGCGATGACAAGTCGGTCGCCGGCGCCCCGCAATGGTCGCACGATGGACGGTGGCTGAGCTACACCGGCACGGACGGCAAGCAGGGCGGCCTCTTTATCGTGCACCCGGATGGATCGGAACCGACGTTCCTCGCGCCCATGTCCGGCTCGAACTCGCCGCTGCCAGGGCAGGGTAACAATACCACATGGTCGCCCGACGGTAAGCAGATCGCGTTCGTGTCGTCGAGCCCCGGCCCCGAGACGGCCAACGCCACCGGCGATCCGGTCGTGATCACGCGCTACCTCTACCGGCCGACCGCGAGCGAAGGCTTCACGCACTTCAATGACAACCGCCGCCTCCACATTGCGATCGTGGATGTCGCGTCGAAGCAGGTGCGGCAGTTGACGAACGGGACTCGCGACGAGCACTCGATTGCGTGGTCGCCCGACGGGACGGAGATCGCCTATGTCACGAACCCCGACCCGAACTCGGATGAGTTCTTCCACTATGATGTGTTCGCGATCAAGGTCTCGGATGGCACCGTTCGGCGGCTGACGGCGATGGAAAGCACGCAGTACGCGCCGGTCTGGTCCCCCAATGGGAAGTGGATCGCCTACGCTGGCACGCGCCGCGGGATCACGGACCGCGAGACGACGATGGAGGACACGCACGTCTGGATCATGGACAGCAAAGGCGGGAACCGCCGCGAGGTCGGCGGTTCGCTCGACTCCCGCGAGGGCCATCCCAGGTGGTCCCCCGACGGCGGCGCGGTCTACTTCACCGCACAGCAGCGCGGCAGCACGCACCTGACCCGCATCGCGATCTCCGCCACCGGCGCGGCCGGTCCGGCCCAGATCGTCGTCAACGATCTCGGATCGGTCGGCGGCTTCTCGGTCGGCACCGAAGGCAAGCTCGCCTTCGCGCTCAATACCACGAGTGATCTCGCGCAGCTCTATGTGAAGTCCGGCGTCACGCCCGCGCACCCGGCGACGGACCTCAACGCCGACGTCCTCAAGGGCAAGCCGGTCGCGGCGGTCGATTCCCTCACGTTCGTGAGCAATGACAACAAGTACGAGGTCGAAGCGTTTCTCGTGAAGCCACTCGGCCTCGTCGAACACCCCTCGGACACGGGCGTCGCTACGAAATACCCGATGATCGTCGAGCTGCACGGCGGCCCGCACGGCCAGAACGGCCCGGCGTTCAACTTCCAGGACCAGGTCTACGCCGCCCACGGCTGGGCGACGCTCCACGTCAACTACCGCGGTTCCTCCGGCTATGGCCAGAAATTCGCCGACGCCGTATTCGGCGACCAGGACGGCGACGAGGGACAGGACGTCCTCTACGCCGTGAGCGCCGCCGTCCGCCGCAATCCGTGGATCGATCGCGAACGCATGGGAATCGAAGGCGTCAGCTACGGCGGGCAGCTCAGCGACTGGCTCATCACGCAAACGAACGAGTTCAAGGCCGCCGTGCCAATCGCCGGGATCAGTAATGTCATCAGCTACAACTACATTGACTACTACAACCAGTACGAGGAGATGGAGTTCGGCCAGTTCCTCCACCAGGGCACAGCGATGGACGACGCCTGGAAACGCTCGGCGATCCGCTACGTCGCGCAGGTCCACACGCCGACGATGCTGATGCACGGCGAAAACGACCCGGATGTCCCGATCGAGGAAGCGGAGCAGTACTACATTGCCCTCAAGGACGTCGGAGTCGACGTGATCTTCGTCCGCTACCCCCGCGAAGGACACGGCCTGGCCGAAACCGGACACGTGATCGACAACATTGATCGCAAGTTCCGCTGGTACGAACAACACTTCCCGAAGCCCGGCGCCGAAGGCGTCACCAACGTCCAACCCTGACGGTACGTAGTAGCCGTCCGACGACAACCGGTCGTCGAGGGCAGTGGGGGCCAAAGGCGTAGGTTGACTGTAGTAGCCGTCCGACGACAACCGGTCGTCGAGGGCAGTGGGGGCCAAAGGCGTAGGTTGACTGTAGTTGCCGTCCAACCACAACCGGTCGTCGAGGGCAGTGGGGGCCGTTCGAGAACGGCCCCCGCACGGTATCGGCCGATACCGAGGAATGGAAATCGGCCAATGCCCGGTCGGCACCTCCGCTGCCTTTTCCCACCCATCAATTCCCGCAATTCACCCGTAGATCGGTTGTGGCGGCCGGTTACCCGCCTACCCCTCGCGCGTCGCAGCGGTATCGGTTAGCCAAATAAATCAGGGAGGTTCCGTGCACCACCACCGTTCGCCACGCCTGGTCTTCGCGCTCCGGATCTGCGTGATCCTGACCGGCGTCGCCGTGTCCACTGCGTCGAGTTGCATCACCCCCACCAACCCCACCGCGCAGTTCGGGGCGATCGCCGGTGTCGTGTCCAGCAGCCAGGGCGCCATCGCCAATGCCTCCGTCACCGCCGTCTCGGACAGCGGTGGTGAATACGTCGCGACGACTGACGCCAACGGCAACTATCTGATCACCAATGTGCCGGACGGCAACGGGACGATTTCCGTGAGCGTGCTGCCCGCCGGATGCACGGTTCCCAACCCGGTTTCGTACGCGCTTGCGAGCGCCGATACCGCGAGCATCTCCATCACCGTGACGTGTACGCCGGTGATCTAGCCGCAATCTGCGGGAGTGTTTCAGTAGGGCAGTTGCCGACACGCTAGGGCAATTGCCGACAAGTGTCCTCTATGACGGAAATGTCATTTGACTTGGCCAACGCGCGTCCGCACTATCGCGGCACCGTTGGCCTCGACGCATTGGCACCGACATTTGAAATACTCCCCCGGACCGTGAGGACTTGATGCTGAGTCACAGCAAAACGACGCGACTGAGATTCGTGGTAACCATGTGCATGCTGCTGGCAGGAGGTGCCGTATCGATGGGCACGAGCTGCATCAAACCCGCCACGGGACCGAAAGTAGGCAATATCACCGGCACAGTCGACACCAACTCGGCGCCCGTCGGCGGCGCGGTTGTGACCGCGACCATCACGAGTTCGGGCGCCACGTACACGGGAACGACCGGCGCTGACGGGACGTACCTGATCTCCGGGATCGCCGACGGCGCCGGCACGGTCACCGTCACCACTGCCCCGAGTTCGTGTGCGGCGGCCACCGCGTCCGACTACGACCTGACCGGCAGGGGCACGCAGACGTTCAATTTCAACCTGGTCTGCACCCCGTAGTTCTCGCTGAGGCTCGGGGCGAATTCGCGAGACCGGCCGGCGCCCTCACCAGAGGATGCCGGCCGGTCGTCTTTTCTGGACCCAGCACCCTGTGAGGGCAGGGTGGCACGATCTCGAAGTAGTCGGTGAAGTCGTACCGGGTATTCCCGTTGAGCGTGCCACCATTGCTGGAGATCAGCCTCAGCAACTCGCCGGGCCCGAGATGCGTTGACCCTTCGAACATGAGATGCTCGAACAAATGCGCGAACCCCTCCTGCCCATGACCCTCGGTCCGCTGCCCGACACCATAGTAGACGGCGACCACGACCACCGGCGTCGTCGTGTCGCGCGCGAGCACGACTTTGAGTCCGTTCGCGAGATGCGAGTACTCGATCGGAATCGCAGGATAGCGCAACGCGCGGGTCGTGCTTACCGCCTGGCCGCCGGCCCCGCCGGCAATCGCGCCGAGCCCGATCGTAACCGCGATTGCGATCGCACCCGATGTCCTGGCACTCAGCACCGAGGGCGCCCCGAATGACCGGTTCGATTCACTGTTCCATTGTGTCTGTTGGGATATGGATTTGGACCCCGCGCCCGAAAGCACGGTTGCACTCCAGCGCCCGGTCTCCGGCGTCCGGTGTCTCGCGCGCTACCGCTCTCTCGGCGCGCCGAGCCGGCTGCGCGAGGATACGCCGGGCTGCCGCCGGGTCTTGGCGGGTGGCGTCATCGCGGTCGTCAGTTGCGATGTCCCATGCCCATAGTTGGCTTCCACGGCCAACCGTGCCCCCTCGGCGTCCCCCGCACGGATGCAGCGGATGATCGCGTCATGCTCGGCCACGGTCGCCGAGATCCGCTTCGGGAGCATGTTGGCGTAGAGCTGGTTGTACCGCTCCGCCTGCGGCTTCACCACTTCGAGCAGCGCGAGCAGCCGCGGCCCCGCCGCCGCCAGCGTGCACGCATGATGAAATGCGGCATCCAGATCGTGCAGGCGGTCCCGGCTCGGATCGGGCCCCTCGCCGAGGATTCGCATCGCGTCGTTGAGGGCCACCAGTTCACCGGCAAGGTCGAGCCGGAGATGCGTGGGAAGCCGCGCCGCGGCCGCCGCCGCAAATCCCTCGAGCAATCCCGCCAGTGAGCACAGCTCCTCCGCGTCGGCCTGCGTCAGCGGCGCCACCACGGGACGCGCGTGACGGAACCCCGCCGGTGTCACGACGTATCCTTCCTGCTGGAGCCGCTGGATCGCGTCGCGGACCGGCGTCCGGCTCACCCGGAACCGGATCGCCAGTTGGTCCTCGACGAGCCGTGCACCGGGTGCGAGTCGTCCATAGATGATGGCGTCTCGCAGTGCCCGATACACCCGCATCCCCTCCGCCCGTCTCGCCGATGGCGCGCGGCGGCGCTGCGGCCCCGGCTGCGGAGTACTTGGGGATCCGGCTGGCCCAGTCACGCGCCGCGCGCGTTGGCGTGGAGGAATCGGAACGGTCACGGCGCGCCAGACACGGTTCCGGCCGGCGTGCCAATCGGAGATCCGGCGAATGTGCCAGCCCGCGTACCCCCGTGCCACCAGCCGCCGGATGCCATGCGAGCAATGGTAGCGCGCATCGTGCCATCCCGGCAAGCCGACACGAGCGCACGCCGCGTGACACCTCCGGGACCGTTCGCTCCCAACATCCGCCACACACCCGTCGTATAGCTTCCGCATGCAGCGAAACTGCTACCGAGCCGTCACTTGCACCATTGCGCTGGTCCTCGCGGGATTGCTGATTCCGGGCGAAACGGCGGTCGCTCAGGTCGGATCGACCACGGACATCGTGACCGGCAAGGTCACCGGTCCGGCACCTGACCACCAGCCGGTCGCCGGCGCGACGGTCACTGTTACATCGATCGATACCCATATCAGCCGGTCGCGCACGACCAATAGCGACGGCCGCTACACGGTCGTCTTTCCGGACGGCGGTGGCCAGTACCGCGTCCAGGTGAAGTACATTGGTTTCGCACCTACCGACGTGCTCCTCTCACGGCAAGCCGACGAGGACCGGCTCGTCGCCAACATTGAGTTGAGCACGTCGGTCCACCAGTTGGAAACGGTCACGACACGGGGCCGCCAGCCCACGGGCCGCGATGCCGCCAACGCCGGCGGCACCGGCCTCACGCTCACGCCATCCCAGATCGAACGCCTCCCGATCGATGGCAGCGATCTCGCCACGATCGCCACGCTCTCGCCGGGCGTGGTCGGCCTGTCAGCCACGGACACGACGGCCACCGCGTTCTCCGTCGCGGGCCAACGCCAGTCGCTCAACTCGACGACGGTCGACGGCCTGTCCTTCGCCGGCGCGTCTGTTCCGACCGAAGCGGTCCGCAACATCCGCGTCGTCACCAATAGCTACGATGTCTCGCGCGGCCAGTTCACCGGCGGCCAGATCGCCACCACGACACGCGGCGGTACCAACGATGCCGCCGGCTCGTTCGGCGTGACGGCGCGCAACTCGAACTTCGCCTTCGGGACGCAAGGGCCACCGGCGTTCGGCCAGCTCCGCGATCAGTTGCAGTTGAGCGGCGGCTTCGGCGGCCCGATCGTGCGCGACAAGTTGTTCACGTTCACGGCCGTGCAGCTCAATCGCCGCTCCGATGATCTCATCTCGCTCCTCAACGCCAGCCCCAACACGCTCGGCCCCCTCGGCATCACGCAGGACACGGTCAGTCTCTTCACCTCCCACGTCCGGCAGCTCGGCGTCCCGGTCACTGGCCCCAATGTGCCGTCGTCGCGCGGGATCACTTCGGTCGTCGGCTTCCAGCGCTTCGACTACATCCTGTCGGACGACGAGACGCTGACGCTGCGCGGCGACTACCGCGCATCGGCGCAGCAGGGAAGCCGTGTCTCGGTCTTCTCGCTCCCATCTGCCGGCACGGCCAACTCCAACGCGGGCGGCGGTCTCTTCCTCGGGCTCACCTCCCACATCGGCGACGCCACGATCAATGACTTCCGGGTGTACGCCGCACACTCGCAGACGACCATCGCGCCATACATGCAGGCGCAGGCCGGCCGGGTGACGGTGATTCCGGATGCCGCCGACACCGACGCAGCGCAGCCCCTGGGCTTCGGCGTTTCGTCGCTGGCGTTCGGCGGGAGCCCCGCGGTCCCGCAACACACGTTCAATAACTATATCGAATCCACGAATGAGACCTCGATCCTCCCGGGCGATGGCGCGCACCGCATCAAGCTCGGTGGCCTGATCAACATCGCGAGCTTCGGCCAGAACATCACGCCCGACCAGCAAGGCACCTACACGTACAATTCGCTGGCCGCGTTCGAGGCGGATTCCCCGGCCGCGTTCACCCGGGCGTTCAATGTCCGCAATACCGACGCCCACGCCATAAACGGCGCCGTCTACCTCGGCGATGCCTGGCGCAAAGGCCAGTTGCAGATCACCTACGGCGCACGGGTCGAAGGCTCGCTCTACGGCGGCGCGCCCGCGTTCAATCCGGTGATCGACTCGCTCTTTCACCGGAAAACCAACGACTGGCCGTCGGAAATCCACGCCAGTCCGCGCGTCGGCTTTACGTATATCCTCAATGGCGGTGGCGGTGGCCGTGGCGGGGGAGGGGGAGGGGGAGGAGGTCGCGGAGGTGGAGGCGGCGGCTTCTTCTCGTCGCCGACGGTCATCCGCGGCGGTATCGGCGAGTTTCGCGCACCGACGCCCCAGTCGCTCTTCTCGTCGCTGCAGTCCGCGACCGGCGCGGCCAATGGCGAAACGCAGCTCGTGTGCGTGGGTCCGCAGGTTCCTACGCCGGACTGGGCGGGCTTTGCCGGCGGAACGGCCACGCCGCCGACGCAGTGCAATGCCAGCTCGCTCCCGGTCTTCCCGGCTGACTCGCTGGGACTGGGTGCGCGAAGCGCCGTCACGACCTTCGCCCCCGATTTCGAGGCGCCGCGCGCCTGGCGCGGATCGCTCGGCATCTCGCACCGCTTCTTCCAGCACGTCACCATGTCGATCGACGGCACGTACGCCCGCGGCGAATCGCTGTTCGGCGTCACCGACCTCAATCTCGATACCGTGCCGCAGTTCCGGCTCGCCAATGAGAACAACCGTCCGGTCTACGTCAGCCAGACGGCGCTCGACCCCGGGACCGGCGCGTCGGCGTTCGGCTCATCACGGCTCCATCCGCAGTTCGGCCAGGTGCTCTCGCTCAATTCCAACCTGCAGTCCGACACCCGGCAGGTCACCGCCAGCGCGAATGGGTTCACGGACCGCGGAATCCTGTATTCACTGGCGTACACGTATTCGCGCGTGCGCGATCAGTCATTGTTCTCGGGCGGTTCGGCGGTCTACGGGTTTGCGTCACCGACGACGGCCGCCAACCCGAATGTGCAGCCGTTCGGGACGAGCGACCTCCAGCGCGAACATCAGATCGTGGGCACGTTCACCTATCCATTGACGCCGCTCGTGGAGATTACCGCGATCGCGCAGCTGAACTCCGGGACGCCGTACTCACCGATCGTGAATGGCGATGTGAACGGCGACGGCGTGTCGCGCAACGACCGCGCGTTCGTTTTCGACCCCGGCAATCCCCTGACGGATCCGTCCGTCGCGTCGGCCATGCGGACGCTGCTCACCACGGGGCCAGGCCGGATTCAGGACTGTCTCTCCTCACAGCTCGGCCAGGTAGCGGCCCGCAACAGTTGCTTCGGCCCGTGGACGGAGTCGCTGAATTGGCAGGTGAATATCCGCCCGAATGCCCTGGGCCTCGACCGGCGTCTCACGATCACCGTGCAGTTGCTGAACACGCTGACCGGACTCGATCTCCTGTTCCACGGTCCGAATCATCTGCAGGGCTGGGGACAACCGGCCGCGCCTGATCCGACGCTGCTGTCGATCACCGGCTTCAACCCGGGCACCAACCAGTACAAGTATGTCGTGAACACACATTTCGGCCGGGCGAGCAGTTATCAGGCGTACGGCCAGCCGTTCCTGTTCGTGATCGGCGGCCGGATGAACGTTGGACCGGGCGATGCGGAGCAACAGCTCCGCGGATTTCTGGGCGGCGGCGGCCGTGGCGGCAGGGGACCAGGGGGCGGAGACAACGCTGCCAGCACTGCGGCGGCCGACCAGAAGCAGAGCCTCCCGGATCAGATCTCGCAGCGCTTCGCGGCGCGGTTGCCGAATCCGTTCGACGAGATTCTGGCGCTCAAGGACACGCTGGGCCTGAGCCAGGACCAGGAGACCCAGCTCCAGGCCTCATTGCAGGTCTTCAAGATCCGCGTGGACTCGCTGACGGGTACGGTGCGTGCCGACTTGCAAAAACTCGGCGCGAACCTCGACGCGACAACAATGTTCGGCATCATGCGCCGCCAGTTCGCCGTCGTGCGCACGATCATGACCGCCGCCATCGCTGAAGCGAAAGGCGAGCTGAAGGATGATCAGTGGGAAAAAGTTCCCGACAGCATCAAGGGCGGCCCGCGCGGCCAGGGCGGAGGCGGCCGCCGCGGCGGCGGAGGCGGCCCGCCGGGAGGTCCCTGATCGCGGGACGTAGTCGCAATGCGCGTTATTGCACGCCTGCAGGTGCGTGCACGTTCGCATAGTCGTAATGCGTCGACATATGGGTGTGACCGACATCACCCGGATCAACATCCGCTTCCATGCGCAGGACGAGCCCGCTCCCCTTCGCGATCCACACCTGGCCGTCGGCCTTGGAGTCGTCGTTTTCGCTGTGCGTGCTATAGACGACCGCGGCCACACCACCGACCGGCTCGTCCGAGAGGCGGTGGCAGGAAAACGCCTTTGCGTTGCGTATGTTGTCCTGCTCCTGAGCCGCCATCTCCGCCGCCGTCATTGGACTGCGCACCCAGTGCCCCTCCGTCATGACGTAATTCTGGCCACCGGCGCTGATGAACTCCATCGGCTCGGACTTGCTACCGGTTCCCGGTGTTGTCATCGTGCCGGACATGTGATACGGGGTGGCTGCCAATTTCGCCATCGCGTCGAGCATGGGCTTGCACGACGCGACATCCTTCTGCGCGTACGCGGCCGGTGCCGCGATGACGGCGATCGATGCGGCGATCAGGGCGATTCGGTAAGACATCATACGCTCCAGTCAGAAAGTTGCGGTAAGCCTACGCGCCCCGCGTCTCGCCAGCGTCTGCCCGCTGTCTCGTGCGACCCTGCGAACCCGTCTCTTGTAAGACGAACCGGGGATTCCCACCCTCGAGGGCCGATGCTTCGTCTCTATCCGTTTTGGCCGGCTGGAGCATGAGCCCACGGATCGCGGCGCGGCCGCCGCGGCGGCCTTGGCCGGCCCGCGGGAAAATCGATAGTGGCTCGCTGCCAATATCTGCCTCCGCATCATAGTCCGCTGCGTCGCTGCATGCCGTCCCTGGTACTCCGCTGCGTCGCTGCATGCCGTCCCTGGTAGGGGCGGGTCATGACCCGCCCCGACGGATGCAAGCCTGGCCCAACACCGTCTCATGCGCCACGTTGACTGCCGCGATAACGTCTTCCCTCCTCACGACGTATAGGCTGTCCATGCGCATCAACGATGGTTGACGCCGCTGCACCGCGCTCGCCAGCCTCGATGACCAAGCTGGCGTTGACGGGCCTCGCCGGCACGAGCATCGAGTGGTACGACTTCCTGCTCTACGGCGTCGCATCAGCGTTGGTATTCCCGACGCTCTTCTTTCCGAAGTCTCTCCCGCACGGGATCGCACTCCTCGCCTCGTTCAGTACTTTCGCCGTCGGATTCCTCGCGCGCCCGGTTGGCGCGGCGATCTTCGGCCACCTGGGCGACCGGCTTGGCCGCACGACTGCACTCGCCATCGCACTCGTCCTGATGGGCGTCGCGACGACACTGATCGGCTGCCTGCCCCCGTATGCAATGATCGGCGCAATCGCCCCAACGCTGCTCGTGCTGCTCCGGTTCGCACAGGGCCTCGCGATCGGCGGCCAGTGGTGCGGCGCGATGCTACTCGTCGTCGAGAGCGCCCCAGCCACGCGTCGCGGCTACTGGGGGAGCTTTGCCCAGTGCGGCGCGCCGTCAGGCGTCGTGCTCGCAAATCTCGCATTCCTGGTGGTTGGCGCACTCACGCCGGCCGATGCGTTCATCACCTGGGCGTGGCGCCTCCCGTTCTTCCTCAGCATCCTCCTCGTGGCACTCGGCTGGTACGTGCATCGCCGGGTCGAGGATACGCCAGTCTACCGCGAGCTCGAGCGGGCAAGCAGTGCGGGCGCTGCCGCGCACGTGCGCCTGCCGGTGTTGGAAGCGCTCCGGCGCCATCCCCGCGAAATACTCCTTGCCGCCGGCTCGTTCGTCGCGTCCAACATCCTCTTCTACATCGTGACGACGTTCGCCGTAGCGTACGCCACGAGTCCGGACGGCCTGAACGTCTCGCGGAGAGCGATCCTGACCGCGGTCCTGATCGGTACCGGCGTCGCCGCCCCGTTCCTCGTGGTATTCGGCGCGCTCTCCGACCGCCTCGGCCGCCGCCGCGTAGCCATGACGGGTGCCGTGCTCACGGCGCTATCCGGGTTCGCCCTCTTCCCGCTACTGGCCACGAAATCGGTACTCGGAATGGCGGCCGGCGTCGCCCTCCTGAACATCAGTGGCAACATGATGTACGGGCCGCAGGCCGCGCTCTTCGGCGAGTTGTTCCGCACTAAGGTCCGGTACTCGTGCGCGTCGCTCGGCTATCAACTGGGCGCCATTGTCGGCGGCGCACTCGCGCCAATCATTGCGACAAGCCTCTTCACGTCCCTTCACTCGACGACCGGTATCGCCGTCTACATGGCAGCCGCGTGTCTGGTCTCGTTCGTGTCCGTCGGCCTACTCGGTGAGACAGTTGGATCGAGCCTCCGCGGAGAAATCGCGCCGCGTCCCGCCGTCGCCTGAATCGCTTGCCGCGCCCCCCCCTGCAAGGGCCGGATGATCCGCCCTGCCAGTCGCATCAATGGTATTTGGCGAAGGAGGGCAGTGCGTCCGTTCGAGAAACGTAGGTCGGCCTGTTGGCCGACGCTCCCCCGGCGCCGCGGCCGGAGGTCTGCTTCCGCACGATAGCCTGCAACGTCGCACGATTTCGTCCCTTGTAGGGGCGGGTCATGACCCGGTCCTGTCAGTCGCATAGACGAAATTGGCGGAGGAGGGCAGTGGGGGCCGTTCGGGAACGGCCCCCGCCGGATGCCGCGGCCACAGTCACCTTGCGATATTGAACCGGCGCACACGCCGCACATTACCCCGGCTCCCTGAAGCATGACCCTCACCGGCAAGATCGCCCTCGTCACAGGCGGCAGCCGCGGCATCGGCCGCGCAATCTCGATCGCCCTGGCCAATGCCGGCGCACAGGTCGCCGTGAACTACCACTCGCAGAAGGACGCCGCCGACGCGGTGGTCCGGGAAATCACGGCCGCTGCTGGCCGCGCGATCGCCGTCCGCGCCGACGTTGCCGACGAAGCCTCCGTCACCGCAATGTTCGAGTCAGTGACGCGGCAACTGGGCGATGTCGCGATCCTCGTCAACAACGCCGGCGTCGCCCACCAGCGCACGATCGACACCGTGCAACTCGCGGACTTCGACGAGGCGATTCGCGTGAACCTGCGGTCCGCCTGGCTCGTCACGACAGCCGCGCTCCCCGCGATGCGCCGCGCGAAATGGGGCCGCATTCATCTTCCTGTCCTCGGTCGCCGCGAACATTGGTGGGACGATCGGCCCCCACTACGCCGCGTCCAAAGCCGGCATGCTGGGCATCATGCACGGCTACGCATTACTGCTGGTCAAGGAAGGGATTACGTCGAATGCGATCTCGCCAGGCCTGATCGAGTCTGACATGGTGCGCGTTCTGGTGAACGTGACGCCCGACCGTGTACCGGTCGGCCGCTATGGCACGCCCGAGGAAGTCG
Organism: uncultured Gemmatimonadales bacterium; assembly: GCA_963737895.1. GTDB lineage: Bacteria > Gemmatimonadota > Gemmatimonadetes > Gemmatimonadales > Gemmatimonadaceae > Palsa-1248. Next base: position 392,240 of record CAVTUF010000002.1, on the reverse strand, counting down.
CCTCGATCGCGGTAATGCTCGCCACCAACGGCTACATCACCGGCCAGAACATCCACCCCAACGGCGGGATGTTCTTCGCGAACTGAGTGGGCAGGCACTCATCACCCGATAGCTGGCGGATGCGGCGATCGCGTTCATCGTCGATGAGCGCCACAGGGTCTTGCGGACCAATGTCATCCGGGTCGGACTGGAACACGACCCATCCGCTCGCGTCGCGGATAAACGAGGTAGCCATACCAGAAGCTACCATTTCACCAAAGAGCGCTGCGACAGGGGTGGGCTTACGTGGCGGAAGATGGCCGGAATTAGCGTCTACCCTGCGTTTGCCGCCGTCACCACCATCCGCGAGAAATACCCAATCGTCCCCGACCCAATCCACAACCCGATCTTCCCACGCCCCGCCAAAAGCTTGAGATCGTTCACGACGAGCACAGGCTGCGGCGCATTGTTCACGTACAAAGTCGCCCGCTCGCCCCTTACGACCACCCGCACGTGCGTCCACCGGCCAGGCACGAGATCGGCATACGACTCGTACTTGCCCGGCGCGACTTCCTCGAGCCCCGTCACCGTATCCATTGACACAGGCGCCTCCGTCAGCTCGACCGCTCTGCGCCCCAGATACGTCACCGCGCGCGCATGAGTCCCGATCAGCGTCAGCCCACGCGTCCCGTCGAGCGGAATGACGACGGGAACCGATGACGTCTGCGATGGGGGCCGGTGCCCGCCGCCAGCCGCCAGCAGCGCCAGGGATCCCGCGGCAAGGGTCCATCTCGCGCCACGCACAGACCCGCCCATTGCGCGTGTTTCAGTGCGCCAGCGTGGAATACGCCACGCCATCAGACCATGTACCCGTCGGCATGGTGGCCACCACGGTGCGCGATGCCACGTCGATCGCCACGACCCGATTCCGCCCCTGCAGCGTCACAAAGGCCGTGCGGCCATCGGGTGTCAATGTCACACCCTCGGGAGACGGTGAGCCCGGCACTTCGGCTGTCGCCACGAGACTGTCAGCAGGGAACGTCACTCTGCCCAGTTCAGCGCGCGTCGCAGTGTTGAAGAATCGCACGACGGCCGACGCGGGATCGGTGACGATCGCGGTCTTCCCGTCAGCCGTGATCGCCAGCCGGTACGGCAACCCGAATCCGCCGATCGTGTCCGCGACAGCACCCGACGCCGGCGTCACGATGCTCACGATCTTGGTCTGGTCGCTGCCGACCCAGACCTGATCGCCGGCCTGCGACACGGCAATGCCCTCGACGGCCGGCGCAACCGTGATCTTACGCACGAACGAATGCCCGTTCACGTCGAGCTCCGAAATCGTGCCATCCCCGACGTTCGAGGTAAATGCGTGACGCCCATCGGCCGTCAGCACGACCATGTGCGACAGTTTCTGCGTGGTCGGGATCTTCGCGCTCACCGTCCCATGCGCGAGGTTCACGACGACGACGGACTGGCTCGTCTCCGATGTCACGAGCAGCGCCGTATCACCCGGCAGAAACACCGACCCGTGCGGCCGGTGATACTCGCCCAGATCAATGGTCCGCACCACCGCCGGCACCGCCGGCGTGAGATCGATCACGGTCAGCGAATTGCCGGGCTGCTTGGCCGGACCATAGTTCGAGACGACCGCCCACTTCCCATTGTGCGAGACGGCCACTTCATGCGGCGCTAGTCCCGTCGGCAATGTCGCCAGTGTCCGGCCGGACGCGAGATCGAGCACCGTGACGGTATTGTCGTTCATGTTGGTCGCCAGCAAGGTCCCGTGAAGCGGCGGCCCGTGCCAATGACTGCCCTTGGCGCTGCGAGCCACCGGGAACGCCCACAGGATGACACTGCTGGCCAGGAGAAGGGCAGCATAGCGCATGGCGAAGAGGCGCCTCAGTAGATAGAAAGCGCGCCCGCAATCACGATCGCGCGCCAAAATGTGCCAGTTGGCTCTCTTGTAGACATCCAGCGATCAAATCCGGTTGCCGCCACGAAGCGGGCAGGCCCACGCCAACGCGCTAGGCCGATCGGCGTCTCAAACGCTCGTGTCGGATGCGATCCGCCAGGTAGACCTTGAGAAGGGATTGGTATGGTACGTCGCGCTCATTGGCCAGTGTCTTGAGCTCGACAAGCATTGATTCGGGTAACCGAAGCGAAATAGTCGCGGTGGACGGCTTGAGCGATGGAAGCTCGGTGCGACGTGCAGTGTCCCAATCGACGTACTTAGTCGAATCTGCCGATGCCCAAAACTCGCGCTCCTCATCCTCCGTGGCGAACGCGGGAATCGTCATGCGCGGCGGCTGCTTATGGACTGTTTTCTTTCTCGGCTTGCGCATAGATCCTCCGTTCGCGTCTGCTCATTGGCCTTGCCGAAATGACGCGTATCGACTGCTCTCGCACCGTACACGCGACAAAGAGAAGGCGCCCGTCACGTGTCCTTCCCAACACGTAGTAGCGAGTCTCCGCCTGAGAGTGTTGCGAATCCATCGCGGCAACGAGCGGCTCGGCAAAAAATACTTGCTCAGATTCAACCCAGCTCACCCCGTGATCACGTTCGTTCTTGTCCCGGTTCCCCTCGTCCCACTGAAAGCCGGTACAGGCCGCAAGGGTATCCAACGGGGAAGCCATTGTGTATGTATATTATAACAATATACGCGCGTCAAGACAAATCTCAGCGAACCGGGGGAGATGCCGTCCCGCCCCGCGCGATTCGTACCACGGCACCGAATCGAGATACGCCCCCGCCCGCCGCGCCACATCCACCAGTAACTCCTTCATAGCGACGTCCTCATGATTGCCCGGTGCCGCCACGCTCGGCGAGCGGTCGTTCGAGAAGCTCCCACAGGCGCTCCACAAGCGCGAACTCCTGCACATGCATCCACTCTCTCGCCCGCGAGACGGTGAAGAACTCCGCTCTGTCGGCTTCGGGAAATTCCTCTTGCCGCCCGGACCTCGGCGGCCACTCCATCATGAATGTGTTGCTCTTCACCTCCGACGGATTGCACGTTCCTGCGAATGCCCACGCAATCACCTGTTTTCCGCTCTTGTGCTTGATGCTCCCGAGCGGCAGATACGGTCCCGCCGGCCGGACGCCCGTCTCCTCCTCGAACTCGCGCTCCGCGGCCGCCAGCTCCCCCTCGCCCGGCTCGATCTCGCCCTTGGGCACGAACCAGGCACCCCGATCCTTCCTGGCCCAGAACGGCCCGCCAGGATGAACCAGCAACACCTCCAGCAAACCATCCCGCCGCCGGTACATCAACAGGCCTGCACTGATCCTAGGCATGCCGTAAAATTCTAACCGCAAACGAATCCGTCCCCAGATGTGGCCCGATTCGTCGCTTGTCGTCGAGGGCAGTAGGCGCCGTTCGAGAACGGCGCATCTTCAGGCAGTCACAGATGCCTGTGTTAGGCGAACGACGCATCTTCAGGCCGCCACCAGACACGTTGCGCCGATGCGAAATTATCCCGACCCCCCTCTCGCCCAACCCGACATGCGCATCGCCACCTACAACGTCAACGGCGTCAACGGCCGTCTCCCCAATCTCCTCGCATGGCTCGGCGAGACTTCCCCCGACGTCGTCTGCCTGCAGGAGCTGAAAGCACCCCAGGAAAAATTCCCGATCCTCGCCATCCGCGACGCCGGCTACGACGCCATCTGGCACGGCCAGAAGAGTTGGAACGGAGTGGCAATCCTCACGCGCGGCACCGAGGCCACCGAATCCCGCCGCGCTCTGCCCGGCGACCCCGAAGACCTGCACAGCCGCTACATCGAGGCGGCTATCGGCGGCATCGTCGTGGGCTGCCTCTACCTCCCCAACGGCAACCCGGCACCCGGCCCCAAGTTCGACTACAAGCTCCGCTGGTTCGAACGGCTCGAGCAGCACGCCAGGTCGCTCCTGGCCTCAGGCGCACCCGTGGTCCTCGCCGGCGACTACAATGTCATGCCCACCGATCTCGACGTGTACAAGCCGGAGAAATGGGGCAATGACGCACTCTTCCGGCCCGAGGTGCGCGAGGCCTACGCCCGCCTCGTCTCGCAAGGCTGGACCGACGCGATCCGCACGCTCCACCCGGGCGAGCGGATCTACACGTTCTGGGATTACTTCCGGAATGCGTTCGGCCGCGACGCCGGCCTCCGGATCGACCACTTTCTCCTGAGTCCCACTCTCGCGAAACGCCTGAAGACCGCCGGGGTCGATCGCGAGTTCCGCGGACGCGAAAAGGCGTCCGACCACGCGCCGGTCTGGATCGAGTTGGCGTAACCCAGCAAACCATCGGCGCCATACCGCTGTCCTGATTACCGGGGCGCAGCCAGGCCTGAAACCCGCCGCACCGCCGGATCCGTACTGAGCCCGAATCTCCACGCCGAAGGAGCGCGCACATGCCCAAGTGGCTCGCCGAGCTGCCGCAGAATCTGTCGTACAGTCTCCGCACGCTCCGCCAGAACCCGGGCTTCACCACCGTCGCGCTGCTGACGCTCGCGATCGCGATCGGCGCCAACACCGCGATCTTCAGTGTCACCAATGCGGTCCTCCTGCAGCCGCCGCCCTACGGCCAGCCGGACCGCCTCGTCGCAATCTACGACAACAACACGGCAACCCACGACGCGCGCAACGACCTCTCGGCCGGCGATGTCATGGACTACCGCAACATGCAACGCTCGCTCACCGGTCTCGCGGCGCTCTGGGGCGGCCAGTTCATCTACACCCAGCCCCACGCTGACCCGATGGTCCTCCTCGGCGTGGAGACGTCCGCCAATCTGTTCTCCGTGCTGCAAGCCGGCGCGCTCCACGGCCGGACGTTCGCGGCAGGCGAGGACTCGCCAGCAAATAAACATGTCGCCGTCCTCTCATACGGTCTCTGGCAACGCGCGTTCGCCGCCGATCCCCGTGCCGTCGGCCGTAACATCACGCTCAATGACGAATCCTACACCGTCATTGGTGTCATGCCCCAGGGCTTCAGTCTCGGCTACGGGGACGACGTCTGGGTCCCCCTCGATCTGTCACCGGTCCTCGCGGATCCCAATCGCGTCCGCAAGTTCCATAATCTCCGCGCCGTCGGCCGCCTCCGCCCCGGCACGACGGTATCCGCGGCCAGCGCTGACTTGCTCGGCATCGCCCACCGCCTCGCGACGCAATACCCGGAATCCAACACCGGCCACCTCGTGACGGTGATGCCGCTTCGGACGGCGATGACCGGCGATATCCGCCCCGCTATCCTGCTGCTCGCCGCCGCGGCCGCGCTCGTCCTACTCGTCGCGTGCGCGAATATCACCAATGTCACGCTCGCACGGACGATGGCGCGCCGGCGCGAGATGGCCGTGCGAGGTGCCATGGGCGCCGGCCGCGGACGCCTCGTCCGCCAGCTCCTCACGGAAAGCGTGCTCCTCGCGCTAACCGGCGGCATCCTCGGCTTCGCCGTGGCTTCGATCGGCACGCGGTTACTCCTCTCGCTGAGCCCCGGCACGCTGCCACCACTCGCGCACGCCTCCATCGGCGGCACGGTGCTGCTCTTTGGGACGATCGTGTCGCTGTGCACCGGCATCGCGTTCGGTCTGATCCCCGCACTCGACGGCTCACGGGCCGAGCTGCACGAGGCGCTCAAGAGCGGCGCTCGCAGTACCGCAAGCGGAACCGGTGTCCGGCGGGTCCTCGTGGTCGCACAGGTGGCGCTCGCCATGGTGATGCTCGTCGGCGCAGGCCTGCTGGTCCGCAGCTTCGACGCGCTCCAGCGCATCAGCATGGGGTTCAGCTCCAGCCACGTCCTGACTGCGCAATTCGTCGTGCACGGCCACCAGTACGATTCGGTCGCCGCCATCAATCAGTTCTATAACGGTGTCTTCGCCAGGCTCCGCGCCACGCCCGGTGTCGAGGAGGTCGGGGCCGCGACCGGTTTGCCCCTCCAGAACACCTGGAGATGCGACCTCATGGTCGAACGCCACCCGGCACCACCCGGCCATCTGCCCGACATCCGCTGCATGGGCGCCCGTGGCAACTATTTCGAGGCGCTCCGCGTTCCACTGGTTCGCGGCCGGTTCTTCAACGAGTCGGATGTGCCCGGCCACCCGATCGCCGTCGTCATCAACGAAACGATGGCCCGGCGCTTCTGGTCCGGCGAAGATCCGGTCGGCCAGCGCATGCGGCTCGGACCCAATCCGGGTGCCCCATGGGAAACGGTCGTCGGCGTGATCGGCGACACCCGCTACGACGGCATGGGCGAGGACCCGGTCCCGATGGCCGTCGAGGAGGACGCGCAGACTCCGTCAGGCTCGCTGTCCATCGCCATCCGGACTACCGGCGACCCGGCAACCGCCGAAGGTGCACTGCGCAGCGCCCTGCGGACCATCGATCCGGAGATCGCCCTGCAGGAGGTCCGGCCGATGGACGATATCCTCGGCTCGAGTCTCGCCGCCCGCCGCTTCGCCATGACGCTCATTTCGGCGTTCGCGTTCGTCGCGCTGGCACTCGCCGCGATCGGCGTATACGGCGTGCTGGCGTACTCGGTCACGTCGCGCACGCGGGAGTTCGGAATCCGCATGGCACTCGGCGCCAGCAGACACAATGTGCTCGGTCTCGTCCTCCGACAGGGGCTCGGATGGTCGCTCATCGGGCTCGCGGTCGGTGTCGGTGGCGCGGTCATCGCGGGCCGCTCGCTCCGGGCCTACCTGTTCGGCATCCAGTCCACCGACGCGGTCACGTTCGCGGCCGTCGCCTGCGGCCTGCTCGCCGCCGTCACGGTGGCGTGCATTGTCCCAGCCCGCCGGGCCGTCGGCGTGGACCCGATGCAGGCCATGCGGGAAGAGTGAGGGACGCCACCACGGGCGGCCCTATCACAATTTGCGCGGCTGTTCGCGGCGGGGTTTGCAAAGGGGATGGCACCTTCACCTTATTTAGGTCGTTGACTCTTCTCTGAAGCCGAGACGACCCGCCATGCCCGCAACGCAATCGCCGCCCGCGAACCACACCTCCATAGAGAGCGACTCCCGCCTGCCGAATCTGGCCGAGCTGGAGGCCGCCGCGGCGCTGGTCTACGAGGTCATGCCCGCCACCCCGCAGTTCCGCTGGCCACTCCTCGAACACCGCACGGGCCTCGAGCTCTGGACTAAGCACGAGAACTACTCACCACTCGGCGCGTTCAAGGTGCGCGGCGGTCTCGTGTACTTCGATCACCTGCGCCGTACCCAACCGGACACGAAGTGCGTGGTCTGCGCGACCCGCGGCAACCACGGACAATCCGTGGCACTCGCCGCCCGCCGCAACGGCTTTCGCGTGGTCGCGATCGTCCCCCACGGCAACAGTGTCGAGAAGAACGCCGCCATGCGTGCGCTGGGCGCCGAGTTGATCGAATCGGGCGATGATTTCCAGGCGTCGATGGAAAAAGCTGCCGCTCTCGCGCAAGAAAACGGCTGGCATTCCGTCCCGTCGTTTCACACGCTGCTCGTCCGCGGCGTCGGCACCTACGGACTGGAACTCTTCCGCGCCGCCCCCGATCTCGATACGGTCTACGTCCCGATCGGACTCGGCTCCGGCATTTGCGGCGTCATGGCCGCCCGCGATGCCCTCGGCCTCTCCACGAAGGTGGTCGGCGTGGTCTCGGATGCCGCACCCGCGTATGCGCTGTCGTTCGGCGCACGGCGCGCCATCGAACACGATGTATCGACCCGCATTGCCGACGGCATGTCCTGCCGCACGCCACACCCGGATGCGCTGCCCTTCATCCTCCGCGGCGTCGACCACATCGTGCGAGTAACGGATGACGAAGTCGAATCCGCCATGCGCGCCCTCTTCGCCGATACGCACACGGTCGCCGAAGGCGCGGGAGCCGCCCCCCTCGCCGCCCTCCTGAAAGAGCGCGACTCCCTGCGCGGTCGCCGGATCGGCATCGTCATCTCCGGCGGGAACGTGGACACGAATGTCTACGCACGGGTGCTCCAGGGTCCCCCCGCCTGACCGAGCCCACATTGGCATCGCACGGTTCTAGCCCTGGTAGGGGCGGGTCATGACCCGCCCCGCCGGATGCCGGCCAAATCCCTCTCCATCTCATGCGGCACCAACATTCGGAGCGGGCGCCCGATACTTTCATTGGAAACACGGTACGACCCCCGGCCGCGAATGAACCCCGGGGCAGGGGACGCAGCGCTCGCCCCGCAGGTCAAACGAACTCAGTGCTTTGGGGGTATTAGGGATCATGTGGGGTAATGCACGGCGCAACACGCGGCGCACCGCGTCCGTACCGGATCGCACGACAATCGTCGCGGCGATTGCCATCGTGCTCGCCCTTCCGCTGGCGTTCACCGCCTGCTCGTCGAATTCGACGGCACCACCATCGGGCACCGTCGTTCTGTGGGTCGCGAACTCCGGTCTCAGCAAGACCGGCATTTCCAACAACGCCGCGAACGCCAACTCGATCCTCGGCTACACGGCCAGCCAGATCGCGACCGGCACCACCGCCGCGCCCGCGATCAAGCTGATCACGAACAGCGGAAACGCCGGCCTCGCGCTGGACGCCGCTGGCAATCTCTGGGTGACCGACCCGTCCAACAATTCGATCGCCGAGTATGCAGCCGCTCAGCTCAAGAAGAGCGGACAGCCCAAACCCAACGTCGTCATTTCCGCCAATGCCAACGGCTCGCTCAACTCGCCGGAAGCACTCGCGATGGACGGCAATGGCAATCTGTGGGTCGCGAACAGTGCAGCCGATGGCGGCAGCGCCAACACGGTCGTCGAGTTCACGAAGAACCAACTCACCGCATCGGGCAGTCCCACACCCACCGTCCGCCTGGCATCCCACGCCGGCTCCATCAACAACCCGCAAGGCCTGGCGTTCGACCCGCTGGGCAATTTGTGGGTCAGTGACTCCGGAGCCGTGAAGGAATTCTCGGCCACTCAGCTCGTGACATCAGGCGCACCAGCCCCCGCGGTCACGATCGGCGACGATGGACTCGGCTCCCTCAACGGACCCGAAGGGATCACATTCGACACGAAAGGCAATCTCTGGGTCGCCGTGTTCTTCAGCAACCTCGTGGTCGGCTACTCGAGCAGCCAGCTCTCGGCATCAGGCAATCCGATTCCCGCAGTCATCGTGCGCGCGGGCGATCAAAGTGCCCTGAACAACCCGTGCGGCCTCGCGTTCGACACCACCGGCAATCTCTGGGTGTCGAATCTCACGACGAGCTGGCTGCTCAAGTTCGTCGCGAAGCAGTTGACGTCCCCCTCATCGCCCAAGCCGGTCGTGTTCGTCGCGGGAGGATCGCTCGTGTCACCCTGCGCGATGGCGTACGTCCGGTAGGAGCCGCTATAAGGCGGTTAGCAGCAATCGGTTTGGATCGAGTCGGCCACAGGATGCCTGCGAAGAAGGGCAGTGGGGGCCGTTCGGGAACGGCCCCCGACGGATGCCGCAGCCGAGAGGTATCTACCTGTAGCAGCTACGAGGGGACGTAGCGCATCCGCACATTGCTCCGGCGCGGCGTTGTCTCCGTCATGACCATCGCGCGCGATGTCCGGTCGATCACGTAGTGGCTCACGATGACCGGATCGGCGAATCGCACGATCCACGCGCCCGCCCTCGCCGTATCCGGTCCCAGCACGGTCAGTGTGTCCATTTCGAGGGCGTGATCCATTTCGGAAAAGAGCGGTACCACCACGCTGAATCCTTGCCGGAACGGCAGCGAGCGCGCGAGCAGATCCACTTCCTGGAACGCAAACACGTTGTTCGGAAAGCTCTGATCGTACGCTCGCTGCGCGGAATCGTGCGGCTGGATGGTGCCCGTCACGCGATTCCGGTCGTACCGGTAGTCGAACGTGCCGCGGAAAGCGAGATGCTCGGTCACGGGCACCAACCCGTGGCGCGTGATCACGATGGTGTCGAGCGACGCGTACGGTGGATCCCACGACGAAATCATGAGGATGTCGTCACCCCGGCCGCGCATGGCATGCTGCTCGCGGCGCGTGTCCGCCATTTCTTTTCGGCCGTGTCGCCGCTGCCGCGTTTCACGTACACCACCAGATGGACAGCGGTGTCAGTCAGCGGCGGAGGCGTGAGGAGCGGGCTGCCCGGAACAAGTAACCCTCCATCCTGGGCCTCACTGCCGCGCAGCGGCGCCTGCCCGGAATGGCACCCAGCGCCCGCCAGCACCAGCGCGCCCACGACGACGCCCGCGATCGGTCCGTTGAAACCTGGCATCCACCGTCCCCGTGGTGATGAGAGCCGCACATGATCCGGGATACTCGAATCCCGGATACTTGGACCCAGTGCCATGTGCAGAGGTTGCCGGAGGGATGGACATGGTGCTAATGTGGGCGACGAAATTTCGGGGCGGCTGTCCATTCTGCGATATCCCACGCCCGCTGCACTGACCGCAGTCGGCGCAGGTCTCCACTATACTTCCGCCCCAACAGTCAGGCGCCAGCATCGGGCAACCCCCCCCCGCAGCGCGTCACTTCCATACGTCGGAGCGTCAATGACAAGTCCTAGAGTCGCGAGAGACACCGCCGGTATCCGCTCCACCAGCCATCCAACGGCAGCCCGGCTGCTGGCGCTCGCGGTCTGCGCGGCTTCGGCCACGGCATGCTCCCACCCGGGTATGTCGTCCAGCTCCGGCGCATCCCCAGCCGCCGACATGTCGGTGAACGCCCCGAGCCCCGATCCGCGCGTCGGCCTCAAAGCCGGTCTCTGGAACGCCGCCCAGGCCCAGTGGAATCTGCGGCTCCTCTCCAATTCTCGCCCCACGGGCAAGTTCCTCGGTGAAACGAACTCCGATCTCGCCTTCTCCGGCCCATACGCGATTGAGGGCAGCTACAACGGCTTCCAGGTCTGGGATATCACGAACCCCAGCGCACCAGTGCTCAAGACGTCGGACTACTGCCCCGCCTCACAGAGCGATGTCTCGGTCTACAAGACGCTGCTCTTCGTATCGGGCGAGGGAACGAGCGGCCGCCTCGACTGCGGCGACCAAGGGGTCAAGGACACGGTCAGCGCCGCACGACTGCGCGGAATCCGCATCTTCGACATTACCGACCTCGTACACCCGAAGAATGTCGCCAATGTCCAGACGTGCCGCGGTTCGCACACGCACACGGTCCTGGCGGATCCCAATGACCACGACAATGTGTATGTCTACGTCTCGGGTTCGGCCGGCGTCCGCTCGCCCAACGAGCTCCCCGGCTGCGTCAGCGCCATGCCCCAACAGGATCCCAACTCGGCGCTCTTCCGCATCGAGATCATCAAGGTGCCGCTCGCGCACCCGGAACAGGCCGCCATCGTCAGCTCCGCTCACATCTTCACGGGACTCGGCGCACCCCAAGCCCACGGTGAAGCATCCGCCGACCGCGATGCGGCCGCCGCGGAGCGCGCCAAAGGCAAGTTCACGGCGATGATCTTCGGCGACGAGCAGGTCCTCCCCGACGAATTCGTCAAGCCGCAGCTCGAGCAGATCGTGAAGGCCCGCGGCGGCACCGGCGCGCCGACGGGCGCCGACAGCGCTACGCTGCGCCAGGCCATCCCGGACATCGTTCATAAGATGCTCGCGAGTGAATGCCCGGGATGCACGGACAAGGGATTCACACCGACGCAGTGCCACGACATCACCGTGTATCCGTCGATCGGCTTGGCCGGCGGTGCCTGCGAAGGCTACGGCATGCTACTCGACATCAAGGACCCGGCCCACCCGGTCCGGCTGGCCGCCGTATCCGATTCGAACTTCTCGTACTGGCACTCCGCCACGTTCAACAACGACGGCACCAAACTGCTCTTCTCCGATGAATGGGGCGGCGGCGGACAGCCGAAGTGCCGCGCGTCAGACCCGCACGATTGGGGCGCGGACGCGATCTTCGCGATCCAGGACCAGAAGTTGATCTTCCAGAGCTACTACAAAATGCTGGCGCCGCAGACGTCCAACGAGAATTGCGTCGCCCACAACGGTTCGCTGATTCCGATCCCGGGCCGCGATGTCATGGTCCAGGCCTGGTACCAGGGCGGCATCTCGATATTCGACTGGACCGACGCCGCACACCCGAAGGAGATCGCGTTCTTCGACCGCGGCCCCGTGGATTCGACCCGCCTCGCCGACGGCGGTGAATGGTCGGCCTACTGGTACAACGGCGTGATCGTCGGCTCGGAAATCGCGCGCGGCCTCGACATCTGGGAGCTCGTGCCCAGTGGCCTGATCAGCAAGAACGAGATCGACGCGGCGAAGACGGTGCACCTACCCGAGCTGAACGTTCAGGGACAGCCGAAATACGTGTGGCCACCCTCGTTCGCGCTGGCTCGCGCCTACGCCGACCAGCTCGAACGCTCGAATGGCTTGAGCGCTGACCGGATCACCGCGATCCGCCAGGCACTCGACGCCGCAGAGAAAGCATCAGGCACCCAACGCCACGACGCACTGACGCAGCTCTCGGCGCAAGTCGACGGCGACGCCAATGGCGCTGCCGATGGTGCGAAGGTCAAGAAACTGGCCGACGCAGTCCGCCAGCTATCCTCAGCCCCAATGGCCTCCACCACAACAGCAAAGCCGGCAGCTGGTTATTGATCATGTAGCGGGCCGCTAGCGGTTGCAGCATCGAGGGAATGCAGAAGGGCCAGCCAAGCTGGCCCTTCTGCACATCCGCCATCACACCGAGGCGTGGCGCCCGGCCGATTCGTCCTTACCCGAACGACTCCGTCCCTAATAGCCTCATACCGGATGCCTGCGAAGAAGCGCAGTAGGGGCGGTTCGGGAACCGCCCCGCCTGATGCCGGCGGCATCGTACGGGCGCTGTCGAAGAGCCGCAGCTCGCCTTTTGTTTTTGGGCAACGGCCCCCTCGGATGCCGCAGCAACCATCCAATCCCTTGACACCAGAAGCGCACTGCTGAAATATCAGCACCACCACTCCCGTCCTCGAAACGCCACCTGCCCCCGCACCGTACGGCAGACCATGATGCGCCCAACTCTCGCCGTCTGTCTCGCGCTCGCCTGCATCGCACCCGCCGCACACGCACAGGACTCGCGAGACTCCCTGTCGCCAGCCGCTCGCGACTCGGACTACCGCAAGCTCGACGAACTGATGGTGCTCCTGCGGGCCCGCGCCACGGCGCAGTTCGCGATCACCTCACCGAAAGGCATCGACGAAGGCGCCTTCGTCCCGATCGGCGGCATTGATCAGTGGATCACGATCCGCGGCCAGGATCGCGACAATCCGGTCCTCCTGATCCTCCACGGCGGACCCGGCGATGTCACCAACCCATGGACGTTCGCGATGTTCGCCCCATGGGAAGAACACTTCACGGTCGTGCAATGGGACCAGCGCGGGGCGGGGAAGACGTACGAACGAAATGGCGCCAAGATCGGCCCGACCATGACGCTCGATCGCATGGCGCAGGACGGCGTCGAGCTCTCAGACTACCTGCGGCACCATCTCAACAAGAAAAAGATCATCATCGTCGCCCATTCGTTCGGCTCGATCATCGGCCTGAAGATGGTGCGCGCGCGCCCCGATCTATTCTTCGCATACGTCGGGACCGGAGAGGTTGCCGACGAGACCCGGAACTACTACGCGGCCTACGACGCGCTGATGCAGAAAGCGCGCGCCACTGGCAATCAGCAGGCCCTGACTGAACTGGCTCAGATCGGGCCGCCGCCATACAAATCCGGTGCCGGATATCGCGTGCAATGGAAATGGGCCAACACGTTCGAAGGCGCGAATGTGTTCCTGTTCGAAAGGCTCGGCCTCGCACTCGTCGCGCCCGGCAGCTCGCTGCACGACTTCAACATGGCCGAAGATGGCGAACGCCTGAGCGGCGACCGCTTGGTCGGCCCGCCTGCCACCACCGAGACAGAGGCAGACCTCGGCCTCGACTTCGCCATTCCGGTGTTCTTCTTCCAGGGAGCCGAAGACTTCACCACGCCGACGGCTCTCGCACACCAGTACCTCGACGCGCTCAAAGCCCCGCAAAAGGCGTTCGTGGCCATCGAAGGCGCTGGGCACTTCGCGATGTTCATGAAGGCCGATCAGTTCCTGAAGGAGCTCGTCACCCGCGTCCGCCCGCTCGCGGTCGCCACATCCTCCTACTGACGCACGATCACACCATTTCTTCGGACAGTTGCACAATCGGTCGAAGTACCTGTTGCGATAGAGGTACACGATCACGATCGGCGTCGTCCCGCCGCTGTAAATGTGTCCCTGTTAATGCCCCTTTCCAGGCCCCGACACCGAACGTCCAGCCCCTCGGCGAGTCATCATCCGCGCCACGACGAACACGAGAAAGACCAATCCCACGCCCATCAGAAACCCGTGCCAGAAATCATTGGAAATCATGTATCAACTCTTGGTAAACTCGGCTCGTGAAGTTGTGGCGGCCAGCGCGCGCCGCCGCGATTGGTGCCGTAGTCTGGCCTGTGTGCGCTGCCCCCGAAAGCCCTTGTGGTATCGAGGGCACGGCTGACCCCAAATCCGGGACAGCGAGCCGGTCAGGAGTGTTTGTCGCCTACGGGATTCCAGCGGGAGGAGCGCTGCCGGGGCGACGACGAGCCCCATGACCTGCCCCCTCGCGGTGCACCGGCAGCGCGCGCCCGGTCACACGGAAAACCGCGGATCCCCCTCGATCACCCGCATCTCCATCTTCGGCGCCACGCCCTTCTCCCATAACTCGGTCCGGAATGCCACCCGATACTGCAACGGACCGCCATCCGGCCGGTCGCTGCGCTCAATCGGCCGGGGGATGCACACGAACTCGGTCTCCAGCGCATGACTCGTCACCCGCACGACCGAATACCCGTGACCAGCCGTGTCGACAAACGAGAGATGCGGCGCCAGATCCGGATTGGATAATGCCCGCGCCTTGGCGATGTCACCACTGCTGGCGTACTCGAGACACGACCGCACGCCATGCCGCAGCAACATGTTGTACGCCGGCTGGGGCCCATGATCCTCAGGACGCTCCACGAGATAGAGCGACCGCAGTGGGTGATCCTTCGGGAAGGTGTGCTCGAACGCTTCGATCACTCCCGGCGCCGAGATCGACCCGGTGACGAACGCGATGCCGACAGGCACGAATGGCTTTGGCGGCAGAGCCTTCGCCGCCAACCCCGCCCAGAACGCGTGCCGGTCCCCGGCAACGGTCGCGAAGCCCGTGATCCCATGTGCCTGCACGAAATCGTAGATCTCGCCGCGTTCGGTGTAGGCAGTGCTGTGCGCCTCTTCAGGCGCCGCCGAATAGCCGGCGCCAGGCCACGGCTTCGTCATCCCGGCCGGCAGATTCTGCGGGTCGGCCCGCTGGTCCAGCGTGCCGTCGGTATTCCCCCAGATCTTCCACGTCGCCTCTGACTTCCCGAGCCGCTCCAGAAACCACGCCTTCTGCTCCGCGCCAAGAACGGTCTGCGCCGGCCGATCCTTGTTGAAGTTCGCGATCTCCACAGCACCGAGGCGAATCGTCGCCGGCGGGTGCCCATCATTGTATGTCCTGCCAGCGTCCAGGATCTCGATCACTTCCTGCGGCATCATAGCCGGGAAGTCAGAACTCGCCAGTGGTTGCGCCGCGGCACTCCCCGTCGGCTCCTCCGAGCGGTAGCTGCGCTGATCGGTCACGATCAGCTCGACGTTCCGCCCCCACCGCAGTGCGCGATACCCGGTGAGGCTCCTGAGGGCGATGAGATTGTTGGGCTCGTTCCCGAGCCCATGGTCGTCGAACTGCGTGATCGGCGCATCGACAACGTGCGGCGGATCGAACCGCTCCAGCGATGGTCCGCTCGGCTTCGTCAGCCGCGCAGGCTGATACTCGAAGAACGCCTGGTTCGCCGCGACTTTCCGCGTCTGTGCCGCCGTTGTCACGCCGCCGAAGATCTGCAATGACTGCCACCCCAGCCAACTGAACTCGTGGTTGTCCCACATGCTCACGAACGGCCAGCGCGCACGCGCATCCTGCAGATCCGGATCGCCCAAGTAGGCGCGATACACCGCGCGATACCCATTGGCGGTCGTCGGAATGTGGAAGTCGGCGTGCTTCTCCGCGTCCGGATACCGGACGATGTCCCGGATCCGCCGATCGTACATTCCCTGCGGCCGGTCTTCCGGATACCACACGATCTCGTAGATGAAATCGCCGAGATGAAGGATGAAGCCGATGCGATCCGCCTCAGGTGCCCGCTCGTCTTCATAGATCATCCGCCGGTATGCGTTCTGCGCGCCGTCGTTCACGTTCTGGCACGACACGAACACGAACTTGACCGGCCGCGCATCGTCGCGCGCCGGTGCGGTCATCGTCCTCCCGATCCGGCTCCCCATCCCATCGGAACCGGTAAACCGGTACCAGTAGACACGCGCGGGCTTGAGCCCACCCACCAGCACGCGGCACGTCCAGTCGGCATCAGCCGCTATCGCCACGTCACTCGTCGCGACCACCCGGCGAAACCCCTCGTCCTCCGCGACTTCGACCCGGAGCTTCGGCATCGGCGTGTCGCCCGACGGCGGCCGCCGCGTCCATAACAGCACGCTGTGGCTGTCGGGATCGCCGGACGCGACCCCCTCGGGGAAGAGATCGCGCCGCTCTTTCCACGGACCGCCGGGCAACGCCGACAATGGTTCCCCCCAAACCGCCGTCGCACCAATGACCGCCGCCAACTGCAGGAACTCACGCCTGGTGATTGGGGACATCGACTCAGATCCTCGGCTACGAGGGTGGGTAACACGCAACCAGCACAGACTACTCGCACGCGGCGGTATGCACCAAACCCGGAAGCGCGACGGTGCCGCCCCAATATGTCACTCCGTACAGGCGTCTGCGTTGCATGGGCACCGATGGTACGCCTGGCACTCTAGGACGGTAGGCGGTATACTGTAATACCACATTGGTCGGCCGCGCCGGCCGTTGGTGAAATACACGCGATCTGGAGCGATGATGGTGCGTATTCCGGCCGGCCGGCCGCCGACACATCCCGGTGAGGCGCTTCGTGAGGATTTTCTACCCGATGCCGGCCTGACCCAGAGCGAGGCGGCGCGTCGGCTACGTATGTCGTTCCGTCGCCTCAACGAGATCATCAATGGTCGGCGCGCCGTTACTCCCGACACGGCGCTCCGGCTCGGCAAGCTGTTTGGCCAGACGCCCGACTTTTGGATGAATCTCCAGATGCGCTGGGACCTCTACCACGCCCTACGGTCCAAGTCAGCTCGCGACCTTGACCGAATCAAACCAGTCGCTGCAGCCTGAACGGCGAGGTCGGGTCGTGGTGTCGTAGCATCGTCACATTCGGAACAGATAGCTGAATTTCACGAAGAAGCTGTCCGCCTCACGTGTCAACGTCAGCACCCGGAACGACACGGGCTCGCTCAGGTTGTTCCCATACCCCACGAATAACACGGTGCCGGGAATCGGCTGGTACGCGAACAACGCCTGCCCGCCGAATGTATTGGTGGTCGTCCGCCCCGCCCGAGAGATCACCCCGGTGTTCGGATCCTTGATGTAGATCGGGAGTTCGGTGCGAGATGCGTCTCGCAGGCTGTCCACGTACACGGCGTCGTACTGCCCGACCAGCCGGAAGAAGATGGGCCGCGAGAGTTGATATTCGATGTCCAGCCGCGGGATGATCGTCTGCGCCACCAGCGACCCGTCGCTCCTCCGGTGATAGTACTGCGCGTTGTACGTGAGCTGCGATCGGAACTGCGGCGTCGGACGCCAGTCGAGCGTGAGCGTCGTGCTGTTGATGTTCGCGGATGCCCACTCGAAGAAATTCTCGTCGCGGCACGTGAGATAGTTGAGCTTGAAATCGAATTTCGCGAACGCCGGGGTCTGAATCGAAAACACGCAGTCGGTGTTGGGTATCTGCGCCGTGCCGGCGAAAGGGGTGAATGTGACATTGGACCCCGTCCCGTGACCCAGGAAGTAGTTCGCGTACAATTGCGGATCGTACCCGAAATGCTCCAGAAACATCGCGGCCGATAGTTGCCACCCGCCAAACAGGGTCGAGAGTGCCTGGAAATGAAACTTCCGGTCTTCGGTCGGCCCCCCATCGGTGAAGTTCCGGTAGGTCCAGAATGTTCACGAAGGCGAAATCCGGCGTGAATGTCTGGAGAAATCCGCCGGGCTTGAAGTAGAACGTGTACCGGCTGTCAGCCGTCAGATTCGTCACCCCCGCTCGGCTCACAAACCCGGCGCCCGGCGACCACTCGGGATCGATCCCGTTCAGATCGTAGTTGAGACCGAGGCTGCGCCCAGCCCGCACGAAATGCGCGTCCCACATTGGCCCCGCACCCCGGGAGCTCGAGGCCGGGAGGGTATCGTTGATGAAGGGGGCGTTGGTTCGCTCCGAGCTCGTCGCCCCCTGCACGCCCATCGAATAGATCTTGTCCCACGTCACCCGCGCGTCGGCGCCGACGACGCGGTTGAATGACCCGCCCTCCTCTTTATCCGTTGCCACAAAACCGATCTGCGACGCCTCTCCGACATCCGCGAGGCCCCGCACCACGTTGAAGAGCGGATGCCCCGCTCCGCCCGCGAAGGGATTGCCCTCGTCGTCCAGCGCGCCGAGATACGCGATGTTGAGGTTTCCCATCTTGCCGGTGAGCTTCACCGCCCCGATCGGCGCCGAGATCTGCCGGGTATAGATGATGTTGTTCGGGACGCTGAACTGGTCGATCCCTTCGAGGAAGAACGGCCGCTTCTCCGGATACTGAATCGCCTGCCGCGGATCGTACTGGAGTTGCGTCGCGTCCGACTCGACTTCGGCAAAATCCGGCCGAAATGTTCCGGCGAGTGTCAGATTCGGTGTCACGCCCCATCGAATGTTGCCGCCGAACTGCGGGCGCTCGACGCGATACACCCACGGCGCCGGCCCGCCCGGCGGATTCCCCGTGCCAGCCGGACCGGGATAGCCAAGCGTTTTCTCGGTCACGATCGGGTTCAGATCGAGCACGAGGCCGCGCTCGAGGCCCGTGAGGCCCACGAGTGTCCCTGACTGTGCAAGGAACGACGCGGCCGCAATGCGCGTCGGCACCCAGGTATCCATCTCCGCGAGATGCTGCACGTTGCGGATGATGTTGATCCCCCAGTCCTGTGGATCCCGCTGCTGGTACTTGAAGCTGCGGAAGGGAATCCGCATCACGATCTCGTAGCCGTAGGCCGTGAGATGACCCTTCGACTCGTACACGAAGTCGGCGCTCAGATCCACCGGCGGCGGCCCGGTCGCCGCGACGTTGTAGCCGGTCGCCAGCACGCCCTCGGTGATGGTGCCGTCTTCCTGCACGCCAAATGGGTTCACCCCCAGGAACACCGCGTGCCGCCCATGCACGAACGGCGTGAGGACCAGCTCCACGTTGTCGTCACCATTGATCAGGTCGCGGTTCGCCAGCGTCGCATGCACGGCACCATGCGCCTCGAATGCGCGGATCCCGAAGTAGATCGCGGTCGCGCTATACCACACGTACACTTCCGTCGAGTCGGACGCCTGCCGGCCGTCAATCGGGAAAAACTCGGAAAAGCCGTTGAGCACCGCCGCCCGCTGCCAGACCGGCGCGCTCAGGGTCCCGTCTACCGCGATATCCGTGTCGAATCGGGGAATCCGCACGTTGAGATCACCATTCCGCCCATTATAGACGGGCCCTGCCACGACAGAATCCCCAGCCCTGGGACTCTTGGCATCCCGCGGCGCACCGGTGTCGGTGGCAGGCGCCGCGGCGGGAGGAGGCGACCCCGCCGTCTGAAACGCCATCATCGGGGCGATTCCAGGCATGAGAGCCACGACGAGAAGCGGAAGGAGCACGCGCTATCGTAACAGGTAGTGAGCGCCGGTAGGTAGCCGCCGGCTCGCGCCCGGCGTCAGCCCCCTCAGGCGCACTTTGTGGGACTTCCGGAGCAACGCGGTCAGCCGCTTGCCGCCGCGACTCCCAGAGAATCCAGCTTGTGCTTGGACCGGGTGTCCTGCGGCCGCTTGGTCACCGCCGCGCGATAGTGCCCGATCGCCTTGTCCCTGTCGCCCTTGGTCAGGTACAGCCCGCCCAGCGTGTAGTCGATGTCCGCGGAGGCAGGGTTGTATCCCTCGTTCATCTCGAGCATCGCGATCGCGGCGTCCGTCTTCCCATTACCCGCCAGCGTGCGCGCTAGCTCGTTCACCGACCACTCGCTGAAATCATACCGGCCCGACTCCATGTTTTCGCGCAGCTCTTTGTAGCGCGCGATCGCGGAATCCACGCCATGATGGTCGATGATGTCGGTCAGGACCGCGTCGAGTGCTTGTGGAAGGGGGGAGCCACGATGACACGTGACGCACCGCATCACGATTCGCGGATCATGACGCTCGGGCAGGTCAGGGAGAATCTTGTTGTTCAGCCTGTCGACCATCTTCAGCATGAACCGCGCTTTCCGTTTCTGGATCTTGTCGTCGGACTTGAAGATCAGCTTCTCGGGCGCATCGGCCGCCGCACCGGCAGGCCGCGGCTCAGTGACGTGACAGTAGGTGCATCGCACGCCGAGTTGCAGCGAAAAGCCGCGCATGACCTGGATAAGTGAATCACGCGCGATCTTCTTCGGGAGAACCTTGAGGTTCTCGAACTTCTGCGGGATCTGCGCCCGCAAAGGGTGTGCGAACGGCGCCAGCAGCAACAAGGCGGTCATGGCCAGGACGGCAATCGACAGCGGATTCTGCATGCGATGGCTCCAATGCGAGGCCCCGGAGGGCAGGTGGCGCTGCGGCGGGACGGCACGCGGGTGTTCTGCGGGTGTTCTGCGGGTGTTCTGCGGGTGTTCTGCGGGTGTTCTGGGTTTCTGCGGGTGTTCTCGTGTGGCGATACCTCATCGCTCCGTGAGAGTGCCAGTGTACACCGCGCGCACGGCTGTGTTGCGCGCGGACACACCGCTCAATAGAGTCTTTTGACAGTCGCCCCGTATCAACGGTTGCCCCCAATATCCGCCTCGTGATATCCCATTCTGATCATGTGCCCGCCCGCGCGCGCCGCCTCCCAGCACGCCTCACCCTCGTCGTCTGCTTCATAGCCGCCGCCACCGCCGCCACCGCCGCCACCGCCGCCACCGCCGCACGGCCACCGCCCAGACCCGGGCCTCGGTGACCCTCGCACCCGCCACCACCGCCGCGGGCGGCCGTCCGGTCCCCGGACCTGTATACGAGATCCCGGAGTTCTCGCGGGCGGTGGACCGTGGCACGCGCACCCGGACCGGCGCGCCCGGCCCAGCGTACTGGGTCCAGCACGCGCGCTACACGATCGGCGCCCGGCTCGATCCCGCCACGAACCGGATCTCCGGCCACGAACGCGTGATCTATCTCAACAACTCGCCGGACACGATCCGCCGGATTGCCGTGTACCTCCGCCAGAACGCCTTTGCGGCAGGCAGCCCGCGCCGCGAGAAAGCCGAAATCACCGGCGGTGTCACGCTGGGCCGCGTCGTGGTCGCGGGACGTACGATGCTGCCTGCGGCCACGGGCGTCGCGGCGGACCCCGGCAAGGGTCCTGGCAAGGGTCCTGGCCATGGCAGCGGATACGTGGTCGATGGCACGGTGATGTGGATCCCCCTGGCGTCACCGCTCCTCCCGCATGACAGCACGCACCTGGAGTTCTCCTGGTCCTATGTCCCGCCACAGTCACCATCCGATGGACGCCAGGGCCGCGAAGGCCACCACGTCTATTTCATGGGATACTGGTATCCGCAGATCGCCGTATATGATGATGTGTCCGGCTGGGTGACCGACCCGTATGTGCTCGCAGCCGAGTTCTACATGGATCCGGCGGACTACGACGTGCGTGTCACGGTCCCCCACGCGTGGCCGGTCGGCGCCACTGGGAAGCTCGAGAACGCCGCTGAAGTGCTCTCGCCCGCAGCGCTCACGAAACTCGCCGAGGCTCGGCGCACCGGCCACGTGATGCACATATCCGAGCCCGGGCCAGCCGCGGCGGCATCGTTCGTCCCAGGCGGCGCGACCGCGACCTGGCACTTCACTGCGTCCGATGTGCGCGACTTCGCATGGGGCGCGAGCGATCGCTACGTCTGGGACGCGACGCGAGCGCTCGTGCCGCGCTCGGACAATGCGGCGGCGCCCGACACGGTTGACATCTTCAGCCTGTTCCAGATCTCCAAACCCGCCGCCGCGTGGGCGCTCGGTGGCGCACGCTTCACGCGCGACGCGATCGAGAAACTGTCCGCCTACCTCTGGCCGTACCCGTGGGCGGAGATGACATCGATGGAGGGTGTGCTCGACGACGGCGGCATGGAGTATCCGATGATGACGCTCATCTCCCCGTGGGCCGACACGCTGTCGCTGGCGGGTGATCTGATGCACGAGACCGGCCACATGTGGTTCCCGATGCAGGTCGGATCCAATGAGGCGCGCTACCCATGGATGGATGAGGGTTTCACACAGTACGATGTCGCGCAGGCCATGCGGATGACCTACGGCGAGCCACGCGCCGGTGGACGCCCGAACGACTCGGAGCAGGGCCAGCGCGAGCTGTACCTGGGTGCCGCGCGAGCGGGCAACGACATGACGCTCATGTGGGACGGCGATCTCTACCCGCGAGAGTTCTACTTCGTGATGTTCTACGACAAGACCGCGCAGGTGCTGGCGGCGCTTCGCGGGATCCTGGGCGAGGCCACGTTTCACCAGGGGTTTCGCGAGTACGGGCGCCGCTGGGTGGGCAAACACCCCTATCCGTACGACTTCTTCAACACGATGTCGCAGATGTCCGCGCAGGACCTGTCGTGGTTCTGGACGACGTGGTTCTACGAACCGTGGCCGCTCGACCAAGCGATCGCTTCAGTGCAGCCGGAGGGCGACTCCACCGCCATCACAATCGAGGACCGCGGACTCGCCCCCATGCCCGTGCGTCTCGCGATCACCCGCACCGGCGGCCAGGTCCAACGCCTCGAGCTGCCAGTCACGGCATGGCTCACCGGCGCTCGGCGCCAAATCGTCCATGTCGCCTCCTCACCCGCGGTCGTGAAGGTGGTAATAGATCCGGACGAGATCTACCCCGACATGAACCGCGCAAATCAGTTGTGGCCGGCGAGGCGATAGCTCTCGCGATGCACGGCAGCAGAGTTGGCAGTGCGCTCGAAATGATTGGCGGCACATCGCCACATCAGCACTCCGCGAAATGACGTGAAATGCCAGGGTACATCGCACGATTGTTCTGCCAGGTGGTCTTGTTCGACTTGGATGGGGTATTGGTTGACTCGACAGCCAGTATCGAGGAGGCGTGGCGATCGTGGGCGGCGCGGCACGACCTCGATTCTTCAGCTGTCCTGCGGGTTGCACACGGCCGGCGAGCCCTGGAGACGGTACGTCTCGTCGCTCCTCACCTCAATGCCAGCAGCGAGGTGGCGGAGCTGGCGGCCCACGAGGCGCGCACCACTGCAGGCCTCGTCGCGGGACCGGGTGCGCGGGCTCTCATCGAGCAACTCCCTCCATCCTGTTGGGCTATCGTCACGTCTGGTGTGCGGGCCGTCGCCGAGCACCGGCTGCGCACTGTCGGACTACCGATACCACCTGTGATGGTGTGCGCCAATGAGGTCGCGCATGGCAAGCCAGACCCGGAAGGGTTTCTCGCCGCGGCCGCACTGCTGGGCGCTCCGTCCCGCGCCTGCGTGGTCGTCGAAGATGCGCCGGCAGGTCTCAATGCCGCACATGCCGGTGGCATGCGCGCGGTCGCGGTCTCGAGCACATTTCCACCCGAGGCGCTGAGCAGGGCGACCCTTGTTGTGCACAGTCTCGAAGCGGTGACGGTGCGAGTCAACGACCGGAAAGCGACTCAGCGGCTCTGCCTGGAAGCCAGTGTTGGCGGTTGATCGCCGCGATCCAAGCTCGAGACGCGAATAATGCGAGGTGATGTCCCGAGTCCGCATCAGCAGCCGATACTGTGAGTCACGCAAGGACCGCTGTGGCCGGTCCCGGGGTACAGGCGGTGCAGCAGCCTTGCCTCGCAATACCTTTGGGTTTGTCAGCCAGAACTCACTAAACCAGAGCACACCATGCGTCGTGTCTTGCCCACAGTCGCCGCCCTCATTTTTCCGTTTCTCACTCTGTCGGCACAACAGGAATCGCCGTTGCTGGCCAACGTCGCGCCCGGCCCTGACTGGACGCAGTTCGGCTACGACCTTGCACGCACGAGCGTGTCGATAGCGCCCACGGGTATCGACGGCAAGAATGTCGCGTCGATGCGCCGCCAGCAGATCACGCTCGAGGGCACTGTCGATGCGTCGGCCATTTACCTGGCGGGCGTACCGGTCGGCGGCGCGCCGCACGATGCGCTCTTCGTGACGACGACCTACGGGAAGACGATCGCGATCGACGCGAAAACGGGCGCGATCCTCTGGACCTACACGCCGCCCGATTATCAGTCATGGGCCGGATCGGATCAGGTCACGAACTCCACACCGGTCGCGGACCCGGACCGCCAGTTCATCTACGCGGCGTCGCCGGACGGCCACATCCAGAAGCTCGCGGTCGCCGACGGCCATGCGGCATGGAGCACTGCGATCACATCCCTTCCGCAGAAGGAAAAAATTGCCTCGCCACTCAGCTACTACGGTGGCCACATCGTCGCCGTGACCGCCGGCTACATCGGCGACGCACCACCCTACCAGGGCCACGTCGCGATTCTCGATGCGGCGAGCGGCAAGCTGCTCCACGTCTGGAACTCCCTGTGCAGCGACCGCACGGGAATCATCGCGCCGAGCGACTGCCCCGAAAGCGGATCAGCGATCTGGGGACGCGCCGGCGCGGTGATTGATTCCGCGACTGGCGACATCTACGTCGCGACCGGCAACGGCCGCTGGGACGGCAAGACATACTGGGGCGACGCGGTCTTGAGGCTCGACTCGAACGCGACGCACATACTCGGCAACTACACACCGTCGAACTCCAATGCACTGGCGGACGCCGACGCCGATATCGGTTCGGTGTCACCCGCACTCGTGGGCGGCGACATCGTGCAAGCCGGCAAGGACGGCAAGATCAGGCTCCTCAGCGGAACCAGCATGACAGGCGCAGCGCCGCACTCGGGCGGTGAGCTGCAGGCCGTCTCGACACCGGCCGGCAACCGCGTGTTCACGGCCGTAGCCGTGCGGCGGAGCGGGTCAGGCGCGTCGGTGTATGTGACGGACAACGACGGCACGACGGCATGGACGGTGAGCAGCGGCAAGATCTACCCGCTCTGGCAGAACCACAACGGCGGCACGAGCCCGGTCATCGCGGGCGGCCTACTGTACATCTACGACGCCCACGGCGGAGGTCTCCGCGTCTACGTGCCGTCGTCCGGGAGCCTCATCACCGCACTCCCCGCCGGCAACGGCCACTGGAATAGCCCGATCGTCGTCGACCACATGATCGTGCTCCCCGAAGGCAATTACAGAGACCACGCCACCACGGGAATCCTCGACATCTGGCGACTTCCCTAGAGGATTGCCGGATCACAATCTCCTGCCCGGCGAACGATTTCGTCCCTGGTAGGGCCCGGTCATGACCGGCACCGCCAGTCGCCCGCCAGATGCGACCGCTGCGCCTAGTGCCCTGGCCCCGGCGGGGCCGCCCGCCCGAGGCCAATCACTTCGCCACTCGCCAGCACCTGCCCGCGCATCCCGTCAATCAGATCGCCGTAACTCGCGTTCGCCTGCAGCGCCAGCGTCGTGCCCAGTGCAAACACCTGCAGGTGATACCGGTGCTTCGGACCCGGCGGCGTGCGTGGCCCCATGTACGGCTGGCTCGCTCCACGAATGTTCGGTCCGAACGACGCACCCGTCGGCGGCGCGGTCATTCCGGCATTGAGCTTGGTCACCGTTCCCGGAATGTTGAACATCGTCCAGTGCAGGATCGGCGCGCCGTTCCGCATCGCGTCCGGATCCTGCATGATGATCACGTACGACTGCGTTCCCGGCGGGCCGGCACTCCACTGCAGCCCCGGGAATACGTTGCCGCGATACTGCGTGTTCTCGAACGGGATGTCACCACCCGCCTTCCACGCCGGTGTGCTCACAGTCAGCTTGGCCCCGCCCTTCGCCGGCAACACGACCATCGCCAGCAATGCAGCCCCAGGCTCAGCGCCGGTAGGCGCCTCCTGCGCAGCAACGCCACGCGCTAGCAAACCGGCCATCAGCAACATGGGCACCGCAACTGGTATGAACGCTTTCATCGGAATCTCCCAATCGGTGAGAATGCGCGTCGACCAATCATTCTAGTCCGAATTTCGGGGTTCAGAAACTCCCCAGGGAGGTTCTGTGGCAAGCAAGCGCCGCCGCCGGCGATTCGGCGCCGGTTTCCTGTTCACCATTTTCAAGAACTTCCGGAACGTCTTCTGATCGAGGAATAGCAGCCGCTGATTCGCCTCGTCCGCGGCGAAAGTGCGGCCCCGTTGCTGGCGATCTTGACAGCGACAGTTTCTCGCGCGCATTTCAGTTCTCATCGGGTGCGACGAGTTCTCATAATGTGAGCCCACCAATATCACGCCAGTAGGTGCCCCATGAGTGATGACGCCACGACCCCACGCCTCCCCCTCACCAAAGAGGAAGAAGACCTCGGCATGGGCCGCGACATCACGCGCCGCGATTTCCTGAACGCCGTCGCCATCGGCGCGGGCGCCGCCCTCCTCGGCGCCGACGCGCCCGCCGCACACGCGCAGCCCGCGGCCGCCGCGATGCCAGCCACCATGCGAGCCGCCGCTACCCAGCCCGCGAACCCATGGGCCGGTTTCTCCGGCGTCGGTGACTACGCCCGCGCCAATGGCAACACATGGGACGTCGTCACCGCCGGCCACGGCCTCCGCGATGGCCTCTACGAGCAACGGATCGCCGCCGCCTCACCCACCAACGAGACCTATGATCTCGTCGTCGTCGGTGGCGGATTCTCCGGCATGGCCGCCGCCTACTTCTACATCAAGGAAGGCGGTCCCGGTCGCAAGATCCTCATCCTCGACAACAACAACCTGATGGGCGGCGAAGCGAAGCGGAACGAATTCGTCGTCCGCGGCCAACGCCTGATCGGACCCCAGGGCTCCAACGATACCGACGCCCCCCGCGATGGATGGCGCGGCGAAATGTGGCGCGACCTCGGCCTCCCACCCGACTTCGAGTACGGCAAGCTGCGCTCCGATCGCACGCCGATGCTCTTCGGCCGCGACAATTTCATCCACCAGGTCTGGGCCGATGACTTCGAGAACCACGGCTTCTTCTTCGACGAGCCCACGCCCCACTGGGTCCGCAACCCATGGGGCCACAACCTCGAAGGCACACCATGGTCGCCGGAACTCCGGCGCGAGCTCCTCCGATGGCAGAACGAGCCCGTCGAACAATGGAAAGGTGATGCGGCCGGACTGAAGAAGTGGCTCGATAGCATGACGTACGAGCAATACCTCACGAATGTCCGCAAATTGCCCGCCGAGGTGGCGCGTTACGCCGACCCGCTGCTCTCGGCATCGATCGGCCTGGGCAGCGACGTGCTCTCGGCCTACGCGGCGTTCTACGATGAGTTTCCGGGCTTCACCGGCCTCTCACCCTCGGGGATTCTCTTCATTCGCGGCCACAAGATGGCGAATGTCCCCGCGGATTTTCATTCGTTCCCCGGCGGCAACGACGGGATCATGCGGTGCATCCTCAAAGCCCTGATCCCCGACGCGATCGCAGGCGGCACGGACTTCGCCAGCATCCACAACGGCCAGATCCGCCTCGAAGCCCTTGATCGCCCGAATGCATCGGTGCGGATGCGCCCAAGCACCACCGTCATCCGCCTCGTGCACGATGCCGGCAATGGCGGCGGGAATGGCGAGCCCGCGACGATCACCTACACGCGTGACGGCCAGCTCTACACGGTCCGCGGACGCGCGGTCATCTGGGCCGCCGCGAACTGGACGGCCAAGCACGCCATCCAGCACCTGCCCGATGAATACCGCGCAGCGATGGAGGAATTCCCGCGCGCCCCGATGCTCGTCGTCAATGTCGCCCTCGACAACTGGCGCTTCCTCTACAAAATGGGCTACACGGCGTGCTCATGGCGCGGCGGTTTCGGCTTCACCGCCAACCTCCGCCCCAACATGTACATTGGCGACTACCGCCCGCCACTCGATCCCGACCAGCCCAACATCCTCACGTTCTACGTCCCCTTCAACCAGCACGGGCTCCCACTCGCCGAACAGGGCAAGGTCGCGCGGACTCGCCTCTTCGGCACGACGTACCGCGAATACGAGTCCGCGATCCTGCAGCAGATGGTCAAGATGTTCAGCCCCGGCGGCTTCGACCCGAAACGCGACGTCGCAGGCATCGTCATGAACCGCTGGGGTCACGCGTACATCACACCAGGCCCAGGCTTCTACGCCGGCCGCGACGGCAAGCCCGCACCGAGCGACGTACTCCGCCGCCCACTCGGCACGCTCACCTTCGCCCATTCGGAACTCGCCGGCAACCAGAACTGGATCGAAGCCAGCACCGAAGGCCGCCGCGCCGCCCACCAGGCCCTCGAGATGCTCAAACGAGCCTGATCGATCTGCAATCCCTCGGAGATCGCACTATTTGGCGATGTTAGCGCCAGGGATTGAGGATTCGTACATCCCGATCAACGCAATCGCGCTCGTTGCGCGTCACGAACGTCAGATCGTGCGCGCGCGCAGTCGCGAGTAGCAGGCCGTCAGTTACCGGTAGCTCTCTTCCAGTCGCTCGTCCCCGTGCGGACATGCGGCCCCACTCGCGCGCCACTGCTTCGGTGATCGGCAACAGTCGGCCGGCAAATCGCTGCGGCAATTCCTGCGTGGCCCACCCCTGAAGTGCGTCCCGTCGGCTGCTTGGTGGCGCGAGCTCAATTCCCATCGTCAACTCGCCAATCGTTAGGACACTGATATAGAGATCAAGCTGCGTCTGCTGAGAAAGCCAAGTCGCGACCTGGGGGGCGGGTGAGCGCTTGAATGGTTCGGAGAGGACGTTGGTGTCGAGTAAAAAGCGCATTGCGAGTAGCTAGCTAAGAATCCTCGAGAGTCTGGTGGCGCGCAGTGTGGCCTACAAATCAAGCTTCCGCGGAAGATCCTTCCGGCGATCGAACGCATCCTCCGGCAGTTCACCAGCGGCAATTGCCTCGGCAACGGGAGAATTCCGCAAGAATTCCACAAGATCCCCAGGGGCAACTAATCGCTCATAGTCGTCTCGGGCGACCACAACCACCGCATCATGGCGCCCCCGCGTAACCATTTGAGGCTCGTGGGCTAAGGCGCGGCGGACGACCTCTGAGAACTGATTCTTGGCCTTCTCGAGTGTCCACGAGGTCATTCGCCCTCTCATTGCTGGCTTAAAGCGATCTGGCTAGTCTGGCTAGTATCAAATCTGGGGCTGATTCTGCTCGCTCGCCAGAGCGAATATTACACGGCATATTGACACATGCCAAATCGTCACCTCTCGTTATGCCATGTGAACGATGTCCCCCTGAAGAGGAATTCGACAAATGACACTGCACGAGCTGACTGATGAAGGCGGCCGGTTTCGACGACTCGGTGACGAATCCGCATTCCGGTCTCTACAACGGATTCTCGACAATCCGGAATCGATTCGCCGGATGGAGGAGGCCGAGGCAATTCACGATTCTCCCGCGCTTGCGGGAACTGTTCAGGAGATCGAGGCGGATCCCCACATTGAGAAAATCCTTGCAGGTGATGATCGATCTGTTGCCCTCGCATTCCGCCAACTCGTTGGCTACCAGGTCTTGATAGCGATGGAACGAAATGGTTGGCGCAAGAGAGATCATGCCAAGGGTCGGCTCAGCCAATCTCGGTATTTCACGCTCTCGCAACGATACACGAGAGTGCACTCGAGCGCCGCGACCCTCCGATAGTCTGATATCGGGCGAGTGGGATGCCTACGCAGGCCCCACCGCCGACCACACCATTGCGTGAAATAACTCGTCCATCGCCGTCGGCGTCATCACACATCCGCCATCCACCCACCAGGACAGCAGCGACACCAACGCCCCGCCAAACGCGTGCGCAAACGCCGCCCGCTGCGAAGGCGTCAGCCTGGCCCCGCGCGGCAGCTCCGCCAGCCGTGCCTCGATCCCTCGCGTGAAATGCGCGCGGCTCAGATCCAGGAACTCGTGGATGCGGCCCGATGCCATGAATGCGACATACAGCTTTCGCGACTCGCCAACATGGCTGAATAATTCACGCACCGGGGCCACCCGGTGCCCCGCTTCGCCGCGCCCCACCAACCCAGTCGCCACCCGCTCCAGAAACTCGTCCACGTCGCTGATGAAGAGATCGTTCTTGTCGCGGAAATACGTGTAGAACGTCGACCGCGCTACGCCCGCGCGGTCGAGCAGCTCCTGCACGGTAATCGCGTCGAATGGCTTCTCCTGAATCAGCGCCAGCATCGCGGCGCCGAGCCGGCCCCGCGTCCGCTCCACCCGGGGATCGGACTGCCGGCCGCGCGATTGCGAGTTTCCGGACATATCGCCCCTGTTTGTTCGGCGGGCGCTGTCGACAGCCGCGCCTCCTGAATCTACGCTTGAAGGCATGACTGACACACGACTGGGTGGTGCCGCGATCATCGCCGCCGCCATTGCAGGGATCCTCGTCATGGCCGTCCACCCGACAAGCCACGAGTTATTTGCTTCGGGCAAGTTCTCCACGGTCGCGATACTCGGCGAGGCCATACACATTGTCGCGATCCTCAGCAACCCCGTCGCTTTCCTCGGCGCCCTCGCCCTGGCCCGGTACCTGGACTCGCCCAACCGCCTCGCCGTGTCCGCGCTCACGATCTATGGGCTGGCACTCGTCGCCGTCACGATCGCGGCAACCCTCAGCGGACTGGTTGCGATCCCGATCATGCACAAACTCGTGGACCAACCACAATCGTCCCCGCAGTTGGAGATGCTCGCCCAGTACACCGGTCTCTTGAACCAGGCCTTCGCAAAGACCTACGCGCTCCTCGCCTCGATCGCCATTGGGGTCTGGTCGATCCCGATTGTCCGGACCCGCAAGCTGCCGCTCGCCGCAGGGATATACGGACTGGTGATCGCACCGGTCATCTTTGTCGCGGTAGTATCGGGAAGCGTGCGCCTCGATGTGCACGGAATGGGCGCGGTCGTGCTACTTCAGGGGATCTGGTTCATCGCCGTCGGTGCAACTCTCTACCGGACGAGCCGAACCGCGTAGCTCCCGCCAGAGGCGATGTCGTTGCGGGTCCGGGCCAGCTTGCCCTAGGTAATCACCAGCCGGGAGATCCCGCGCGCACCCAGTTGGAAGGTGAGGGTGCCCTCGTCCGGGGTGTTACATGGCAAGACGTGCGCCGCCGCGGGCTCGCGCCCCAGGGCCGGATCTGCCGCCTGCGTCGCACTGGCCTCTTTCCCGTTTTGTGATTACATCAGCACAGTCCCCAGGAGAGGCACCACTGTGCGAATCCGCGCTGTGCCGATCGCCCTCATCATGCCCGCGCTGCTCGCCTGCTCCCACGGTGACTCGGCGACCCGCGCGGTTCCCCGGGGCGCCCATATCGCTCCGGGCCAGAACCCGCTCGCCGCGGCGGCCGATTCAGTCAACACCGTCTACGCGCCGGTGAAATGCGACACTGTGTTCTTGAACACGGGCTATCTCGCGACGGATCGCGAAGGTACCGTGTTTCACACGTACGGCTGCGCGGGTGGCACCGGCACCAGTCACGGATATTTCTTCCGCGATCTGGCCGATGGCCGCACTCTCGTGTCCGGACGCGTGTTTCGGACGGCGGACCACCAGAGCCGGCACGTGGCCGACTCGATCGCTCACGATATCGGGATTCGAAACGGCAACGGGACGACGTGCAAGAGCATGGTTTGGCCCCAATCCAACTCCGCACACGTATGGGCGGCCGCCGATCTCAGCATCCGCGTGGTTGCCGACACGGAGGCCGACGCGGTCACCATTGAACGCAGTGTCGCAGCCCCGGATTGCGACCCCTCACTCTTTGCCCGCTACCCGGAGTTTCCCTACCGCTGACGCCCGCAGATCATTCGCCAATCCGCGGGCGGCGCACCAGATTGTCTCCGGCGGTTTTTTTGGTCGGCCAGAGAACAACTGGAGGATGCGGATGGATCGTGTCACGACGCTCACAGTAGCGATGGCAATGGCGAGCGGTGCCGCGCTCGCACAGGCACAGGGCCCGATTGCCGCGCCAGACTCTCGCCCGCACGCCGCCGTCCCGGTTCGCGC
Source organism: uncultured Gemmatimonadales bacterium (assembly GCA_963737895.1). Lineage (GTDB taxonomy): Bacteria > Gemmatimonadota > Gemmatimonadetes > Gemmatimonadales > Gemmatimonadaceae > Palsa-1248. Next base: position 360,125 of record CAVTUF010000002.1, on the reverse strand, counting down.
GCGCGACCTGGGCGTCCCCTTCGAAGGCACCCCCGGCGCCAACAATGCCATCACCGACGTCTCCGGCGTCGAGGTAGGCTTCACCACGCTCATCTCCGGCGACGGCAACGCGCCGCTCGTGGTAGGGCAGGGCCCCGTCCGCACCGGCGTCACCGCGGTCCTCCCGCGCGGCAAGAACAACAAGGACCCGGTGTTCGCCGGCTTCTTCTCGCAGAACGGCAACGGCGAGATGACCGGCACCGAGTGGCTGCTGGAAGGCGGATTTCTCGAAGGACCGGTGATGATCACCAACACGCACAGCGTCGGTGTCGTCCGCGACGCGGTGATCGCATGGGAGGTGAAGCATCAGGCCGATCAGGAACCCAAGGGGGTCTCGACGTACCCATGGTCGCTGCCGGTCGTCGCCGAGACGTTCGACGGCGGGATGAATGATGTCGACGGGTTCCACGTGCATCCCGAGGACACATTCCACGCACTCGATGATGCCGCGAAGGGCCCCGTCGCCGAAGGCAATGTCGGCGGTGGCACCGGCATGCGCTGCTTCGGCTTCAAAGGCGGCACCGGCACCGCTTCCCGTGTGCTGCCGGCGGAGCAGGGCGGCTACACGGTCGGTGTGCTCGTGCAATGCAACACGGGCTCACGCTCGCAGCTCCACATTGCGGGAATCCCGGTCGGCAAACTCGTAACCACGACGCCGGGTCCGGTCGGAATGGGCTTCCCCACGGATCCCGAACGCGATGTCGGCTCGATCATCATCGTTGTCGCCACCAACGCGCCACTCGTCTCCGCGCAGCTCGACCGCCTCTGCAAACGCGCGACGCTGGGCCTGGGCCGCGTCGGCGGCACATTGGGCGATGGCTCCGGCGACATCTTCGTCTCGTTCTCCACGGCGAACCCGCTGGCCGACGACATCGGAATCCATGCGCCCGCCGCCAAGAGCGCGCCCCCCAGTGCAGTCGCGCACATTGACATGCTGCACAATGACGAAATGGACCCGCTCTTCCTCGCGACAATCCAGGCCACGGAGGAGGCAATTGTCAACGCACTCGTGGGCGCCCAGACGATGACCGGCTACAACGGCCGCGTCCTGCAGGCGCTGCCGCACGATCAGTTGAAGGCCCTGATGCAGCAGAAATTCGCCCCGGCGCCCTGGTAGATCCCGCCGAACCGGCGGTTAGCCCGCGAATCACGCCCTTCATCCCGCAACGTGCGGGTTGGTATTGGCCGTGCCTTATGCACCACCGGAGGTTACGCCAGCGTATCGGACGCCGGCGCCAAGCCCGTTTCGACCACTCCGGGTCATTCGTCGCTGTCTCGGAGGCACGCGCATCGATCTCCGTACGGCCGGCCTCGAACCACTGGGTGCCCATGCATTGTTTGTGCTGGATCGCCGTTCCTCTCCTTGGCTTCGCCGCGCTGTCGTCATGCGGCAAGAACTCCGTCCAGCCGGCGCCCCAGCTCCCCGACAGTGTGACCGGCCGAGGCCACGATTGGGTCAGGTTCGGCTGGGACGCTGGACGATCCAGCACCTCGAACGCGCCCACCGGCATCACCGCATCCAATGTCGCGTCGATGGTCCGCCAGCAGGTCACGATCCCCGGCACGGCCGACGCGTCTGTCATTTATCTGAGTGACGTCAAGGTCGGCGGCAACGCCCACGATGTGTTCTTCCTCACGACGACGTACGGCAAGACGGTCGCGGTCAACGCGAACACGGGCGCCTTCCTCTGGACGTACACGCCAGCCAACTACGACTCGTGGGCCGGATCGGCGCAGGTCACGACGGCAACACCAGTCGCTGACCCGGACCGCGATTTCATCTACGCAGCTTCCCCGGACGGCGTTATCCAGAAGCTCGCGGTGTCCGATGGTCACATGGTCTGGAGCACCGCGATCACGTCGCGCCCCCAGAGCGAGAAGCTCGCCTCGTCGCTGAATTATTTCGCAGGCCACATCTTCGAGACGACAGGTGGCTATGTCGGCGACGCTCCGCCTTACCAGGGACACGTTGCGATTCTCGATGCCACGAGCGGCCAGTTGCTCCACGTCTGGAATTCGCTCTGCAGCGATCAACAGGCGATGATCGCGCCCACGGATTGTGCCCACAGTGGATCGGCGATCTGGGGCCGCGGCGGTGCGGTCATCGACTCCGCCACGGGCGACATCTATGTCGCCACCGGCAACGGTCTTTGGGATGGCAACACGAACTGGGGCGACGCGCTCATTCGCCTCGACTCCACCGCGACCCACATCCTCGGCAACTACACGCCAACCAACACCGGCAGCCTCGACTCCACCGACCAGGACCTCGGCTCCACATCACCCGTTCTCCTCGGCAGCGGCTACATCGCCCAGGGCGGCAAGGACGGCAAGATCCGCATCCTCACCGTCGCCGGAACGGCGGGAGCAATGCCAGTCCTCGGCGGCGAAGCGTCGGTGACCGGAACGCCCAACGCACAGGATCTATTCAGCTCGCCGGCCGTCTACCACACGATGTCCACCACGTATTTCTTCGGAGCCGATAACCAGGCCACCGCGGCGTGGACGTTCAACAGCGGTACGCTCACGCTGCTCTGGCACAACAACAATCTCGGCACCACCCCCGTGATCGCTGGCGGCCTGCTCTTCATCTACGATCAGGGCGGCCACGGCGTCCGTGTCTATGACCCGGCATCCGGAACGCAGATCACCGCGCTCGACGCCGGTGTCGGCCACTGGAATAGCCCCATCGTCGCCGACGGACGCATCGCGGTCCCCGAAGGCAGCTCCAACGACCACGCCTCGAGCGGCATCCTCGATATCTATCGGCTGCCGTAGAACTGATCCCCGGTCCTGGAACCTGAGATTGCTCAAGGCGTAGATACTTTGTTGTAGCTGCCGGTCCGTGTGGGAGCCGCCACTGGCAGGCACCAGCGTCTTCGCCGCCGTTACTGAGCGATCTACCTCGTCGCTCCGAGCTGCCGCTCGCCCCAGATGTAGTGGCCGAACCAGTCCAAGTTCTCTTGCATGACCGACCGGTGCTGTTTCGGCCTATCGATCAAATGCCCGAGCCCGGAATAGACGACCATGCGCACGGGCACGCCCTTGTCGCGGAGCGCTTGGTACAGCTCGAACCCATTGGCAATGGGCACGCGCTCATCACTTCCCCCATGCTGAATCAAGGTGGGAGTCCTGGCAGTGTTGATATACGAGATGGGCGAGGTCTTCTTGTAGATCTCGGGATCATCCCACGGCGTCGCGCGCAGGTACTGTCGCGTGAATGGATGGAAGTCGGTACCCACGTAATACGTCATCCAGTCGGATACTCCAGCGCCAACTGACACGGCCTTGAACCGATCACTGAACGTGGTGATGAACGCCGAGATGTACCCACCTTGACTCCACCCCATGGCGCCCACGCGAGTCCGATCCACGAACCCTCGCCCGACGAGATAATCGACGCCCGAGATGACGTCGGCATAGTCCCCGACGCCGAGGTTGCGCACATTGAGCGCGCGGAACTTCTCGCCGTATCCGATCGAGCCGCGATAGTTCGGCTGCAGGATGACGGCCCCTTTCGCCGCGAACAGCTCGATCGGGTGGTACCGATCCGCGTCGAGGTTGGTCCGGTCCACGGCGTTCGGCCCCCAGTGGATGACGACGAGCAACGGGTATTTCTTGGTCGAGTCGAAACCGGGCGGCGTGATGAGCACACCTTCGATCGCGGCGCCGTCGGTCGATTTCCACTGGACGAGCTGCCGGTGGGCGGACCGGAATGCCGAGTACTGGTCCCCCATGGTCGTTATCGCTTTCGGCGCGAAGGGTTTGAGGTCGGAGACGCTGATCTCGGGATATGTATTGTCTCCCGCGCCCACGAACGCGACGGTGCTCGCGTGGCGGGCGAGCGAGAACTGTCCGGCGATGCGCTTGGGGTCCGAGAGAAATGCGACGGCGCCCGAGCGCGGGTCGACGCGACAGAGTACCTGGTAGGTACGCTGGAACGGCGAGAAGTAGATGCCGTCGGCTGTCCATGCGAACGGCGAGGCATTCTCATTCGAACGACGTCGTGATCGCCCGCACTGCGCCGCCGTTCGCGCTCACGACCGCGATGGGTTCGTTCGTGTAGAAATACGGACTCCCGTTGGCGGTCGAGAACGCGATCTCGTTGCCATCGGGCGACCACACCGGGTTCGTATTCGGTCCGGGCGCGTCGACGACTTTCTTGACGCTCCGATCGCTGACGGTGACGACGTAGATCGTCGCGGTGTTCAAGGAGCCGTCGTTGGGCTCGCGCTGCGCGGAGAACGCAATGTGGCGGCCGTCGGGCGACCACGCGAACGAACCGACCGTGAACTGGTCGCCCTCGGTGAGTCGCCGCGGCTCGCCACCGGACGCATTGATGAGCCAGAGGTGGCTCATTCTGATAGTCGCCGCCCATGACTTGGATATCGCCATAAGTGTTATCTCGATCCTGGCGCGCTTTCGGCTTCGCATCCTGGCTGACGAAGGCGATCGTATGCCCGTCGGGCGACCATTCGAGCTCCGAGACCCCGGTCTCGATGCGTGTAAGCTCCCGTGCCTCGCCGTGGTTCGGGGCGATGAGGTAGATCTGGGTCGACTCCTCGAGCTTGCCCCCGGGCATCGTCACGGGTCGCGTAGACAGGAACGCGATCCATTTCCCATCGGGCGACCATTCTGGCGTCGAAGCTCGACCCTTTGTCGCCGGTGAGCCGGATGCGCTGGCCGCCGGACGCCTCGGCCAGCCACAGTTCCTGCTCGAACGCATTCGCGTCCCAGTTCGTGCGGGAGACTTCGTAGGCGACCCATTTCCCGTCGGGCGAGATGCGCGGCGCGCTCGCGCTACGCATCTCGAGCGACTGGTCGATGGTCGGAGCTTGGGCAAAGGCAGGGACGGCCACCACGAGCACGAGCACGCGCGCAAGTTTTGTCATGGCGTGAATGTGGTCACAAAGAGCCAGTGGAAAACACCTGAGGACACGGAGCCCTTATCGGCGCTGCGCTGTCCCATCATTGCATTTGGCGCCAGCACGGCTGACGCCGCGAGCCCCAATCGGAGCAGCTAAATCCACCGCTTCGTTGGTCAACGTAGCACCAGGCGTAGAGAATGTCTTGGACGGCCGCGGCATTGTTGGACAATCGACGCTCATGGGCTGGGCCGATCCCGTGACCCCCTATATCCTGCGCCCGCCTCCCGGCGCGGTCTGCGCGATCGCGATGAACGCCTCGAGCGCCCGCGACAACCGCACGGGATGGTACATGAGCGCCAGCTCCGCCTTCGCCGTCGACCCGCTCAACGGCCGGACACCACGCCCACCCGTCCGAGGTTGCGCACGGAGGCTGGCACGAGGGTGAGACCCAGCCCCGCCGCAACGAGACTCAACATTGTCTGATAATCCGCGCACTCATGCCGGATGTCCGGCGAAAACCCGGCGTGCCGGCAGATCGCGATCACGACGTCGTAGGATGCGGGCGCGAGATGCCGGGGAAAAAGCACGAAGGCCTCTCCGCGTAGCGCACGCACCGGCACGACGCTCCGGCGGGCGAGCGGACTGTCGATAGGCAACGCGACCACGAACGGCTCGCGGCGAATCGTCACCGTCCGCGCGGTCGCCGACGCCACCGGCCCGCGGACGAGCGCCACATCCACGGCGTCGCGCTCCAGCGCATTGATCTGCTCTTCGCTCGTCCCGGCGATCAGATCGAGATGCACGTCGGGATGCGCCGCCCGATACGCCTGCACGATCTCGACGAGCCCGCCCAGCGCGGCGGAGTCGGTGACGCCGACTCTGAGCACATCCCGCTCGCCATGCCCGGCCCGCTGCGCCGCGGCCACCGCCCGCTCGACTTCCGCCAGCGACCGCCGCGCTCCATCCAGAAACGCCACGCCCGCCGACGTGAGTTGCACCCGCCGGTGGTCCGGACGAGCAGCGGCGCACCCACAAATGCTTCGAGCTGCCGGATCTGCTGGCTGAGCGGCGGCTGGGACACGTTCAGCCGGCGCGCCGCCCGGCTGAAGTGCAGTTCCTCGGCGACCGCGACGAAGTAGCGCAGGTGCCGGAGCTGCACCCGCATCCAGATGTCCTGCATATCAATGATGGGCATACAATAGTATTGGCGAATACCTGCGAACGCCGCCATTTTCTGGCCAGGGCGCCCGCCGGCCCACGGTCGCGGGCCCCCAATCCGCCAGTCTAAGGACCCTGTGATGGCTACTATGGACCTCGACGCGCTCTTCGCGCCGGATGTCATCGCTGACCCGTATCCGCTCTTCGCCCGCCTCCGCGAAGAGGATCCGGTGCACTGGAACGCGGCGTTCCAGCTCTGGGTCATCACGCGCTATGAGGATGTCGTCTGGATGGTCCGGAACCACGAGGCGTTCTCCTCGGCGGTCATCCGCACGGACGAACGCGCCCCGTACCCGCCCGTCAACCCGGACGATCTCCACCTCCTCCACGGGGTCCGCGCGTTCCGCGGCGACCAACTCGTCGAGCAGGACCGCCCGGCCCACGCCCAGATGCGCGAGGTCGTGCACGAGTACTTCACCCCCGGCTCGATGGAGAAATGGAGGCCGTTCGTCCGGGCGGCGGTCGCGGAGTTCCTGGACGAGGTCCAGGACAAGGGCCATATGGATGTCCACCGCGATCTGGCCGCCCCGCTCCCGGTACGGGTCATCACGCAGATGATGGGCGTCCCGGAAAGCGATCGCGACCACCTGCGCGATCTCGCTGATAAGCTGCTCTATATCAATCGCGGCGAGCCGCACCGGCTGCAGCCCCTGACGGAAGGCATCCAGGGCATGATCGATTATGTCTCGCCCCTGATCGATCGCCGCATCGCCGAGCCCACGAATGATTTCCTGTCGGTGCTCGCGGGCGGCGAATCGGCGGGGGTCTTCGACCGCAATCAAGTCCTCGTCAATGCCGCACTCCTGCTCTTCGCGGGCCACGAGACGACGATGAACCTGATCTGCAATGGGCTCCTGGCGCTGCTTCGCCACCCGGAACAGTGGGCGCGCTTCGTTGCCGACCCCGATCGCTACGCCCGCGTCGCAACCGAGGAGTGCCTCCGGTTCGACCCGCCGGTCAAGTCGACGCAACGCATTGCGGCCCGCGATGTCGAATTCCGCGGCCGCCAGATCCACGCGGGTGATCGCATCCGCTGGATGATCGCGTCCGCCAATCGCGACCCGGCCGCTTTCGAAAATCCCGACGCCTTCGACATTGGCCGCCAGCCCAACCCCCACGTCTCACTCGGCACCGGCATCCACTACTGCCTGGGCGCCTCCCTCGCGCGCGTCGAAGGCCAGGAGGTCTTCCGCGCCGTCGCCGAACGGCTGCCCGGCATCAGGCTCGATTCGGACCACCTGGAGTACGAGCCAAGCATCCAGTTCCGGTCGCTCCGCGCGCTCCCCGTGCGCTGGACGTAAGAACCCTCCGGCCATGCGAGCGCTCCGCGTCTGGGTCGACCACGACCTCTGTGTCGGCAACGGCACCTGCCTCACGATCGCGCCCGCGGTCTTCCGGCACAACGCATACCGCCAGTCGGAAGTGATCGATGCCGCTGGTGCGCCCGAGTCGGTCATCCTCCACGCCGCCGCCCAATGCCCGGTCGGCGCGATACGCGTTGCGCTGGCCGAGTCGGGCGAGCGGCTGCACCCCTGAGCCTTCCCCAATAGCAGACGGATTCCGCCGCACAAGCAATCCCCAGTTCCTGATCCCTAGTCCCCAATCCCTAGTCCCTGATCATGCCGCCCAGCACACCCCGCGCACGCGTCACGACGACGGACCTCGCCGCGATGAAGCGCGAACAACGCAAGATCGTGATGATCACGGCGTACGACGCGCTCTTCGCATCTCTCGTCGACCAGGCCGGCGTCAATGTCATCCTCGTCGGTGACTCCGTCGGCCCGGTGCTGGCAGGCATGCCCTCGACGGTGCCGGTCACGCTCAACCGAGATGATCTACCACGGACGCGCGGTGCAGCGGGGCGCCAGACACGCGCTCGTGGTCATCGACTTGCCGTTCCTGAGCTACCAGATCTCGCCACGCGAGGCCGTCCGCAACGCGGGCCGCATTCTCAAACGCACCGCGGCTGGCGCGGTCAAGCTCGAAGGGGGAAGGGACTTCGCACCGGCGGTCCGCGCGCTCGTCACCGCGGGCATCCCCGTCATGGGCCACATCGGGCTCACTCCACAATCCCTCAATGTCCTCGGCGGCATCCGCGTCCACGGACGCGGCGCCGGCGCCGCGGAACGCCTGATCGATGACGCGCGCGCACTCGAGGACGCAGGAGCCTTCGCGATCGTCCTCGAGTTCATCACCGCCGATGTCTCGCGCCGGGTGTCCGAGAGTGTCACCATCCCCACGATCGGCATCGGCTCCGGCCCCCACTGCCACGGCCAGGTCCTCGTGCTCCACGACATGCTCGGCCTCAATGAGAACTTCCACGCGAAGTTCGTCAAACGATACGCGGAGCTCGGCGCCGCGGTCCGCGGCGCAGTCGAATCCTTCGCGGACGAGGTCCGGACGGTGGCATACCCCGACGAGGCGCACACGCACGCTGGATAGTCGGCACCCGTGGCGGCGTGCCCGGCCGGCCAAGGCCGTTTTATCCAATCGCTGGGCCAGCCGGGAGTCGTACGTTGCGGCATGACTGACTTTCGGACCTCTCTGGTGGCCCTCACCGCACTCGCGGTCTGTCCGGCCGTCGCATTGGCACAAACCGATCCGCCACCCACCCGCGTCCACTCGCCTGCGGTCACCGGGGATCTCCGGCTCCATACGTTCGCCAGCAAGACTTTCGGGAACTCCCGCTATCTGCGGGTGCTCCTGCCGGACGGATACGACGCACCCGAGAATCGCGATCGCCACTACCCGGTGCTCTATCTCGCCGACGGCCAGAATCTCTTCGACCCCAAGACGTCCGTCTTCGGACCATTGGAATGGCGGGTCGACGAGACGGTGCACCAGTTAGTGGCGGATCACCGGATAGGACCTGTCATCGTCGTCGGTGTCGATGACGCCTGCCGCGACGCCCGGGCCCACGAATACCTGCCATGGCCCGACACCGCCAACGCGCACGGGTACCCGCAGTACGATCCGGCACCCGAAGGGAAGCGCTATCCCGATTTTCTGATCGGTGAGGTGATGCCGTACATCAGCGCTCACTACCGCACGCTCGACGGTCCGGATCACACCGCGATCGGCGGCTCGTCGTACGGCGCCCTGATCAGCACGTACGTGGTAATGACACACCCGGATGTCTTCGGGATGCTCCTCGCCGAAAGCCCGACGTTCAATGTCTACGGCGATGAAATCATCGCCGAGGCCGCCTCCATCCACGCCTGGCCACGCCGCGTCTACATTGGCGTCGGCACCAACGAGGACGGCACACCGGGTTGCCGCCCTGACGAGCAGGCACACAGCGCCGCGTTCATGGTCGCCAATGTGCACCGGGTCGATTCGGTGCTCCAGCACGCGGGCCTGGACTCCTCACGACTGCGCGTCGTCGTCGCACCCTGCGGGACACACACCCACGGGGCATGGGCCGCGCGCCTCCCCGCCGCCCTCACGTTCCTCTTCGCGGACCGCCGCTAGCGTGTGACCTGTAGTTGCCGTCACACGCGTGCATGTCGTCGAGGGCAGTAGGCGCCGTTCGCGACCCGAAGGGCGCCTGTTGGGGCGAACGGCGCATCCGTCGTTGCCGTAGGACCTACCTCCCGGACCGCCGATGGCATTTGTCGTTGCCGTAGATCCCTGGGCTCCGCGGTCCGCGCATGATCGCTACTTTATGACGTCATGCCGCCCGATATCCTCGCCGCGCTCGACGCCGACTGCGGCCCCGATGTCGCCCACGCATTCTCGGCGCTCGCCGTAGAGTACCTGGCCGCGACTCGCGACCGAAACAGCCGCGTATCGACACCGCACTCCCGCACCGAGCTGGCCGCACGCTTCGCCGAGCCGCTCCCGTCCCACGGACGTCCCGTCTCCGAGATCGTCGCCCGCCTGCGCGATGAGGTCCTGCCGGACTGCAATCATCTGTACCACCCCCGCTACATCGGCCACCAGGTCTCGGCGCCGCTCCCCGCCGCGATCTGGATGGAGTCCCTCACCGCCGCCCTCAATCAGTCGCTCGCGGTCTGGGAGATGTCCCCCGTGGCAACGGTGATCGAGCACCAGGTCATCCGCTGGCTCACGACGCTCGCGGGATACGGACCGATCGCTGGTGGCACGCTCACCACCGGCGGCACGGAGGCGACGTTCACTGCGCTCCTCGCCGCCCGCGCCGCTCTCCTGCCGGACTCGTGGACCAATGGCGTCACCGATGCGCCGCTCCTCGTGTGCGGGGAGCACGCGCACTACGCCGTCACACGCGCCGCAGGCGCGCTGGGCCTCGGTCTCCGCAGTGTGCGCCTCGCCCCCAGCTCGGCACACCGGATGGACCCTCAGGCGTTGCTCGCCACGCTCGAGGCCGCGGACCACCCGGTCATGGCGGTCGTCGCGACAGCCGGATCGACGGCCACCGGCTCCTTCGATGATCTCTCGGCCATCGGCGAGATCTGCGCCGCGCGCGGCATTTGGCTGCACATCGACGGCGCGCACGGCGCGGCCGCGCTCCTCTCCCCGCAACACCGGCACCGCGTCCGGGGCATTGAGCTCGCCAATTCGATCGCACTCGACCCGCACAAGATGATGCTCCTGCCACTCCAGGCAGGCACGCTCCTCGTGCGCGACGCACGGGTGCTCGACTCGGCCTTCGCCCAGCAAGCCCCGTATCTCTTCCACGGCAACGACCCGGATACGCTCCCCGACCTCGGCGTCCGCAGTTTCCTCTGCTCGCGCCGCGCGGATGTTCTCAAACTGTGGGTCGCACTGCAGCGCTACGGCGCCGACGGAATCGGCGCGCTCTATGACCACCTGTGCGACGTCGCGCGTGCAATGTATGATGCCGTGTGCGCGCACCCCGCGTTCGAGCCCGTGCACGAGCCGGAATCCAACATTGTCTGCTTCCGCCACCACGGATCCGACGAGCTCAATCGCCTGATTCGCGAATCCTACAACCGCTCGGGCGCCGGCTGGATCACGACGACGATGCTCGATGGCCGCCGGGTCCTCCGCGCCACGATCATGAATCCCCGGACGACCCCGGACGACACCAAAGCCATCCTTGATGGACTCGCTGCATTCACGCCGTGACGCCGTCGTTTCTGCCCCCAGCCACTAGTCCCCAGTCCCCAGTCCCCAGCCCCCCAATCCGATGCGCCGCTCGGCTCTGCTCGGTCTCGGTATCATCCTCACGCTCGCCGCGTTCACCAACCGTCCCCTGCACTCGTCGCACGATGGAGTCTTCACGCTGCGGGAGGTCATGATCCCGGTGCGCGACGGCGTCCACTTGCAGACGGTCATCCTCACGCCCGTCAATCAGACCGGTCCACTCCCGATTCTGTTCCGGCGCACGCCGTACGGTGTACCAAGCCAGCCGCCCGACAGCATGCCCGCCAACCTCAAGGAGTTGGCGCAGGACGGATACATCTTCGTCATCCAGAACCTCCGCGGCCGGTTCAAGTCCGAAGGAGAGTTCAAGCTCTCGTCACAGGTCGATCTCGATGACCCCAAGGCGACCAACGAGACGACGGATGCCTACGACAGCATTGACTGGCTCCTCAAGAACGTCCCGAACAACTCCGGCAAGGTCGGCATGTACGGCGTGTCCTACGACGGTCTCACCACGGGATTGACGCTGCTGCACCCGCACCCCGCCCTCAAGGCCATCAGCGAGCAGGCCTCGCCAGTCGACCAGTGGATGAACGACGACAACCACCGCTACGGCGCGCTGCGTGAGAGCTACGACTTCGAGTACGCGGTCTACGAGCAGTCGGACAAGAACAAGAACACCCACTTCGATTTCGAGACGTACGATTCGTACCAGTGGTATCTCGATCTGGGACCTGTCTCGACGATCAACTCGAAGTATCTCCACGGCTCGATTCCCTACTGGAACTCGACGGTCGAACACCCGGACTACGACGAGTTCTGGAAGAAGGAGGCGTGGGTCAATCAGTTGCACTCCGCCACCGTCCCCAATCTCAATGTCGCGGGATTCTGGGATCAGGAAGACCCGTGGGGCCCGTGGCAGATCTTCCGCCACGAGGAGGAGCACGACCCGGATCACACGGCCCTGATGGTCGCGGGCCCATGGTACCACGGCGAGTGGCAAACGCCCAAAGCGGACAGCATCGGACTGATCTCACTCGGCGGCCACGAAACCGCGCGCGAATTCCGCGAGCAGATCGAAGCGCCGTTCTTCCGCTACTACCTCCACGACTCGGGCGACAAGCCGTCATGGCAGGCGACGACGTTCCAGTCGGGGTCCAACAGTTGGCACACGTACAAGGTGTGGCCGCCCAAGGAAGCAACCGCCACCAACCTGTATTTCCATGCCGACGGCACGCTGTCCTTCACCGCGCCTTCAGCCGGCGCGCGCGCCTATCGCGAATACGTCTCCGACCCCGCGAACCCGGTTCCATATCGCACTCGCCCCATCTCACCGACGTATCCCGCCGGTGACTGGCGCACGTGGGAGGTCGCGGACCAGCGGTTTGTCGATCACCGGCCGGACGTGCTCTCGTACACGAGTGTCCCGCTCGACCACGATGTCACGGTCAGCGGACAGCTCTCCGCGAAGCTGTTCGCCTCCACATCCGGCACCGACGCGGATTTCATCGTCAAGCTCATCGACGTGTACCCGGAGAGCGCGCAAACCAACGCGTGGCCCCCGGAAGCCGGCCCCAAGCCCGGCCAGTACGCCCGCTCCGTCAACGGATACGAGCTGCCAATCGCGATGGAAGTGCGCCGCGGCCGCTATCTCGTGAGCAACGAGCACCCACACCCGCTCGTCGCCGGCACACCGATCGAATGGACCGTCCCCCTCCGCGACCACGACCACGTCTTCCTCAAAGGCCACCGCATCATGGTCCAGGTGCAATCGACGTGGTTCCCGGCAATCGACCGCAACCCGCAGAAGTTCGTCCCGAGCATCTACAAGGCGACCGCGAGCGATTTCGTCAAAGCCACCCAGCGGATCTACAGCTCCCCGCAACTCCCGTCCCACGTCGTCCTACCCGTGATGCCCTAAGGGCCGATCAGCCGTCCTGCCGAATCACTCCGGCCTGCTCGCGACACAATTTCGCCCTTGGTAGGCGCCGGCCGCGACCGCCCCTGCCAGTCGCCCACCGGATGCCTGCGAAGGAGGGCAGTGGGGGCCGTTCGCGAACGGCCCCCGCCGGATGCGGCGGCACAACGGTCCCATCTCATTCCGCCAAAACGAACCGCCGTCATCCGCGTTCGCGCCGAAATCATCGGCGGCAAACGCTGCGGAGGCACCTCTGCTACGGCGCCGGCGCAAAATCCCGTAACCGTGCCACCGTCGGCGCATCGAGCTTCGTCACCATCGCGGTGACGAGATCGACCATGCGATCGAAATCCGCGCGATTGATGATGCCGTTATGCGCGTGTGTATACCGCGTCGGCACCACGAGGTTGACGATCGGCGCACCCGCCATCCGTCTTCTGCATCACCGCACCATCCTCGCCATACCCGGTGATGAAATCGAACTGCAACGGAATCGACGCCCCCGCGGCGACATCTTTCACGAACGCGACGAGCTTCCGGCTCGGCAACGCGCTCGCATCATAGAGAAACACGCCCGGGCCACCACCTAGCACTTCCTGAGCCTCTTCCGCCTGCACGCCGGGAACATCCTTCACGACGCCCGCCTCCAGCGCGATGCCAATGTCGGGCTTGACGATCGAGGCCGATGTCTGCCCGCCACGCAACCCGATCTCCTCCTGCACTGTGGCCGCATAGTAGATCGAGTTCGCATGTGGGGTGTGCTCCAGCCGCCGCATGACTTCGATGAGAACGGCGAGCCCGATCCGGTCGTCCCACGCTTTCGCGAGATAGTTGTTGGTGCCATTCATGATCGTGAACGGCGCATCAGGAACCACGGGGTCTCCCGGCGAGATCCCCATGGCCTTGACCTGCGCGTCACTCGTGGCGCCGACGTCGAGGAAGATCGACTCTCGCGGAAAGACACGCGTCCGCTCCTCGGGTGGCGCGATGTGGATGTCGCGGATGCCGGTCACGGCGTGCACCGGCCCCTTGGATCCGATGATCACCCAGCGCTGATCGACCAGCGCCTGGTCGAACCATCCGCCAAGCATCTGCATGGACAGAAATCCCGTGGGCGTCACCCGGCGTACCACGCCGCCCAGCTCGTCCATGTGGGCGTCCACCATGATCCTCGGACCCGTCGTGCCCTGCTGCGCGATCACGGAGCCGATCCCGTCGTAGATCAGCTTCGTCGCCATCGGCTTCATGTAGTTCACCATGAGATGGCGCACCGAATCCTCGGCTCCCGGCGCACCCGGCGCGTTGACGAGTTCGGCGAGCATTGTCACGACGCGATCCTGCGCCGCGGCGGGATGCGCCCACGTGATGAGCAAGGCGATCGACAGCCACAGTCGTCTCATTGTGCTACCTCGAGTAAGAGTCACCGGGGCACAAAGTTAGCCGCAGCCGCCTGTGACAGGGAATGCGGCCCCGGAGCGCCGGCAGGGGGCACGCCGGGTAGCCGCGGGGTCGGCGGACGCGTATCGTTCCTCCGCTCTCTCCAGCCGAGTTCGCCCGTTTCCCGCTCGTGAGGTTGTGTGAATCTCCCCAACACGATCGCCGCCGCGATCTGCGGCATTGGCCTCGCGCCAGCGCTGCTCACCGCCCAGCATCCCCATTTCACGGCCGAGACGAAGCAGTACGTCGTCGTCGACACGCCGGTCGTCGTGCTCCGCCACGTCCGCGTCATCGACGGCACCGGGGCAGCACCACGCGACGATCAGACGATCGTGCTCTCACACGGTCTGATCACCGCTACCGGCAACGCGGCCACGACACAGGTGCCGGCGGGCGCACAGATCCTCGATCTCGCAGGCCGCACGGTCATGCCAGGCCTCGTGATGCTCCACGAGCACATGTTCTACCCGACCGGCGGGGTGTCGATCTACAACGAGAACGCGTACAGCTTCCCGAAGTTGTACTTCGCCGCCGGCGCAACGACGATCCGCACGGCCGGCAGCATGGAGCCGTACACGGATCTCAATCTCAAGGCGATGATCGATTCCGGCGCCGTCCCGGGCCCACGGATCGATGTCACGGGTCCGTATATAGAAGGACCCGGCTTGAATCTGTATCAGGTCCACCCGCTGTCATCGCCGGCCGATGCGACCGACATGGTTCGCTACTGGGCCGAACACGGCGCGACGTCGTTCAAGCTGTACATGGATGTCACGCGCGCGGAGATGGGAGCCGCGATCGCCGAGGCGCACCGCCAACACCTCAAGATCACCGGCCACCTCTGCTCCGTGACGTTCCGCGAGGCCGCGGCACTCGGCATCGATGATCTCGAACACGGGCTCGTCGTGGCCAGCGACTTCGTCCGCGACAAGCAGCCGGATGTCTGCCCCAAAGGCGCCGCGGTCGTGAATTCGATCGCCGCGATCGACGTCGCGGGCGACTCGGTCTCCGCGCTGATTCACGATCTCGTGTCGAAGCATGTCGCCATGACGTCGACGCTCGCCATATTCGAAACGTTCGTGCCGCACCGCCCGGCGATCATCCCCGGTGCGCTCGATGCCATGACCCCGGAAGCGCGCGTCCAGTATCTCCAGGGGCGCGCCCGGATCGGCGACGACACCACGACGCTCTGGACGACGCTGCTGCACAAGGAGATGCAGTTCGAGCGGGCGTACGCCGCGGCCGGCGGCCTGCTCCTCTCGGGCTCGGATCCGACGGGCTACGGCGGTGTCGTTCCCGGCTACTCGAACCAGCGTGAGATTGAGTTGCTGGTCGAGTCGGGTTTCACCGCGCCCGAAGCAATCAAGATCGCCTCCCTCAATGGCGCGCAATACCTCGGCCGTGCCGATCGCATCGGATCGATCGCCGTCGGCAAGTCAGCCGACTTGCTGGTCGTCCACGGTGACCCATCGGCCCGCATCCGTGATATCGAGAATGCGGAGATGGTGTTCAAGGACGGAGTCGGCTATGACTCCGAGCGGCTCTTCCACTCCGCACGCGGGGTCGTCGGACTGCACTAGGCTGTATTGAGGCTGTACTGAGGCTGTACTACCCACCCAGGATCGCGAGGCGACACCCATGCCCGGCCTGTTCATCATTCTGTTCATCGCGCTGTTCGTGCTGGCATCCACTTACCGCACGATCCCGCAGGCGACGGTCGGTGTCGTCACGGTCTTCGGCAAATACCGCCGAATCATGCGCGAAGGCCTGAATTTCAAGATGCCCTGGGAGACGGTGATCACGCGCCTCTCGCTCCAGAACCGCGCACTGCAGATGGAGTTCCAGGCCATCACGCAGGACCAGGCCAACGTCAAGTTCGCGACGATGGTGCTGTACGCCGTCGCGGCGGCCGAGGAAGAGGCGATCAAAAAGGCGGTATTCAGCTTCGCGTCAATGCAGGAGTTCCAGCTCGCCCTCCAGCGCACGATCGACGGCTCGATCCGCCAGTTCGTCGCCACGACCAAGCAATCCGACATCCTCGGCATGCGCGCCGAGATCGTCGATCACACCAAGAAGAATCTCGACGAGGTCGTGCTGAACTGGGGCTATGTCGTGCGCGACATCCAGATCACCGACATGACGTTCGACCAGGTGATCATGGATTCGATGGCCCGCGTCGTCTCATCGAAGAACCTGCTCGCCGCCGCCGCGAATGAAGGCGCCGCGCTCCTCGTGAAACGCACCAAGGACGCGGAAGCCGAGGCGGCCTACAAGACGATCGGCGCCGAGGCGGAAAAGACGGCGTCGGCACTGCGCGGCGAGGGACTCGCACTCTTCCGGAAGAATGTCGCCGACGGAATGAAGTCCGCCGCGGACAGCCTCAAGGAAGCCGGCGTCGATCCGAACTTCCTGCTGTTCCTTGAATACACGGACGCCCTCAAGTACGTCGCCGATCACTCACAGGGCAAAGTCCTGTTCATGGACAGCGGCGCGGGCGCCGCGACCAAGGTGGTGCAGGGTGTCCTGAGCATGGCCGCGGACTTGGCCGTGACGCCCCCATCCCCGCCACCCCCGTCCGCCGCCTGACGGGACCGCCGATCGGCGCAGGGACAGGATTTCGTCCCTGCGCTGGGCTCTACAGCGCCTCGATGTACGCGACCTCGCCGTGCAGCGCCTGGTCCAACCCCTCCATCTCCGCCGCCTCTCCAGCTTTCACCGGCGTGATACGGTCGATGATCCACAGCATGCCGTAGGTGAACGCGAACGCCCACGCCGACGAAATACACACGGCGGCCAGTTGCACGAGGAAGAAGTGCGGGTTGCCATTGAACAACCCGTTCGTACCCGCCGGATTGAACGCGAGGCTCGCGAACGCGCCGCAGCTCAGGATGCCCAGGAAACCGCCGACGCCGTGCACGCCCCAGACGTCGAGCGCGTCATCCCACCGGAGCCTGTTCTTCAGCGCGACGGCGTAGAAGCACACGACGCCGGCGAGGATTCCGATGAGCACCGCCGATGAGGGCGATACGTAGCCGGCGGCCGGCGTGATCGTCGCCAGGCCCGCCACTGAACCGGTGAGCAGTCCCAGGAATTTGGGCTTCTTGGTCGTCATCCAGTCGATCGCGAGCCAGGTGACCGCCGCGAAGCTTGCCGCCAGGTCGGTATTGATGAATGCGACCGCGGTGACCGAGTCCACGCGGAACTCACTCCCCGCGTTGAAGCCGTACCAGCCGAACCAGAGGAGACCGGTGCCGAGCGCCACCAGTGGGATCGAATGAGGCCCGCGCTCTGCCACGCGCCGGCGTCCCACGTAGAGCACCGACGCGAGGGCCGCGATGCCGGCGATGTTGTGGACGACGATGCCGCCCGCGAAATCGAGCACGCCCCAGTGTGCCATGATCCCCCCGCCCCAGATCATGTGCACGAATGGGAAGTAGACGAGGATGAGCCACCCGGTCAGAAAGAGCATGTATGCCGCGAATCGCACGCGGTTCGCGAACGCACCGGTGATGAGCGCCGGCGTGATGATCGCGAACATCATCTGGTAGCCGAAGAACACGAAGAGGGGAATCGTGTTGTTGGTGGGTGACGGGGTATCGAGCGCGATCCCGCGCAGGAACGCCCAGTGGAAGTTGCCGATGACACCGGCGAAGTCCGTACCACTCTTGAGATCCCCGCTGAAGCACATTGAAAAGCCAAACGCCCACCAGAGCACGGTCGTCCATCCCATTGATGCAAAACTCTGCATCATGATGGCGAGCACGTTCTTCCGGCCGACCAGCCCGCCGTAGAAGAACGCGAGCCCCGGCGTCATGAGCATGACGAGGCTCGAGCACAGGAGCATGAACCCGGTGTTGCCGGTATCGAGCGTCAGATGCGCCATACGATCGGCTCCTCAATGGGCGACGGATCCACCGCTCCGCGGTGAGTCCCATCTCTCCGCCGCGCCGGACAGCCAACTCCCGGTCGCGGGGCGGTGATATTATCCCGCCGATCGGCCGCGCGGCAAGAACGCCCGGGCGACGCTCGCATTTTCTCCGGTCAGGGGCCGCTTGTAACCCGCCCCGCCAGTCGCTCACCGGATGCCGGCGAAGGAGGGCAGTGGGGGCCGGTCGCGACCGGCCCCGCCGGATGCCTCCATAACACCGCCACTATCTCATGCGGTGTTAGCTCCTCATGCAGTGCCAATCCCCGCAGTTACACCAGCGCAGTCTTGTACAACTCCGCCAGCTTGCCCCAGGCCCGCTCAGCGTCGGCCTTACTGTAAATCGGCTTACCATCCCGCACCGGCATGTCCGGCACGCACCACCCATGGAGCGTTCCCGGATACACCTCGACACCCGCCGGCGCTTTCTCATTCGGGAACGCGACTTTCAGCTTGTCCTTCGCGTCCGGCTGATGCTTGTCGTCATTCGCCGCGATGGCGAAATACATCTGCGCCTTGATCTTCGGCGCCAGCAAGTGCGGACTATCGGGGCCGTCGGTCACCAGCCCGCCACCATGGAACGACGCGCCCGCACCGATCCGGTCCGGCACCGCCGCGGCCGCCCGCACCACCATCGGGCCGCCCATGCAATAGCCCTGCGTGCCGATCTTCTTCTTCGTGTCGACTTCCTTCTGCGCGTCGAGGAACGCCACGTGCGCCGGCGCATCCTTCTCCACGTTGCCGGGCGCGTGCCCCGCGTTCATCAACGTCCCCAGTTGCTTCATCTGCGCCGAATCTTTGAAGTCGAACTTGGACGCATCCGGAAATGGCGTCTTCCCGACGCGATAGAACGGATTCGGCACGAGCACCGAGTACCCTTGCGCCGCGAGCCGCTTGCCGATGTCCACCATCGCGGGCCGCAAGCCGAACACGTCGGGCCACACCAGCACGCCCGGATGCGAGCCGCTCTTCGGATGAATGAACACGGCATCACAGACGCCATCGGGCGTCGTGATGTTGACGTTGGTCTCGACGAGATCGGGGAACCATCTCCCGGCAGGTCGCATCGGAGGCCGTATCATTGCGGCCACAACGGCACCCACCGACAGCGCGACAAAATCGCGCCGCGCAATGCTGCCCGTGTACATCCAGTCAGGATTCAGGCTTTCCGGGTGTTTCATTGTCACTCCGCTGGCGAAGGTTGGCGCGGGTGAAATTGCGCAGGTGAAATGCATTCGTCCAGCCGCCTTTCGCCCCAGACCCTTGAGACACGCGGACCAGGACCAGTCCCCCAACCCCAACTCTTCACGCCGGCCTCGTCCACTCCACGCCTACGCCGCCCGGTTCTCCACCGGGATCACCCTCGGCTCATGCCCGGTCACGTTGAGGAACCGCCGCAGATCCGCCTGCGAAATCACCAGCGTCGCCGTGTTGATCAACGGATGCGCCTGCACGGTCTCCGCCCGCCACACGTCCTCGTCGATCAGCACCGAGACCTGATGCTGCGGATCGTTGGCGAGCGCCAGCAAGGTCACTGACCCCGGCGTCACACTCAGATACTTGGCCAGCCGCTCGCTCGACCCCAGGCTCAACCGGTCCGCGCCGATCCGCTCGGCCACTCGCCGGAGATCGACGGCTTTCTCGCACACGGTCACGAGCAGCCAGTGCCGCTGCCCCTTCTTGTCGCGGAGAAAAAGGTTCTTCGTGTGCGCCGCACCCGTCGGCGGCATCGCGCTGTCCGCCTCATTGCACGTGAAGACGGCGACGTGATCGTACCGCTTGTACGCGATACCGTTGGTGTCGAGCAGTCCGTAGATGTCCATGCCGCGCCAGCGCCCGCTTACTGGGTCACCGGCGAGTTCGGATGCCCCGCATGAAACGCATCCATCATCTTCACCAGCTCCGCATCCGTCATTGGCTGCCACCCGTGTGGCTTCATTGGACGGCCGTACTCGAAGGTGAAGTTCGCCTTCGGACTCGTGAGTTTGCTGGCCGCGGTCTCCATCCGATACACCGCGAGGTTCAGGTAGTAGTTGTCCATGTCGCCCACGTATACGTGCATCTTGCCGGTGAGCGACTGCCCGATCTTCCCCCAGTTCCGCACCAGGTTGTCGGTCAGATCGAACCCCTTGTCGCGCCACCACGCGGCCACGGTCTTGTCGATCGTGCCCGTGCGCCGGTCCCAGAGGCGCTTCGGGTAGCCGTCGGCATCGATCGGCCCATACGCGGCATCCCACGCGTCGAACTGCTGGCCACTCCGCGCCCGGCCCCCCAACACCGCCTCGAGTTGCCCCATCAGCCGCTGCGTGAGTAACGGCTGCCCCTCCTCTGTCCGCGCCATGTACCGCTCCGGATACGGCGGCTTCGCCCCGTTCGGCCGGAACGCGTTCGTGTCGTTGTAGATGTCGAAAAGCTGGTTCCGGTGAAAATCGACTGGATCCGGATACAGACACCACGCTCCGCCGAAGAAATCGGGACGCTGGATCTGCAGCGCCGCACATTCCCATCCGCCCGTCGAGCCCCCGGTCAGGAAACGGGAGGTCGCCTTAGGGATCAGCCGGAATTGCTTTTCGAGCAGCGGCACCAGCTCCGTGAGCAGCGCGTCCTGATACGGGCCGTTATTGACGGAGTTCACCGCGTACGAGTCGTCGTAGTACGGCGTCGGATGCTGCCACTCGATCGCGACCATCCTCGGGAAGTCATCGCTCAGCCACGACTTGGCGAACTCCCACCCGGGCTCCCGCGCGGTACGCGCCAGCCGCATCTCCCGGCGCTCCGGTGTCTCGGTGCCCTCTTCCTCCGTGAACCCGAACGGCGCCCGCAGCCCGAAGTGCCCCTGGATGTAGATCGCGGGATAGTGACGCGTGGTCTCTTCGTCGAAGCCCTTCGGCAGGAGCACGGTCGCGCCGATGTACATCGGCTGTCCCCAGAATTTGGACAGCAGCTCGCTCTTGATCTTGATGTGCTTCACCCACTTGGTGTCGGCCGGTACGGTCACCGGCGGCAGGACTTCCGTCAGGGTCAAAGAGATGGTGACGCTGGTTCTGCGGATCCCAGTGGATGTGCCCGACTTCGGTCGTCAGGTTTCCCGGCGACTGATTGAACCGCTGCCCCTCCCACTGGTCGTTGTGCACCCAGATCGCGTGGCCATCCGCGCGCGCGAACCGCGTGTACGGCTCGATCATCGCCTGGATGTAGTAGTCGCCGGGCGGCATGTCGGCGAGGCTCGTGTACGGAAACCCGAGTGTCTTGAGGTCGATCTCCGCGGACGATCCGGGATGCAGTTGGTCCACATCGACGCCAAAGAAGGGCACGCTCCCGGTGTACGAGCCGGCCTGGACTCGCGGCTCCTCTTTCGCGTCCTGTGTGAAGAACACGAACAGCCGGCCGGTCACCGGCGCCGACGCCACTTTTGGACTGAGCGTCACTTTGACGCGCTGCGCGCCCACGCTGGGCGCCGCGATGAGAAGTGCGGCTACGCACGCGACACGCCCCTTCGCGAGACGCCCGACACCATATACCCGCGGTCCCATTACCCCTCCAGTCTGTTGGCGATCGTTGATCCGCCCCGGCGCCAGCAGCGCGAGGGACGGTATCAAGATTAACAGACTGAGGGCTATGTCGTGCGCGCCTTCTCCCCCATCCACGCCCGGCGTAGCTGCAGTTGTTCCGCCGTCGCTGCGGAATCGGGCTCGAGCCGGACCGGGACTCCCTTGTCGTCCTCCGTCAGGACGATCCCGAGCTTGCCGTAATACTCCTTCACCGGCGGCCGCTCGGCGCCCAGGATGTAGCGGTTGAAGAAATCCCGCACGTCGGGCGAGGTCCGGGCGACGATCGTGTCGATGAGGCCAGTCTCGGAAAATGGGCGCCGCTTGCCGTACTCCTTCGCGAGATCGAGAACCAGCTCGCGCAGCCCCCGCCTCCCGCCGGATTCCTCGAGGAGCTTGATGTCGAGTAGCCCGGCCACCAGCGCACCACGCGCGTAGATGTTGGGATACTGCCGCTGGCCCGAGTCGCTGTACGACGCGAGTGACATCTTCTGGAGCGACCACGTCGTGTCGTAGTTCGTGCGGTCGGTCCGGGCCTTCTGGATCACGTCCTCGAGATACACGGGCAGCGGCATCAGCCCCGCGACGAGTTGCATCTTGTGCGCGGCCCACTCCGTCGTGCCCTCGTAGAGCCAGAGATGCTGCGAGGCGATCGGCGTCGCGAAATTGAAGTGCTCGATGATCTCAGAATGGATGTTGAGCGGGGTCTCGACGTGGAAGAACTCGTGCGCGGCAATGTTCCGGACCTGCTCACCGTATTTCGCGGTGTACGGCAGATCGGGCAATACGTACTCGGACCCGTACGAGTGCTCCCATGCCCCCGTGACTCGGCTCGGTGGCCCGAAATCATACAGGAACGTGTAGTGATCCACCGGGAGCTTGCCGAGGAAGGCGCCGGCCGCGTTGAGCATGTCGCGCATGGCGTCGCGAAGCTGCGCCGCCGCGATGTCGTTGTGGGCTGCTCGGACGACGATCGTCACCGGCACTCCCGTCACATTGAGTGTCGCCCGGGTGAGATGCGGGCCCAGGAGGATCGGTGAATCCACCAGCCGGTCGTAGTTCGCCGCGTTGTAGACGCCAGCGGTCTCAACGAGCGGCGTCCCGCTCGTCCATCCGGCCGGCGCCTGCAGATGGATGGTCAGCGGGACCGCTTGCATCCCGCGCGGAAATCCGAACACGCCCTGCCCATTGATCAGCGCGTAGCTCGCATTCGAGCGCCGTCCCGCACATTGGGTAGATGGGATCGGTACTGACGGTCGTGTCCCGGGTCGCCAGGACGCGATAGGTGATGCGCCGCACGCGCTCGGGATTCGAGAGTTGCCACTCGTTGGTACCGGTCTGCTCGGTCGCGACGGGCGCGCCCTGCGCATCGTACGCCATGAAATCGCGTACGAATCGCCCGATGTTCATCGTCTGATAGGTGCCGGGCGCGGTCGCCGCGAATTCGAACACGCTGTTCGCCGCGGAGAGCGGCGGCACGGTGAGCACCACCGCAAACACGTGATGTGCGGTGTCGGTGAGATCCACATGATAGCGCAACACCGGCTTCGCAGATGCGGCCGCTGTGTGAGCCGGTGTATATGTCTGCTGCGCCCGCGCCGGCAGCCCCCGTCCCAGGGCGGCTGCCACCGCGGCCAACGCGATGCCGTATCGGCGAATCGGTCGCATCACCGGCTAATGCTTGGGTGCGGGCGGCACGAAGATCTTCGGGTCCACGGGCCCGTCCGTCCGGATATCGCTGTATTCCTCTTGCTGGATCAGCTTTCCGTCCACGAATGCCAGCACTTTCTCGGACAGCCACCCGTGCGGCACCTGCACGTAGTTGTCGAAACGATACTCGCTGGTCTTCGTCGTGTCCCGGTCCGGTTGGATGCTCCGCACGTAAAGGAGCCGCTCCTTGTCGACCCAGATCTGCGGCGACCGCGTGTCGCCCGCCGGGGCACCGATCACGTAGACCGGGCGGCCTTCCCACGTGTCCTCCCGCACACTGGTCGTCGGATAGTGCTCGCTATGCAGGACGGACAACGTCTGGGCGGCCGTCTGCCCGTAGACGTCGAATCCCATGATCAACAGGATGTTGCGGGATGCCGCCCGGCTCACGGTGCTGTCCCCGCGAACGATGAACACCGAGTCTCCGGAATAGATCGCGGCGAGGTTGCCGGACGCGCGCTGGATGTTGATCCGCAGCCGGCCGGGCAGCATCGCCTCCTCTTTCCACGTCTCGATGGCCATGGTGTCAGCCGGGGTCCGTCGTGTGGTCTTCTGCGTGAAGGTCAGCGTGTGATACCAGGTCTTGGCGTACCGGTCGTGCATTGCCTGAATCACCGCGTCGCCCGTCGCCGGCGCGCCCTGCGCCCGGAGCGCCACCGGCGCACCGGCCATCGCCAGCGCCAACACGCCCGCAACGATTGCTGCCCCCGCTCGTGCTTCATTCCGCTTCTGGCTCATTGTCGGATGGCTCCCCTCGTTCGGATGGCTATTCCCGATCAAACACAAGGATGCTCTTGGGCCTGTTCTGGCCCATCAGGCGCACGGTCATCGTCAAGGTCCTGCGATCTGGAGAAAGTTCGATCTGGCGCGTGCCCGTAATCTTCCCCTTGGATTTGTCTGTGATTTCCAGGCTGCGCTCGTTCACCCGGGCGCCCGAAGATGCAGCGCCTGCATCCCCACCAGGACCGAGGTCCGGATAATCGGTCCCATCGAACTTCATCTTCCTGGTCAGTTCCGCATTGGGACTATCGAATGACAGGCCGTCGCCTTCGTAGGGCTGGATCTGGAGCTCGATCCCCGCGTGCACTTTCGCGCTCTCGCTGTCCCATGTGCCTCGAAAACCTGAATTGCCTGCCGTCCGCTGGTACACATACGGCAAGAACAATGTCGAGCCGCTCGGCAAAGGCTGCGAGAACAACGTCATGCCGTCGGGCAGATACTGCGTGAAGGCGTCGCTGAGTGTTTTCCCGTCTTCGGAAAGTGTCCAATAGGCTGTGAGGAGGGTGCGGCCCTTCATCTTGCGGATGATCTCCCACCTGTTGGGTCCTTTTACCGTGATGGACAGGGTGGTTCCGCTCAGAGCTGGCTGGTCACTCCCATTGGCCACGACTGTGTCCACCTGGCCGGGACCAAAGGTGAGGGCATATCTGTTTGCCCCTGCGGCCTCAACCTTCATTTCGTCGTAAAGCGTGCTCTTGGCCGGGTTCACCTTCCATTTGCCTACGAAAGGATCTGGCGCGCTCTGGGCACGGAGTGCCACCGGGGCGGCATTCGCCATCGCCACGGCCACCGCACCCGCAACGATCGCTGCCCTGGCGTGCATATCTATCTTTGACACGCCACCCCCTCGCGCGGTTGGCCTCACCCTCACGGCCTACTGCTGGTCGTATTCGGCGACGGACTTGTTCTGGAGGTACTTGTCGAACCAGTTCAGGATGTGCGTCAGCCGCTCCACCCGGTGCCGGGGCTTCCCGGATCGCGACAGCTCATGGGTCTCCCCGGGAAATGAGACCATCACGGTCGGGCGGTGCAGCGCTTTGAGCGCCCGGAACATGGTCATGCCCCCCGACCCGGATGGGGTGCGGCTGTCCGCCTCGCCCTCGATCAGCATGAGCGGCGTCGTCACCTGCTCGATGTAGGTGATCGGCGACCGCCGCGCATAATCGACCGGATCCCGGAACGGCGGCTCCCGGAACCACGACGGGGTAAACAGGGTGAAATCGGCCGTATACCACCACGCCGCCCAATCGGCGATCGACCGCATTGACACCGCCGCCGCGAACCGGTGGGTGTGACCCACGACCCAGTTCGTCAGAAGGCCGCCCCCGCTCCCGCCCGTCACTCCCATTCGCTGCGGATCGATGTACCCGCGCGCGACGAGGGTGTCCACTCCGATCATCAGGTCCCGGTAGTCGTCGCCGGGATAGTGGTACTGGATGATGTTGCCGAAATGCTCGCCATACGATGTGCTGCCGCGCGGGTTCGGGGTCAGCACGACGTATCCGCGCGCAGCCATCACGGCGGCTTCGTGAAAGAAGGTGTTGCCGTAGGCGGCGTGCGGGCCGCCGTGAATGTTGAGGATCAGTGGGTACCGCTTGCCCGCCTCGAAGTCAGGCGGCTTGTAGACCCACGCCTCGATCGGGGTCCCGTCGAAGCTCCGATAGGCGATGCGTTCGGGCACCGGCACGCGGAGTTGCGACCACAACGAGTCGTTCACGTGGGTGAGTTGGGTCAGCGCGTGCGACGCGGGATCGAGTGAATAGAGATCGCCGATGTGTGCGGCGTCGCCGATCGTGACCGCGAACCGCTGTCCATCCGGTGTCGCTGTATACGCCACGATGTCGTGGTCGCCGGTCGTCAGTGAGTCGGCATGCCCGGTCGCGATGTCGAACCGGATCAGATTCGACCGCCCCCGCGCGGTCATCGCCGACACGACGCTGTGCCCGTCGGCGGACCAGATCAGCGGGTTCGAGCCGCCGCCACGCGGCGGATGTTGGTCGCCGGTCAGGGCGCTCCCCGCATTCTGCGTCGCCGCCATGGGTCAGCGCTTCCGCGGCTCCATGCCGGTACACGAACAACCCGCTCTGTGTGTATGACTCCCGGTGCGGCGGGTTGATCCACCCCGCAAACGCATAGTCCTGCCCGTCGGGCGACGCCACGACGCCGCGAATCGGCCCGTCGATGTCGATGATCTTCGCGATCGCGCCGCCGCCCGCCGGTACGGTATACACGTCGGCGTCCGGGTTGTTGTAATACGGCTCGGCCACCCGGTCCGACACGAAGATGATCTGGCTCCCATCCCGGCTCCACGCGATCCCGTCTTCGTCGAACTCGCCGGACGTGACCTGCTGCGCGGGCACCGGGCCCTCGCCGGCTGCGGTGGCATCCACGCGCCAGACATGGTCGTGCCGCGCCGGATCGAGCCACCCCCGGTCGTTGCTGCGATACTCGGCCCGCGTGATCACGTGCACGTCGCTCAGCAGCTTCTTCGACGCGGAGTCACGCAGGGAGGCCGCGGTATCGTGAGGCAGTGTCGTGCTCGTGAACGCGATCGTGTGCCCGTCGGGCGACCACACGGCCGGACCCGCACTCTTGGCCACGTTGGTCAGCTTCCTCGGCTCTCCGCCCGCGAGCGAGAGAAGATAGATCTGCGCCGCGGAGGTGTCGTCCACCGCACGGGTGAACGCCAGCGTCTTCCCGTCAGGCGCCCATCGCGGCGCTCCATCGCGCGGGCCGCCGGTCAGCCGCTGCGGCACCGCGCCCGCCCGAGCCTGCACCATCCACACCGCGGTCTCGTACCGGTTGTCTTTCTCGTTGACGCTCACGAGGGTGTACGCGACGAGCGACCCGCCAGGCGATATCTGCGGATCAGCCACCCAATGGAACGCGAGCAGATCGCGCTCCGTGATCGGCCGGCCCTGCGCCCAGGCGGTGGTGGTCGTCACAGTGCCGGCCAGCACGGCCGTGGCGAGCAGTACTGCGTGAAGGGCCAGACGTCGCGTCATACGCTCCCCGGATGTGGTGTCACGATCGCGGCTGAAGTCCGGCTACGTTAGGCCGCCGCACGCCCCGGCGCCACAGGTCGCGTGACAGGTGACGCCGGCCAGGCCTTCGCCGGTGTGAATGCGCGGCCAATTGCTGGCGTCAATCCGCCGGGGGCTTTCGTGCTGTCCAATCTTCGCCAGCGTCCACGCATGTCCGATACCGGTTCGGGGTTTCCCACAACCGGACAGTAGCGGACGTCTCCGCTGCACTCGCGGGCGTGAAATGCCTGCTCGCACGCACACGGCGGCATTCAGGACATGGCATATCGATTGCCTTCACCAGGTTGGTTCCTTCCTCCTGCTCCCACTGGCATGCCACACACGTTTCAGGATTTTCGGATCGCCGTGCGTGCGATGCGCCGCCATCCTGCGTTCGCGATCGCTGCCATCGCGACGCTCGCACTTGGCGTCGGCGCCAACACGGCCGTGTTCAGCATCGTCCACGGTGTGCTCCTCCGCCCCCTCCCGTATCCGGATGGGGGACGCGTCGCGCTCCTCACCGCCGAGCATCAGGTCGGCGTACCGGATGCGGTCGACCTGCGCGAGCGAAGCCACATGGTCGGGCAAGTCGCCGCGGTGCTGAGACAGTGGAACGTCGATCTCGTCGGATCGGGCGAACCCCAGCGCCTCAACGCCAGTGTCGTCGAGCCGGACTTCTTCACGCTGTTCGGGCAATCACCGGTCCGCGGGCGCGCGTTCGGTGCCGCCGACAACCAGCCGGGCGCGGCGCATGTCGCTGTGATCAGCCAGGGGTTCTGGAACCGCCAGTTCGCCAGCGACCCCTCGATCGTCGGCCGCACGGTCACGCTCAACGACCGCCCGACGACGATCGTGGGCGTGATGCCGCCCACGGCCGATGTGTTCGGCGATAACATTGACCTGTGGCTTCCCATTGCGAGCGAGACGCCATGGGCGCTCGACCAGCGGGGGACCGGCATGTTCGACATGGTCGGACGGCTCCGCCCCGGCGCCACGTGGACAGGCGCGACTCGCGAGCTGGCGGCGATCTCCGCGGACCTGGCCCGCATGTACCCCAAGACCAACACCGGCAAGGTCGCGGTTCCCGAACCACTGCTGTCTGCGCTCGTCGGCCAGGTCCGCACGCCGATCCTCGTGCTCGAGAGCGCGGTGGCCATCGTGCTCGTGCTGGTCACCGCCAACCTGGTCGGTCTTCTGATCGCGCGCGCCGCCGCCCGCGGGCCGGAGATCGAGTTGCGCGTCGCGCTCGGCGCCCGGCCCCGCGAGCTCGCGAGATTGCTGGCCACCGAAGGCGCTATCATCGCGATCGCGGGCGGCGCAATCGGCATCACGCTCGCGATCGCGGGCCGGGCGCTCCTCCTCTCAGTGCTCCCGTCGTCTCTGCCGCGCGCCACCGGGATCCGCATCGACTGGCCTGTCGTCGCGTTCGCGGTCACGATCGTCGTCGCCAGTGGCATCGTGCTCATGACGGTGCCGGTACTCCACGCCCTCCGGGACACACGGCGCGGCGGCGTGCGCGCGACCGCCCGGGGAAACGATTCACGAGCGGCGCAGCGGCTCCTCGGTGGCCTGGTCGCCGCGGAGGTCGGGATGGCCGTGGTTGTCCTCTCGCTCTCGGCGCTCCTTGGCCGCACGTTCGTGGCGCTCCAGCATGTGACGCTGGGTTTCGACCCATCCCACGTGATGTCCGCCGAGTTGGTGCTGCCGGAGTTGCGATACACCCAGACCGGCGACCAGACGCGCGTCTTTCGGGATGTAATGCGGCAACTCGCGGCAACGCCCGGCATCGAGGCCGCGGGGTCGGTGGTCGGTCTTCCCCTCGGGCCGGGCTTCGGCATCGGCCAGGGCATCGTCGTCGAGGGCGCACCGCCGGTCGCCCCGGGCGACGAGACGAGTGTCGCCGTCCGCCCGGTCGCGGGTGACTACTTCGGCACGCTGCACGTGCCGATCGTCGTCGGCCGGGGTTTCACGGATGCCGATGACGAAGGCAGCATTCCGGTCGCCATCGTCAACCAGACGCTCGCGCACACGCTGTGGCCCAGCGGGTCCCCGATCGGCCACCGGATCAAACGCCCCGGCGCGGCCGGCACGCCGGTGTGGACGACGATTGTCGGCATCGCGGGCGATACCAAGACCAGCGGGCTCACGACCAGCGACCGCCCCGCTGTCTATCTGCCTTATGTGCAACACACGGAGAACTGGATGCGCTGGGGGACGCTTGTGGTCCGCGGCTCGGGCGATCCGGCACAGTTGGCGCGCGCGATGCACGCCGCCGTCGCAACGGCTGACCCGCTCGTCCCACTCGGCAACATCAAACAACTCGCGGAATACCACTCTGCCGCGATGGCGCAACAGCGACTCGACGCCGCAGTGCTTGCGGTCTTCGCACTCGGCGCGCTGCTGATCGCCGTCCAGGGCGTCTATGGCACGCTCGCTTACGTGGTCGAGCAGCGCCGGCGCGAGATCGGCATCCGCCTCGCGGTTGGTGCGACGCCGCATGCGGTGCAGCGCACGATCGTCGGGCGCGGGATGCGAGCGGTCGCGATCGGCACCGCCCTCGGCCTCCTGGCCGCCACCGGCGCGGGCCATGCCGCCAGTAGTCTGTTGTACGGCGTCTCCGCCGGAGATCCCGCGAACTACGTCGGGGTCGCGTGCGTTATCATTGCGGCCGCGCTCTGCGGCACGCTCCTGCCCGCGCTCCGTGCCAGCCGCACCGATCCGCTCGCCGTCCTTCGCACGAATTGATTCGCCCGCCATACACATCACAACGACGGACGCTCTCCCGCGGCATTCGAGTAGATCCGGCAGGACCAGCGCGCTGTCCGCCGCCCGCAACATTTGCGATGGCAGACCACCAGCGAATCGCTAGAACTCGGGCGTCATGTGCGCCTGGTCGGCGGCGTGCGATGCATTGCGATCACTCGGCATTGATCGCAGTTCTTTCAGGCGCCGCATGGATATCAGCAGCACGCTGAGCACAGCCACGAAAACGACGACCTCGACGTAGGCCGGCGTGTCCAGACCGGACTCGGCGACCGGCCGCTGCGAGAACGTGCCCGCGATTTGTGTCCACCAATAGGCGAACAACCCGATGTCCATGATCCAATGTCCGAGTATTCCAAAAACCAGTGTGCCGGAAACTCGAGCCAGGGCACCGAGCAGCACGCCGGCGCCGAACACAATAGGCACCATGCCCACCAGCGCCCAACTCTTCGTCAGATGGACCAACATGAACGTGAGCGAAGAGATCGTGATGGCGAGGATGGGGCCGGAACTCTTTTCGATGGGTCTTTGCATGTAGCCGCGAAAGCCGGTTTCTTCGCAGATTCCCGCGGAGAGCGCCGATACGATGCAGGCCAGCCACTGCATTCTGGCGCGATGGGATGAAGGAGAAGTCGTACCCCTGATGAAACGCGGCAGCCGGGAAGGGCACGATGCGAAAGAGGAGAACCAGCGCCGCGTGAATGGTTGCGGCAAAACTCACCGCCGCGACGCTACCCCAGATCCACTGCTTGCCCGAGAGCGAGCGAGCTCGAAAGTTCTCAGCCCGCGCCGCGCGAAGCGATTGTGGGGGACCGCCGCCCGATGCCCACCATAGGTACAAGGCGAGAAAGACGATCTCGGCACCGGCGGCAATCGGCATGCCGAGTTTCAGCAGCAAGACCGGCCAAAGATTGGCGGCGATCATGCCGATCAGAAGACCGGCAACGACGGCCTGAATGACAATCCGCACGCGACGCCAGGCGCCATTGGTTTGAGCGTTCATTCGTATTCACCCGGTGAGAGCATAATGGCGGAGCGTGTTGGTGGGACTTCTTGTCGCGGCCCTCATTTTCATTGCACGCCGATCAAACATCCGGGCCGACGATTGCGACCGCGCAGGGGCTGTTGCTAAGATCGAGGATGAGCTTCGGATCGGAGCGGACGACGTCAAATATGTGTTGGCGAGTTTGCTACGCTCTGCTCATAGCACTGGCCTATCGCGGCGGAGCTGAGGGATCTGAAGCCACGCGATATGATCGGCATCCAATCGTTCCTGTGGGTACAGGGATCGGACGGGTATGCCGATTGACCCGCTTGCCTGATCGGCGCGGAGACCATCCCCCGGCGTTCCCCACGATCTGACCGTTTACCGGCAGCTCATCGCGGATCGCGGCCGCTGGAGGCGTCAAGGAGATCGGACAAGGCGAGGGCACTGTCGGCCGCCCGCAACATCTGCGATGGCACACCACCAGCGAATCGGTGGAACTCACGCGTCATGTGCGCCTGGTCGGCGTAACCCGCGGCGGC
Organism: uncultured Gemmatimonadales bacterium; assembly: GCA_963737895.1. Classification (GTDB taxonomy): domain Bacteria; phylum Gemmatimonadota; class Gemmatimonadetes; order Gemmatimonadales; family Gemmatimonadaceae; genus Palsa-1248. Next base: position 328,281 of record CAVTUF010000002.1, on the reverse strand, counting down.
GGATAGCTGGCCGAGCGTACGCCGCGCCGGTGTGTGGCTCGCGAGTCCGAGGAGTCGCTGAAAGCGCAGCACCGACTGGAACTGCTTGGGACCGTACCCGACGGCCGCGGCAAACCGCCGCTGAAGCTGGCGGCCGCTGATCCCGATCCAGTGGCTGAGTTGGTCGATGCGCCCCCGTGGATGCCGGGCGATCCACCGCACGGCCGCGCGCATCGCACCGTCTGCCGGTCCCGCGCGCCCGAGACGGCCGAGTAGCGCGCGCTCGAGCGCCGCCCGCCGTGCCGCGAGGGTGGGCTCGCCAGCGATCTGCTCGATCGGAGCGCTGCTCGCTCGGCTCCAGACGTCGCCAAGCGCCACGGACTGGTTGAGAAGCTCCGCCGCGCTCAAGCGGAGCAGGGAAGGCGCCCGCCCGGGATACCAGCGCGCGCCAATGATGGCGCTCCCGGGCGCGAAGCGCACCGTAAACGGATCGGTCCACGGCCCGGCTACGAGTGGGGTCTCTTCGTTGACGAGTACGATGTCGATGCACCCGTCCGGCAGCACCCGCTGGGTGAACGGCTCGCCCCCGCGCGGGATGACCTGCGTCCAGATGCACACCAGATGGTCCGCGAGTGCGGTCGGCGGCGCGTACTCCCGATAGCTCGGCTCTGCCGGATCCGCCATCTCGCCGCCACCCATGCTGGTATCCTCTCACCCGCCACGGCCCAACGCAACGGCATCGGCGCCTTGGCTGTCAAACAGCCAGCTCCGAAGGACTCGGCCGGCAAAGGCGGCCCGCGCATTGCGGTCCCCGCCCGGCGGCGGACACAGCGCCCCTTCTGGATCTACTTGCGCACGATATATAGGAGTCATATATAACAGCATGCTGCTACGCGAGATCAAGAAGGGAAGCGCCGAGTTCCTGATCCTGTCCTTGCTGCGCTACGAGGCGCGGCACGGGTACGACTTGAGCAAACTGATCGAATCGCGCTCCGACGGGGTCGTGCAGTTCCAGGTCTCGTCGCTCTATCCGCTGCTCTACCGGATGGAGGGACGCGGATGGATTCGCGGGCGCTGGGTCGAGAAAGCCGGCCAGCGCCGCAGGCGCTACTACAGCATCACGCCAGCGGGCCGCACCGTCGTCGAGGCGCAGCGCGAAAGCTGGGCGGAGTTCGTCCGCGCTATTGGCAAGATCGCGGAGGTCGGTCATGCCTGACTGGCGTGCCGATGTCCACACGCGCCTCGCGCCACTGCGCCTGAACCCCCGCCGCGAATCGGATATCGCCGAGGAGCTCGCGCAACATCTCGACGACCGCTACACGGACCTTCGTGCGCGCGGCCATTCCGAGGAAGAGGCGCTCCGGATCGTGCGGGACGAGTTGGCCGGCAATGTCCTGGCGGACGCCCTCACCGTCTCCGAGTGGCCCGACACCAACACGCCCGGCTCACTGACCGGCGAGCACGCGTCCGGTCACCTCCTCGCAGACCTCTGGCACGACGTGCGATACGGTCTCCGCGCCCTGCGCAACGCGCCGGGATTCACGAGCGTCGCGGTCGTCACGCTCGCCCTCGGCATAGGTGCGACAACCGCGATGTTCAGTGTGTTCAACGCCGTGCTTCTGCGTCCATTGCCATTCCCGCAGCCGGATCGGCTCCTCCGCATCTATCAAACCAACGACAAGGCGGAAGCCGGCATCGGATCGCTGTCCATGGCGGACTATCGCGAGTTGCGCCAGGACGGACGCGTGTTCTCCTCGATGGCGACATACACCGCCCCACGCGATGGCTTCTCACTCGTCGTCGGGAATCGCGCCGAACGGGTGTTCGGTACGATCGTCGGCGCGGACTTCTTCACGACGCTCGGCATCCGGCCGCTCCTCGGCAACACGTTCCGCCCCGGCGATGATGTCCAGGGCGCGCCCATGCAGGTAGTTCTCAGCTACGGCTTCTGGCAGGCCCGCCTCGGCGGTGACCCCGCGATCGTCGGCAAGCAGCTCAGCATCCAGGGCGCGCCCGTCACGGTGATCGGCGTGATGCCGGCAAATGTCTGGTTCCCGCGGAGCGAGGTCGCCGAGATCTGGATGAATGACGCCCTGGCCACTCCCTCCCGGCAGGGACCGTGGGGCTGGCAGGCAATCGCCCGCCTCCGCCCGGGTGTCACACCGTCCCAGCTCGCGAGTGCGCTCGGCCAGACCGCTGAGCGCGTCCGCACGGATTTTCCCGGTGGGCCCGCGAATTGGACGTTCGTGACGCAGCCGATGTCCCAGCAGTTGTCGCAGTCGCTGCGGCCAGCGCTTCTCGTCCTCATGGCCGCCGTCGTTCTGGTGCTCCTGATCGCCTGTCTCAATGTCACGAACCTCATGCTCGCCCGCGCCACGAGCCGCGAGCACGAGTTCGCGGTCCGCACCGCACTCGGCGCGAGCCGCACGCGCATCATCCGCCAGCTCCTCACCGAAAGCGTGCTGCTCGCGTCATTCGGTGGTGCCGCCGGTCTCCTGCTGGCCACATGGGGCGTGCGCGCACTGGTCGCCAGTGCGCCAGCCAGCTTGGCCCTCCTGCGCGATCTCGGGGTGAATGTGGATGCCCGGGTGCTGGGACTCGCCGCTGCCACATCCATGGGTAGCGTCTTCCTCTTCGGCCTCGCGCCGGCACTGCTCGGCACCCCCGCTCGCGCGGCAGCCGGCATAGGCGCGGCGGCCCGCGGCAGCACCGATGGACGCGGCCGCCGCCATGTCCGCAGTGTCCTGGTCGGGGCGGAGTTCGCGTTTTCGCTCATGCTCCTCGTCACAGCGGGACTCCTCGTCCGAAGCCTCGGTAAACTCCTCGCCGTGGACACGGGTCTCCACGCGAATGGCGTCGTCACCGCGTCGATCGCCCTCCCCAAGGCGCGCTACGACAAGCGCGAGCAGATTCTCGATTTCCACGATCGCCTCCTCGCGGCGATGCGCGGCGTACCAGGCGTCACGATCGCGAGCACCACGGTCGGCCTGCCACCCGACGTGTTCGGGAATGCGTCGGATTTTTTCGTCGTCGGCCAGCCCGTCCCGGACTATGAGTTTGCCCCCTTGGCCGATGTCGTGGCGGTCGATGGCGAGTATTTCGCCGCGATGGGAATCCCGGTGCATAGCGGCCGGGTGTTCGACGCGCGCGACAACCGCGACGGCCCGCAGACGGTCATGATCAGCACGGAGTTGGCCAGGCGGTTCTTTCCGCATTCGGATCCCCTGGGCCAGCGCCTGAGTGTCGGCGGCAGGGGCGCGCCAAACGAATACACGATCGTCGGCGTGACTGGAGATGTTCCGTACGAAGGACTCGCGCGCGGCGCGACGGCCGCGATGTATTTCCCCTTCGCACAGTTCTCACAAGGCCAGTACCGGAGTTTCGCGGTGGTGATGCGCGGCTCGGTCCCAGTAGACGACATGACCGCCGCGCTCGGCGCCGCCGTCCAGCGCCTCGATCCGGAGCTCGCCGTCGCCCAGGTCCGCACGGTGCGCGATCTGGTGGACGCGTCGGTGTCCGGTGACCGGTTCCGCGCGATGCTGCTCGGACTCTTCGCGGTGCTGGCGCTCGTCCTCGCCGCCGTCGGCATCTACGGGGTGATGGCCTTCTCCGTCGGCCGCCGCTCGCGCGAGATCGGAGTCCGGATGGCACTCGGTGCCGGCACGCGCCAGCTCTACACGCAGATCCTGCGCGAGGGGCTGACCGTCGCCGGTGCCGGCATCGCGGTTGGTCTTCTCGCGTCGCTCGTGACGACGCGAATCCTCTCCAGACTCCTGTTCGGTGTCACGGCCACCGACCCGCTGACCTTCGGCCTCGTCTCCGGCATTCTCGTCATGATCGCGGCGATCGCCTGCCTGATCCCGGCGCACCGCGCCGCGCGCGTCGATCCCGCGATCACCATGGTCGCCAGCTGAACATATCTGGACCCTGTGACGCCATAGCGGTGTTCAATCACCGCATGCTCCAGCGGCGCTTGAGTACCTCACGCCGAGAGTGCAGTGTATCTCGCCCAACCAATCGCGGCGGTACAACGAAAGCCCCCTCCTCCGTAACGCCGATGTATTTGACTCCACCGGGTTTCGATGATGAGAGATCCACTGTCCGTAAGTAGGACCCTTGGGCAGTGCGCCTCCCCGGATTCGACTATTCCCGCTCCGCTGTGTACTTCATCACGTTCTGCACCGCCCATTGAGAGCCCTTTCTTGCCGAAGTGATCGGAGACCAATTGCAGCTTACGGCGGCCGGCGAGATCGCATCCGATGCATTGCCGCACGTTCTCGGCCGATACACCCATGTCAGACTGCTTGAATACGTCGTGATGCCCGATCATGTGCACGCCCTGCTGGGACTCGATCTGACAGCGATGCGGCAAAAATCCGTGTCCCGGCTGGTTGGTGCGGTGAAAACACACGCCGCGGTAAGGATCAACCGTCTTGGCCGCGCCCCAGGATCACGCGTCTGGCAGCGAGGCTTCCATGACTCGATCATACGGTCACCAGAGAACGTCGCTCGCGTCCGTCAGTACATCGTGAACAATCCTCGGCTCTGGCTTGAGCGGTTGGCTATGCAACTGCCGGCCGACGAGGGCAGTGGGGGCCGTTCGAGAACAGCCCCCGCACGATTGCGGCGGTGACGGGCAAAACCGCCTTCAGGCTAGCTATACAATTGCCAGTCGACGAGGGCAGTGGGGGCCGTTCGAGAACAGCCCCCGCACGATTGCGGCGGTGACGGGCAAAACCGCCTTCAGGCTAGCTATACAATTGCCAGTCGACGAGGGCAGTGGGGGCCGTTCGGGAACGGCCCCCGGCACGATTGCGGCGGTGACGGGCAATACCGCCTTACTTCGCCGCGCCCCCGCCTGGATTCTCGACCGGCAGGTCCGCCCGCCGCCCCCACTCCTGAAACGAACCGTCGTACAGCCGCACGGGATAGCCGAGCGTCTCCGCCGCGAGCAGCACGGCGGTCGCCCGCTGTCCGATATGGCAGTATGCGACCACCGTGTCGCCGGGCTGCACGCGCCTGCCGGAACCGGGCCGCCAGCTCCGACGCCGGACGCAGCTCGCCCTGGCTGTCGTAGAGATCCTCGAACGGCAGGCTCTGGGCACCAGGAATGTGGCCGCGCCGCGGGCCGTCGTCCTGCTGGCTCCCGCTGAAGAAGTCCGCAGCCCGCGCGTCGAGCAGTGCAATGCCGTGCTGCCCCTCGTGTGCCTTCACCCAATCGGCGCTCACGACCAGCGACGGCTGCGCCGTCGCCGTCACACGGCCGCGGGTGACGGCCCGCGCGGGCCCGGATTCTACGGGCCGTTTCTCGCGCTGCCACTCGGGAAGCCCGCCATCGAGCAGCGCCGACGACTGCCCCAGTCCCGCATACGCCATGGTGTAGAGGACGCGCGTCGTGGGGCTGATCCGGTCCGTCGCGAAATACGCGATGACGCGGGAGCTGGTCCGAGATGCCCAGGTCCGCGAGCCGCAGCCGGAGTGTGTCGATCGGCAGCATTTCGAGCATCAGGCCGTGATCCATGTTCATGTCGCCGCTCATCCCGGCCGATATCTGCGCCAGAGTGACGGGACGTGCGCCCGGGATGTGCGCCTTGCTGAAATCGGCCGAATCCCCGACCTGGAGCAGCACGAGATCCCGGTCGTGCAGATGGCTGGCGAGCCACCCGCTGGACACCACCAGCCGCTCGCGGGCCGGCGCGGGCGACTGCGCGTGGAGCGGGGATGCGACCACTCCAAGGGCGAGGATCGCGAAACATTGGAAGGCTGGCGCAAACATCAGGACCTCTCTCGATTGGCGCCGGCCGTTCGGCCGGCTCGTTAGGATGCGGCGCGCGTGCTGTCCGGGGTGACTGCGGAAAACGCGCTTGCAGTGTGTCCGAACCGGCGGCGGTAATTGCTGGGCGATACCCCGAACCGCCGCTCGAATGCGCGGCGAAATGCGTCCTCGCTCGCGTACCCCACCGACCGCGCCACCGACCCAATGTTGGCGCCCTGCGCGGTCAGCCGCCGGGTCGCTTCGCCGAGCCGGGCTTCCTCGACAAAGGCCGCCGGAGTGGTGCGGAATCGCACCTTGAAGGCGCGCGAGAACTGCCGGACGCTGAGGAACGTGCGCGCCGCCAGGATATCCACCGACAGCTCGGCGCGCAAATGCGATTGGATCCACGCCGCGAGATCGGCGAACCGGTCCGCGGTTTCGAGCTGGAACTGCAGCGGCTCCGAGAACTGCTGCTGCCCGCCTGGCCGCTTGAAGTACACGACCATTTCACGCGCCACAGCCAGCGCGGCGCGCGGCCCGTGGTCCTCTTCGATCATCGCCAGCGCGAGGTCGATGCCGGCGGTGATCCCCGCGGACGTGTAGAACTGCCCGTCTTTCAGGAAGAGCGCGTCCGGTTCCACCTGCAGTGTCGGAAACCGCCGCATGACGTCCGCGACGACGCTCCAGTGTGTTGCCACCCGGCGGCCGTCGAGCAACCCGGTGCGCGCGAGTGCGTAGATCCCCGTGCACACACTGGCGACCCGGCGGATGTGCGGCGCACGGCTCGCGATCCACGCGGCCGCCCGCTCGGACATGCCGGGCCGTCGCAGCCCCGCTCCGCCGGGCACGATGAGGGTGTCGAGTTTGATGGGATTCGGGACCGCGACATTGGCATGCATGATGATGCCCGAGCTGGTCACAAACCGCTTTCCGGTCAGCCCGATGATGACGACTTCGTACGGCGGCCGCGAGGGCATCGTGCCCGCCGCGTCTCCGTCATCCCCCGCCAGCTCCGACGCGAATGCGTCGGAGGCGAATGCGTCCGAAGGCCCGATCAGGTCGAGCGCTTGGACCAGATCGTAACCCAGGAATCCGATGCGGCGTGTCTGCACTGTGCCTCTCGATCAATCGCGGGATGGCTCCCGCCGGTAAGGACTCTGGAACGCTAGGGGTGGCATGCCGATGGCCGCAATGACGGATAACCGACGAATTCGGCCACACGCCCCGACGGTGTACGCCGGCGCGGCGTGCTGTGGGTTGGATGCACGGAACCCCGCGCAGGTTTGCTATGCCTTACCGGCCGATTGCTCGGTGCCGGCGCGCGCACGGCACGCCACCCGGTCATGACGGTCTTTGCCCTCCCTCGACGCATTGCGAAAAGGCGACGTGCGGGCACGCGTGGCATGGCCGACATGGGCCGCCCCGGACACGCACGCAGGCTTTACATCCGCGTTACGTTAGCGCCATCCGAGCTCCGGTCGTCCGTGCGGCGCACCGCCGCAACGACCGGCCGCTATGTCCGCCCCGGCGGCGTGTTTGACGGACAGACGGGCATTTTGACGGGTAAGGCACGTGTTCTCGCGGTGCGATCTGCATTGACGCATCTCGGCCCGATTTTATATCTGGAGGCCCCAATCGCTCTGAACTTCGAAACCGTCACGCCAGATCACGCAGCGGCTTGGCGCGACGCCGCACGGCCCGTCGCGATCCGCTCTGTGATACCGGCCGTCGTCCGCGGCACTGTGGTACCCCCTGTCCCACGTCAACTTTCAATTGGAGTCCTGCCCATGTATCGGCATCACCATGGATTAGTCCGCGTGCTCGCGGCCGGGGTCTGCGTGACCGCCCTGGCAGCATGCAGCGGCGGAAGTTCGACCGGTAACAAGACGCCGGGCGGCCTGCCGCCCCAGGCCGTGCAAACCGAGGTCGCCGCGTCCATCGCCTCCAGCATCACGTCGCAGATCACCGCGATGACGACGACGGGTTTCTCGCCGTTCCTGTCCCTGTTCAACCGCGTGTCGCCAGGCGGCCACGCCCCCGCGATCAACCTGGCAAAACGCATGTCCGCGCGCGGGACACGCATGCGCGAGGGGACGGACTGCCCGACTATCACGCCCGCTCAAATCGTGGACACGGACGGAGATGGGATTGCGGACAACTTCACCGAGGCGTGGGGCAGCGACTGCGCCGACACCTCGGGCGGTGAAATATTCTCGATCAGCGGGTCGATCGGGATCTCCGATGCGACGCCCAACACCCCGGGCCTCTCCTACAACGCCACGATCGACAACTTCGGGATCACGGAATCCGGATCGAGTGCCGATCTGTCACTCACCATCGACGGCACCCTCGGCGTCACCGAGACCCTCAGCTCGATCGGCATTTCGGCGAACTACACGTACAACTTCGCCGAAACAGCACCGCAAGCCGTGACGGAGGCTGTCGTCGAGAAGCTGACGTCGACGTATACATTCGCCGCGACCACCAACCTGCTGGTGGAAGGGGACGCCCTCCCGGCCGGGACGTTCGATCTCTCCGGACAGGAAACGTTCACGGTCAACAACACTGCCTACGCGTTCACGGTGTCGACGCCGACCCCGCTGACTGTCGACCCGGCAGGATGCCCCACCGGCGTCACGAGTGGCGTGGTCACCGTCGGATTCAGCGGGCAGGGCGCCACGGGAACCGCGACGATTACGTGGACTGCCTGCGGTGTGTACACGATCAGCGACAACTGATAGCTCGGTATAGCTTCGGCAGTCGCAGCACGGCGCCGTTTCCCGGCGCCAGGGATCAGTCGGGCGGGCGTATGACGGATATCCGTCATACGCCCGTTTTACATCTCGGTCTCAGAGCTGCGGGGCAATCCGCTCGCGCGCGTCCGCTGACGTGATCACCGGGACGATCTCGAACTCCACCAGATCGGACCACATTGCGATCCACTGTACAGCATACGCCTCCGGTCGTGAGCCCGGCACGTCCGGGCACTGTCGGATACCTGCCGCCAAGGGTAGCGAAGTGGCGAGCAGCACACGAGAATCCTGATGGACGCGTGCGAACGTGCCCCCGCGCCCGCGCGGTTTTCCCGACGGACGGGTTTTCATGAGGACAGACGGCTCCATCCAGATGCGGGTGACGAGTCTCCACTACTACCCCGTCAAGTCGTGCGGCGGCACGTCGATCCAGCACGCCACGATCGATGCCCGGGGCTTTGTGGAAGACCGCGCATGGATGGTGACCACCGGCGATGGTCTCTTCCTGACTCAGCGCGACCTGCCGCGGATGGCGCTCATTCGCCCGTGCGCGGATGCTGGTACCCTCGTGCTGACGGCGCCAGGAATGCCGCCGCTCCCGGTAACCCGCCGCACGGATGGCACACGGCGCGATGTCGTGGTCTGGGACGACATCTGCGCCACGCTCGATCAGGGTGACGAACCCGCGCGATGGCTCTCGGCGTTCCTCGGCAGTCCCTGCCGCCTCGTACGAATGGACGAGGACTTCGTGCGGCAGACCGACCCGGTCTACAGCGCGGCCTTCGCGGGCCAGGTCGGCTTCGCCGACGGCTATCCGATGCTGCTCATCACACAGGCGTCGCTCGACGACCTCAATCGCCGCCTCGCCATGCCGCTGCCCATGAACCGCTTCCGCCCCAATGTCGTCGTGAGCGGCACGGATCCCTACGCCGAGGACGACTGGGGCCTCGTTCGGATCGGGAATGTCTCGTTCGCCGTCGTGAAACCCTGCGCGCGCTGTCCCATCACCACCACCGACCAGGACACCGCGGAAACTGCCCGCGAGCCGCTCCGGACGCTCGCGACTTACCGGCACGTGCGCGGCAAAGGGGTGATGTTCGGCCAGAATCTGATCCACACCGCCGCCGGCTCGATCAGTGTCGGCGACCCGGTGGAGATCCTCGAGCCAGCCCGCACACCTATCAGATTCGATTAGCGCCTTCGGACTCGCGCTTTCGGCCTAACGCCCGGCCCGCGCCGCCGGCAGCGACAATGTAAACGCGGACCCGGTGCCCGGTTCGCTCGTGGCGGACAGATCGCCGTTCATCGAACGCGCCAGTTCACGGCTGATCGCTAGCCCCAGCCCCGTGCCCTGGCCGATCGTCGTCCGGTCGCTCCCCAGTTGCACGAATGGCTCGAACACGAGGTTGATCTTGTCGGGCGGAATCCCGATCCCCGTGTCGGTCACCGTCACGTTCACCATGTCTCTCACCCGCCGCCAGTCGACGGTGACCCGGCCGCCCGGCGACGTGAACTTGGCCGCGTTGCTCAACAGGTTGAGCAGGATCTGCTGCACTTTCTCCTGGTCGCCACGCGCGCTCGCCCGCGCATTGCTCGCCTCACCGACTGTGAACTCCAGGTGCTTGGCCTGCATCGGCGGCAGCACCAGCACGCGAACGTCTTCGAGTACCGGCCGGATGCCGAAGTCCGCCACGTCGAGCGACACGTGCCCCGCCTGCACTTTCGCGAAGTTCAGCACGGCGTTGATCAGCCCGAGCAACAGTTCCTGCGCACGCTTGATCCGCCCCAGCGCTTCGGTCTGGCGAGGCTCGACACTCCCGTAAATCCCGTCTGCAATGAGCTGCGCGAATCCGCCGATCGCGTTCAACGGCGTGCGCAGCTCGTGGCTCATGGTCGCGAGGAATTCGCTCTTCGCGTGATTCGCCGCCTCGGCTTCCGCGCGCGCCCGCTCCGCGTCGGCACGCGCTTCCTCGAGCGCCGCCTCGACGCCCTTGCGGTCGGTGATGTCGTGGAGCGCGACGACCACGCCGACTGCCGCAGCCGGACTCCCCCCTCTCGCACCATCGATGCGGTCGCCACGGATGCGCGCCACCCGAACATCCACGGACACGCGGTGCCCATCCCGCGCCCGCAACACCATGTCGCCCTGTGACGCGGAGGTGTGGTCCGCGAGCACCTGCGCCACGCGCTCGTGCAACGCCACGCCGCCACCCTCGGGCGACACGTCCGCGACTTCCACCAGCGGCCGGCCGGAGGCGTCTCCTACCGCCCATCCCGTCAGCTCTTCGGCCACCCGGTTGAGGTATGTCACCCGGCCGTGCGCGTCGGTGGTCACGACGGCGTCGCCGATGCTCCGCAGTGCAGTCGACGCCCACGCCTGGCTCTCCCGCAACGCCCGCTCGGCACGCGACACCCGCACGGCGTTCCGGATCGACGGCTCGAGACGGTCGGGTGCGAGCACTGACTTGCTCAGGAAATCCGCCGCGCCGGCTTTCATCAGCTCGACCGCGGTCTCCGGATCACTCGTGCCGGTCAGCATGATCACCGGCACGTCGAGCCCGCGCCGCCGGATGTCTCTCAGCAGCTCCAGCCCCGACCGCCCCGGGAGTTGGTAGTCGAGCAGCACGCAATCGCTCGGCAGCGCCGTGAGCGCCGCAAGCGCCGTCTCCGCATCCGGCGCCTCTTCGACCGTCGCGGCGAGCCCTGTCGCGGCGATCGCGCGCCGCACCGCCATGCGGTCGACCGCGTCGTCATCGACGACCAGCAACCGGAGTGGCACCTGCGCACCCGCAGGCGACTGGCCCGGGGCGCCGCCCGCGGGCTCTCGCGGCGGCCAGGGGAGCGTCGAACGCCCAGTCACGGTCATTCCGGTCCAGCGCTCACGGCATCTCGACCAGCATCCAGTACTTGTTGAGCGCCGCCATCAGATCGACGAAATCCGCGAACGTGACCGGTTTCAGCAGATAACCCGCGACGTTCAGATTGTACGCATCGACTTTGTCCCGCTCATCGTTCGAGGTCGTCAGCACGACCACCGGAAGCGATCGCAACTCGTCATCCGCCCGGATCGCACGCAGGAATTCGATGCCGTTCATACGCGGCATGTTGAGGTCGAGCAGCACGAGCCGCCGGTCGAGTGGTATCGTGTTGCCGCGCAACAGGTCGAGGGCTTCGAGTCCGTTGCTCGCCACGTGCAGCGGGTTGGAGACGTGCGCGCGCTGGAACGCCCGCCGGACGTTCATGACGTCCACGTCGTCGTCTTCGACCAGCAGGATGTTCAGCAGATGCTCGGCCATCTCAGATCTCCTCGGTTGGCCGCTCGGGCCACGTGAAGCGGAAGGTCGCGCCCGCGTCGGCCGCCGACTCCAGGGTCACCCGCCCCCCGCGCGATTCCACGATCTTCTTGACCACCGACAGCCCAATGCCTGTACCCTCGACTTTGTCCCGCGGCTCCAGTGTCTGGAAAATCCCGAAGATCCGCTCGTGGAACTCCGGCGCGATACCAGGCCCGTTGTCGGCGATCGAGAATGTCCACGTGCCATTGGTCATCGCCGCATCCACGCGGACGATCGCGCCCGCGCGCTGCGAGTACTTGATCGCGTTGGCGATGAGATTGAGAAACACCTGCTGTAACGGCACCCGCTCCGTGTCGAGTACCGGGAACTCCCGGCCCAGCACGACCTTCACGTCGGCGGGCGGCGCGAGCAGCTCGACGATCTCGCGGAGCAACGCCGCCACGTCCACGCGCTCGGCGTCCGTCCCCACACGCCCGGCCCGCGAGTACTGCAGGATCCCGTCGATCAGCGCCTCCATCCGCTGCACGCGCCCGCGAAGGAGCACCATGTGCTCGCGAGCCCCCGGAGTGATCGCGCCCCCCAGGTCCTCTTCGAGCCACGTCGCGAGATTCGCGATGCCGCGAAGTGGCGCCTTGAGGTCGTGGGAGGCGACGTACGCGAACTGGTCCAGCTCTTCGTTGCTCCGCTGTACCCTCGCCAGCGCGATGCGATGGGCGCGCAGTGCGCGCTCCGCCCGCGCATTGGCGGCCTGGAGATCGTCGTTCGAGAACCGAAGGTCGTCGGTCTGCGCCTCGAGTTCGACCTGCTGCGCCTCCAGTTCCGCCGCCTGGTCCTGCAGTTGCACCGACTGCGCCTCGATCTGTATTCGGTCCTGTTCCCGCAGCTCGACGTCCACACGGATCGCCTGCGTGATCAGGGTCGCGAGCACGAACGCCACAAGACTGCCGGCGCCGATCACGATGAATGCGATGAAGGCGTTCTGCATCTGCCGCCGGTCCCGCACGGCCAGAAGACCCAGCTCCTCGGTCTTGAGTTCCCCTGTGATCCTGCGCGCGCCAAGCATGTAGTCTCGGCCACGATCGGTGACCACGATGGCCGCGGCTGCCGCAAACCCGTGATCCCGCCGCAACGCGATCGTCGTGTCCAGTTCGGCGAGCTTCGCGGCCGAGAACACCGAGAGGGAATCCACCCACTTCTGCTCGCGAGCATTGCCCGCGGACAGTTGCCGGAGCGACGCGAGTGCGGTCGCGACGTCGGGTACGCCGGCCCGGTACGAGCTGAGGTATCGGTCGGCACCCGTGATGACGTAGCCGCGTTGGCCGGTCTCTGCATTGGTCAGGGCACGAACCAGGTCGTCCCCCGCCTCGATCACCTGGCGCGTATGCTCCACCGCCCGGTACGCCAAGCGAAGCGAGACGACGCTCGCCAAACCCGCCGCACCGACGATGAGGACCAGCGCCGCCGAGCCGAATGCGGCAAGCAGTTTCCGCCGAAGGCTGGATATCGGCACTCGCCGCATTGGCCCCGCTGATGGCATCAGGATAAGCTACCGGCATATGGCTCGGCCGCCCATCAGCCGCCGAACCGCACGCCAGCGCTGATCGGGACCATCTCGTAATTGTGCGAGCCCTCGAAGATGTAGTGGTACCGCGCTTCGACGAATAGTCCGATCCCGCCAAGTCCGACCCGGAGCCCCGCGCCGCCATTCAGACCGAAGTCATTGGCATGCGTGTTACCGGTACTGATCACACCACTGGGTCCGGCGAAGACGTGGACCGAGCCGTTGTAGTAGCCGCCGCCGGCAATCAAGTACGGGCTGACCGGACCCGGTACGACCGGCACCACGATATTCGCGTTGGCCGTCCAGATCTGTGCATTGCCGATGTCCGGCTTGCCCGGCAGTTGGTTGAACATCCCGTCCACGCGCACGCCGATCGGAGTCGTCGGGATGTGCACACCGAGGTCCGCCAGAACGTTGTACCCCGTGCTGTGGGTATTGCTCAGGTTGCTAACTGGGATCGAGGCCCCGCCACCGAGACCGAGATACACCTGGCTGTGGGCCGCCGCCGGCGCGAACGCCGACACCGACACGGCGAGTGCCGCCGCCGAGAGTATGGGTAAGACACGCATTGCGATCTCCTACATGGATAGTGATGACTCGCGCGCTGTGGCGGACGGTTCCCAGCCGGGTACCGGCGCGCATCACCCTGAAATGCAAGTCGCATACTTAGACGTTACAGGGCAAAATATGGTTGAGGTTGCTTGGCAAGCGCTGGAAAGGCATGTAGATGGCGTCCGCTGTCACCCACGGTTCGGCTCCCAGCGAACCCTTCGGACCTGTTCCGGTCACTAATTACAAGATCGGATAGTCTCAGATTTCAGAATCGCGCTGTCTCAGTTTTCAGTTGCATCGTCGATGTGATCGGCCACGCATTCCCCGGCTCTCGGGCCGGGACCGATTCTGGAGACGGAGAGTGTTGGCGGGACTCGCACGCGAGGGCTCACGCAGTTGGTCGCCGTTCGCGCTGATCTGCGCGACCATGATCTCGGCCGGCATGTTCGATGCGGTCGTGTCGCCGTCCGGCCGCGTGTCCGCTTCCCAGCCTGCAGACACCACACCCGGCCACAGAGTGGTCTATCTGCTGCCGCTGCTCCCGGGCCGCGCCCCGCGGCCGCACGCGGAGACGATCCACTGGTCTGCGCTGTCGTCGCGCGCCATCGCGGGACCCGCCGGTCCCGGATCGTCGAAAAGCGGAGGATCCGGCACAGCGATCAAACCCGTGCCTCCAGCGCCCGACCCAATCAAGATTCCCGACCCCGGCGACGGCGGCCGCGTCTACATCGAATCCGAGATGGGACGCCCCGTGCGGCGTGACCCCGCGAGTGCTGCACCCGCGTATCCGGATTACCTGCAGAAACAGGGCATCGAAGGGACGGTCGCCGTCGAATACATTGTCGACACCACCGGCCTCGCCGACAGTGCATCGCTCCGCATTCTCCGCACGTCGCACCCGGCATTCGCGGAGGCCGTCCGGGCGGCTCTCCCAGGCATGCGCTTCGAGCCCGGTGAGGTGGGCGGCCAACTCGTCCGCCAGTTGGTCACGCAGGAGTTCCGTTTCATCATCACGGCCCAAGTCGCTGCCCCGCCGCCGGCGGTCGCGGGTCGCCACCGGAGCCATTCGGGTTAACGCGTATCGTCTCGCGCATCACCTCGCGCGTCACCTCGCGTAACGTGCTGGCATAGCGCGCTCGCGTGACGCGCTGCCGTAAGGATGCGTAGCGGTTCGCGGCACCCGTGTGCACATTGCGTCGTCCGCTCCATCTCCCGCGTCTCTTTCGCGAGGCCAATCCATGCCGTCGCCGCGCCGTAGACTCCGCCCGACGGGCGGTAATCCGGTGCCCGCGCCTTCGTACCGCGCCGCGAGCATTGCCGCCGCTCTGGTCTTCGCGCTCTACCTCGTGACGCTCGTACCGTCCACGGCGATGTGGGACACGAGCGAATACATCACCGCCGCCTATGTGCTCGGTATTCCCCACCCGCCGGGCAATCCGTTCTTCGTCCTCCTGGGGCACGTCTTCTCCATTCTGCCGATCGCACGCACGGTCGCCCAGCGCATCAACATCATGGCCGCGCTGACGAGTGCGCTGTCGGCGGGGATCTGGTTTCTGGTCGCCGAGCGCGTCTTCGCGCAATGGCTGGCCGCGCGCTGGCAACGGCTGGTGGGCGCCGCGATCGCGGCACTCCTCGGCGCCACGGCGTTCACGGTCTGGGACCAGTCCGTGGTCAATGAAAAGGTCTACACGGTCTCGCTCCTCTTCTTCGCGGTGGTCGCGTGGCTCACGGTCCAGTGGTGCGACGAAGCGGAGACGCCGCGCGCGGACCGGCTCCTCATCCTGGTGGCGTTCCTCATCGGGCTCGGATACACGAACCATCCGGCGGGCTTCCTCATTGCCCCCGCGGTCGCTATCGCGGTCCTCGCACGCCGGCCCGCCATCGTCCTGAACTGGCGCCTGATGGGGAAATGCGCCGGCGCACTCGCGCTGGGCCTGAGTCCGTTCATCTTCGAGCCCATACGCGCCGCGCAGTTCCCTGCGCTCAATGAAGGCCTCACGACGGCGTGCACGACGAAGTTCGAGGTGTCCTGCACGCTCGATCGCGAGACGTGGTCACGCTTCAAGGACCACGTCGGCCGCAAGCAGTACGGCGAGCACCAGATCACCCAGCGCCAGGCGCCGGTCACCGCGCAGATGGGGATGTACTGGCTGTACTTCAAGTGGCAGTGGCTACGGGATCCGCGCAGCCAGCACGTCACGCTCCAGGCCACGCTGGCGGCGGTCTTTCTGATTCTCGCCCTGTTCGGCGGCTTCGCGCACTGGAAATACGATCGCCGCAGTTTCTGGTTCTTCGGCCCAATGATCGCCACCGTCACGGTCGCGCTCATCGTCTACCTGAATTTCAAGTACGGATTCTCGCAGTCGCCGGAGCTCGGCACCGGCGTGCCCCGCGAGGTCCGCGACCGCGACTACTTCTACCTGTGGAGTTTCTCCGCGCTCAGTGTCTGGATCGCGCTCGGTCTCTTCTATTTGTGGGAATCGCTGGCCACCGCTCTCGGTGCAGCCGCCGCGGCGTCGGACGCCATCTTCGCCACTCGCACGTCGGCGCGCGCCTGGATTCTGACCTCGCCCGTCCTCGCGCTCGCGATCGTCCCGCTCTTCGCCAACTACGGCTCCGCACCCCGCCGCGAACAGGCCGCGACGCGCGATATCGCCCGCGATATGCTCGATTCGGTCGAGCCGTACGGGATTCTGGTGACGGTCGGAGACAATGATCTCTTTCCGCTCTGGTACGCGCAGGAGGTCGAAGGGGTACGCAAGGATGTGCTGGTCGTCACGACGGCGCTGCTGGGGACGGACTGGTACGCGAGTGAGCTCATGCGCCGGCCGGTCTACCAGTACGACTCCCTCGCCGGACCGGCCGTCTACCGCGGCCACGCCTGGCCGAAACCCACGCAGCCGATCCTGCACATGACGATGGCGGAGTCGCGGACGGTGCCGGAGTTCACGCAGCTCCCGGGACCCGTGGTCTTCCGCAAACCGGGCACGTCCCTCTCGGCACGGATCAACCCCGCGAATCTCGAGTACGGTGGACTGCTCCGCTCCGACGTGTTCGTGCTACACCTCATCGCGGACAATACCGACCGCCCGGTCTACCTGAGCGCCACCGATGGCCGCTACGGTGAGCAGCTCGGGCTCGGCGACCATCTGCTGACGCAGGGTCTCGCACGTAAGGTGGTGGACGTCGCGCCGGTCGCGACCCGCGACACGGTCCTCGTACCCGGCGACGGCTGGCTCGACACGAGCCGCTCCCTCAGTCTCTGGAACGCGTACTCCGCTCCCCGCACGTTCGCGCAGCACCAGGGGTGGGCCGATCAGTCATCCGTCAACATGGCGCTCCTGTACGTCCTGCGCGGCTACTACCTCGCCACAGGGTTGGCACAGCGCGCGCTCCCCGGCGACGGCGCACGCTCGAACACGGTCATGCAACAGGCCGCAGCGATCGCAAATGCCGTGGACTTCGCCCCATTCACCCGCCAACCCGCAAACCCCTCAGCCACCCCACCGCCAGATCTCCCAGCCCCCAACGGCGACGAACCAGAACGAAGACCAGTCCCGCGGGACGATTCCTGAGGCAGGTGGAGTCGCACCGATTCGTCGCTGGTAGGGGCGGGTCATGACCCGCCCGCTGTAGTTGCCGTCCCACAAGGACCGGTCGTCGAGGGCAGTAGGGGCCGTTCGAGAACCGTAGGTCGGCCTGTTGGCCAACGGCCCCGACGGATTCTGATCGCGCACGGCCACCGCCCGGCTGCGGCATCACACGCAACGACCCTGATTCGCGCCGAGCACCCCCGCCAACGCGCCAGTCGCAATGTGCGATCCGCTCAACACCAGCACGACGGATTGCCCGCGATACCGCGGCGCCACACGCAACAACGCCGCAACGGCCAACGCCCCCGCACCCTCGATCAGCGTCGAATGGTGCGTGACCACGAGACGGATCGCCGCACGTAGTTCCTCTTCGGTCGCCAACACCCACTCGGCCACGCATGACTGGCAGATCGGAAACGTGATCGCGCCAGGCTCCAACAGCCCGGCCGTCGCGTCGGAGAGTGTATCGGCGTTCGGCATGTCGACCAACTCCCCCGCTTCCGTGCTCCGCGCCATGATGGGAGAGGCCTCGGGCTGGCACCCCACCACGTGCGCCGCGGCACTGTTCGCGGCAAAATACCCCGCGATCCCCGCGATCAACCCGCCGCCACCCACCGGCACGAACACGGCGTCCATGCGGGCCGCCTGCCGGAGCAACTCGATCGCAATCGTGCCCTGGCCACCGATGACCTGCGGATCGTTGTACGGCGAGATGTACACGCGGCCTGACTCCTCCGCGTGCCGCCGCGCGATGATCTCCACTGTGCCCGGATCGTCATCGACGACATGCAGGTCGGCCCCGCGAATCTCGAGGCCCGCGATCTTCACGGGTGATGCGCTGCGCGGAAGGAAGATCTCGCCCGCGATACCCAGGATCGCCAGCGCGTGGACGGTGGCGAGTGCGTGGTTGCCGGTCGATGCCGTGACGATGCCCCGCGCGCGCTCGGTTTCGCTCAGCGACAGCAGCTTGTTGAACGCACCTCGTGCCTTGAACGAGCCGGTTACCTGCGTGTTCTCGAGTTTGAGGAAAACGTCGCAGCCGGTATCCCGGCTCAATACCGGCGAATACTCGAGCGGCGTCACCCGGATGTACGGCCGGATGCGCGCGTCCGCCGCGCGCACTTCACGCGCGACGTCGTCCGCGGTGAACGCCGGCGCTGTCACCGCCAGACTTCGACGACGCTGGTCTGCGCGCTCCCCGCCTTCGGGCCACCGCCGATCACGAAGATCCGCTCGCCAACGGCCACCGCCGCCAGCCCGTGCCGCGCGGTCGGCATCGGCGCCGCAACGGTCCACGCATTGTGCGCCGGATCGTACACTTCGTGGTTCGCGAACACGCCGTCCCGCCGCTCGCCGCCAAATGTGTGGATCGCTCCGCCCACGACGGCCGATGCCAATCCCCCCCGGCGGCTCGGCATCGGCGACTTGGTCGTCCAGCGATCTGTCGCCGGATCGTACGCTTCGACGACATTGTAGTTGCGGCCAGGATCGAGCGGCCGCCCGCCGATCGCGTACATGATGCCGCCCACGACGCCGGCCGTGAGATGATCGCGCGGGGTCGGGATGGGCGCTCGGTTCACCCAGCGGTTCGTGCCGGGATCGTACACCGCGATCGAGTCGAGCAGCGCGCGATTGGCCCCGAACCCGCCGGCGACGATCAGCTTGCCGTTGTCCGCGACAGCCGCCGACGCGCCGCGCGGGGCAGGGAGGGGCGCGCGCGACTCCCACGTGTTGCGCTCCGCGCGGTAGATCCAGAGGGTCGGCTGCGGAACGAATTGCTGCCCTTCCAGACCGCCGACTGCGTACAGCGTGTCACCCACGACCACGAGCGGCATGTGATGCCGGTCCGCGGGCAGGTCCGCGATGCGCGCCCACATGTTGCGCGCCGGATCATACCGGTACGCGACGCTCGTCGGTGCGTCCGACGAATCAAATCCGCCCGCGATGTAGATCTGTCCGCCCAACAGCGCGCCGGTGTGCTCCTGCAGCCGCACGGGAATCGGCGCCGCGACCGACCAGGATCCACCCGGCGCGAGGACGGCGGTGAAGACGAGCGACAGGCGCGATGCAGCGGCCGCAATACGCATGAATGGCAGACCCATGATACGAGGAGCCGAATCCTATCGCATCCATCCACGCAGGGAAGCGGCGCGCCGAAACGGCACCGCCCGGCGGGCCGGATCTTGCGTGCTTCCCTGTATGTCACCTGAGCCCGCGACGGCGGCTTCTGTCCTCGGGTTCCGATCGTTTTGATGGAATCTGGCATTCTTGATCAGCCGCGTACTGATGGTGCCGGCCGCCACAAATCGTGCCACCGCACGCCGGGCCGCGATCTCGTGTCACGAACGTGTCACGGCCGGATCACCGTCTCCCGGCGCCCGCCTGGATGGATATCTTCCCCCTCCCCCGGAGTGGAGTGTTGTGATGGATACTGACGACACCGCCCCCCAGCAGTTGGTGCACGCGCTCAGCGCTCTGCTGCGGAACCCCGCCTCACCCGTCGAACGGCAAGCCGTTCGTGCCGAAGCGCGATCCGCTGTCATGAAATTCGTGCGCGGACGCCGTGCGCAGGGGGAGCGCGCTGATCGCGTGCTCGTGTATGTGCGCGAAGCATGGCGCAACGCGCAAAGTCTTCACGGAGACACGGTGGACCGCCTCGCCGAACCGTGGCGCGCCCTGCGCGAGGAGGTCGTCCGCTGGGCGATGCGCGCCGATACGCCGGATGCCCTGCCTCGGCGCGAGCTCCCGGCGCAACGCGAGCTCCCCGCGCCGCTCTAAACCGCTTCGTGCGGTACCACGCGCGGCTGCACCGGCAGCCGCGCGTTTGCTTTAAGCCTTGGCCGTGTCCTGCTTCGCCACCATCACTCCGGTGCCCGGTGATCCATCACCCATGTGGGGCAGGGCGCTCTTCACACGCCGCGCGCGCCGGCGCCCCGGATACAATCCCGGCCCGCGTGATGCCAGTTGCGCCGTGAGCATCTCCGCCAGACACATGCTGCCGCCACGCTCACGCAGATCCTGGGGCGACAGCCCGGTGTAGCGGCGCAGCATGTTGCGGAACGCGGAGCCGGACGGGAATCCCATCTCGATCGCGCCATGCTCCGTCGTGCGCCCCGGATCCTCGAGTCGATGGGCCGTGAGAATGAGCCGCGCCCAGCAGCACAACGCGCTGGGGCTCGGAAGTCCCGCGCGCGCGCAATGCAGCGCCAGTGTCTTGCGATGAACCTGCAGGGCCGACGCCGCGCCGCCGACGGAAGGCGGCGTGCGCGCGTGACGGAAGAAATACTCCAGCATCTGCGCGACCGGGAGCGGCACCAGTGTCGCCAGCCGTTCGACGATCCGATCCGACAACGTCGTGGCCTGCGCAAACGCGAGCCGCCGGCCAAGCGTGATCCCGACGTCGTCGAAGTTCGCGATGATCACATCCACCGCGCCGGCCCGCGCCGCCGCCAGCATGTCGTGCGCGCCCTCCGGTGTCAGCGGGGCGTAGATGAGTACCGGGATGTTGGGATACTCGGCACGCATCGCGCGCACCGCGCTCTCGATCGTGCTGCCACTGCCGTCACGCCACTCGGCGATGATGGCGGTCGCCGCACCATCCACCACGGCGCTCGCCAACTGCTGCGGGTCGTCGCAAAACGCGAGTTGCGCGTAGGTGCGCACGGCGCCTCGCAGACGAGCCCGAGCAGCCGAATCACGGACGAGCGCGGCAATGGTAACCACGAGCTGATGCGTTCGGTGGTCCCGGGGGTAGCGAACTGGGCTTTCTTTGGACACACCACGTTGCCGGACCCCGCACGAGCCGTCAATAGCCCTGCCGCATCGCGGCAATGCAACTGGCGCGTTTCGCGACACCACGACTCGCCTGCCCGCTTGGCGCGCCCCTCTGGCGGGGTTACATGGGGTACCGTCGGGTTACATCCTGGCCACCCCCGGATGTTACATGGAGATGGCCGCTAGAGGGGCTCGCCGCCCATCCTGGCACCCCGCTGCCCGAGTGCCACTCCGCGAAGCGCCGTCTCACTTCCTCGCTGTCGTCATCGCCCCGGCCATCTCCTGCTCGGCCGCGTTCTCCGCCCGAAGCTGCTCCACCGCGCTCCGCAACTGCGTCGCGAGTTGGCACTGCGCACGCAACCCGTCGCTCAACGCCTCCGCCTGTTTCACTTGCAACGTCAGCGCCGCGGAACGATCCATCGCCTGATCCACCACCGACCGCTGCGCGGCGATCACTTCGACGGTCGACCGCACGGTGCTCGCCAAGGCGTCCGCGCGTGCCAGCCGCCGCTCGAGTTGCTCCACTTGCTGCTGCCGCCCCTCGAAGCCCCGCATGGTGTCGGCCGCGCTCGCGAGCGCATCCTGCGTCGAATCGAGCAACGCACGGGTCTCCTCGACGTCGCGCCGCGCTGCCGCGATCGATCGCACGTCTTCTGCCGTCCGCTCCGCAATCTCGCCGAGATGGGTGATCTGCCCATTGACGGCATTGATCATTGCCTGGCGCCCGCTGATCTGCTCCAGCGCGCGCGCCGCCGCGGTCTGCGCGCTCTCCCACTGCGCCAGCAATGCCTCGAAGTTCTGCATCCGCTTCTCGACGTCGCCCAGCGCGGCCACGCGACCGCCGACGTCGTCGAGCATCTGCGCGACGGTCGCGGTCCGGCCACCGGCGGTCTCGAGTTGCACCGTCAGCGAATCGCAGACTGCTTCGAGCCGCTGAGCCGCTTCCGCCGCCTCACACCGCACGGTGGACGCATAGGCCAGATGCTGCGCCGCAGCGTCCAGCGCGCCCTGGCGCTGCTCCAGATCCTGTCCGGCGATTCGCATCCGCTCGTTCAGGCCGTCCAGCGCGGCCGACCGCGTCTCCAGGCTGTCGATCGTGCCGCTCACGTTCGTGAGCCGCCGCTCGCGACTTCCACGGTCGCCGCCACCGCCGCAATGGTCGCCGCCACGCGCTGCGCGTTGCCGGCTTCGCGTGTCAGTTCGCCGAACCGTGATTCCGCGCTTTCCATCCGCGCCCGCACGGACTCGCCGCGCTCGCCGAGTTGCGACACCAGGGTGTCGAGCTCCCCGATCCGCTTCTGGAGATCGTCCACGACGCCGCTCCGCATCTCGATGGCCGAGACCGATGCGGTGACCCTGTCGACCTGCCCACGCAAGGCGTCCACGAGCGGCCGCATCCCCTGTAGTTCGGTCGCATGCCCCCGCAATGCCGTCATGCGGCGATCGGTCTCCGCCAGCCACGCATCAGCCTCGGTGTGCCGCTCGCGAAGTTTGGTCATTCCGGTGTATGCCATCCGGACTTGCTCCAGCCCGTCCCGCACGGCTTCATGGGTGCCGCTCAGTGACGCGAGGTCGCGCGCCACGGCCTCCACAGACGGACGTGCCCCTTCGATCCGCTCGACGCGCGCGGCCATCGCGGCAATGTTGGTGCCCAGTACACCCGCATTGTCGCGCACGGCGCGCAACCGGTCGGCCTGCGTGGTGATCCGCTGCACGTCGTCCGAGACGTTCGTGACTTGGCTGGTCAGCGCCCGCACACGTGCCTCGGTCTCGGCCACGGCGGTCGCCGCCACGGTGGCGTCGCCCAGCCGGACTTCACACTCTTTGACTCCGCCCCGCAGCGATGCGATCCGCTCGCTCACGGCGTCCAGGCTCCGGTTCTCCATCTCGAACCGCTCGGTGCTGCTCTGCATCTCGGCACGCAATGCGTTGAGCGCCCGCTCTCCGTCGCGCTCGGCCTCATCGAGCTGTCGCTGGGTCGCCGCGATTTCGGCCATGCGCGTCAGAACGGATGCGTGCTGGGAATGCAGTGCCGCGAGCTTGCCGTCGATCGCGGTCATGGTGCCGGCTTGCTCTTCCTGCCGGCGGAACGCCGCTTCCAGATCCGAGGTCAGCGTGACGAGATGCGAAACCTGCGCGGCCACACGGTCGATGCCATTGCGCTGCCGCTCCACCATCGCGGTCTTCTGGGTCACTTCGTCGGCGATCGCCTTGAGCACCGTGAGCTGGTGATGAACTTCGGGCACGCCGCGCGCGAGGTTGAGGAGTGTGGTGAGTGCCTGCTCCGACGAGCTGGCCCGGCGCTCGATGGTATCCAGCTTGCTCGCCGTGGCTTGAAACCGCTGGTCGATCCCGTCGAGGCGCGAGGTCGCGTGCCGGTGCGCCTGCACGGCGTCGTCATGCACGGTCCGCAGCCGCTCGATGTTGTCGGAGAGGTCGCGCGTCCGGGTCGTGATCGCGTCAGCGTCGAGCCGCAGGGCCGCAAACTCTGGGCGCAAGGTCAGGAAGTCATCCAGCTCGGTCCGGAATTCGAGCGCCGCATCGACTTTCGCCAGCAGCTCGCCGCACGACGACCGGATGCGGTTCACTTCATCGCCCGTCGCCGTGACTCGCTCCGCCACGGCTTCCTGCGAGGCTGCGAACTCCGCGGCCACGTCCTGCGCGGCCTCCGCCTGCTTGGCGACTTCTTCGATCTGCCCGAGGCTCGCCTCGATGCGGGCGATGCGCTCGTCCAGTGCCGAGAATTGCGCCGCGCGATCGATGCTGGTGTCGAGGGTTCTCAGTTGCTCGGCCGCCCGCTCCGCCCGCGCAATGAGAACTTCGATGGCGCCGAAATCGTAGGGGGTAGGCGCGGGATGCGATCGGTCTGCTGGTGCCGAGTGCCGCGCCGAGCCATTGGAAGACCGCCTCTTGAAAGTCGAGAAGTCCAGCATGGCTCGCCCCCAGTTTTTTTGTCGTGTCCGCGCGGATCGTGCGCTGTGCACAGGAGACGGCCCGCCGTCAACGGAGTCACGGGGCGATGTGCGCCGCTCGCGAGCCTCCAGAGACGGAATGACCGGCTCTCCCACGGCCGGCGCACGACAGCCTTGGAAGTGCGCGAGAAATGATCATTCGGACGGCTGTTTGATCTCCGAACTATGCTTGAGGCCGTCAAGAATTCGTACAATCACCGCGCAAGGGTGTGGTACCGGATTGCCGCCGCCAGGGCCTCGCGAGTAAACGCGACGCGCTCCGGCAAGCACAAGCCAATACAATTGTGCCGGTTGTGGCGAGCATCGTCGTCAGACGAATACCACCGACATTGCGCCGTGGTGTTTTCGGGCCGCTCTAACGGTGATTTCGACGTCCTGGCCGAGGGCCGTGAGAAACTCCATTAGACGGCCGACGGAAAAGGTGCCCGCCCGGTTCCGCGCCAGGGCTGATACGTTGGGCTGGTGGACGCCCAAAATCTTGGCGGCCTGCGCCTGTGTTAGTCCGCGCTCCTTGATGATGCGCGCGATCTGCAACGTCAGCCGCGCCTTCATCAATTCCTGATCCGCGTCAGCCAGGCCGAGATCGGCGAACACATTGCCGCTGCCTGCGACGACACGGTCAGCTATAGGACCTTTGTTTTTTGTTTTCATTTCAGCTCTGCTCTTCTTCGAAGTGGCGCTCCGCGACTGCTAAACGTCTGCGAATGAGATCGATCTCGGACTTCGGGGTGGCGATCCCCGATTTGGACTTCTTCTGGAACGCGTGCAGCACGTAAACCACGCCTCGAAATCGCACTGAATAGACCGCACGCCAGGCGTTGCCGTCGAAAGGGATCACGATCTCCATCACGGAACGACCACCAAACCCTTTCAGTGGCGTAGCCGCCGGATCGGTTTCGCCTTTCTGCGCCGCGAACAGAGCATAGCCGACGTCGCGGCGCACGTGCTTCGGAAAGGTCCGCAAGTCTCGCTGGGCCGATCCGACCCAGCGCACCGGTTTCACTTCGTCGGCGTGGTGCAGTATACGATTATACATCTAATCATCTAACAGGTCAAATTTGGTGGCGGTGAGTGGTCCGAAGTGAATCCGCGCTCACGGCGACCATGCGGGTCTTTTTTGTGCGCTACAACCGAAGGACGGCGCCCTTTCAATGCCGTCAGCCCGGCGGCCACCGTTTCATGTGTGGCGCCGGATGCTTCGGTTCCGCGCAGCGGCCGTTCGCGAACCGCAGGTCGCCCCGTCGGGCCAGGACTCCCCAGGCTGGCTGCGCCAATGGCCGGTGCGCGGGCCCGGTTTTCTGCCCCCGGGTGCATTCCCCCCGAGCCCGCCCAGATGTCCGTTCAGCCCGCAAACTGTCGCGCTCGGCCCTCAGGGTGCAGATTCCAGCCCATCAGCGCTGGCGGCTCCGCCAAGGTCTGATATCATGTTGGGCTGTGCCGGGACACGAAACCCGGCTTCACGCCCCGGACACCCTCACGTCTGACCCATGTCGTGCTCGGACCCGGCGGGACGGAACCCCACTCATCAGGAGGCGGTCATGAGCCACTCAGCCGGCCGTATTACAGACGGTGATGTACCCGATGCGTTCGCGGAGGAGGCGGCAGCCCCTCGCCACGACCGTCGCGCATTCCTCGAGAGTGTCACGCTCGGAGCCGCGGCGCTCGCCGCGTCCATGACGGCTGTCCCAATGGTCTCCGCAATGGCCGAGTCCACGCCGGCACGCAAGGCCGGCTCGGCTGGCCCGTGGAGCGACGCATGGCTCGACGGGATCAAAGGCACCCACAAGCAGTTCTTCGACGGCGTCACCATCGATGATGGATTCGCCATGGTCTTCGCCGCAGGCTTCCTCAATCTCAACAAGGAAGCCTACGGCCTCACCGATCACGACCTCACGGCAGTCGTCGGCCTCCGCCACCTCGCCATGCTGATGGCGCTGCCGGACGCGATGTGGCAGAAATACGGCATCGGCAAGGCCTTCAACATTACGGACCCGGCGACCAAGGCGATCGCCGTCCGCAACCCGTTTCTCCATAAGGAAGGCATGCCGCTCCCGGGCTCGGAGATTCCCGCCTTGATGAGCCGCGGGGTCATCTTCACCGTCTGCAACGTGGCGCTGACGGTGCTGAGCGGAAAGCTGGCGAGCAACGCGGGCGTGTCCGCCGATGACGCGAAGAAGGAATGGACTGCCACCATTATACCGGGCATGACAATCGTCCCCGTCGGTGTGCTCGCCGTCAATCGCGCGCAGGAAAAAGGCTGTACGTACTGTTACGGCGGATGATCCCAGCCCCGAGGCCGCGCGCGCGGACACGTTCGTGACGGTGCTCGGCCTCGGGTTGGCGTTGGTCGTCGGATTGTCTCTCGGGCTGCTCGGTGGCGGCGGCTCGGTGCTGACGGTGCCCATCTTCGTGTATGTGATGGGCTTCGAAGCCAAGCAGTCGATCGCGATGAGCCTCATCGTGGTCGGCGCGGCCAGTCTCGTCGGCGCGGTCCGCCACTGGCACGCGGGCCGCGTCGATCTCCGCGTCGCGATCTCCTTCGGCCTGGTCGCCATGGCCGCGTCCTACGGAGGCGCACGCCTGGCGAAGTTCGTCAGCGGTCCCACACAACTCGTGCTCCTCGCGATTGTCGTGTGCGCGGCCGCGATCTCGATGGCCCGCTCCGTACGCCCCGATCCCATCGGCCCGGGCGCCGGCGACCCGGTCGCGCCGATCAGTGCACCGTCGGCACTCCAGTTGATGCCGGTCGCGATCGGCGTCGGTCTCCTCACTGGACTCGTCGGCGTCGGCGGCGGATTCCTCATTGTGCCCGCGCTGGTGCTCCTCGGACGCGTGCCGATCAAGCTCGCGATCGGGACGTCGCTCCTCGTCATCGCCATGAACTGCGCGGCCGGAATCGTCGGCTATCTTGGGCATGTGACGATACCCTGGGAGATGGTCGCCCTGTTTACGGCGGTGGCGATCGGTGGGCTGTTTGCCGGATCACACCTCGTGGGGTTCGTCTCGCCGGCGTCGCTGCGGCGCGGGTTCGCCGTGCTCCTGATGTGCGTCGGGACGTTCGTGCTGCTGCAGAATTGGCGGGTGCTCGCGAGCGCGGCCTCCGCCGGCTACGGCCGCGCGTCGTCCTGGCACCCCGGCAAGGCGTGATGCTCGTACGCCGTCTCTACCATCCCCGGCTCGCGCAAGCCAGCTACCTCATCGCCTGCAACAAGTGCCGCGAGGCCATGGTCATCGACCCGCTGCGCGATGCCGAGTTGTATCTGGCCGCGGCAGCCGCCGAAAATGTCCGCATCACGGCCGTCACGGAAACGCACGTCCACGCGGATTTCATCTCCGGAAGCCGCGAGCTGGCCTCCCGCACCGGCGCACGTCTCTATCTCTCCGGCGAGGGTCGCGGCCCCTGGTCCTACACCGACGCCTACATCGCGGACACGGCTGCGACGCTCCTGCACGCCGGCGACGTGATCCGGATCGGCGATATCGAGATCACGGTGCTCCATACCCCCGGCCACACACCGGAACACCTGTCGTTCCTCGTGACTGACTCCGTGGTCGCCGCCGAGCCCATGGCCGCCGTCACCGGCGACTTCGTCTTCGTCGGCGATGTCGGCCGGCCCGATCTCCTCGAACGCACAGTGCTCATCGCGGGCTCCGCCGATACCGCGGCGCGCCAGCTCTACACGTCGGTGCGCCGCTTCGCGGGCTTCGCCGATCATCTCCAGATCTGGCCCGGCCACGGAGCCGGATCGGCATGCGGCAAGGACTTGAGCGGGGTCCCGCAGTCCACGCTGGGTTACGAACGGCGCTACAACTGGGCGTTCCGCATCGATGACGAGGCCGGGTTCGTGGAGTCCGCGCTGCACGGACTGGCCGAGCCGCCGGCCTACTTCGCGGAGATGAAACGCGTCAATGCACGCGGCCCGGGACGCTGGAGTGATGTGAAACGCCCCGCGCTCGTGACGCCGGCCGGCATCGTCGAAGCGGTGTCAGGTGGCGCGCTGGTGATCGACATACGTGCCGCCGCTGATTTCGGTGCGGGTCACATCCCGGGTACGATCAATATCCCGCTCAACCGCTCGTTCTTGCTCTGGGCTGGCTCGCTCATCCCGCTGGACGGTGCAGTGACGCTCATCGGCGATGAAGCCCAGCTCGCCGACGCCGTGCACGATCTCGCGCTCATTGGCATCGATCACGTGGTGGGCTACGCCGGCCCCGAGGTCGTGGATGCCTGGCAGCGCAGCGGCCGGGCGCTCGAACAGGTCGCCCACACGACGACCAATGCGGTCGCGGCCGGTGTGGGGAATGGCGGGGTCTCGGTCATCGATGTCCGATATTCTGCGGAGTGGGATGCCGGTCATGTCCCTGGCGCGATGCACATTCCCCTGGCCACGCTCCGCGACCGGCTCGCCGAGCTGCCCCGAGACCGGCCTCTCGTCGTGCACTGCCAGACGGATGGGCGCGCCGCCATCGCAACGAGTGTCCTCCAGGCCGCAGGCTTCGGCAATGTCGTCGCAATGCGTGGTGGCATGACGGCCTGGCGGCGCGCCGGCCACGACGTGGCCACCGGCCAGGACGGGTGAGCCCACCAGTCGGCAGCGCCGCCCGGCGTCCGGTCGCGGCCGCGTCTGTGAGTATGCTCGCCGTGCTGTACGCGATGGCGATGGCCCTCACCGTGTCCGCGTGCGGCCCTCCAGCCCCGCCGGACATGAGACACGATGTCGCGGAGCGGCCGCCCACTGCGACCGACTCGATCGATGCATCGGTCGTCCCGCCGGACAGCGCGATCCCGCACGACTCGCTCGGTGCCTCGATGCGCCGCGGGTTGGCGCTGCTCGCCCACACCGGCGACAGCCTGCCCGGATACGTCGGCGCCAATCTCCGGTGCCTGAGTTGTCACCTCGATGGCGGCCGGAGGCCGCTGTTCTCGCTAGTCGGTTCGTTCATCCGCTACCCGCGCTTCATTGAACGCTCCGGGGCAGTCGCGACGATCGAGGATCGCATCAATTTCTGCTTCACGCGGAGTCTCGCCGGACGCGCGCTGCCCACTGGGAGCCGCGAGATGCACGACATGGTGAGTTACTTCGCGTTCCTGTCATCGAATGTGCCGCCCGGTGCCCACGTTCGCGGTGAAGGCACACCCCGCATCGCGACGCTCACCGGCGACTCGGCGCGCGGGTCCTCGCTCTACGGCGCGCAGTGCGCGCGCTGCCACGCGGCCGATGGAACTGGGACGGCCGTCGCGCCGGCAGTGTGGGGGCCACGGTCGTTCACGATCGCGGCCGGCATGGCGCGCGAGCTGCGGCTGGCCTCTTTCATCCGGCACGCGATGCCGTTCGACCGGCCAGGCACGCTGAGTGATCAGGATGCATACGATCTCGCCATGTTCGTGATGTCGCACCCGCGCCCGGATCTCCCAGCCAAATCGCGCGACTGGCCCGGCGGCGGCGCACCACCCAATGTCCCGTATGCCACAACCGGCCACCAGGCATTTCACCCGGCCCCGCTGATCGCGCGGACCGGCGATACGCTCGGCATGGTCGTCCCGCTTCCGTCCGCTCTCCCGCGTTCACCGGCCGCCCACTGAGTTCGGCGCCTGCCGCGACCGCGGCCGGTCACGCGGAAAGATCGGCGTCGCTATTCGGCAGCGGCGCGGCGTCCGCGAAGTCTGCGATCTCCCCCGCGCTGGGCCTGTCCGCATCCGCGAGCGCTGGCCCGGGTCCATGCGCCACATGATGCCACGACCGGCGGCTGATCGACGCGGCCCGGTCTAATAGGTGAATGAGCACTCCCGCGGCATCTTCGGGATGTTCTCCCGTTTCGCGCGTATGACCGCGTACGGCGCTCACGATCACGTCGCGCAGGATCTCGAGCTCCCGGCGCAATGCATCGATCCCCCATCCCATGGCATGCCGGCGTGCCCCGTGTGTCTCCGCGACAATCCGCTGGATGGCGCTCCCGTCTCGTAACAGAACCGCCGCGTCGGGCCGGCTTCGCCGATGATCACCAGTGTCTGTGCGATGTCGGACAGCAATGTCACGGCGTGATCCTCCAGCGGCGCAGTCCGCAGGCGCTTGGCTCCCGGGATCATCGGGTCGGTGCGAAGCCGGCTGACGTAGGTCTCGAGCAGGCGCTCGTTCTCTCGCAGGAGAAACCCCCCGAGGTCGGTGAGCCCCGGCATGCTCAGGACTGCTGTCGCGCGCGTCGCGCGAGGCGTCCGCGACTCGGCGTCGTCCGCCGCCGGCAACCACACGGTAAATATCGAACCCGCATCCGGCTCACTCTCGAGGGTCAGGTCGCCGCCCAGAAGCCGCGCGAGACGCCGGCTGATGGTCAGCCCAAGGCCGGTGCCGCCACGCGTACGCGTCGGGCCTCGATCCACTTGGTGAAACGCGTCGAACACGATTGCCTGATCCTCGGGGGCGATGCCGATTCCGGTGTCCTCGACCCGAATGAATGCCCAGGGTCCGCGCCCTCGCACCCGTGCCGCCGGATTCGCTTCCGTCACCGTCCCGGACTCCACGGTGACAGTGCCACCCGCGTTGGTGAATTTGATCGCGTTGGTCAGCAGGTTGATGAGTATCTGCCGCACCCGGTGCTCGTCGCCGATGAATCTCACCGGCGCCGTAGTCGGCCGGTCATCCACGAGCCGCACGCCGCGCGCGCCGGCAAGTGGCCGCGTCACGTCGAGCGCGGTGTCGATGGCGAGACCGGCGTCCACGAGTACGTGCGCGACTCTCATCTCACCCGCGTCTGTTTTCGCGAGATCGAGTACGTCGTCCACGAGGCCGAGCAGATGGTGGCTGCTACTCGCCAGCCGCGCGAGATACGTGCGCTGATAGTCGGTCACCGGGCCAGCGAGCCCCAGCTCCAGTAGCTGTGCGTATCCCTGAATCGCGTTGATCGGGGTGCGAATCTCGTGGCTCATCGCGGCCAGGAATTCGGTTTTCGCCGCGTTCGCCGATTCCGCCTCCGCACGCGCGTGCCGCTCGGCCTGATACAACCGCGTCCGCTCCGCCGCGTTCTCGATGATCGAAACCACGTGCGATGGATGACCGGAAATGTCCCGGATGAGCGTCATGTTGGCGCGCACCCACATCACTGTCCCTGTCTTGGTGATGTAACGCGTGTCGATCGCGAAGTTCGCGGAGCTGTCCGCGCTCGCATCTACGTCCTCATCACGACTCCTGTCGGCGTCCGCATCCGCCAGCACGCGATCGACTTCGCCTCGGATGCGCGACACGTCATCGGGATGCGTGATGTCGAAGACGGTCTTCCCGGCCAGGTCGGACGCGGCGTACCCGGAGATGGCGGTGAATGCAGGATTCACCCACAGAAAACACCCGTGCGCGTCGGTCATCGTCACCGCGATGGCTGTCGTGACAATCCCGGCTAGCAAGGCGCTCTCGTGCACACCGGCGCCGTCAGCGGCCTCGCGACGTGCGGCGCTGTTTCCCTCGCGGCCATCCGGCGCGGCAAGGTTCGCGTCGTCGCCGGGCCGGCGGCTGCTGTGCCCCAATGTGCCTCCTGCGCGCGTCGGGGTTGCTGGCCCACGGGCTGTGGGCGGGGCGGTGCCGGGCTCCAGCGTCGGCGACCGCGTGTGTGCGGACTACCCGCACAGTCACCAATGCATTTCTGCGGCCATGTTGGGGCGAACGACAGGAGGCGCAACCCTCGAAACACCACAGATGTACGGTTCGGTACGGTGCGGCCCCGCCTGCGGCGCGTTAGGCGCCATTCTGACGATCTCCGCCCACGTCGGCGGCGCTACAGTTGGGCCCGAAATGCCACTCCGATTATCCGTTCCTAATGTGTTGCTGGCCTCTGGGCCGGGCGTCAATACAAATGATGACTCCCCACGCATACCGCCTTGCCGCGCTCGCCGCCGTCGCTCTGACCGGGTCGCTTGCCGTCGCGTGCAGCTCCAGCAGCACCGGCGTCGGCTCCTCCAGTGACAACCGCTCTGATACGGTGATGGTCGCCGCGGAACAGACAGGGTTTGTGGAATCGGGCGCCGGTGATCAGGCGTTCGCATCTCCGGGCTCGGACATCCGCGTCGGCGACGATGCAGCGAGAGATCCGCTCATCGCGGTGCGCGGGTTCATCGGGTTCGACCTCAGCAGCCTGCCGAGCGGCATCCACGTGCAGTCCGCGACGCTGGTCGCCACGCAGTGCGCGATCTCGGGGTCGCCATTCACTCTCGGTAATGTGGTCGTCGATCACGTCACGTACCCGGCACCCTTCGATACGACGGTGTTCGCGCAATCCGCGATCGCGATGCAGGTCGGAACGCTCTCCACCGATGGCTCCATCGGGGTCCGAAGCGTGTCGGTTACGTCGAGCGTCGCCAACGACATTGCCACCAGCCGCGGATCGTCACAGTTCCGGCTCCGCATGTCGACTGACAATGACGCCGGAAACGGCCCGTCCAATCAGGTGATCTTCGCCTCCGACAGCGCCCACACGCTCGACTGCACGCCCGCGGCCGGCCAACAGCCCCGCCTGGTCATCACGTTCCTGCCATAACCGCTCGGCACTGACCAATGTTCGTCACGAGGGCCGGTCTTCGACCGGCCCTTTCTTTTGCCGTCCGGACTTCATCGGCCCATCCCGATGAAATGCCTGTACACCATTCGGGAGATGTCGGCGATCATCTCTCTCGCGACGCGCTCGTCCGGTATGCCGCTCGTCAACACCACCAGCACATAGGGCGGCGCTTTCGCCGGATACACGATCGCGGCGTCGTGCAGCACGCCCGTGATCTGCCCGGTCTTGTGCGCCACTTTGGTTCCGGCAGGCAACCCCGCCGGGATCTCGGTGTTGAACTCCTGCCCGAGCAGCACGTCCCGCATCGCCGCGCACCCGGCAGGCGTCGCTGCCTTGTCCTGCTGGATCGCGATCAGCAATGCTGCGAGATCACGCGCGGTGGTCGTGTTGTTCAATCCGCGGTCGAATGCCTTGCCGTCTTCGACTCCGCGCAACACTCGGATGTGAGTCGCACCGAGTGCATGGGCGGTCGAATCGGCACGCGTCGCGCCCACGAGCCCGATCACCGTGTTGGTGGCAAGGTTGCTCGAGCGCTGGATCATCCGCAGCATCAGGTCGCGGACGGTGGCGCTGTGCCCCACAAGGTCGTACATGCCGCTGTCCGAATCGTCTCTCGGATCGAGCGCGTACGGCGAGCCATCCACGATGCTCGCGAACTGGTTGCGCACATTGATCGGCTGGTCAAGTCCAAGCCGCCCGGCATCCGCATCGCGGAAGACCTGGATCATGACGGCGATCTTCATCGTGCTGGCGGCGTGGAAGCTGCCGTCCGCGTCGATGGCGAGTGTATCCGCCGGATCGTCCCCCGCCCGATAGTAGATCCCGGCAACCGCTCCGGGCACGTCGGCCACACGCCGGCGGATCGCAGCCGCAAGTGAATCGGCGGCACCAACGCTCACCACGTATGCCGCAGGCGCGACCGTTGGCGGATGGTGCACCACGCACGCCGCCAGGAGCCCGGCGCCCGCGATTGGCAGAATCTGCCGGACGCAGAACAACACCCTGGCCGGTTGGCAGCGGCGAATAGACGTCACCTGCAGAATATCGCCAACAGCGTTCTGGACGGCATCCCCGGCCCCGCGCCAGATTGGGAGATGCAACGCACGGCCGCCCTGGCCACTCTCGCCGCTCTCCTCTCCCTCGGCTCTCGCGTGAACCACCCTCCATCCCCGCCGCCGCTCTCCGAGCCCGTCTCGCTCGCGATCGTCAATGCCCACGTGTGGACCGGAGAACCGGCCAGACCGTGGGCGAGCGCGGTGGCGGTGCGAGCCGGACGGCTCGCGGCTGTCGGTTCCAGTGCGGAGGTGCAGAAGCTGGTGACCCCCGCGACACGCGTGGTGGATGCACACGGGGCGATGCTGGTACCGGGGTTCATCGATTCACACGTGCATTTCGTCGACGGTGGATTCGATCTGACGGATGTCCAGCTCCGCGACGCGAAGACGCCCGCGGAGTTCATCGCCCGCGTCAAAGCGTTCGCAGCCACGGTTCCCCCCGGCACGTGGATCCTCGGTGGCGTGTGGGATCACACCAATTGGGGCGGCGAACTCCCGCGCCGCGACTGGATCGACTCGGTGACGCCGCATAATCCCGTGTGGATCGAACGCCTCGACGGTCACATGGGTCTCGCCAACTCTGCCGCCCTCACCGCCGCCGGTGTCGGACATGACACGCCCGGCACGGCAGGCGGCACGATCGTTCGCGATGCCGCCGGCCACCCGACGGGCATCCTCAAGGACAACGCCACCGGGCTCGTGACCCGCGTCATCCCCGAGCCCACCACCGCCGCGCAGGACAAGGCGCTCGATGCCGCGATGGCCTATGTCGCCGCGCAAGGTGTGACATCGGTCGTCAACATGGGCTACACGTGGGACGACCTCGCGACGTTCGAGCGAGCCCACGCCACGGGCCGCATGAAAACCCGCATCTATTCCGTCCAGCCGCTCGCGGATTGGCAGCGCCTTCGCGATACGGTCGCCGCACGCGGACGCGGCGATGACTGGCTCATGATCGGCGGATGCAAGGCGTTCGTCGACGGTTCACTCGGCTCCCACACGGCCGCGATGTTCGCCCCGTTCACCGACGCGCCCGACGACACGGGCCTGCTGGTCACGCCGCCCGAAAGTCTGTATGCCCGGACGCTGGGCGCGGACAAGGCAGGCCTCCAGGTCATCGTGCACGCGATCGGAGACCGCGCGATCCGCCTGCAGTTGGACATCTTCGAGCGCGTGGCAAAGGAAAACGGCCCGCGCGACCGCCGCTTCCGCATCGAGCACGCACAGCACCCCGCACCCGCCGACATTCCGCGATTCGCGGCCCTCGGTGTCATCGCCAGCATGCAACCGTACCACGCGATCGACGACGGCCGCTGGGCGGAACGGGTCATCGGGACGGAGCGTGCCCGCACGACGTACGCGTTCCGCTCGTTTCTCGATGCACACGCCCGCCTCGCGTTCGGCAGTGACTGGGACGTGGCGCCCGCAACCCCAATCGAAGGCATCTATGCCGCGGTCACTCGCCGGACCCTCGATGGCGCCAACCCCGATGGCTGGTTTCCGGCCCAGAAGATCACGGTCGAGGAGGCCCTGCGGGCCTACACGACCGGCGCGGCCTATGCCGAGTTCCAGGAGCACGAGAAGGGGTCGCTGGCCCCGGGCAAGCTGGCCGATTTCGTCCTCCTGGACCGAGACCTGACCCGCATACCCCCCGCCGAGCTCCGCAACGCACGGGTCCTGATGACCGTAGTCGGGGGCACGCCGGTCTACGAGCGGCCGCCCCAGCAGGCAGATACGCAGCCGCGGCCGGCAACGACTCGATAATCGCTCTATCATTACTTCTGCGCCGGCTCCATACGGGCCGGACTAGCATCGGGTCCGGCCATTTATAGCCGGACTGGCATCCGTACCTCACACTCTTGGAGTAAGCGGCACATGCGCACGGGGCACCTGGGAACTCGGATCACGCGCCTGGCGGCAGTCGTCGCCGGTCTCGGCGTCGCGGCCTGCACGCCATCAGGATCGGCACCAGCATCTGGATCGGCCGCCGCCAGTAGCACCTCGGCCGCCACGGACACGACGCATCCAGCCGCTGCGCCCGCCGCGCCAACGTCGAATGCCCACCCGTTCGCCGCGCCCGCCTCGCCATCCAGCTCGACGCCGATCATGGTCACGAGCAGCACATTCTCCGCAGGCGGTACGCTGCCCACGTCGTCCGAGTTCAATGGCTGCGGCGGCGGCAATACGTCCCCCGAGCTGTCGTGGTCCGGCGCGCCGGCTGAAACCAAAAGTTTCGTCGTCACACTGTTTGATCCCGACGCGCCGACCAGCACCGGCTTCTGGCACTGGACGGTGTTCAACATCCCCGCGACAGTGACTAGCCTCCCCGCCGGTGCAGGATCCGGAGCAAGTCCGGTGAAGGGCTCCCGGAGCGGCTACACGGACTTCGGCTTCAGCCACTACGGCGGCCCCTGTCCGCCCAACGGCGACCAGCCGCACCACTACATGTTCCACGTCTACGCGCTCGAATGTCCCCGCGCTGCAGGGAGTCAGCCCCCAGTCCACCGCCGCGAATATCATGTTCTCCCTGCGAGGCCACTTGCTCGCGCAAGGCACGATCGAAGGCCTGTTCGCCCGGTAGCCGCCAGCGCGATGAGTGGAGTCTGACCGGATGACCGCAACTCGACGCACTGTGTGGTTCGCCGCGCTCGCTCTCGGCGCGGTGGCCACGCTTGCCGCAACTCCGCCTCGCGCCATCGCACCGCACGTGCCGCCGGCCACGAGCCGCAAATCGGCGCAGCCGCTTCGGACTTCTCGATCGAACAGGTGCTGTCCGCTCCGTTCCCCAGTGATCTCGCGGCCGCACCCGCTGGCGGCGCCGTTGCCTGGGTCTTCGACAGCGCCGGCGCCCGCAATATCTGGGTCGCCGCTCCACCGTCCTACGCAGCCCACCGCGTGACCGCCTATACCGGCGACGATGGCCAGGTGATCACCAATGTCCGCTGGACGTCCGGCGGTCACGGTCTCGTCTATGTGCGCGGCGGCGATCCCAACTCCCACGGCGAGATCGCGAACCCCGCGCTCATCCCGTCAGGCGTCGAAC
Source organism: uncultured Gemmatimonadales bacterium (assembly GCA_963737895.1). Lineage (GTDB taxonomy): Bacteria > Gemmatimonadota > Gemmatimonadetes > Gemmatimonadales > Gemmatimonadaceae > Palsa-1248. The sequence goes on along the minus strand of CAVTUF010000002.1, from coordinate 291,404 downwards.
AAGCTGTCTGGACGGTCACACTCGGCGCCGGCATCCGGCCCGCGGGCCCGCCGCGGCGCCTGGGCGACGGCCACTCGCCTGAGGCATCGCCCGCCGGCAACCGCGTCGCCTACATCGTCAAAGACCAGATCTGGTGGGCGACCGCCGACGGACGCACGCCGGCAACGCAGCTCCTCCACACACGTGGCCACGCGTCCGGCCTACGCTGGTCTCCCGACGGCAGCCGCCTCGCGTTCGTGAGCGATCGCGGCGCGCACGGCTTCATCGGCGTCTACAATGTGACCGCGCACACGCTCACGTACCTCACTCCGTCGGTCGACCACGACACCGATCCCTCATGGTCGCCGGATGGACACGAGATCGCCTTCGTGCGGCGCCCCACTCGGACGCGGAGTTCTGTTTTCGGCGCGCAACGCGCCGGCCAACCCTGGTCGATCTGGCTCGCGGATCCCGCCACCGGCATCGGACGCGCGATTTGGCATGCCGCCGAAGGACGCGGCAGTGTCTTCCACGAGTTGGATGACGACAACCAGTTGTTCTGGACGGCCGGCAATCAGATCGTCTTCCCATGGGAGCACGACGGCTGGGAGCATCTCTATGGTGTGCCGTCCGCCGGAGGGGACGCGACGCCGCTTACGCCCGGTGAGTTCGAGATCGAAAACGCGGCGCTCACGCCCGATCGCTCCGCCCTCATCGTCAGCAGCAATCAGGACGATCTCGAGCGGCGCCACCTCTGGCGAATCCCGGCCACCCCCGGCGCCGCCGCCGCGCGCGTGGTGGCCGGCGATGACTCGGCATCAAGGGACATCGAATGGGCGCCCGCGCCGCTGGCCGACGGCAGTGGCGTCGTACTGCTGTATTCGACCGCGAGCCGGCCAGCCATGCCGGCGCTCGTCGCCGGCTCGCATGGCCCGATCCGTAATCTCGCGAGTGATGCACTGCCCGCCACGTTCCCGCTGCAGTCGCTGGTGCAGCCACACTTGGTGACGTTCCCCGCGGCGGATGGCATGGAGCTGCACGGCCAGCTCTTCCTCCCGCCCGGCGACGACCCGGCGAAGCCGGCCCGGCACCCAGCGGTCGTGTTCTTCCACGGCGGCTCGCGCCGGGAGATGCTCCTCGGTTGGCACTACATGCAGTACTACTACAACGCCTATGGGATGAATCAGTACCTCGCGAGCCACGGCTATGTCGTGCTGTCGGTGAACTACCGGAGTGGCATCGGCTACGGTCTGAATTTCCGCGAGGCGATGAACTACGGCGCCACGGGCGCGTCGGAGTACAATGACGTCGAAGGCGCGGGCCTTTATCTCCGCGCCCGCCCCGATGTCGACCCGGCACGCATCGGTGCATGGGGCGGCTCCTACGGCGGGTATCTGACCGCGCTCGCCCTCGCGCGCTCGTCGGATTTGTACGCCGCGGGCGTCGATTGGCACGGCGTGCACGACTGGAATCTGGAGTTCAATGCGCTCATCCCCGGTTGGGATACGGAGCGCGATCTCCAGGCCCGCCGCGTCGCCTACCGCTCGTCACCAATGTCCTCGACGACCACGTGGCGCTCGCCAGTACTATTGATCCAGGGCGACGACGACCGAAATGTGAATTTCGACCAGACGGTCCAGCTCACCGAAGACCTCCGCGCCCGCGGTGTGCACGTCGAGACGATCGTGTTCCCGGATGAGGAGCACGACTTCCTTCAGCATCGGCACTGGGTCGAAGCGTATCAGGCGACCGCGGGATTTCTGGACCGCATGCTGAAGAGCGGCGGGTAGCCGCGTGGATCATCCCGCGATCCCGCACCTCAAGCAGGCCGATCCCGTCATCGGCCGCATCATCGATCGCGTCGGCAAACTTCCGCCCGATCCGCGCACCGATGGCACCCACCTCGGCGCTCTCGCCCGCGCCATCGTCTTTCAACAACTCTCAGGCAAGGCGGCCGGCACGATTCACGGCCGCTTCGAAGCGCTCTACGGCGGCCGCGCGCCAACTCCGGAAGAGTTGCTGGCCACGCCGGACGAGAAGCTGCGAGCTGTTGGCCTGTCTCGCGGCAAGACACTGTATCTCAAGGACCTCGCGGCCCGCGCCGCCGACGGCACGATCGCTGTCGACCGGCTCCACGAGCTCGGCGACGATGCGCTCATGGAAGCGCTCACGAGCGTCAAGGGCATCGGCAGGTGGACGGCGCAGATGTTCATGATGTTCCGCCTCGGCCGCCCCAATGTCCTGCCCGATCTCGACCTCGGTGTCCGCATCGCGGTGCAGCTCGCCTACAACTTGAGGCGCATGCCGACGCCCCAGGAGGTCCTCGCGCGTGGCGCCCCATGGGCGCCCTACGCATCATTCGCGGCATGGTATCTGTGGCGCAGTCTCGAGCTGCCGGAGACGGCGGACGCCCGCCGGAGACTGCTGGCCCGCGACGCCGCGAAACGCCGCAAACGGGACGCCGCCGCGCCGAAACGCACCGTCGCGAAACGTGGCCGGAAACGCGGCCGCCTCGCCGCAGCGACACGCGGCACTTCGAAACGGCCAGCAGTCAAACACGCGACGGCGAAACGTGCGACGGTGAAACGAACGAGACGCGCGGCACTGAAACGGGGCAGATGACTACATGGCGGCGCGGCACGAGCACCGCTGAGGAGGCATGACTGATGTCGAGTGAATCCGCGCCATTGGCCGGACCTGATTTCCGCACTTCGGGCTGCGCTGCCACCGATCTCGCCGACGGCGCGATGGTCCTGGGGCACGCTGGCGGAGAACCGGTCGTGCTCGCGCGGCACGGCGACGAGGTGTTCGCGGTGGCCGCCGCCTGCACGCACTACAGCGGGCCACTCGTCGAGGGACTGCTCCTCGGCGACACCGTTCGCTGCCCGCTCCACCATGCCTGCTTCAGCCTCCGGACTGGAGCCGCCCTCCGCGCCCCGGCGCTGAACCCGATCGCATGCTGGGATGTCGAACGCCGCGGCGGCCGGTGGTACGTGATGGCCAAACGCGCGGAACGCGATCCGCTCGCACCCGCTGGCCCCGCTCCCGCACCCCACGTATCTCCCAAGTCGGTCGTGATCATCGGCGCCGGCGCCGCCGGAAGCGCGGCAGCGGAGATGCTCCGGCGTGAAGGGTTCTCAGGCGCGGTCACGATTGTCGACGGCGAGCCGGACTCTCCATACGACCGCCCTAATCTTTCCAAGGATTTTCTGGCAGGCACCGCGCAAGCGGAATGGATGCCGCTTCGCCCACCCGGCTTCTACGATGAGCACAAGATCAATGTGATCCGCGCACGAGCCGCATCGATCGATGTGAAGGGCTCCCAGGTCGTTCTGGAAGGCGACCGCCGCGTGCCATACGGCGCGCTGCTGCTCGCCACCGGCGCGGAACCGGTGCACTTGGATATCCCGGGCCATGACCAACCGCATGTCTTCACGCTGCGCTCATGGGACGACAGCCGCGCGATAATCGCGGCGGCCGAAGGGAAGCATCGCGCCGTGGTCATCGGCGCCAGTTTCATCGGTCTCGAGGTCGCGGGCTCTCTGCGCCAGCGAAATCTCGAGGTCCGCGTGATCGCCCCAGAATCCGCACCGCTCGAACGCGTCCTCGGCCCCCAGCTCGGCGCGTATATCCGCAAGCTGCACGAAGGGCACGGTGTGGAGTTCCATCTGCAGGCGAAACCCGCGAAGATCGAGGCCGGGTCGGTCACGCTCGACAACGGCAGGTCGTTGCCAGCGGATCTCGTCGTCATCGGCGTCGGGGTGCGGCCGCGCACCGATCTCGCGATGCAGGCCGGGCTCGCGGCGGATCGCGGCATCATGGTCAATGAGTTTCTGGAAACGAGCGCACCAGGGATCTACGCAGCGGGCGATATCGCCCGGTGGCCGGATTCGCGCACCGGGATGCCGACGCGTGTCGAGCACTGGGTCCTCGCCCAGCGCCAGGGACAAACTGCCGCGCGCAACATCCTCGGCCAACGCGAGCGGTTCGGCGGTGTGCCGTTTTTCTGGAGCCAGCATTACGATGTCGCTATCCGCTACAGCGGCCACGCCGAGCAGTGGGACCGGATCGACGTGTCGGGCACGCCGGGGAAGGGGCCCGCGTCCGTCGCCTACCGCGCCAAAGGCAAGACGCTCGCCGTCGCCAGCATCGATGCGGATCACGTAAACTTGCAAGCCGAAGCCGCGCTCGAACGCGGCGACGAAGCCACCTTGGGCCGCCTGGTCCCATCGGGCGCGTAACGCGGTTTCCCCTTTCTCCTTTCTCCTTCCCCTTTCGATTCTATGACTGCTCCGTGGAAACGGGCCGCTCTCTGCGGCGCACCACTCCTCCTGTCCGTCGCGGTGTTGGCCGGCTGGTCGGCACCCGCCGGGCCGGACGCTCCTCTCGCCGGGTATTCCGCGGACGCTTCCCGTACGGAACGCGATTGGGAGAAGCAGTTTCGGGCGATACCCGAGCCCGCGCGCATGCGGGAATCGCTGCGCCGCCTCAGCGCACGCCCCCACAATGTCGGGACGGCGTACGATCGCGATAACGCTGAGTGGCTTCTCGCCCAGTTCAAGTCGTATGGGCTCGACGCACAGATCGAGCAGTTCGACGTGCTGTACCCGACGCCGCTGGAACGGTCGGTCGAGATGGTGGCGCCAACGCACTTTCGCCTGGCCCTCCACGAACCCACAGTCGCAAGCGATCCGACGTCCGCGCAGCAGTCCGAGCAGCTCCCGACGTACAACGTGTACTCGATCGACGGCGATGTCACCGCGCCGATCGTCTACGTGAACTACGGTGTGCCAGCCGACTATGCGCTCCTCGCTCAACACGGCGTCAGCGTCAAGGGCGCGATTGTCATCGCACGCTACGGCGGCTCGTGGCGCGGGATCAAGCCCAAGGTCGCCGCCGAGCACGGCGCCGTCGGGTGTCTCATCTACTCTGATCCGCGTGACGATGGCTATGCGGAAGGCGCTGTCTTTCCCAAGGGCCCAATGCGGCCAGCCGAGGGCGTCCAGCGCGGCAGTGTCATGGAGATGGAGATCCACCCGGGCGACCCGCTGACGCCCGGCGTCGGCGCCACCAAGGATGCCAAGCGCCTCGATCTCAAGGACGTCACGGTGCTGACCAAGATCCCGGTGCTCCCGATCTCCTACGGCGATGCACAGCCGCTCCTCGCGGCGATGGACGGACCGGTCGTTCCTGCCGAATGGCGCGGCGCACTCCCGATCACGTATCGCATGGGCCCTGGCCCCGCCAAGGTGCACCTGCACCTCAAGTCCAATTGGGGCTCCAAGACGCTCTACGATGTCATCGCGCGCATTCCAGGGTCGGCGGCGGCGGACGAGTGGGTCGTCCGCGGCAATCACCACGACGCATGGGTGAACGGCGCCGAAGATCCGCTCGCAGGCCAGGTCGCTCTCCTCGAGGAAGCGCGCGCACTCGGCGCCCTCGTCGCCAAAGGCTGGCACCCCCGCCGCACGATCATCTACTGCGCGTGGGATGGTGAGGAGCCCGGTCTCCTGGGGTCCACGGAATGGGTGGAGACCCACGAGGACGAGTTGCGGCAGCACGCCGTCGCGTACTTCAACACCGATGGCAATGGGCGCGGCTTTCTCAACGTCGGCGGCTCGCACGTCCTCGAAGCGTTCCTGAATGGCGTAGCTCGCGACATTGACGACCCCGAATCGCACGAATCCGTGTGGAAGCGGCTGCAGGCACTCCGCCTGGTCCGCGCCACATCGGCCAGCGAGCGCACCGATGTCCGCACGCGGGCGAATCTGCACATCGACGCACTGGGGTCCGGATCGGACTACTCACCCTTCCTCCAGCACGCCGGCATCGCGTCCGCCAACATCGGCTACGGCGGCGAGGATCAGGGCGGTATCTACCACTCGGTCTACGACGACTTCTACTGGTACACGCATTTCTCCGACACGAACTTCGTGTACGGACGCGCCCTCGCACAGACGGTCGGCACCGCGGTCATGCGCCTCGCCGGCGCACAACTCATTCCCTACGACTTTACCGGGCTGTCGGAGACGGTCACGCACTACGCGGGCCAGCTCGATACGCTCGCGAAGCACGAGGCCGACTCGATCGCCGAGTTGAACCACGAGGTGCGGGATGGCCTGTTCACGGTGACGAGCGATCCGCACCACCCGACGATCGCACCCGATACGGTTCCGCTCGCGCCGCACCTGGACTTCGCCCCGCTCCAGAACGGCGCCGAAGCGCTGTCACGCGCCGCAGCGGCGTACTCACAGGCCGTGACAGCCGCCGAAGCGAATGATGGCGCGGCCCTCGCATCGCCCGCCGTGGCGAGCGTCAATCCCACACTCGTGCAGAGCGAGCGCGCACTCACCTCGCCGCAAGGTTTGCCCGGCCGGCCATGGTACAAGCATCTCATCTATGCGCCGGGCCTGTACACGGGATACGGCGTGAAGACGGTGCCCGCGGTGCGCGAAGCGATCGAACAGCATCAGTGGACTGAAGCGGACGCGCAGATCGTCCGCGTCGGCGAAGTGCTCCAGGCGGAAGCCGCGCTCGTGAATCGCGCCGCGCAGGAGCTCAAGGCGGCAGCGCCTAACCGGTAGGACGCTCCACGTTCGGCGGTTCCGGGCGCGCCGGTGCGCTCGGGGCCGCAGCGGGCCGGGGACTGTTTTCAGGCCGCGTGTCAGCCGGCCGGGATACTGATGTCACCTGTGCCGCGGTGTGAGCCGGGGGATGTGCGACGGGATGTGCCGCGGGCTGCGGAGCGGCTTGCGATGCTGGATGCGATGCTGGATGCGGTGCCGGATGCGCCGCGGCCGGCGCCGGTGTCTTGGGCCGCTCGGGCTGGGTCGCGGGTGAATGTGCCGGCGGGTGGACGGCCGCCGCGACCGGGGCATCCGCGCGCGGAGCCGGCCGCGCATCCGCCCGGGTCTCCACCGGCTTGGCTGCCGGCTTGTCAGCGCTCACCGCGCGCGGCGCACGTGGTGGTTCCGCCGCGAGCCGCACGACGATCGCCCGCGCGGCGTCGGTCAGATCGGAGGCATGCTCGCCGAGCCATCGCGTCTGCAACTCCGCGAATGCGGACTCGCCCCGGCGCCGCAGTTGTGTCGCGATCGCCAGTAACCCAGGACGTGGGTCGCGCGCGTGCTCATGGTGCGCTTCAGCCTCCGCTTCACCCTCCAGCAGCGCCGTCGCGACGCGCCTGGTCTGTTCGGCGCCCGCTCGCTCCGCGGCCTCGATCACCTCTTCCGCCATGACATGCACATCGTGCATCTCGCCGATCGTGTCCTGTAAATGCCTGAGTCGCTTCACGAGGGCCGGGGCACCGTCGGCCGCCGCCGCGATCGGCTCGAGCAGATACCGCAGCCGCTTGGCCGCAAGCCGCGCCGAGTGCGCCACGGCCTGATCCTGGATCGACTCGATCGACGCGAGCCGCTCGCCGACGGCGGTGGCCTGCGACAAAATGAGCGGCGCTGCCGCCGTCGCGAACTTCCGCGAAGGGACGGGATCGCGAAGATCGATCCGCCGGTCGTACACGGACAGCTCTTCGCCGATCGACTCAGTCGTCCGGCCGAACTTGTCGTCGAGCACCGACCGGAAGTCGGCTTCGGCATCACGCTGCCGCTCCGTGACCTGGTTCAGAAACCACTCACCGCCCGGACGCTCCCGGGCCTTCAGCGACTCCTCGACATCGCGGATCCACGCGACGTGTACTTCGTTGTCCCGGCAGACACCGGCCATCTGCGAGATGTCCCGGAGCCGCCGCCAGTGCTTTTTGCGGATGCTGCCGTCGAGGTGTGGCTTGTACGCCCGGAGCCACGTCCGGAGCCGCCGGAGTGCGACGCGAAAATCGTGAAGCGCAGTCCGGTCATCGGGGTCGTCCAGCCGCACCCGCGCCGCCACGGTCGAAGCCAGTAGCGCGAGCGCCACACGCCTGCACCCCTCGTCCACTGGGAGCGCAAGCAACTGATCAGCCGGCGGCGGCGAAATCGCTTCGTCCATCAGCGGATTATAGCGACCCCGCTTCCCCCTGGTCAGCCGAGCACCACCGAAGGAGTTGTAACGGCCGTTGCGGGCGGTCCGAACCAGGTGGTCAACGCGTCAACGAGCCCCACCCGGGCGTGGTCGCCCACCCACGCCACATATCCATCGGGCCGAACTAGAACGGCGGTTGGAGCCGCGACCGCTCCGATCGCCGGAAGCTCCCACGTACCCATGTATTTGGCGTTGATCAACTGAACGCGATCCGACCATGGAGTGATGTCGAACCCGCCGGGCTCACCCAGGTTGAGGAATACCGGCCGGCAATCGTGCAGCAGTGTGAAGACCCGCAACGCGCCGTTGGCGGTGACCAGGTCGAGATCGGGCATGCGGCGTCCGAGCAGCGGGTGCCCCTCGCCGAGGTCGTAATGAATGCCCAGGCCGGACAACTCCGCGACGATTCGTCTGCGAGGCTCGTCCATGCCGAGGAATTCGGAAACGGTATCGCCCAATGCCTTGGCGCGGTCGTCCGTTCGACGAAGCGCGACCTGCGCCATCGTGTTGCGCAATACGCGCGCAGCGACCGGGTGGCGCTCGGCATGATAGGTATCGAGGATGCTTTCGGGTGATGTCTGCTTGACCACCTGCGCCAGTTTCCATCCCAGGTTCACCGCATCCTGCACACCGATGCCGAGGCCCTGTCCACCCACCGGGGCATGCACGTGCGCCGCGTCGCCGGCCAGCAGCACGCGCCTGTCGCGGTAAGCCGCAGCCTGACGTGTCATGTCGGTGAACCGGGAGACCCTGGTGGGGCTGTGGATTCCATAGTCGGTCCCGTAGGCGGCAATGAGCGCCTCGCTGACATCGCGCAGGGTCGGCTTCGCCGTCGGGTCGCACCTGTCGTTCTTCCATCACCACCCCGACCAACCCGCCCTCTCCCTTGCCGATCGCGTGCGTGCCGGCCGCATCTTCGTGAAACCCCCACTTCGGCTCCTCGGCCATCTCGGCTTCGGCGATCAGCCAGCTTGTCGTGGGATCCCACCCCGGGAAGCCAATGCCGGCTGCTTTGCGAATCAGGCTGCGGCCGCCGTCGCACCCGACGAGATACTCTGCCCGCAGCGACTCGCCGTCGGAGAGCACGACGTCGGCGCCGGTGTCATCCTGCGCGAAACCCGTGACGTCACGTCCGCGATAGACCGTCACCGCCAACTCCCCGACCCATTGGGCAAGAATGCGCTCGGTGTGTTGCTGCCGCAGCCCGAGGACGTAGTTGTGACGGGTGGGAAAGTCGCTGATGTCCAACGAATTCATGTGAAAGCGCAGCACCGGGTATGTCTGCCCCTCCGCGAGAAACCGCTCCGCGACGCCGCGCTGATCGAGTACTTCAATGGTGCGTGAGTGCAGGCCGAGCCCGCGCGAGCCGATCAGCTCCGCGGTCGGACGCCGCTCGACAATCGCGACATCGACGCCCGACAACGCGAGCTCCGCTCCCAACATCAGTCCCGTCGGACCGCCGCCGGCAATCACTACCGCATGTTCGGTCACCCGTCGCTCCCATTCCTGAAGGCTCTGTCCTCGGCCAGAAGGCCTGGCTGAAGTCAGCGACTCTACAGCCCGACCCGGGTCTTGCCGCAAGCCCCCCGGTTCGTTATATGCTGGGAGTGGCGGGGAGGGGTACTCTCCTTTCGCGTGTCCGCGTGGAGACACGAGCCCCATGTGAAGCGGCGGCACGGTGCCGCGCCGGCACCGTGCCCTCACCCTGCCCTGGTAGCGGCCGGTCATGACCGGCCCCCTGGCGCTGCCGTCCCACCAGAGCCCGGACCCTCCCTGGGAGGGGTCGCTCGCGATCGGCCCAGTAAGGCCTGCGGATGCCCCCCGCGATTCGCCGCTCGGTCAGCCCTCGATTTTGTAGATCTCCCGCTTCCCGCGATCGACGAGGTCGTGATACCCCTTCATGAGGTCCTCGAACTTCTTCAGGTCCTCTGCGGCGCCCTGCGGTTTGCTCATCATCTCCTCGAACGCCTGAACGCTCGGCACCTCCATCTCCGCCACGACCGTCCAGTACTGCTCCGCGGCGAAATCCGTCATGACCCGCATCCGCGGCATGCCAATCTTCCCGCCCAACTTCGACATCGCGAGAAACTTCTCCACCATCGGGCGGACCTTGCCCGGCTTGCAGTACATGACTTCTCGGATGAGATACATCGCGCCTCCCGCGATTGGCGTCGCTCTGGCACCGCCATCCAATGGCGGCCACCGTGTATGAAAGGGGCGGAATTAGAGTGCGTCCGCTCTCCAACGAAAACGTGACCCGGCGTCGGTAGGCAAGCCCGGCGCGAAGGGGCGTCCTCAGCGCAGCGGAACGGGCTGGACGTAGGTGGCTCAGAATGTATGACTCGTCCCCGCGAAGAGAGCAGCCAACGCGGTTCATTCGTCGTCGGCAGAGAGGGCTCGCCGACCGCGTTCATCCCGGCACTAACAATGGTGCGATTCAAACTTCGACACCTGTGTCGCCGAGGGCGTCGGCGCCGCTCGAGACCGGTGCATGCAGTCGCTACACCGGAGCCAGTCGTCGAGGGCAGTAGGCGCCGTTCGAGAACGGCGCATTCTTGCCGCCGCCACCAAGCCGTTGGGCGCCGCCCGAAAACCATGGGGCCGCCCTACCTCTCCCTCAATCCGCCGCGAACGCCGGCTGAACCGGCACCGGCCGCGCCGTCGCATGCCCCGCCGCGATCGCCGCCGGCGCTCCGCGCCGTAACGTGATCAGCGTGACCTCCGGCCCCGCCCCGATCCGGAATGGCACACCCCAGTACCCGGTCCCCGGATTGATGTACAACAGCGAATCCCCCTCGCTGTGTGCACCCATCGCACGCGCCAGAAACGGACTCGCGAGACTCCACCCGAGCCGCGGCAACGCGAATTGTCCCCAGTGCGTGTGCCCGCTCAATGTCAGCGCGACGCCACGCTCCGCCAGCGCCGGCCACAACGCGGGATTGTGCGCAAGCGCAATCGTGGTCGTCCCACGCGGCACCGCGCGCAACGTCCGGTCGATGTCCGGCGCCACGCCCGCTGGTCCGAGTCTCCCCGCCGGATCACCCGTACCCGCAACCGCGATCGTGGCGCCACCACGCGTCAGGATGCGCGCATCGTTCACGAGCAGGGTCGCGTTGGGCAGCATCGCGCGCAGTTGCGGCTCGACGTCTTCCCACCCGGCGTACACGTCGTGGTTGCCGGGGATCAGATACACGCCCAGCGGCGCCCGCAACCCCCCGACTGCCGCCGCGAAATGCATCACATCCTCGGCCCGGTCATCCACGAGATCACCCGTGATCGCGATCAGATCTGGCTTGAGCGCCGTGACGGTCTCCGCGATGCGCGCCAGAAACCGCCGCGGCGTGTGCGGCCCCACGTGGAGATCGGAGATCTGCGCGATCGTCACGCCATCCCAAGCGGACGGCAAGCCGGGGACGGTCACCTCCACCGGGCGGCGAACGAGACGCGCTGACCCGAGGTAGCCCGCGGTGAGAAGCAGCGCCATCACGCCGAACACGATCTCTCCGCCAAGTCGGCCACCATCACCGCCGTGACCGAACATCATCCCGATCAACACACCGAGCAGCGATCCGCCCGCGACCAGCGGCAACAGGATCTGCGTATACAGGATGGGACGGATCACCAGCACGCGGAACGCCGCCGTCGGATAGGCGCGCCATCCACCACGCACGATGAACGCGACCAGCGGCGCCGTTGTCGCCACCGCGAGTGCGAGCACGAGCCAGCGGCCCGCGGCAGTCGCGGGAACGACGATACCAATGACGGACCAGCAGAGCAGGTAGTACAGCGCGGCGCGAACGGCAAAAGTTCGCCCGGGCCGGCGGCGCGGCATCGACCTACGCGAGTCCGGGCGTGATCCGGACGACGCGCGTCACACGACGCCCGTCCGGATTGTCGTCGGCACGACCGGCGCGGCCAGCGTGTGCGCCTATCGCGGCTTCACCGGCGAACATGTTTTCGTGGAGCGATTCGTTCGTCGTGTATCGATGGGTGACGCGCGCACGATCGTAGGCCGGCAGATGAGAAATCTCCAATGCGACGCCCACCAAATGGATGGCCGAATGCACCTGACCCGCGGGATGCCGGCCGCCCGGCCGATCCGCCAACTGCATTCAATCGAGAGGCCGAAGACCGAATGTTAATGACGTTTCAACGCCTGCGTTTGCGGCCGGCCCTGGGGATCGCTGCTGGCCTGGTGACCGCTCTCGCGACCGCTCTCGTGACCGGATGTGCCGACAGCCGTGACCCTCTGTTCTCGGCCCTGGCGCGCCCCGCCGCCAATGAACTGGGCTCGAGCAATGTTCACGGGTCCTTCATCTGCACCGTGCGGCTGGCGCCCGCCGGCAAGCCGGGCGCGCCCTCGGTCACGTGCAGGCCGAAGAACGGGGCCCTGGCCGGTCCCACTCTCATGAAAGCCGAGGATGTGGTACTCGGAAAGCAGAAGGTCAACGTCCAGCTCAACATCAGTAACCCATCATTCAACAGCAGTACTCGCCTTTTTTCGCTGAGCGCGAGTATCACCAACCTGCTGGCGCAGCCGATCGGCACGACCGACGGCACGACGACGACAGCGGCAGGGACGCGGGTGTTCTTCACCTCAGGCCCCTCCGCATCCGGCGGCACCGGCAGCGTCTTCGTGCTCAATCCCAGCGGATTCGGCTCCTTTCAGGGCAACACCGTACCGTACTTCCAGTACACGCCCTTGATCGCGTCCGGCGACACGAGTGCGGCCAAGACCTGGGTGTTCTTGCTCGGCTAAAATGTGACCGGCTTGACGTTCTCGGTCGAAGTCGACGCCGCGGTGCCGGCGCAGAACAGCGTGCTGCGCTGGATCGTGCTGCGGCAAGGTCTCACCAGCAACGAGCTCGATGGGGTGTGGTGCAACACGGCGAGCGACATCTGGGCGGTGGGACTCAACAACACGATCGTGCATTACGACGGCGAGCACTGGGAGATGCCCGCCACGGGCCTGCAGTCCGCATCCTGTGCCGGCATCTTTGGCACGAGCGGCACCGACGTGTGGACGGTGGGCTCGAGCGGGACGGCCGCCCACTGGAATGGCACGCAGTGGACACGGATGTCCACTAGCTCATCGGCCAATCTCACGGATGTGTGAGGCAGCTCGGCGACCAACTACTACGCGGCCGGCAACGGCGGCGTCGCGGTGCACTACAACGGGAAGGCTTGGTCCACCATCTCCTTCCCCGGCAAGGTGTCCGGCAATCTCCACGGCGTGTGGGGATCGGATGCGTCGCACGTGTACATGGTCGGCGACGGCGGCCAGATCCTCTTCTTCAATGGCAACGAATGGTCCCAGGTGAAATCCCCGACGTCCCAGCCGCTCCTCACGGTGTGGGGCACGTCGGCGAGTAACGTGTACGCCGCGGGAGGCCTCGGTACCACCATCCACTGCGATGGCTCCGCCTGGGCGGTTCAATCGAGCGAAACGGACGGCACGCTGTCCGGACTCGGAGGCACCGAGCCGTCGAACATCTGGGCGGTCGGCGCGTCCGGGCTCACGCAGCATTTCAATGGCACCTCGTGGAACTCCGTGGCACGCAAGTCGGGCTTCCTGATCACGTCGATCTGCTCCGGTCCACCGAGATCCACGCTGTGGGCGGTCGGCGTGGGCGGATCCTTCCTCTCGGTCTCGGACGCGGAGGTCACGCTCTCGAACCAGAGCGGGCTTCCCATCAAGGCGGTGTGGGCGAGCAGCGCCACCGATGTCTGGGCCGCCACGATCGGCACCATCCTGCACTACGACGGCAGCACGTGGGCGAATGCGTATGTCTCGCCCGATGACTCGATGGCCGGCATCTGGGGCTCGGGTCCGTCAGACGTGTTTACCGTCGGCCAGGACGGCGACATCGCCCGCTTCAACGGATCCTCGTGGACGACGGCGCGAGTGGACCCTCCGTCAGGGCTGACGGGCTACCACGCGATATTCGGGATCGGTGCCGACAACATCTACGCGGTCGGCAACGGCGGCCTCATTGAGCATTTCAACGGGACGGCATGGTCGTTCGTTACGCGCACCGGGACGGGCAATCTCCGCGGCGTGTGGGGCGGTGTGACGACTCACGATTTCTATGCGGTCGCCGATGACCGCACGGCGTACGTGCAGCCGGAAGGGAGCACTTGGAAATCGATGGGGTTCTCGCCCACGAACGCGAGGGGGCCTGCAAGCCGTCTTCGCCACGGCACCGACTAATGTGTGGGCGGGCGGCGATTCGGGCGTCGTGTACCGGCTCTCGAGTGGGACGACGTACACGCTCCCGGCAGCGACAACCGGCTCGCTCACCAATTTCCGCGGCACCTGGAACACGTCAGCCACCGACTCCTATCTCGTGGGCGACGCGGGCACGGTGCTGCACTTCGACGGGACGAACTGGCTTCAGTTCGCGATGCCGGTGACGTCGGCGTTCCGGTCTATCTACGGCACCGCGGCACAGAATGTCTACGTCGCCGGCGACAACGGCGTCGTCCTCCTGGGCACCGGACTGTAATTACCAGATAGGCCGCGGTCGCGGCGAACGAGGACGACGCAGCCCGAATCGGCTAGCTACCGCAGCCCAAGCGCTGGCGCGATGCCCCGCATCGCGCCGATCACGAACTGGATGTGCTCGTCCAGATCGATTCCGAGTTCGGTCGCGCCGAGCTGCACGTCCTCTCGGCTCACCCCCCTCGCGAATGCCTTGTCCTTCATCTTCTTGCGCACCGACCGCGCATCGAGATCCATCACGCTCTTCGACGGCCGCACCAGCGCGGATGCCGTGATCAGCCCCGTCAACTCATCGACCGCGAACAGCACTTTGGCCATCTGCGTGTCCCGCGGGACCCCGGTGTATTGAGCGTGGCCGAGGATCGCCCGCAGTACGTCTTCGGGGTAGCCGCGGCTCCTCAGGATCGCCACTCCCGCGGACGGATGCTCCTCGGTCGCCGAGTGCCCGGCGTTCGGAAACCGCTCGTAATCGAAGTCGTGAAGCAGCCCCGCCAGCCCCCACCGCTCAGGGTCTTCGCCGAAACGCACGGCGTACGCCCGCATCGCGGCTTCGACGGCCAGCATATGCTTCCGAAGAGACTCGCTGGCGGTGTATTCATGGACGACGGCAAGGGCGTCGTCGCGGCTCGTAAGATGAGGAGTTTCCAATGTTTGCGCGTCCGCTGATGCGTCGTCAATGGCGGCTGGCCGGTGTCACACCGGCGAGCCCGATGGTCATCTGGAAACCGCGGGGCGGGACAGCCCAACCCGGCGCGGTTGTAATCAGGTGTTTGTGGCCAAGGGTGCGGGAATTTGTGAGGTATATCACCAAGCCGGCCCCAACCGGCCCGTAGCTTACCACGGGCTTCAAGCGCCCGGTAGACCGGCGAATCTTAATTGACGATGCGGCACGCGTTCATGCCGCATCGCGTGTCTCCGGACGATGTGTCGGCCGGTCTGTACGCGTTGCAGCTTTTTTGCGCCCCCTGGAGGACGACCTGTATGTCAGTCAGCGCGCCGGCGAACTCGCAGTCGCTTCACACCCGCCGCACCCGGACAGTCGTCCGCGCCGGCATACTGGCAAGCATCCTCGGCGTCGCCCTTTTCGCCGCATGCAGCGACGGACCGCAACCCATGTCCGCCGCCCCGCGCTCGATGTCCACGCTCAACCCGAGCGCAGTGCGCGGCTCGTTCTTCTGCACGGTGCGCATCGCGCCCGCCGGATCCCACGCCGCTCCCACGGCCTCCTGCACCCGCAACGGCACCAATGGCGGCGGTCGCGTGAAGGCGTCCGATGTCATCCTCGGCAAGCAGGCGGTCAATGTCCAGCTCAACCTCTCGAGCCCCGCGTTCGACAGCACGACGCGCATCTTCTCGCTGAACGTCAGCATCACCAACCTGCTCGCACAGCCGATCGGCACGTCTGACGGCACCACCACCGACACCGCCGCCGTGCGCGCGTTCTTCTCGTCAGGCCCCTTCGCCTCGGGCGGAAGCGGCACGGTCACCGTCCCGAATGCCTCCGGCGTTGGCGTCTTTCAGGGCGACACCGTTCCGTATTTCCAGTACACGCCGTTCATTCCGCCCGGCGCGACGAGCGCCATCGAGAATTGGCACTTCCTGTTCGGCCCAGGCGTCAATGGCGTCAACTTCTCGGTCGAGATCGACGCGGTGGTCCCCGCGCAGAACGCCGTGCTCCGGTGGCAGGTGCTGCGCCAGGGCATCACGTCCAACGAGTTGAACTCGGTCTGGCGCAACACGGCCAGCGACGTCTGGGCGGTCGGACTCAACAACACGATCGTCCACTACAACGGCACGGCATGGACGCAGCCAATCACGGGCCTCGCCTTCGCGAGCTACACCGGCGTGTTCGGCACATCAGGCACGGATGTGTGGGCGGTCGGCGGCCAGGGCTCCACCGCGCACTGGAACGGCTCGAAATGGCTGCGCACGGTCCTCAACACCTCGGTCTTTTTCACGGGCGTCTGGGGCAGCGCGCCCGGTAACTACTACGCAAGCGCCAACGGCGGCATCGGCTATCACCTCAGCGGTTCGTCGTGGTCACAGATCAATTTCCCGTTCACGATAACCGGCAATCTCCACGCGGTGTGGGGCTCCAATGCGTCGCATGTCTGGATGGTCGGCGATGGCGGCCAGATCCTCTTCTTCAACGGAAGCTTCTGGGCAAAGGTCGCCTCACCCACGACTCAGCCGCTCCTCACGGTGTGGGGCACATCGGCGACGAATGTGTTCGCGGCTGGCGGTTTCGGCACCGTGCTGCACTTCAACGGCAGCTCCTGGTCGGTGCAAGCGAGCGGCACCGGCCACACGCTGTCGGGCTTCGGCGGCACCGGACCATCCAATGTCTGGGTCGTCGGCGCCTCGGGCGTCACGCAGCATTACAACGGCTCGGCATGGAGCACGGTCGCGCGCAAGTCCGGCTTCCTCATCACATCCATCTCGTCCGGCGCCGCCGGCTCGACGCTCTGGGCGGTCGGCGTGGGCGGTTCGTTCCTCTCGGTCGCCAGCGGACAATTCACGCTCTCCGACCAGAGCGGCCTTCCGATCCACGGGGTCTATGCCAGCAGCCCAACCGATGTCTGGGCCGCCACGATCGGGACGATCCTGCACTACAACGGCACGACGTGGTCGAGTGCCTACGTCGCTGACGATGACTCAATGGCCGCTGTCTGGGGCTCGGGCCCGTCGAATGTCTTCACGGTCGGACCGCACGGGAACATCGCCCGCTTCAATGGATCGTCGTGGAGCACGGCGATCGTGAATCCGCCATTAGGCGCCACGGGGTACCACGGCATCTTCGGCATCAGCGCCAATAACATCGACGCCGTCGGCAACGGCGGCCTCGTCGAACACTGGAACGGCTCGTCATGGTCGTTCCAGGCCCGCACCGGTACCGGCAATCTTCGCGGTGTCTGGGGCGGCGTGACGACGCAGAACTACTACGCAGTCGCCAATGACCGCACTGCCTACATCAACCCCGCCAGCGCCGGCTGGCAGCCGCTGGCGTTCACGCCGGCCAACGCCAAAGGCCTGCAGTCGGTGTTCGGGACCGCACCCAACAACGTCTGGGCGGGCGGGGACTCAGGTGTCGTTTACCGTCTCTCGACCGGCACGACGTTCAACCTGCCGGCCGCGACCCCGGGCACGTTGACTAATTTCCACGGTACGTGGAATACATCGCCCACCGATTCCTATCTCGTAGGCGATGGCGGCTCGGTCCTCCACTTCAACGGATCGAATTGGCTTCCTCTCGCTGTCCCGGTGACGCCGGCGTTCCGTGCGATCTTCGGCACCGCCGCGCAAAATGTCTACGTCGTGGGCGACAATGGCGTCGTCCTGCAGGGCATCGGCCTGTAGCAAGCGACGGGACGATCGGAACGGGCTGCGCGCATGTAGCCGGACGCCGGTGCTCGCCGTGAGCCCTGGCGGCACGCACGACCCCGCGCCCTCCGCGCCGCTGTCCGAGCGCACGGAGGGCGCTGTCGTTCCAGCCATCGCCGAATGGCAGTTCAATGATATCCACGGCTATACCGAGTCCAATGGTGCACGGCTGATCCACCAGATCGCGCACGCGGAGCTCTGGGTGCGCGCGGGACGACTCGTTCGTGGCACGGGATACCAGTCTGCCAGCAGGGGCTCACGCCACGAGTTGGCCCGCGCAGGCGCGATCCTCCGCCTCCGGCAGCGCCGCCGCTATTACATCCACGCCGCCGGCGCGGTCGATCCCTCCGGACGCGCATGGCTGCTCACCGGCCCGACCGGAAGCGGAAAATCCACGCTCGCCTACGCGCTGGCCCGCAAAGGATGGCCGATCTTGGGCGACGACGGCGTCATCGCGGAAGTTGGACGATCCGGTCCGGTCATCGCCTACCGCTGGCGCGAGCCGCTGCGGCTCAGCACGGGTCTCATCTCCGAGTTTCCCGAGCTCGAAGCCGGCACGCGCCACGCGCGCATGCTCCCCGGCGACCCCCGCCACCGCGCGGAGGTCCCGGTTCGCGGCACCCGCTCGGCGCCCGTCGCCGCGCTGGTATGGGTCGAGCAAGGGCCAGTGGACGCGATATCGCCGCTCTCACCCGCCGCGGCGCTGGTGGAGCTCGTGCAACAGTCGGCGTGGGTCCTGATCGCCGACGGCGGCTCGCCCACGCATCTGGCCGCGCTGCGGCGCATCGCCATCGAGGTGCCTAGCTTCCGCCTCGTGCACTCCCCCGCACAGTTGCAGCGGATCGACCACACGCTGGTCTCGGCTCTCCCCTAGATCACACGGGCCGGAGCGCGAGCCACCATGCGATACGGCGAGCAACAGGCGAAACGGCGCAGTGATCCCGTCCGGGCACAGCACGGGCTCCGCGCGCAAATGGCGCGCATCACGGCGTCGCGCGCCGCGTACGATATCCTCACGACGATTGCGCGAGGGCGCCGGCCGTCGGATGCCCAGCGCGCCCGAGCGCCGCTCATCCCCCCTCACGCCTGGGAACGGGTACTCGATCTGGAAGGCTGCGCCGCATGGGTCGAGTCCGCGCGCCGCCGAACCCCCGCGCTCGCCGAGGTGCTCGGACCCGCGCTGCCGCTCATTCGGCCGGCAGGCGAACGCGCGCTCCGCAACGCGGTCGCAATGGTGCAGCAGTTGGCGGAGTTGGCGCCCGTCGCCGCCAATGCCGGCGCGCGTGTCCTCGTCCTCAAGGGCAGTGCACGCCTCCTGGCGGGAGAGATCGCCGGGTCGCGCACGATGGCCGACATCGATCTACTCGTCTCCGCACCGCACGCCGCTGCGCTGCACACGGCACTGCAGTCGAAGCTCGGCTACACGGCCGATCCGACCGGAACGCCCGGCCGCCACCTGCCGTCGCTCGTCCGCGCGGACAGTCTGCCGATCGAGATCCACGAGCGGCTGGCCAATGCGGGATCGCCGCTGGACACGCGCATCTGGGAGGGCACGCGCAGCGTTCCACTTGGCGGCGCCACGCTCGAAATCCCCAGCCCCATCGCGGTCTGGCTCCACACGCTGGAGCACGCCGTCGTCGTGCATCGCACGCTTCGCTACCGGCTGCGCGATATCATCGACCTCGCGACGGCATGGAACACCGACGGCACAACGCCGGACACCGGAGAGGCAATGTTGTTCGTCGCGACTCACAATGACCGCCGCGCCCTCACGACAATGGTCATGGCGGCCGTTTCGCTCGGCATGGTGGGTTGGGATCCGGACCTTGACGCCGAATCACGCGCCTGGCGCCGCATCGGCCGCGTAGGCCGCGCCCGCCTCATCGCATCGCCCCAACCGGGTGTCCCCGCGGGCGCTGATCCCCGGGTGTTCGCACTGAGCCAGATCGCCGAGGGTGCGCCAGGTGCGATCCTGCGGCTGATCGCGAGAGGCCTGTCCGCCCCGCGGCGTGCGGCGGAAATGGTCGCCGGCCAATGGCTGCCGCCCGAGGCTGAACGCGCTCGCGCGTCGTCTGCTGCCACACCCGGTTCACCGGATTCTCCGTGACGCGAGTCGCACCCACCGCCGACGCGGTATTCGCCGGCGTGCCCGGCGGCGGTGTCGTGCTCCACACCGGTACGAAACGCTACTACTCGCTCAACGAGACCGGCGCCCGGATCTGGTCGCTGCTCGAGGAGCACGGCGATCCGGAACGCGCGATCGCCACGATCGCGGCCGAATACGATATCGCTCGTGACGAGGCCGTAAAGGCCGTCGACGACTTGGTCGCCCAACTCACCGCCGCGGGCTTGCTGCGCGATTCAGCGGCAGGATCGTAGCGGCAACCGCGAGGCCGTTCCGCCCGCGACCGATCCACTACCCCGCCGGGCGCTCTCACGCGATACTCCATGGGTGAGCAACGAATGTGACCGCATCGCGGATCAGTTCTATCGTGGGGTCGAGGGCGACGCATGGCACGGGCCGCCCGTCCGCGCCCTGCTGGCGGATGTGACTGCGGAGATGGCCGCCGCACGCCCCATCCCGAGCGCGCACACGATCTGGGAGCTGGTGCTGCACATGACCGCATGGGCCGAGATCGCACGCCGCCGCGTAGCAGGGGAGGTCGTGGAGCCGACGCCCGCCGAGGATTCGCAGGCTCCGCCCAGCCCAACCCCACCGCCTGGAACGAAGCGGTCGCCGCCCTCGAACGCGCGCACGGTGAGCTCCGGCGCGCTGCGCTCGCACTCGGCGAATCACACCTCGAAGACCGCACGCCCGGCAAGCCCCACACGCTGTACGTGCTGCTGCACGGGCTCCTGCAACACACGCTCTATCACGCGGGCCAGATCGCGATCCTGAAACGCGCCGCCACGAAATCGCCGGCCGCGCACATCGCCTCGCCGGCCAGTCGCCACGGCGCCCCACCCCGGCTCGAACGGATACCACTGACGTGCTTGCGCCCAGCCTACTCCGGGCGTAGCGTCAGGACTCGCCGTTGGCAGGCGGCTCATCGGCCAGCCAATTCCGTGTCCCCGGTCGTGCCGGTCCCCGTTCCCCGGGGCAGGCGCGGTCTCCTACCGCAGGTGCCGTGTATGGGGCGTCGCCCGCTCCGCCCTCAGGTTCCTCGGCCCCAACCGGCCGAAGAGGCGGCCGCGCTCACCCGCGGCGCGCCCCTGGCACTCGTGCCTGAGGATCGGGAGTGGATCGAACGGGTCCGCGGTGGCAGCCAGCCGGCCTTCGAGTCGCTCTTCCGCCTCTACGTCCGCCCCCTCACCGCATTCACGCACCGGTATGTCCAGTCGCTGTCTGCCGCGCAATCGGTGGTCAATGAGGTCTTCACCCGCCTCTGGCGAGGGCGCCACAGTTGGGCGTTCCACGGCACGGTTCGCGGTAACCTCTTCGCCTCGGCGCATCGCGCCGCCCTCGAAGCACTGCATCGCACGCACCATGAATCACGCTGGCACGCCGGCCTGCCGCCCGAAGGCCCGGCGTACATCCCCGATCTCGACCGCGTCAATACCGACGACGGCGTAGGCGCCGATGATTTGGAAGCGTCAGCGACAGTCGCCATCGCACGCCTGCCAGGCCGGTCGCGCGTCGTCGCCTACATGCGCTGGACCGATCACCTCACCCGCGCCGAGATCGCGACCGTGCTGGGCATGAATGTCCGCACCGTCCACTCGCAGATCACGCCGTCCGCCCAGGCCATGCGCCGCCGGCTCGGATCGCCGTACGACATGATCAACGCGTGGTCCACGGCGCCCACGACTCGCGAAGCCGTCGAAGGCAACGAAAGGTTCACCACGATCGACCCCGAGCGCATCGAGATGTACCTGGCCGGCGAATGCATTCCCGCCGAACAGGCGTCGCTGGAATTGGACGTGGTGGAAGCCAAAGGCGAGCCGCGCGCGCTGGAGGCAATGCGCGCCGCGTGGGCCGCCCCGCGCCTCGTCGTGGAGCGGATCGTGAACGAGGACGAAGCGTGGCGCACGCTGGCCCGCCGGCTCGACATGTCGTACATCGGCATCGAAGACGACAAAGCGCGAGGCATCAGCCTCCGGTCGCTCGATCCGCGACGGCTGCTCCGCTCCCCGTATTTCCCGCGCCTGCCACGCGCCAGCATCTCGATCCCGACGGTCAGGCCCCGCCAGATCGCGGCATTCGTCGCGCTGGTGGCTGTTGCCCTCGCCGCCGTCGCCGGGATCTGGACGCTGGCCACGAGACAGGTGAGCGCCGGCGCCGCGACTCCCGCAACGGCCGGGACAGTGCCCCCGAAAGGCCGGACAGTTGTGCACCCCAAACACCGCCGCCGCACAGGCACGAAAAGCGGCCAGTAAGCTCCCGGATTTCGGGGGCGCGCACGGGCGGGCTTCGGGTTATATTCGGGCCTCCATCAGGAGGCTCCGTGACCCAACAATCAACGCAAGAGCTCGTCTACGAGTTCGTCCTCGCCGGCCCTGAAGGCCTCCTCGTCGAGACCTGGATCCGCGGCGGCCGCCAGGTCTACCGCTACACGACCGGTGGCCAGATGTGGAGCGAAGACCTCGATGCCGGACCAGCCGTGCCCGGCCCAATCGCCGCCTGGGAACAGATCGTGACCTCGGCGATCCGCGATCGGCTCAACCCCCCATCACAATAGCGCAGAACCTCGCTTCAACCGTTGCAATGACCGGTTGAACGCACCATGCTCTCCCCGCCGTGTGAGGCGAATGCGCCCCGGACGTCGGGTGCACGACGTCGTACGTCTCGAACTTCGGCGCGTCCCACCATGCGATTTCCCGCGATCGGTCAGGTCGTCACGCGAACTCTTTCTGAAACTCCCGAAATAGCTGCAATCGCACCCTCCCGTTCCGGGAAGTCGCCCGCACATTCGCGTGTCGTCGAGGGCAGTAGGCGCCCTTCGAGAAGGGCGCCTCTGTCGTTGCCGTAGCACAATTGCCTATGGATTGGGGCATCGCCACGCCCTATTGCCGCGCGCCAATCCGGATCTGATACAACACCGGCCAGAACTTCCCGGTCACGAAGATCCGGTCACCCGCGGAGTCATACGCGATGCCGTTCGCGACATCAATGGTGTCGCGCGTCGGAGTCACCGGCGCAGGCGGCACGAGCGCCGCGAGATCGATCCACCCGACCACATGACCGGTCGCCGGATCGATCCGCGCAATCTGCGGCGCCTGCCACACGTTTGCCCAGATCTCCCCATGGATGCGTTCCAGTTCGTTGAGCCGGACGAGCGGCATGCCCTCAGCGGAAACCGAGAGCGCACGCTGCACCTGCATAGTCTTCGGGTCGAGATAGCGTAGCACGTTCGTGCCGTCGCTGATGATCAGCGAGTGCGCGTCGTGCGTCATCCCCCAGCCCTCGCCCGTGTACGTGAACGAACCGCGCTTCACGAGCGAATGTGCGTCGTAGCGGAATCCCGTCCCGCCTTTCCACGTCAGCTCGTACAACAGGCCGTTGTACACGGTGATCCCTTCGCCGAACTGCGTCCCGGTCATCTGCACGCTCGACACCACCGTGCCCGTCGTGAGGTCCGTCCGCCGGACGCCCGACCGGCCCTCCATTCCCGTGCTCTCGTACAGGTGGCCGTCATACCACTCCAGCCCTTCGGTGAATGCGGCCGGATCATGCGGATACGAATGAACGATCTCCGCGGAGTTGACAGGAATGCCGGCCGGCACGCTCGGCGCCGCCGGCGTCGCCGCCTCGGTCTTCGCTGCCGCCGGCGGCTGGTCGTGACTCGAGCCGCAAGCCACGGCCGCTGCGCTCCCCGCAAGACACAACGCGGCGCCGAGCTGGCGCCTAGCGCGTGAGTGCATTGCTTATATCGCTGGACATGCGCGGATTGCTGGCCGTCTTGCCGCGCAGACTACTGAAGCGGTGCGTTGCTCAGCGCGGCGCCCACCGCCCGGTCGAGCCGGTCGTCGTTGCCGGGATCCCAGCCGATTAGGATGTGCCGCACGACTCCGTGCGCATCCACCACGACGATCTGCGGGATCGCATACACGTGGTAGGTGTTCGAGATCGAGTCGTGATCCTCTTCGCCCGGATTCTCGGCCACCGCGATAGGGTAGGGAAGCGCGTTCTCCACGGCGAAATAGTCGCGGAGTTTCCCTAGTTCCGCGATGGGCGCGAGATCGGAATCCGCCCGGAACCGCCCCATGAGACTCGTCGCCATTAGCACACGCACTTTGTCGCCATACCAATGCTGGATGCGCTGCACCGCGGGATAGCTCCGGTTGCACGCGGCACACCACCACGCGGTCTCCTCGATGATCGTGACCGTGCCGCCCGCTCCAGGGTCAATGGTCCTCGTTCCGGCCGGCGCGCCGAACCAGTACGGCGCAGTGACCTTGGGAGCCGGATGCCCGATCATCTCGTACCGCGCGACTTCCGTCGCCAGCTCTTTGGCCACGTCCGGCACGCGCGGCAGCGCCGCGGGCGCGCCGTGCAGCAGCGCGAGCGCCTGCTTCGGTTGCCCATGCCCCGCTTCGACTTCGGCGAGGTTGCGCCACGCGTGGATCAGCGGATGCGCCAGCCGCACGCAATCCGCCGAGTCGAGATGCGGCGCGAGTGCCATCACGGCCCGTGCATGAAACGCGATCCCGGTGTCGAGGTCCGCCGCCCGAAACAGCATGCCGAGTGCATCGTTCGCGGCGACTTTGAACGCGTCGAGACCCTCGGACATCGCATCGAGCTGCGCGCGCGCCTGTTCGGCGTGCTGTATCTGCTCCATCGTGAGCGAGCTGCCGTGCAGGTCCGTCCGGATCGCCTGCAGCAGCGCGCCCGCGCGCGCCGAATCGGCCGCCGTCGGCGCCCCTGCGGGAGCACCCGGAGCCACCGCCGGCGCCTTCGGGCCGGGCGCCGGCTGGGCGCTCTGGGCCCAGGCCCCCGCGGCGTACCCGCCACCCCCCGCCCACAGGAGGGTCAGCGCGGCGGCGAGCCGGCGAGCGGGACAGGAGGCGCCAATCATGAGGAAAGTGCGAATTTACCAGTTTCCGATAGAAACCTGCGGCGAGACGGCCCCGTAGAGTGTACATTCGAGCGCTCCCAGGAAATAGCACTTCCTGGAAGGGACGGGCGTGTCCCCGCCAGGAGCTACTGAGGAGGTATCCGGTGAAGCCGCAGATTCAGCGCATCGGGGCCAGGTCAACGGCCATGGAATTGGGGACTGTCGCAGTGTCCGGCCGTTACGCCTCGTGGGCAGGTGGCGCGCTGCTCGCGTGTTGCCTCGCCGCGACCCCGGCCTGGGCGTACAGCGCGTCGCCTGGTGAAGCCGGCGCGACTTGGGCCAGCGTAATGGGCCATGACCCGATGCCCGACCCGGGTCTCGCCCCGGATGATGTCGTCGGCATCGTCCTCCGCGCCCTCCAGCACAACGACGACCCGGTCACCGATCACGGTATCGCGATCACGTTCGCGTTCACGTCGCCGGAGAACCACGACATCACCGGCCCGCTCGAGCGGTTCCGCGCCCTCGTCAAGAGCCCCGCGTACCGCCTGATGATCGGTCACTCCAAGGCCGAGCGAGGCCCGGTGAGCGTCACCGCCGACCACGCGCGGGAACGCGTGGCCATCACCGCCGCCAACGGCGACCGCGCGGTCTATGTCTTCCTCCTCTCCCGCCAGGAGCTCGGCTCCCACAAGGGATGCTCGATGGCGGACGGCGTGCTCCGGGAGACCGATCCCGCATCGGACCACGTCCACCATTCGATGATCACCCCGATCGTCCTGCACCACGACTGAAGCAGGGTAGGGAAACCGGCCGCGGCGCCCATTGAGCGCCGGGCCGCGCGCGCGGTCCACCGTGGCACACCCGTGCACATGCCGGTTGCCAGTGGAACACCTCCCTAGTGCGTGACTTCCTGGAACTCAGCGTCAGCTCGGCGGTCACCCTCGCGCTGGGCGACTGTCTGCGCGCCCGGCCTTGATTGAGCGGAACGATCGGGTGGCGGAAAGATCCGCACGCAACGCCGATTCAACAGGATCGCACCCGCCCACCGCGCGAGCACCAACGCCCGGTTCCCGAATCCGATGAGATAGTCAATGTGGACGCCGATCCACAGCAGCCATCCAGGGAATCCGGCAAACCGCAGCCCCTTGAGATCGGCGATCGCAAATGTGCGCCCGACGATCGCGAGGTTGCCCTTGTCCCAATACCGGAACGCCCTCAGAGGCAGCGCACCACGAACGCGTCGTGTGATGTGCAACGCCACGTACCGGCCCGCTTGCATTGCCGGTTGTGCCATGCCCGGGAGCAGTTCGGGTTGCCGAATCTTGCGCCCGACGAGGTTGCGCGCGGGTGCCACCACGCGAGCCGTGTCACCAATGACGTAAACGTCCGGGCATCCCGGAACCGAGAAATCGGGGTTGACGATCACGCGCCCAGCCGGGTCGGCAGGCGCAGACAGCCACCGGCCCGCGGGCGGTGCACGCACGCCAGCCGCCCAGAGAACGGTCTGGCTCGGGATACGCTCGCCGGCGACGATCACTCCGGTCTCGTCAATGTGTTGGGCGGCGGCGCCAGTCCGTACCTCCACTCCCAATCGCTCCAGCCGGCGTCGCGCTGCACTGGCGAGCGACTCCGGGAACTCGGACAGCAGGCGAGGCGCAGCCTCTATCAGGACGATACGCGACGCTGCCGGATCGATGTGCCGGAAGTTGCCGGCGAGTGACTGGCGTGCAAGCTCCGCGATCGCCCCTGCGAGTTCCACTCCAGTCGGGCCGCCACCCACCAGCACAAACGTCAGCCACTCCTGAAGCGACGTCTGTTCAACTCCGTCACGAGCGGCGCGCTCGGCTTCTTCGAAGGCGCGAAGGATTCGCCCTCGGATTCTCCCCGCGTCCCACACCGACGTCAGGCTCGGCGCCACCTGCTGCCAATCGGTGTGGCCGAAGTAGTTGTACTCGGCCCCCGTGGCGAGGACGAGGTAGTCGTACGGAATGCTGCCATCGCCGGCCCGCACGCACTTGTGCGCGACGTCCACGCCCGTCACGTCGGCCAGCAACACGTCGATATTCTTGGATCGGCGGAGGATGGCGCGCAGGGGCACCGCGATTTCGTCGGCCGACAGAAGTCCCGTCGCGGCCTGATAGAGCATTGGCCGGAACAGGTGATAGTTATGGCGGTCGATCAGCGTCACCTGCACAGGAGCTTTGGCGAGTACACGCGCCGCGCTGAGCCCACCGAAGCCGCCGCCGACGATGACGACGCGCGGGCCTGGCTCGAGTCTGGTCTGCTTGGTCATTCCCGCTCCCGGCCGTGAGGCGGATGTGTTTCGATGCCTCATGCCGCAGCCGTCGTGCCGGATTGACGCCAGGCTCTTCAGTCTGCGGCTGGGAACAAATATGGAGAAAAATGCCGCACACTACGTTCCTCTGCGGCTTCCAGATCGGGCTCGACCTCGGCTGCAGGCCGCCATCCTTGCGTGCTCCTCTGACAATTCCTTCCGGCGCGGCGTTACTTAGAACCTCGGTTCTATAGGCTCTGTGCCCGCTAGCCCGGCCACAGGCCGCTGTCGGCACACGATCTCACCGGAGAACCCCCCCCATGAAGTATGTCCTCAGCTGGTTCGAGCGTCCGCAGGGTTCGCCCATCGAATACGAGAATGCCCAGAAGCGAATCCTCGAGGTATTCGGTCAATGGAAGGCGCCCGCCAATTTCAAGATCGATTTCTTCGTGATCCGAGTCGGCGAGTGGGGTGGGCACATGCTGATGGAATGTGACGACCTGGTGACCATCCATAAGTTCTGTTCGATGCTTCCTTCTTTCGTTTTCGAGGTGCACCCTGTGATCAAGGTCGAGGAAGCCGTCCGTGGCGAACTCGAGGTCATAGCCTGGCGAGACGGGCTGAAACGGAAGTGAGCCGGCGAGGAATTGCACCGCGCCACCTGAACGTCGCCTCCTCGGCAAGCATCCGGCCCCGGGCGCGTCGTAGACTCCAGTAGACCGGCGTTCACCCGCTGAGGTGGCGGAGATACCGCCGAAACAGGCTCGGAATCCCAGCCATTTGGGCGATGTCGAATTCGACTCCTCCCGTACGTTGTATAGGGAGAGGGCGACCGCATCATCTGTGCCGCTCCATCGAACTCCTGCTCGGTGTCGGAACCGGGCAGGCAAAGCATCTCACAGAGGAGACTCAAAATGAGAAAGATCAGGATCTTCGAACACATCTCGCTGGACGGCGTGATCGCGCCCGGCGGACGCCACGCAGACACCGACTTCGCGCAATGGCGGATGGACGGCACCGTATCGAAGCTCCGGCCGGGGCAGAGGCCCTCGCCGAGAGACAGGGCAAGAGCTTCGATCTGCTGCTTGGCCGCCGGACCTACGATCTCTGGGCCAGCTTACTGGCCGAAGGTCAAGGGCGGTCCATTCGCGGACAGTCTGAACGCCGCGACGAAATACGTCGCGACCCACCGGCCGGACGGCCTCGGATGGGGTCCGGTCGGGGACCTGGGCTCGGACGTCATGGAGGGTATTCGCCGTCTCAAGTCAGAGGACGGCCCTGACCTGATCGTCTGGGGAAGTTCGACGCTGACGTCCGTGCTGCTCGAGCAGGGATTGGTCGACGAGGTTGTGCTGTTCGTCTACCCGGTCTTGCTGGGCCCGGGCAAACGCTTCTTTTCGGACAGCGCTGACCCGCGCGAACTCGCTCTCGTCAGCACGAAGGCCACGTCCACGGGCGTGCTCGTCGAACACGTATCGACACGTTGGATCGCTGCGAACAGAATAGTTCGCCGGCGCGCAAACGCGCTCATCGCACCTTCAGCCGCTCGAATGATGGCCTGGATGCGGGGGTCGGACCGAATGGGGGCATAGAGCGGGTCCGCGAGCGAGAAAGCCAAGTCCACCAACGTTCGACGCGGCCCCCTTCATCAACCACTGGATCGCCTGCTCCCGGTCGCCAAGCCTCATGAAGCGTTCGCGATTAGGTCTTCCCGAACGTACTCCGTGTTCGCACGCCGAGCGCCTGCCGTAGCGCGTCATGTCCGCCCGACGTGTCGCCCGCGCTAATGAGGTTTAGAGCCAGGTAGGCGAGATCCCGTCCGCTCGGCGTCGGGCCGCCCAGCGCCGCCACGCCGCGGCAGCTCCGCGTGGATCGTGTGCGGCCTGGCTCCGGCGGGCTTCGCATTCCGCTGCCATCCGCTCCTGAATGCGCGCGGAGCGCGTGCAGATCACGCGCGCACTGTCCGGCGACAGTTTCGTGAAATCGAGCGAAAGGAAGAAGGGGTTCCAAACACGCAAACGACAATGGGTTTAGCCGCTGCGCCCGCTGCGTAACCGCCTGTGCGCCGAGTCCGGCAAATGCAGATAGGTCATGAGAAGGAAGGGGTACCACGCGCCGGCAGCCACATTGGCGGAATCGAGTGTCAGGGCCCGCTCCATCTCCTTCGAGGCCGCCGACTGGATCATTGCCGTAGGTCATCGACCACAAGCCCACCTGCGCGTGCGCGTCGGCAAGAGTGGGATCGAGCGCCAGCGCACGCTCGGCAGCGCGCCGTACCTGCGGACCCGCCGTCGCCGCCGACACGAAGTCATCGGCCGTGGCGCCCCACGCATCGGCCAGCGCGGCCCACGCGTCGGCGTAGGTCGAGTCGAGCGCGATCGCGGATTCGGCGTCCGCGATGGCGGAACGGAGCGAGACGGCCGTGAACTGGTCCGTTTCCAGCCGCGCGCGTTGGACCAATTCGTGCGCTTCGTTGCTGCGCGTGCCGCGCGCCCGCACTGCGGTCGTGGTCGCGGGCGACAGCGTGAGGTTGAGCGCGCCCGCAATCGCCGAGACGAGCTTGTCCTGAAGCGCGAATTGGTCCTGGTCGCTCGCGTCGAATGCGTCCGACCAGAGGAGGTCGTCGTTCGCGACATTGACGAGTGACGCGGTCGCGCGGAGTTTCGTCCCGGACCGCGCCACCCTGACCATCACCATCGCTCCGACATCAAGTTCCTTCCCGGCCTCGCGCACCGTACGCCCGTGCATGACGCTCAACGGCGTGTAGGCCCGCACCGATAGCCCCGGAATCTTCGACAGCTTGGTGGTCAGGTCGCTCGACAGTCCGTCGGCGAGAAAGGCGTGGGCCGTGTCGGCGCCGACGTCCGTCGGGAGCACGGCGATGCTGCGCGGTTCGGCCGCGCCGCCGGTTCGCGTTGTGAGAAGCCAGCCCGCGATGACGATGACAAGGACCCCGCCCGCCGCGAGCGCGCCCCACCGGCGCGAACCTCCGCTCGGCGATACCGCCGCCGCGGCCGTCCGCGCGCCGGTCGGCGCCATCCCCCCGCTCGGCGTCGTGATGTCGTCCAGCGCCTGCACCACCTCGGTCGCGCTCTGCGGGCGATCGGCCGGGCGTTTCTCCAGGCAGCGCATCACCAGCGCCGCGAGCGCGGGCGGGAGCGAGGCGCGCCGCTTGTTGATCGGCTCAGGGGTCTCGGCCACATGCGCCGCCAGCACGTTCTGCGGCGTGCGGCCCGCGAACGGCGGCTGGCCCGTGAGCAGCTCGTATGCCAACACGCCGAACGAATAGATGTCCGCGCGCTAGTCCACACTGGGGTCGGCGCTCGCCTGCTCGGGCGACATGTACGCCGGTGTGCCAAGCGCGACGCCGAGCGACGTCACCCCGGCGTGCTCCGCGTTGCTCGATGCGCTCAACGCCTTCGCGACACCGAAATCCGTGACCATCGCGCTGCCCCCGGACAGCAGCACGTTGTCGGGCTTGATGTCACGGTGGACGATGCCGTGTTCGTGCGCATACGCGAGCGCGGACGCGACCTCGCGCAGAATGCGAGTGGCAGCGTTGACGGGCAGCTCGCCGTGCCGCGCGAGGCGAACCCGCAGCGACTCGCCATCCACGAACGGCATCGTGAAATACGGCAGCCCGTCCGACTCGCCCGCGGTGAGCAGCGGCACGATGTGCGGATGCTGGAGCTTGGCCGCGAGGAGGATCTCGCGCTTGAATCGTTCGAACGAGACCTGCGCCGCGGTCTCCGGCGGGAGCACCTTGATCACGACCTTGCGGCCGAGCGCAGTCTCCTCGGCCACGAACACGCGTGACATTCCGCCGCCACCGAGTTCGCGCTCGAGTGTGTACCGGCCGCTCAGGGTCGCTTGGAGCTGATCGCGCAGGTCCGACGACGGCAGACGGCGCTCCGAGGGGTATCGAGACACAGAAGGTTAGCCTCGCGCGACTGGAGAGGCTAGCACGTGAGAGGAGCGCTCGCCCCAGTGAGATTGCGACCGTGCTAACTGCACTCTGGCGCTAGCGAAACGCGAATGCGTTACGTACCTGGACAACGATCCGGAGACACGGCGTGACGACGGGGCGGCTCGCTACTCTGACTGGGCGAATCAAACGCGCGACGTCCGGCTTGGGAACGAGGCGAAAGAACAAAGGGTGATTGGACTCGGCGCCCACTCGCTCTGGGGTTGCGATGCCCGGCCGGCCCTGCGCCGAAGGTCCGCCCCCGAATTCAGCATGGGATAGGTCCCAAGATGGTCACGGATGCGCGCGCTCTGCTGAGATCGTACCACGCATTGTTCTTCGCGGCCACCCCTTGCATGCCGCGAACGTTTGCGTTAAATACTGAACCATATGGTTCAGTATATGACGACCCGGCTTGATACTTCGTTCGCCGCGCTCTCGGACGCTACGCGGCGTGGCGTTCTGGAGCAGCTCGGACGAGCCGACGCTTCGATCACGGACCTTGCCGGCAAGTTCCACATGACGCTCACGGGCATGAAGAAGCACGTCGGCGTTCTGGAGCAGTCGGGGCTCGTCACCACGAAGAAGATCGGACGCGTGCGGACGTGCCAGCTGGGCCCGCGCCGATTGGAGGATGAGACGGCGTGGCTCGAGAGGTACCGCCGGCGCTGGGACGAACGCTTCGACGAGTTGGACAAGGTTGTCGAGGAACTCACCCGAAAGGAGAAGAGCAATGAACGCAAGAATCGAAAGTAAGCCCGGCCCCGTGAAGAACCGCACCACGGTGGAACGGAAGTCGGACCGCGAGGTGGTTGTCACGCGGACCATCAACGGCCCGGCGCGCATCGTGTTCGAGGCATTTACCAAGGCCGAGCTGTTCAAGCGTTGGTGGGTGCCCAAGTCGCTGGGAATGACTCTGCTGTCCTGCGAGTTGGATGCGCGTGTCGGAGGCAAGTACCGATTGGTATTCGACCACGGTGGCTCCGAGCCTGCCGCGTTTTTCGGCACGTATGTCGAAGTGAAGCCGTATTCGCGCCTCGCGTGGACCAATGAGGAAGGTGGCGAGGAAGGGCCTGTCACCACAGTGACCTTCGAGGAAAAGGGCGGCAAGACGCTGGTAGTCCTGCGCGAGAACCATCCTTCGAAGGAAGCACTCGACGCTGCCGGCACCGGAGCAGCCGAAGCAATGGGCGAGACGTTCGATCAGCTGGACGAGCTTCTCATCACCCTGGGTGAGAGCTCGGGACAGTAACAGAGACGTGGATCTCGCGGTCGGTCGTCCGATAGTCCCGGCTCACACTGGCCGGGGCTATCGGACCCACGGTACGTAGTCTCATCTGTCCCGGCACCCGGCCGCCGGGCATCGCGACTCTTGACTTTTGCCGCGCAGTGTTGAAATATCAGCACTGCTGATTTATCAGCACCCACTCGCCCTCGTCCTGGTCTTCTCCAATGCCGACTCCGCCGCCCTCCACCCGGAAACCCGCCTCCACCGCGCTCTCCCGCCGCGAACGACAGGTGATGGACATCCTCCACCGCCGCGGCCAGGCCACGGTCACCGACATCATGGGCGACCTCCCGGATCCGCCCACCTACTCCGCCGTCCGCTCCGTGCTCCGCATCCTCGATGAACGCGGATTTGTCCGCTATCGCGAAGAGGGACCTCGCTACGTGTATTTCCCCGCGGTCGCCGCCGAGGCCGCCCGCGACGACGCGCTCGCCCATGTCGTCCGCACGTACTTCGCCGGCTCCCCCGAACAAGCGGTCACCGCGCTCCTCCGGATGTCCGACACCGACATCGACGACCAGGACGTGGACCGCCTTCGCAAGACCATCAACCGCGCACGGCAGCGCGGAAGGTAGAGACCATGCTCACCAGCCTTCTCCCGGATGCCGTCACGCTCCCGCCATGGAGCGGCGGCATCGCCGTGCTGCTCGCCAAGGCTACGATCATCCTCGTCGCGGCCCTCGCCATCACTCGCCAGATGCACCGCGCATCCGCCGGTGCACGCCACCTCGTGTGGCTCGTCACTCTCGGCGCGCTCCTCTTCGTGCCGGCCCTGACCGCATGGGCGCCGCTCGCGATTCACATCCTCCCCGCACACCCCGCACGCACGGATATCTCGGCGTCCCAACCGCCGGCCGCGTCACGCACGACGGATGCACCATCGACGCAAGCAGTCCTCCCCGCAACGACGGCTATCGCCACCACCGCACCAACCGCCAATCCCCCAATCACATCCGCTAGGCTACGCGGCACGATCGAGTCTCTTCCGCCCGCATGGACGATGTGGCTCGGTCTCCTCATCTGGGGCACGATCGCGCTCGGCATCGCCGGTGCGCTCGCCTGGTCCGCGCTCGCGGTCCGACGGATCGTGCGCCGCGCGTCACCACTCCAAGACCCCGCCTGGCGCATTCCCCTCCTCGAGGTCTCCGACCGCCTCGGCCTCGCCTCGCCGCCCCGGTTGCTCGTGAGCCGCGACATCAAGATGCCGTTCGCCTGTGGCATGATCACGCCGGCGATCGTGCTCCCCGCCGAATGCGATGCCTGGTCGCTCGACCGCCGGCAATCCGTCCTGCTCCACGAGCTCGCGCACGTGCGCCGCGGCGACCTCTTCGGCCACATGCTGGGCCGCTTGGTCTGCGCGGTCTACTGGTTCCACCCGCTCGTCTGGATGGCCGCCAAACGCCTCCGCTCCGAAAGCGAACGGGCATGCGATGATCTCGCGCTCGCCTGCGGCACCCGCGCCACCGACTACGCGGAACACCTGCTCGACATCATCAGCGCCGTCCGCAACTCCGCGACGCCCACCGTCGCCCTCGCCATGGCGCGACGCAAGGAGTTCGAAGGCCGCCTCCTCGCCATCCTCGACCCGGACCTCCGGCACTCGACGCCGAGCCGCCGCCAGTCCGCGGTGCTCATAACAGTTCTCGCCTTGAGCGCCAGTCTCGTCGCGGCGGCCGCACCGGCGCCGCGCGTGATGGCAGCACCCACGGGGCCGCTCACGAGGGATGTGGCCGCGACATCCGGGCACGAGCGGCTGGCGAGTGATCGGCCCGCACACGAGACTCGCGTTCACGATCTGGCGGCTGCGGCGTCTCCGCGCCCTGTCTCGTCGGCACGCCGTGATGCGTCGTCCAACACGGTGTCACACGCCTCCGCGATCGCCGCACAGACGGTGCGTCACGACCCCCAGCGGGACGCGACGGTCGGCCCCGCTGCCCCAGGGGCATCCGGAGAACGCGCTGTCACCGAGGCTCCCTCCGCCGGACGACAGCACGCCCCAGACGATCGGGCCATGCTGCTCGCCAAGGTGCTGCGCACCGACAGTAGTGCCCACCTGCGCCGGATCGCCGCCTGGGGTCTCCAGGATTTCTCGGGATCAACCGTCGCGACCGACGCGCTGGTCAATGCGGTGACGCGTGACGCCGATGCCCACGTTCGTGAGAATGGCCGCCTGGGCTCTCTCCAACTACGAGCACGACGCCGCTGTCTCCATCGCACTCGGCGCCACCGCACAGCACGACGCGAGTGTTGATGTGCGAGCCACCGCCGTGTGGGCTCTCGGCGATCGAGGCTCCAGCGCCTCCGCCGATGCGCTCATTGCCGCCCTGTCGGATTCGAGTTCGCGCGTGCGTGAGCGCGCGGCATGGGCGCTGGGAAATGTTCAGATGAAGCAGGCCCCGCCAGCGCTCATCGCCATGCTTCGCGACCACGATGAGGAATGCCGCCGCACGGCCGCATGGGCGCTGCACGAGATCGAGGACCCCGCCGCGCTCCCGGCGCTCGAGTCGGCGCTCCGCGCCGCGACCGACGAGGACAGCCAGATCACCTACCTTCGCGCTATCGCGGTCATGGGTGACCGTTCCATCGACGTCATCCGCGACCTCCTCGATTCGAGCAACCCCCGCATCAAGGCAATGGCCGTCCGCGTTCTGGCCGGCGGACAAGCCACCGGACCCTGGCCCGAGCCTCGCCCCGAGCCTCGCCCGTTCCCATGATGCCGGACTGACTCAGGCCCGGCATCCGACGGGGTGCCGGGCGCATGCTCACAACCTGCAGTGCTGATTTTTCAACCTCGCATTGGGCAGCCCACTTGGCTGCCAGCGGAGTGGCCATGTACCGCATGATCGGACGTCTCATCGCAGCCTCCCTGCTGGCAATCGTGGTCCGGACACCCGGCGGACACGACGCCCACCGCAATCCGGCCGATCGCGGTCGCGCGAGCAGCGAGCCGCCTGCACCGGCGCTCGATGTCGGCGCGCTGCTCGACGCGGCGCACGGCGCGCCGCCCGTCATCTGTGCGCTCGCCGCCCACGCCACCCGCAACACCGGCTGGGGCTACTGGACGGACGCTCCGTCGACGCCACTCGCGCGCGCCGGCGCCGGGTTCGAGCGCGATCAGGAACGGAATCAGTTGTCCGCCGCCGACGAGGACCGCCTCCTCGCCGGTCTCGCATCCGATGACGCCTGTGTCCGCGAGCTCTCGGTCCGGCTCCTGAGCGGACAGACCGATGACCGCGTCGCGGATGCGCTCGAATCCCGGCTCACATCCCCAGACGCTTCGCTCCGCGCGATCGCGGCGTTCGGCCTCGGTCTCTCCGAACCGCGCACCGCCGCGGATGCACTCATCAAGACGCTGCATGACGCGACCGCCGCGGTCCGCGCCAACTCGGCGTGGGCTCTCGGACGCATTGACAACGGCCGCGCCCTGTCCCCGCTCATCCAGCTCTTCCGCGACGACGACTCGACAGTCCGCCGTGCCGCGGTCGGCGCCGTCGGCCGGATGGACTCGGCGAGCGCCGTCACCGCCCTCATGCGCGTGCTGCAACAGGATCAGTCAGCCGCCGTGCGCCGCGACGCCGCATGGGCGCTCGGGAAGCTCGAGGCACGCGAAGCCGCCAGTTCTCTCGCGACGGTGCTCGCCCACGACACAGATCCACGCGTCCGCGAAATGTCCGCCTGGGCGATCGGCAACATCGAGAGCGCGAGCGCTGCGCCTGCGCTCGTCACGGCTCTCCAGAAGGACGACGACGACAAGGTGCGCGAGGTGGCCGCCTGGGCACTCGCCCGGACCGAGGATCGCGCCGCACTCGATGCCCTGAACTCGGCCGCCACCAACGATCACAGCCCTCGCGTGCGCGGCACCGCCGCGTGGGCCATCGGCCACTTATCCGAACGCAATGAGGGCGGCCGCGTACCTGCCGGATTGCTGCACGTGCTCAAGGACGAGGACGACGACGCACGCCTCAAGGCGGCATGGGCGCTCGGCCAATTCCGCGATTCGACCGCGCTTCCGGCGATCAAGGAAGCGCTCAATACCGAGAAGGTCAGCGAGGTGCGCCGCGCTCTGGTACGGGCGCTCATCAGGGCAGGGGGGCGGTCGGACCGCGCGCTGACGGATCTGCTCAGCTCCAACGATCCGTCCGTTCGTGAAGCCGCCGTACGCGGGCTCGCCGGCGCCGAGTCGTTCGGACCCTGGCCCTGGCCCGAACCGCGTCCGCGCCCATTTCCATAGGACGCCCCGCCGCGCCCCGATCGTGACCTTACGCCGTCACCGCCCCTGACGGCGCCTGAAGCGTGCGTGCACCGAATCGACGAGCAGCGACTCGAACGACGGTGCTCGCGCCTTGAATACCCCCGGATACTTGGCGATCAGATCCGAGTGCCACCGGTTCCACGTCTCTTGGTAGTGCAGGGTGTCCATCGTGCTCGCGTGCCCCTGAAACACTTTCCGGAACTGCTCGATCGAATACTCGTTCACCCACGGAAACTTGTCAGGCAGCCCCTTCTCACGCAGATAGGACAGCACGTCCTTCTCATCGAACAGCACGGTGACGTACGGGACGTTGATCACTTTGTACATGTGCGCGCCGTGCGGTGACCAGCGCAGTCCGGTGAACGAGATGTACGCAAGGCCGCCGGGACGAAGCACGCGCACGATCTCCGAGAACGTCGCCGCCGGATCGGGCAGGTGCTCGAATACGTTGAAGGAAAGCACCAGGTCGAACGACGCATTGGGGAAGAGCAGCCGCGTCGCATCCATCTCCAGCACGGTGACCCCGGCCTCCTCGGCGCGCGCATCCGTCCGGCTGATGTCGATGTCGATGCCCGTCGCCTTCCACCCCGCGCGCGCCAGCTCCGCCGATGTCATTGCGTCCGCCGAGCCGATCTCGAGCGAATCCCCCGCGCCCGGCGAATACGGGTCGATCGCCGCCGCTCGCTCCCGCCCACGCGCCAGTCGGTCGTCGGGGGAGTATTCATAGTTCACGTCGGCGATGCGATACTGCCGCTGCAGGATGTCGAGCGCCCGGATGTCGAGCGTGCCGCTCGCGAGTCTCGCACCGTCGAATCGCTGCC
Source organism: uncultured Gemmatimonadales bacterium (assembly GCA_963737895.1). Lineage (GTDB taxonomy): Bacteria > Gemmatimonadota > Gemmatimonadetes > Gemmatimonadales > Gemmatimonadaceae > Palsa-1248. The sequence goes on along the minus strand of CAVTUF010000002.1, from coordinate 253,928 downwards.
GCGCGCGAACCGCGCGGAACCTGTTCCCGAACTCCTTGACACTCGACCGCACCGGCGCCGGGACCATCCTGGCCAGCCGCCGGAACCGGCCGTGCTCCGGATCTCGGCTCATTACCGGTCTGCGCCCTGCGCTGCGCGTGTCGCGATCACGATCCGTCCCCCGCCACGAACGCGGTCAGCGGCCCGTCGTTGAACGCATCCACGGCTTCGATCAGCGGCCGCGGGTCGGGCTCTGCACCGGGCGGTGCGAGCGACTCCCACACGAATTGTGTCTCGAGGAAGAGCTGGCGCGAGTCGGGCAGAAACGATTCGATCTTTACTTCCACCGACGCGTCGTCGGGGACGTTGGGCCTCGCGGGCATGACGAGCCGGAGGCCGCCGCCCAGGACCGGCCGGCCGAGTGCACTCAGCGCACTCTCGGTTTGATGCAGGCGCCGCTCCCACAGGAATTGCATCGCGTGGCCCTCGCGCACGGCGTACAGGTACCGCAGCGTGCAGTCCCGTCGCACAATCTGTATGGGACCCGGCCACACGCGGCGATACGCGTGCATCACCATCTCCGCATCTTCGATGAAACTCACCAGCGCCCGGTTGGGCTGCGGAGCCGCGATGAGGAGTTGGCCGATGCCGGGTCCGACGAGACCGACCGTCACGTGCAGCGGAGGTCCTTGCCGGATCAGCGCCATACCCGTCGGCGTGCGCTGCATCTGATCGAACACCAGCGCCCCGCTCGTCTCGGCCAGCGCCTGCTGTAGCTGTAGCAGGCCCACGGGCTCGTACGCCGGGGCTGGCGCGAACAGGAAATTGGCGCCGAAGTGGAAACCCTGCTTCGTGTCTGGGCGCAGTGGCAGAGGGGCGAGGGACGAGAACAGCCGATTCGGGAGACCCGGCGGATCGGACAATTGTTCCGATTGTTCGACGAGCCAGCCTGCTCCGCGGCAATCCGGCTGGCCCCGCCAGCGTGAAGTTAAGCGATTACCGGCACTGTCTACCCCGGGGAATTTGACGTTCGCCCCAAAGGCGTACCGGGGCAGAGAAGGGGCCGGAATATTGCTCTCGTTCTGGTGCATTCGTCATGGTGCAGCGGAGGGTACGGACGATGCGGAACCTGTCGGTAATCGCGGCATTCGTGGCGGTCATTGTGACAGCGGCATGTGGCGGATCCTCGTCCAATGCCGGGGGTGTCATTGGCGTGGCGCCCGGCACAGCTGGCGGCGGTGGTGGCTCATCCGGCGGTGGTGGCGGATCGACGCCGGGCGCCGACACGATCAACGTTGGCAACGACTTTTTCTCCCCGTCCTCATTGACCGTCCCGGTCAACACGCTGGTCACGTGGGTGTGGCTCCCCGGCGATGTCATTCACACGGTGACGTTCGACGCGGACACGACGATCATGTCGTCGTTCCAGAGCACGGGCACGTACGCCCGCAGATTTACGGCGGCCGGCTCCTATCCCTATCACTGCTCGATCCACGGTCGCGCCATGACCGGAGTGATCACCGTCCAGTAGCGCAGTCCCAGCGGCACCGGACGAAAGCCCGTCGTCGAGGGCAGTAGGCGCCCTTCGAGAAGGGCGTCCCGGTCGCACCCTCGTGCGACCGGGATCAGCAGGTCGTATTTTTTCGGGGCCCGTGCACCGCCACCGCGCTGTGCCGCACGCCCACCCTGCCTGAGGTCACCACACACGCTCATGTCAACGCGCTCGCCATCCCCCTGGCTTCCCTTCGCGCCTGACCGCGGCGCTCTCACCTCCGCACTCGGCGCGATCGCGCTCATGCTCCTCGGCACCCTCTCGGCCCCTTCGGCACGAGCACAGTCCGATGAGCAGGCGGTCATCACCGTGGTCAATCATTTCTTCGATGGCATGCGGACGCGTGACACCGCGCTGCTGCGCTCGACCTCACTGCCATCGACCGTGCTGCAGACGGCTGGTGCGACCGTGAGCGCACCGATGACGATCGATCAGTTCATCGAGCGGGTAGGGAAGGGCACTGGTCCCGGTGGCAACGAGGTGATCAAGGACCCCAAGGTGCAAAGCGACGGTGAGATGGCCTCGCTGTGGGCGTACTTCACCTACACCCGTGGTGGCGAGACGCAGATCAACCACTGCGGCATTGATGAGTTCCTGCTGCGCAAGGGTCCCGACGGATGGAAGGTGTTTTATGTCGCGGACACCCACCGCACGCAGAACTGCGCGCCCATCACGAAGTAGCGCGCTAAGCCGGGCGTCGGCTGGCGACTCCCAGCCGGCGCTGGAAGCAGGCTTGCATCGCGCAGTGTGAGCGGGGCCTGAACCGTCGTGTCCAAGCGACTTCGCCGGCCTGGGCCACTTTTCCTCAACCAACAAGCGAGGCGTGAACATGGCAGTGACTCCGTTCCAGGACCAGCCGCGGTATCCGGCACCTGTCGGCCAGACAATGTATGCGGCACACCTACTGGACCCGGAAGGCGCGACCGTCCAGGTGGGATTCTTCGCGGCCGCGACGGATGACGACGCCGGGAAGGTTGTGACCGGCATCCTGCGCCAACCGCCCGAATGGGAAGAGGCAGCGTCCTTTCACCTGTTCCGCGAGGTGGCCGTAAAGAAGTAGCGTGGCCGCGGATCCGCGCGCGGCGCTATTCGTACCGCGACGGTCACATGCAATACGGATTTGCCGTCGGCGCGGCACACCGGCCGCGATCTCGCCCGCGATGGCGTGGTCCGCATTGAGGCGGACGGCCATGGGACGGAGACCTTCCGAACCATTGCTTCAGGCGCCGCGGACACCGTAGGTGATGTCATTCCCATTTCTCCTGGTAGGGACCGGCCATGGCGGGCCCCCAGCGGATGCTGCGGGCGCTGGGCAGGTTGCTCACGCTCGCATCGGCGAGCGGTCGCGGTGGTTTCACGCCGGCAGTGGCTGGGCCCGACGCCGCCGCCCGCTTTCGCGCTCTCTGCTCGGCTGTAGGCGGGGGCTGTAATAGTTCGGACGATTCCAGCGTACTGGGTGTCCCCGCTGCGCGCGAGACACTTCTGTACACATCTCCTTCGCTCGATTCTCCCACCTGCACTGAGCCCCGGCTGGAGCGCCGCCGCACCATTCCGCCGCGAGCCTCAGGTGCCGCCGGACGCTGAGCAGCAGTCTGGCACAGGTGATGTAGCAGGTGCCGGTGTCAGTTATCGCGCACGGCTGGCGCCCCAACCGGAAAGACCCAGCCCTCCAGAGCGACCCTACGCCGACATGATGGCGCGGTTTCTCGGTGATGTCGTCATGGCAGCGTTTGCTGATGATGACATCACGGAGATCTACATCAACCCGCAAGATGGCTGTGTGCGCTATGACACGCGGTCGCGGGGTCGCGTCGACTCCGGTCACGTGTTGGACGCGATCCGGGTGGAGATGTTTCTCAACTCGGTGGCAGCAAGCCTCAACGTCACGCTGGGGACGGCAACACCGAGAATCGAAGCGGAGCTGCCAGGCACTCCATTTCCGAGGCAGCCGCCTTCAGGGCTTCATGCCCCCCGTTACGGCGGCGCCCGCATGCACCATTCGTAAGCCGCCGACGGTTGTGTATACCCTCGACGACTACGTCCAGTCGGGCATTCTCTCAGCCGTGCAATGCGGGGCACTGAGGGCGGCAGTTGTGGCGCATCAGAATGTCCTAATTGCAGGGGGGACGAACAGCGGCAAGACTACCTTCGCAAACGCGATACTACTCGAGATCACCAATCGCTTCCCCCAAGAGCGAATTGTCGTTCTGGAGGATACCATCGAACTGCGATGCGCGGCGCTCGATCATTTGGCGCTGCGGACCGGGCCTGGACTGAGTCTGGCTGAGTTGGTGAGATCGACCATGCGGACAAGTCCTAACCGTATTGTGGTAGGTGAGGTTCGGGGCCCTGAAGCGCTCGAACTGCTCGACGTATGGGCGACCGGGCACCCTGGCGGGTGCGGGACATGCCACGCGACTACCGCTGCTGGTGCCCTCCTGAGGCTCGATCGGCTCGCACAGCGCAACAATGTGCCGTCGCAGGCACCGTTGATCGCGGAAGCCATCCACATCGTTGCGGTTATCGAAGGCGTCCACCGCCACCGCCGACTCTCAGAGCTCGCGCGCGTCGCCGGCGTGGATGAGGATGGTCGAATCGGACTTCAGCATCTCACTCCTGACGGAGACTGGCAATGAACGCACGGAGTCGCGGATACTACGCGCTTGGCCGCGGACGCCAGAGTCGCGTCACAAGGAGGCGCCGGGTGTGTGCGGCGGCGATGACAGTCGCAGTGGCAGCGATCCTGTGTACTCCAGCGGTGGCCTTCGCCGCCGGTGCTGGCGGAGGCGCGTCGATGCCGTGGACGGGTCCTCTGCAGACTCTGCTAGACAATCTCTCCGGTCCGACCGCACGCATTGTCGCCGGACTGGGGTTTGTAATTGGGGGAGGGATCTGGGCTTTCAGTCGCTCCGAGGAAGGGGCGAAGCGGTTCGGCCAGATCGTAATTGGGGCGGCGATTGCGATCGGGGCAGCGAACATCGTGACATCGCTCGCATTTGTCGGCGCAGTGGTCTGAATGTTAGAACAGCACGCGATCCACATATCGCTTTTTCGCCCCGTTCTGTTCGCCGGGGCTGAGCCCACGGTAGTCGCTCTCGAGGGCCTGACCGCTGGGGGGCTGCTGTTCGGCGTCGGGTTTCACATCGCGACAATTGCGCTGGCAACCTTCTATGTAACGGTCGTCCACGCCGTCATGGTCCGGCTCGCGGCAGCGGACCCGCAAATCTCTCAACTCTATATCCGCAGCCTGACTGGTCGCGACTACTATCCTGCGCACTCGGCGCTCTCCGCACCGGTTGCTGTGGTGCGGCCGTCAATCCAGTTGGCACGATAGCGCTCCATCATGGAACTGACGTCAGCGGTCCTCGGTATTGCCGCAGGCACGGCAATGGCACGAGTCGGCTCACGCCTGCGCGAGCACCGGCAGCAGCCGGTAGGGTTGGCCGACCTGTTGGGTTGGGGCTTCCTTGTCGCAGATGGCGTGATCTTGCAAAAGGACGGCAGCCTACTGGCCGGTTTTGAATACGCCGGGCCCGACGTCAGCGCGGCGACACCGGCAGAACTGAATCTGCTGTCGCGGCACGTCAACGACGCTCTGGTGCCATTCGTCGACGATTGGATGCTGCATGTGGATGCGATACGGCAGCCAGCCACCGCCTATGCGGCGTCCGTGTTTCCGGATCCCGTATCGCAGTTTATCGATGAAGAGCGGCGATCAGCGTATCAGAAGCGAGCAGGCCAGCAGTTCGAGTCGACATACACGTTGGTGGCCACCCATCTCCCTCCACCCGAATTATTCGCGAGACTCAGCACGTGGTTTCTTCAGCGTGGAGTAGCACAGGCGGACGTGCAGGCCGACTGGGACAAATTGCTTGCGGGATACTTGGTTGCCCTCCAAGGCTTGGAGCATCGGCTGATTTCCCGCCTTCGGATTACCCGGATGGACTCCGACGGCTTGGTTCGGCACCTCCACACCTGTCTCACCGGTGACCCGCATCCGGTGCGCGCGCCCGAGCACGGATCGTATCTCAACGTCGTGCTTGCCGATCAGGAGTTGGTCGGTGGGTTTGAGCCGCGAATCGGCTCAAGACACGTGCGAGTGGTCGCGGTGCACGGCTATCCGCACGCGTCGCACGCCGGCGCGCTCGATCTCTCTGAATTCACTGCCACACGCTTTTCGATGGAGTAATCGGATTCTGCCGTTGGGCCAGCAGTCCGCCGGCCGCCTGATCCGTCGGCATCAGCTGACTTGGTATAAGAAGCGCAAAGGGGCGGCGGCTTGGCTTCAAGATCTCGCGGGCGGTGGCGGCTCGAGCCAGCGCCACAATGCAAGCGCGCAGGCCGACGCCGATCTATTTCTCGATCACGATGCACGGCGAATGGCCCAGGACGCCGGCGAGGCCGCTGCAGAGAACGCGTCGGGAGGCGTGCGGTTCTGCTTTTACAACCAGGTAGCTGTGGTGACAGACCACAACCCGGGACAGGCCGACGCCGTGGCCGCGGAAATAGTCAAGACCCTTCACGATTCGGGCTACACGGGCCGCGTCGAAAGTGTCAACGCACTCGAGGCGTTCCTCGGGACCCTTCCCGGCCATGGCTACCCAAACCTGCGTCGGCCCGTGGTTAGTACACGAAACGTCGCCGACTTGCTGCCTGTGACCAGTGTGTGGCCGGGATTGGCCACGAATCCATCGCCGCTATTCCCCCCGGCAAGCCCTCCGCTGCTCTGGGCGGCGACCGGTGGCGCGACTCCGTTTCGCGTCAACCTGCACGACTCGGATGTCGGCCATGCGCTCGTACTGGGCAAGACCGGGTCTGGGAAAAGCACGCTGTTGGGAGCCCTGGCGGCCCAGTTCCGCCGGTATCCGGGTGCGCAGGTGTTCGTATTTGACGTCGGCTATTCAATGTGGATGCTGGCGCGTGCAGTTGGCGGCTCGCACTACGATCTGGCAGCCGGCCGGCCGGACGTCCTGCGATTCCAACCACTAGCGCGCGTGCATGAGTCGAGCGAGCGGGCCTGGGCTGCGGAGTGGATTGAGACGTTGGTAGTCCTGCAAGGAATTACCGTCACGCCCGCGCATCGAGCACGCATCGACCGTGCTCTGGCTCTGATCGCGGAGAATGCGCCACCACATTGGACTCTGACAGAATTGTCAACGCAGCTACAGCACGCAGACCTATTGGCCGCGTTACGGCCGTACACCCTTGCTGGCCTATACGGACAGCTACTCGATGCGGCGCACGATGATCTGAGAGAGAGCCAGTTTACCGTCTTTGAACTCCGGCATTTGCTGTCGCTCGATGACCGTATCGCCATTCCGGTGCTCCTGTACCTTTTCCGCCGGATCGAGCAACGGCTAGATGGCAGGCCGACGCTCATCGAAATCGATGAAGCGTGGATGGCACTACTGCATCCGCGATTCGGGCCACGCATAACGCAGTGGCTCCTGACTCTGCGTAAGCAAAACGGCGCGGTCGTGCTCGCGACGCAAAGCCCTGCGCAGTTCGCGCAATTCGTGTCTCGACACGCGGTCATCGACTCGTGCCCGACCAGGTTCTACTTGCCAAATGCCGACGCGGCTTCGCCCAATACGGCTCCCTTATACCGGGATGTGGGACTCAACGACCGCGAGATCGAAACGATCGCAACCGCGACCCCGAAGCGGCACTACTACGTCAAAAGCCCGCGTGGTAGCCGGTTGTTCGAGTTGGGCCTGGGGCCGCTCGCACTGTCATTCCTGACGGTACCACACGGCCTCACGGTCGAAGAATGCAAGCGCAAGATCGAGCGAATGATCGATCGGGATCCCGCATCATGGCAGGGCGAATGGGTCGCGCAGCAGGGCAATAGGGATTTGGCTGCGTCGTTGCGCTCGGCACTGGCCCTGTCCAGTTGCCGGGCATGAATCGGTCGGTTCTAGGTCCAGCTCTCCTCAACACCTTCACTATGGAGCGGTTGAACATGGCGTGTCATCAAGCTGAGCACGATCCATCGATGCAGGCTGCGTCTGTTTGGCCCTGCGCCCGCGAGAGGCAGCTCCCGGCTCCCACCCGGGGCGCGCGACGGTGCCACGGGCTTCGCGGTTTCCTGGGAATCTCAATGATCGGGCTGGTATCGAGTGCGATAACGCAGGGGGCGTCGGCTCAAATCGCGGTCTACGATCCCGCGAATTACGCCGAAAATGTGCTGCACTATGTCAATCAGAATGACGCAGATCAAGAATCAGCTTGATCAGGTGAAATACCAGTTGCGTGCTTTGGCCAAGCTGCCGTCAGCACCCTGGCGCAACGCGGGCCCGTCCCTCGCAAACATAGGAGAGTTGATGGGGGCTCCGCATTCCCTGGGATACGCCGCGTCCGGTGTGGGTACGACGTTTCACAGCTATTTCCCAGTCACGAAACCCGTAACCGACTGGCCAACCGAGCAGCGCGCCCAAGGCCACGCAGCAGTCAACGTGTTCGGGGCTGCCATTGACGCAACAGCCCAACAGCAGGCGACTGTCGCGGCAGGCCGGGGGGCGATTCAGCGCATGAAACAGCTCAATGGGGCAGTAAGCGGCCACGAACAAGCGCTGGAGCTTCAGAACTCGGCGGCGGTGTATTCTGCGGAAGAGCTCATGCTATTGCGGCAAGCAGTGATGGCGCAGACAAATATCCAGGCCGTCTACTTCGCGGGGCGGATCAACGAGGAAGTACAGCGCGATGAAGCTGCCCGGACGGCGCTGGCTCAGCTTGCCACTCCACAAACGGCCTCGCCCGACCTGAGTCTAAGGGTTACGCCGTGACGTGGAGGTTGCGCGCGCTTACGATGCTCGCGTGCATGATTGTGATCTGGGCCGTTGTCGCAAACGTTGCGACGGCCCAGAGCGCAGTCGTAGGTGGCCAATACCTCGATGGGATCCGTAGCGCCTACCAGGTGGCAGCGGGTGGATGGCGGGCACGGCTGGTACCGCTTGCTCAGCGCACGTTCATGTTGCTTGCCGCTCTCGAGTTTTGTGTGTCAGGCTTGGTCTGGACGCTCAGGCGGGGCAGCCTTGATGACCTTGCGTCCAAGTTTCTGCTCAAGTTCCTGCTCATCTCATTCCTCCTGACCCTCATCACGTCATTCACGTTCTGGTTTCCCGCAATCCTCAATGGATTCGCTGCCGCGGGCGAGGAGGTCATTGGGCGGGGCACAATGAGTCCGGATGCGATCATAGCCGTCGGTGGCTCACTCGCGTACTCCATTCTCCAAGCGATCTCACTCACGGTGGTGTCGCGGGACATCTTGATCGGGCTCTTCGCCTTATTCTGCTCTGTGGCGGTAGCAGCCGCCTACATCATCGTTGCGATACAGGTCCTCGTTGTGATGATCGAGAGTTACGTCGTCGTACTTGGCGGCGGAGTGCTGTTCCTTGGTTTTGCCGCGTCCCGCTGGACGGCGGCTTTCGCCGAGCAGATGGTCGCATATGCCTTCTACCTCGGCGCGAGAATCTTCTTGCTCTATCTGTTTGTCGGCGTCGGGATGGATGTGACCCAGGGGTTCGTCCGCCTACTCAGCGCTACGCAGGTCTTTGCCGAACCCAGCCCACTGTTGCAGGTAACAGGCGGCGCGCTGGCGTTCGCCTACTTGGTGAGTCGTGTGCCAAGTGATGTCGCTCGGCGGCTGACGGCGCGGCATAGCTTCGGGCTGGCGCACGCCCTAAGGACCCTCGGCTGAGATGCGTAGCCTTGGAGACTCCATCTCGGCAGACTCGCGCTTCCTGACCGCACGGCACGAGTTTGCGAATACGTTCGGCGACCTCGCGAGAGGAAAGCGAAACTGGCAACTCGTCGCGTTCTGGTCACTTGGGCTGCTCACTGTGTGTGTTATCTCCTACATCCGGATTGCGAGCTCAGCTCGCGTCGTGCCGTACCTGGTTGAGGTGGACAAGCTCGGCCAGGTCATGACTGCAAGGGAGGCCGACATCATGCGAGCGCCGGAGCCACGGCTGGTTGCCTCGCAACTCGCGAGTTTTGTGCGGACCGTGCGAACGGTGTTACCCGCTTCCCCGCCCAGAGTACAGGCAGACATGATGCGGCGCGCGTACATGTTCGTGGACCAGGGGTCGTCCGCTGCCGTCATGCTCAATACGTATTTCGCTGACCCCTCACACGACCCGCGGGTGCTTGGCCAGACCATCACCCGGCAAGTCGAGATCGCGAGCACCCTTCCAGTGCCGGCTTCACCAACGTGGAAGATTCGGTGGACGGAAACCGAATATCCTCTAATCGCAGGCATGCTTACGCGCGTGAGTGCGTGGGAAGGGTACGTCACAGTGCGCTTGCAGGCGCCCACTACAGCTGATGCTGTCCAGGATAACCCGTTGGGCGTGTTCGTCACATCCATCAACTGGACCCAGGTCACTGACAATGGAGGGATCGCACAATGACGAGATGGACGGCCACGCTTGTGCTTGGGAGCGACGGGCAATGGATGCGATCACTGGAGCGATGCTGCCTCTCGTGCGTCGTTGCTGTGATTGGGCTGTCCGCGATAGATGCCTCGGCACTCCCGGTACGACAGGCCCAGAATGGAGTGGGGAGCGTCTACTGCGACTCGTCCGTTGAGCATCGTCCAGACCACCGGGACACACGGCGAGATACCGTCGAGGCAAGCGGGCGGCAGACGTGCGCCACCACGGGACGTGTACCGGTTGGCGATCCAGCAGGCACTGTCGGGGGCAGCCGAACACCGATTGACCCCGTGGTTGCGGCGGAACGCGAATATGTCAGGACAGGAGTTGCGCGAACAGTTGACCAGGGTGCGTTCGAGACCTTCCCGTATGGGCACGCCCAACCAACAGTGACGTGCGCACCATTGCGCGCATGCGTGATCGAATTGGAGGCAGGCGAAAAAGTATTGAGTAAGATTGCAGGAGATACACAACGTTGGGAGATCCAGCTCGCGGTGGCGGGGACGAATGGTCAAACGCCGCTTGTGGTCGTAAAGCCGCACGATTGCGGCCTGACTACAAACCTCGTGCTCGCGACCAATGCGGGCCGCATTTATGACCTGACACTGGACAGCCCGCCATGTCCCCACTCGGGTTTCAATCCGCACGGCATCTACGTCCGGCATGTCCGATTTTACTACCCGGATGCACTAGTGGAATCTTGGGCTGCACCGCAAACGGCGGCTGCGACGGTCTCACCAGCGACGGCCACCATCAGCGCGTTGAATTTTGCATATCGAATTGCCCCCGAGCGGCACGTCGCGTGGGTCCCGATCGCAGTATTTGACGATGGGGCGCACTGCTACATCAAGCTGCCCCCCAGCGCTTCGCACAAAGAGGCACCCGCGCTGTTCGCCCTCGCCGATGACGGCAGCAAGATCCTCCTGAACTACAATCTCGTCGGGGATGGCTACGTGACAGATCGGGTGTTCCGGTCCGCAGTGCTGGTAGTCGGAGAAGGTGGTCACGAGCGGAGTGTGCGGTTGGACAACCTGCACTATGACGCTGGAAGTTCAGCTGATGCTTCCACGTCCAGTGATGCGGCAGGGGCACCGCCCGGGCGAATCAGATGATCGCGGGAGAGGACTCAACGAACGAATCTGATCAGGGGTACCTTGGGGGTGATCAGAGGCCGGCTCACGACGCGAGTTCTGACGTGCCGGAGCGAGTACCACAGGACTCCGAAGGTGCGGCAGGTTCACGTGTCGGCGAGGGGCCGCTCTGGCCGCCATTGCCCCTCGCAAAGCGCCTCAATCGCAACGCACTCACAGTCGCTGCCGCGCTGGCCGGAGTAACTGTGCTCACGGTGGTGGTCGTGACGAGACCAGCCCGGATCGCACCAGGGACGGCTGGCGGATCGAAAATCGCTGCTGGCGAAGTCGGGCCACCAGTGCCTGCTCGGCCCGCATTTCTCGATCAGCCTCCGCGCAAGGTGCAGGGTAGCGATGGAAGCGGGGACGCTGTAAGGGTTGGCTCGTTGCAGACTCCTGAGGGAGGAACACGCCGGACCGTTGAGGACGAGGCCACCGGACTACCGGTGCCTCCGCCGCTACAGGACGGCACAGGGGTTGGTGCTCCCGTCACCGGCACCGAGGAGCCCAGTGCTAGTACCGACCCGCAGGATGCATCCGCAATGGGAACACGAGTTGGCGGAGCTAATCAGGCGTCCCCCCGGCGCCAGGCCTATCAATGGGCGCTCACGAGCCCTCTCGTAGTGCCTGAACGCGAATCACACGCTGCAGCTGCGGCTGCGCCGCCGGCCAATTCAGAAGAGGGGGTCGTGGCTGGCGGTCCATCGGGTGACACGCGAACACGAGGGTTGCTGCCTGGTGACGAAGCCGGCGCGGGCTCGAACCCCCCGGCGGTGATCGGGATGGGTGCCTTGACTGAGGCGCTGCCTACCGGCACCGCGGCGCCGATGCCGGTCAGTACGCGAGCGGTCCCGTCGAGATCAGGCGGCGTGGAGTCTGACGCATCTGGCACAGCCTACGCGGTGCGGGCAGGCACCGTGATCCCAGGTCTCCTGTTAACAGGCATCAATTCCGACTTGCCGGGCGAGATCCTGGGACAGACAAGCCGAGATCTGTTCGATTCTCGGACTGAACAGACCCTGTTAGTACCCAAGGGCTCACGTCTGATTGGATCCTACGACAACCGATCTGTAACCACGGGACGGCTGATTGTAGCATGGACGCGACTTATCCTGCCGGATGGACGAAGTTGGTCGCTCCCGCATCTCGCGGCGACCGACGAAGCTGGCGAGGTGGGGCTGCATGACAAAGTGAACCACCACTATGCTCGCGTGTACGGTGCGGCCCTTCTGACGTCTGTAATTTCGGCCGGCGTACAACTATCTCAACCGCAACAATCAGCCGTGTACGCAGCACCCTCGTCGCGGCAGGTGGCTGCGGGGGCATTGGGCCAGAATCTGGGCGATGTAGCGCTTGAGAGCGCGAAACGTGGACTCGACACTCCACCGACTGTGACTATCCGGCCCGGCCAACCGTTCAATGTGTTTCTGGCAGGTGATATTGTCTTCGATGGGCCCTACATCGCGGCGCCTTTGTCGGTGGGACGCTGAGATCACCTGTGAACATTCCCGGGAGGCCTTCAGCAGTCCACAGTGCGACGGGGTGGCCTCCATTGATCGTCATGCTTCTCGATATCACATGGGCCACCGGTCTTTCCACTCAGTTCGTTGCATCGCGGCTTGGGTACCACCGGCACCTTGGCGACCCATTATTTCGTGTGTCATCGGCCACGCAGGTATGGCTGGCGGCGGCCGCGATCTTGTTCACACTCATGGCGGTCTTGTGCATGCTAAGCTGGCGGTGGCGGGCCGCGGCGGTCCCACTGTCGCTTCTTGCGGTGACTGCCATGGTGGTTCGAAGCGGACCTGTGTATGCCCCGGTACGGGTCTTCGTGTGGCACGCAGCTTACCAGCGGATACCCGACTATGAGCACCTCTTTGCGAAAGCGTGGGCAATATTGGCGGGCGCATCGATCGCGCTCCTCATGACCAGCTGGAGACTCCTACGATCGGGAACTAGCGTCGTTTCAGGGCGTGATTCCGCGCTGTCCCGTGGGTTAGACACCGCGAGTACAAACAGGGACCCGTCGAAGAGAGTGGCCCCACCATTCGGGCCTGCACCCAGGCTGCGGACATCCGGTCGCCGCAGGATGCCGATACGCTGAAAACGAACCATTTATGACGCTGAGTTGGTTGGCCTACGAGGGAAGGTGGCGCTGTGTGGTATCGTCACCTCGCGGAAATGCTGGCGGCACTCGGCGCGACCGTCACGCTCTAGCTCCGTATCCACTGTTCCCCGCCAAACGTGCTACCGGCCGCCGACTCGCTTCACCCATCGGGCTCCGGTAGCCAGTGCAGTGATACCGAATCCGGCACTGCCGAATAAACGAGTAGCATTGCCTGCACTCCTCCCGTGGCTCATGGTGGCCGTGGCCAGCCTCGTGTGCCTGTTCGTATTTCGCCATGCGACTCTGCGGCTCAATCTGAGTTCGAGCATTCCCCCAGGGTTGTACATCGCCCGAGGTACCGGGACCGGAGGGCTTGTGCGCCGGGGGACGCTTGTCGCAGCCTGTCTTCCAATCGTCGTCGCGGGGTGGGGCCGCGCGCGCGGCTACCTGCATCGGGGAAGTTGTGCAGGTGGGGCGGCCCCAGTCGGGAAGCCAGTGTTCGCGATCGGCGGCGACACGATCACCATCGGTTCATCCGGACTCGAATTGGATGGCGATCCCGTAGCCCGTACGCAGCCGTTGCGTCAAGATTCACACGGCCGCTATTTGCCACGCGTCCCAGACGGGCGATATGTCGTGCAGCCAGGTGAAGTATGGCTCGTATCCACCTATTCCCTTCGTAGCTGGGATTCCCGCTACTTCGGCCCGGTGTCGGCCTCGGCAATCGTTTCTACTCTGAGCCCACTCTGGATCTTCGGTTCGCATCGGCCGCGTTGACCTCGCCCGTCATGGATTGCGTATATCGCCTCGCTTTCCACCAATCCACTGCGAGCGCGTACGACTTGGTCATTGGAAATCCTCACGCAACGGTTGGTCGCCCGCGTCTGTCAGACGAAGATGATTTCTCCATGTCTGCCAACTCGCCTTCGCAGCCTGTGTCTTCTATTTGCCCTCTTGCTGCAAGGCACGGAACGATGGGGCGCCGGGTACGGTTCAATTCCAGTAGCCCACGCGGCGTCTGCTCACTCGCAATCGCACAGGGTGGCCTTTAGCGGCGGCCATTGGTGGGTCGGCGACCGCTTCGCCGATCGCACGATGTACGCCACCGACGGAGTCTTCCGCACACACAGGCCCCAGCGCGTTGATACCACGATCGATCTCCACGCAGCCTATATCGTCCCGCCCTTCGGCGACGCCCACTCACATCACTTCGACAGCCCCAGGAATATCCGGCACATCGTTGCTATGAACCTCAACGACGGGATCTTCTATGGGATGTCGCTCACCAACTCAATCTCCGGTAAGCGCGCGGTATCGCACGATGTAAACACGCCCCAATCCATGGACGTTGCATACTCCGATGCCGGCATCACCGCCTCGTACGGACACCCCACCGAGGTGTATGAGGCTCTCGCACTTGGTCTCTACGCGGCCTACGGTCGCGTCAGTCCGGATTCACTCCGTACCCTTGAGGCTCTCGCGCACCGCAGCCACCAGGAAGAGAACGATGCCTACTTCTTGGTGGACTCGGCGGCTGACATTGATCGGAAATGGCGCGCAATCCTCGCGAGTCACCCCGATATCATCAAGATCTTCTTGGTCCATAGCGAGCGGTTTGACTCGCTGCGCCGCGACACCGCCATCAGTGGAAACAAGGGTCTCGACCCGGCGCTCGTGCCGCTCATCGTCGAACATGCCCATGACGCTGGGCTACGCGTCGCAGCACACGTGGATTCGCCACAGGACTTCAGGACCGCTGTCGCAGCCGGCGTGGACGTGATCGCGCATATGCCCGGCTATGAGTTCTTTCACGACGAAGACGCACAAGCCTTCATTCTGGCAGACTCTGATATCGCGCTGGCCGCACGCCATCACGTCACTGTGATTCCTACCGTGTCGCTGGCTGCCGCGACTACCGGCTCCGACTCGGCGTGGCTCCAGCGCACACAGAGCATTCAGCGCCACAATTTGGCTGCGCTGCGCCGCGCTGGCGTCCCCATCGCCATAGGGTCGGACAACTACGGCGTCGATGCGAAAGCCGAGGCGCTCTATCTCCACGCGCTCGGTGGCTGGAGCAACAGTGATCTGCTGGATGCGTGGACCAGGGTTACCCCAGTATTGATCTTTCCCAAGCGCAAGATCGGCCGTCTCGCCGACGGCTACGAGGCGAGCTTTCTGGCACTGGCCGGCAACCCTGTCACCGACTTCACATGGACAGGACACATCGTGCTGAGGGTGAAACAGGGCGAGGTTCTGCCGCAGTCCGACTCACTGATCCGTTGATGCACGAGTCCGGGCAACAAGAGCGATGGGAACTCCCTGTAGTGGCAGCTGCCGTCTCGCCACGCAACGGTTTTTCCACATCCCCTGTCAGATGAATGACAGGTAGCTCACTGAATAGCCCCAACCGAGAGGCTGGGTGGACGAAGGCGAGTTAATCGATCGGGTGGTGGCAGGTGATGCCGCGGCCGAGCGGGCGCTGTACGATGCCCACGTCGACCGTGTCTATCGGCTCGCCTTCCGACTGGCCGGCGACGACGATCTCGCCCGCGATATCACCCAGGACACTTTCATCCGTGCTTTCGACCGCATCGCCACGTTCCGGCGCCAATCCGCGCTCTCGACCTGGATCCACAGCATCGGCGTCTCTGTCGCCCTCAACCGCGTACGGTCGGTCAGCCGCCGCCACGCGCGCGAGACACCACTCGAAGGGGTTGCGGAGCCAAGTATTCCAGTTCGTCTCGCCGAGCCCGATCTCAAGCAGCGCCTCGCACAATCCATCGACGCGCTTCCGCCAGGCTACAGGACGGTATTCGTGATGCACGATGTGGAGGGCTTCACGCACGAGGAGATTGGCGAAGCACTGGGGATCGACTCCGGTACTTCCAAGGCGCAGCTCTTTCGCGCACGAGCCAAGCTTCGCGCAGCGCTCGCAGACTTTGCAGGAGAATGGCTCTCATGATGTTCGACGATACCAGCGACGAACCTCTCGATCCCACGCTGCTGGAGGCTGCGCGTGATTACAACGCGCCGCCACCTGCCGTACCCCGTGAGGCGATGTGGTCGGCGATCCAGACCGCCCGCACGAAGTCGGCTGCCGAAACGGAGATCCGTTCGATCCATTCGGCCCCGCGGGTGGCGTCGCATCGCACGTGGCGCCGGGCGTGGCCCGTCGCCATCGCCGCAGGCCTGGTGCTCGCGTCCGGGATCGCGATCGGCCGATGGACGGGAACCCCTCCGGCTCCGAGCATTGCCGTCGCGGTACGCCAGCCAGTACGCCGCGCACCGGTCATCACTCGTGGCGACCGCACGGCGTACCAAGTAGCAGTCGCGCACAATCTCACGCAGGCCGAGGCGCTGCTCACGGCGTATCGCACCGAAGGCCGGTCGGCGGACGGCCAAACCGGCTCGGCTGACGTTGCAGGCTGGGCGCGCGATGTTCTGTCGAATACACGCCTCCTGCTCGACTCGCCCGCGGCATCCGATCCGAAACAGCGACGGCTCCTGGAAGATCTGGAGCTAGTGCTGGTGCAGTTGGTGGAGTTTACCCCGGATTCGGCGGGATCTGAACGACAGATGATCGATAGTACGCTCGAACACGGCCACGTCTTGAGCCGGATCCGCTACGCGGTCCCCGCGGGCGCCACCGGCATTTAGTCCGGCATTTCAGAGGGTCTTCTCATGCGATCGACCGCACTGACGTCTGTGCTGATGATGACAATCGCGCTGGTCCCCGCCAGTCTCACTGGCCCGGTTGGCCGCGAGCTGGGCGAGGCCGGCAGCTGGGTGGGACGCACCCTGGGCGGTCTGAACGCCCGCCACGCGTACATGGCGACGTTTGCATTGCCGGATGTCCAGGTTGCCGAGCAGCCGGAGAGCGTCTCAGTGCCTGCACCCTGGGCCGATGACGACCCGGCCGACTCGCTCTATCGCGCCGCACGGGCGGCGCTTTCAGATGGCGACTATAAGAAGGCCGCGGCGCTGTTTGGGCGAATCAACCAGACCTTTCCGAAATCCGCGTACGCCTCGAGAGCGCTGTACTACCAGGCGTTTGCGCTGTACCGCAGTGGCGATGGCGCCGACCTGCACAATGCACTCAGCGCACTCCGCCAGTTCGCCAGCAGCAATCCCGCGAACGGTGCCCATGGGGATGCGGCGACGCTACGCACGAGAATTTGTACCGCGCTGGCGCGCCAGGGCGACGCGTCGTGCGCCGAGCGCATAGCAGTGCAGGCCGAGTCGGCGGCGGCCCCATGCCCCAGCGACGACGACGACGACGACGTCCGGATCGCGGCGCTCAACGGCTTGCTGCAGATGGACGCGGACCGCGCGATCCCGATTCTCCGCAAGGTGCTCGCTCGGCGAGATGCGTGCTCGGTTGGGATCCGACGCAAAGCGCTCTTCCTCGTCTCACAGAAGGAGAGCCCGGAAGCCGCCGACATTCTGGTCTCGGTGGCCCGAAGCGACCCAGAGCCAGAGTTGCGTACGCAGGCGGTGTTCTGGCTGTCCCAGGTCGAGGATCCTAAGGTCGTCTCGATTCTCGACAGCATTGCGACGCACCCCGGCGACGAGTCTGTCCGCGAACGGGCGTTGTTCTCTCTTTCGCAGCAGTCTGACAGCCGGGGTCTCGACGCGTTGCGCCATGCGGCCGAGTCGGAGGACATGCCGTCTGAGTTGCGCGAGAAGGCGGTCTTCTGGATTGGCCAATCTGGGGGCGCCTCGAGCGTGAAATATCTCAAGGACCTGTTTGCGCGCACCAAGAATGACGAGATCAAGGAGAAGGTCCTTTTCGGCGTGTCACAGCACGGCGGTGAAGGGGATTGGCTTCTGGGCATTGGTGCGGATCCCAATGAGTCAAAGGATATCCGCAAGAAGGCGGTATTCTGGGCCAGCCAGGGCGATGTCGGCATCGGGCGTTTCGTGGGTCTTTACAACCGTACCGCCGATCAGGACATCCGCGAACAGGTGATATTCGCGATCTCCCAACGCAACGATTCGGGCGCCGTCGATGCGCTCATGCACATTGCCAAGACGGACAAGGACCAGGAGCTCCGTAAGAAGGCCGTGTTTTGGCTGGGACAGTCCTCGGATCCGCGCGCTGCCAAGTTCCTTCAGGAGTTGATCGACCAATGAGCACCTATGCCAGCTTCGCCAAATGCGCGTGCGCGACGGCGTTCCTCGCGCTCACGAGCCCCCTTTCTGCCCAGAGCGGGTCGCTGGAAAGCCGCGTCTCGGCCGTTTCGGACGGCGATGTCCGTATGAGCTTCGCATCGCGGCCGGCCATTTGTGGAGAAGGGAACTCCATCATGACAGGCGAGCACAATCGCACGGTCTGGAACTCCTCGTCATACACGGACGATGTCGAGTGGGACCAGAACTGCGAGCATGGCCCCGTGCGTCTGGTCTTGAGGGTCCACGACCACACACTGAGCGCCCTCCATGCCTACGTCGGTGGCAATTGGCGGACGCCCAGACAAGGCGTGCACGTTACCGATCTCGGCACCGTCTCCGCGAGCGATGCGGCGACCTACCTTCTGAGCCTCGCTCGGCGTCTACCGTCGACACCGGGGAGCGATGCAATCTTTCCCGCTACCCTTGCCGACAGCGCGACGGTTTGGCCGACGCTCGCGGCAATCGCCCGCGATTCTAACAGCCCGTCGCACACTCGAAAGCAGGCGGTGTTCTGGCTCGGCCAGGCTGCCGGCAACGCAACGGCCAGCCTTGACTCATTGGCACGCGATCAACGAGTTGACGAAGGTGTCCGTGAACAGGCTGTATTCGCACTATCGCAGCGACCGCATGACGAGGGCGTGCCCGTGCTCATTCAGATCGCCACGTCAAACTCCGATCCGGCGCTTCGGAAGAAAGCACTATTCTGGCTAGGTGAGTCGGGAGATCCCCGAGCGATCGATGTGTTCGAGAAGATCCTGACGAAATGACTTGACGCCTCCATGCCGAATCGACCTCGGGCGCCCGCGCCGGGGACTCCATTTAGGTTATTGCAGCAGCAAGCAAGAGGATGGCTGTCGGGGGAGAGGTGCGTCGCACGGCGTAGCGGGGGCCAGTTAGGCACGTAGCAGAGAGGCCACGTCGCGGTGACGTGGCCTCTCGCGTTTCATTTCCGTGGCCGCCGTTCGTGCTTCGTACTTACGGCGTCGGCGGTCCTATAGGCACGCCATTAATCATCAACCGGGGTGCTGCCTGCGGGGCGGCGGGAGCGATCGGCTGCGCCACGAGGACCCGGTCATTCACAGCCACCCCGTCGATCACGTAGAGCGCGGTCGCGGGCTCGGACGCGTGGGGCCATGGCGCGTCACCCAGTGGGCTAGTCTATATAGAGTCCTGTCTTTGGAGACCCGGCGTCCGCTGCTTGGCTTACGTTGGCAAGACTACGAGGTGTCTGGCTGCCTGTCTCAGAATATCGTATGCTGTAGCGACCTCAACCCCCAGGCCGGTTAGCCGATATGCAAGCTCGTTTCCTGGTGTTTATCGCCGCGCTCCTCGCTGCGTGCTCCTCGGACAAGACCGCCGCGCCCGGGCGCTGACTACTGGACCCTCGTCACGGGCCGCGTTGCTAACAAAGCACGTGCGACAAACCTCCTTACCGATCGGCCGCCGATGCTTGCGCAATCGAACAAGCTGGTACTCGAGGTTCGCGGGGGCCGGTGGCTCACCACGACCTCGCCATCTACGAGTCTCGTGTCGTGATCAGCACCATCGGCCGGTACGACGATAGCCCGCCGCAATGCTGAGGATCGCCGGTGGCGTCATTCTCGGATTCCTGGGTCTCGTTCTCCTGTCCAGGATCGTTGACTCGTGGACAGCGCGCGGCCACACCGTGATCGGCGGCGTGGCGTGGCTCCTCACTTTCGTCGTTTGTGGAGCAGTGGGCCTCTTCGCGCTGGTCCTCGCGATCACGCAGAGAAACAACGCCCAGTGGGAGGCGTCCCATCGAGCCGCCGTACCCGCCCAGGCCCGGCCACTCACTCCGGCGGAACGGAACGCGATGCCAGGATCGAGCCCCGACGGCATACACCCGGGAATCATTCACGCCGCCTGGTGCGCAACGTGGGCAGGAGCCACGGTGTCGGACAGCCTCTGTGCCACATGGACCATCGACACATCCCCGCCCACATTACTTGGCGCCAGTGTCGTTGCTCATGCGCGCCGCCGCCTCGCCGACTCGCTCATAGCGGGGGGTGAGATCGCCCTCCTCTCTCGCGACGTCGGCGCCACACATCTGGAAGCGGCTGACATCCTTCCGACGTGGAATCGATGGGCACGCGCCCACCCCCGCGCGGATGCCTTCGGCCGTTTCCAGGCGGCCAGGCTCGTCGAAGAAGCCTGCAAGCTCGGACGACCGCACCACGACAACGTTGACGCCGAAAGCCGATCGTTGTCGGGCCATCTGGAATGGTGCTATCGGACGTGGTGGGCGGACAGCACGATCTTCGCTGCAAGCGCTCCTGCCGTGAGCCCGCCCCCGCGTCAGGCTTCGCGTTGACGCCGCCAGTGGAGCACGTGGGATCGCTACGGCGCTACCGTTAACGTCTGCGCACTGGCCGGCGATTCTCCAAACAGCCCGGTGACGACGTATTGCGGTGATGCGCTCGTGAATGGGACTTGCTGGTCGAACACCACCCGCCGCGTAGCTCCCGCCGTGCCAGCCGGAGCCAGCGTGAAGTAGTAATCGGCCTGGATCTCGACAACTCCCAATAGGCCTGGAGTCGAGTGCCACAGAATTATGCTCTCGGGAACGCCAAACGATGTGTCCACTGCAACCCGCCCTGGAGCACGAGTCGTGTTCGTGATGCTGATCGTGATCGTCGTCCAACCACTGTCAGCCGCTAACGATACGGTATCGGGTGCCAACAACACCGCTGCCGGAAGTACCGACGGGCCAAGGATGGCCGCGCTCTCGGACGTGTCAGGCGGACCGCCCCCATCACTCACGCAGTCTTCGATGCAGGCCACGATGTCGCTGCAATTCCCCAGAAACTGCTGACGGGGATGGCCGGGTGTCTTGAGGAGGGCGTGCAGCATTTCGTGCCGGACGAGGCTACCATCGAATGCCTCCTCATCTCCCAGCACGATCCAGTTGTCGTGACCGCCATACCACGCGCCATTGACAGTCTCCCCCTCAATAGCAAACGTGTCCGAGCTCGAAAGGATGTACCACTTCACGGTATTGAAGTCGCCCTGCACGCCGGAGCACGCCTCGGTCAGCGCCCACCACGCACGATACTGCGCGGATGGAGTAAAGCGCCGCGCGCCGCGCGGAAGCCCCGTGACGTCACAGGCGCAGACCCAGACGCACAGCAACAACGAAAGTCCGATCCGTGCCTGCCATGTGCCGCCACCGAATGCGGCCCGTCGTGTCATTGCGGCTACCGTGTGAGTGGCAACGCACCGCGGCGCATATGGCCCGGGTGAGATCGGCCGAACGTAACAGGCGGGCAGCTAACGGGCAGTACCGTCTCGTAACCCGTCGATACGCTATGTCACCCGCCAGCGGAGCGTGACGCGTACCTGGGCCAACGGGTCGCACGAATAGGTTTGCCCTCAATACTTGATTGTATCAACGCCTAAGGGTGCGTCGGACGGCGTAGCGAGTCAGGTAGGCAAGGAACAAAGAGGCCACGTCGCGCTGACGTGGCCTCTTTGGTTTTCTTTCCCGTGCCAGCCGTTCGTGCTTCCTACCTACGGCGCCGGCGCTCCGATGGGCACGCCATCAATCATCAGCAGGGGCGCTGCGTACGGGGCCGAAGGCGCGATCGGCTGCGCCACGAGAACCCGGTCATTCACAACTACCCCGTCGATCACGTACAGCGCGGTCGGGGGCTCACTCGCAAAAGTCCGGCCGCGGACAGGTCCATTCGATGGCGCCGCTGCCGTCTGGACAGGAGCGCGTGAGCAGGCTGTGGCGGTCAGCGCGATCACCCCGATCGACAACCAAGCATTCCGCATTCTTACCCCGGCGTTGAGCGTGGCGAGTTATCCGTTCGTCGAGCGCCCCTGACGATACGGGACGGTGCCGCTGCCGGCAAGAAAGCGTCTTTCGACACTTGAGTTGTCGGCACACAGGCCGCATTCCGACTCCAGTTAAGCTGATGTAGAGCCATAGTCTGATGAATTGCCGCGCCGCGCCTACGGCGCGACCGTCAGGATCTTGGCGGGCGCGAGTGACTCTTGAAATTTCCCTGTGAATGCGAATTGCGACAATGTATTCTCCAGCGGCAGCTGCTGGTCGAATACCACGCGGCGCGTCGAACCCGCCGTCCCCGCTGGGGCGAGCGTGAAGTAGTAACTCGTCAGGAGTTCGTTCGGGAACCCTAGTAGGATGGGGCTCGAACTCCACCGCACCTCGCCAAATGGGGTGCCCTGATGCGTGGTCGTCTCAGCCCGCGCTGGCTGATTGCTGGTATTGGTCAGGGTCACTGTAATTGTGATCCACCCACTGTCAGTAGCTATCGGCACCGTGTCGGGCGCAAGCAGCACGGCTGCCGGCAAAGCCGACGGGGGGAGTATGGGCGCGTCTTGTGAGGTATCCGGCGGGCCGCCCGCATCGGTCACACACTGTTCGATGCACACCACAATGTCCCCGCAGTCTGCCAAGAATTGCTTCCGCGGGTGCTTGCCCGATTGGAGGAGGGCGTGGAGCATCTCGTGCCGGACCAGCGAGCCATCGGTGGTCACTGAGGCGCCAAGAACAATCCGGTTCCCGTCGCTGGACCAGGCACCGTTAACGGTTTCCCCTTCGAGAGAGAACGAATCTGCGTTCGGCACGACATACCACGTCACGGCTGAGAAATCGCCGCGCAGGCCCGAACATGCCTCCGTCAGTGCCCACCACGCCCGGTATTGAGCGGGCGCTGCAAAGCGGTGCGCCCCGCCTGGCAATCCCGTGACCTCACACGCGCAAGCCAGCAGGCACGCGAAAAGTGTCGCCCCCGGCCGCGGGCTCACGACACCGAGTGCAAATGGGTTCAGCGTAGACCCCCGGCTATCGCCGCTGCCCATAATTCGCCCCGCAGATCGGTCGTGGGCCAGCAGGCTCATCAACGCCATTCCTGTTGACACTCGATGCGGACCGATCGTTCCGACATCAAACCCAGTGGTGAGGCACCGGGCGACGGATCCACTTCTGCGCCTCGCCACTATTCTGGTCAGCACGCCAACTTGCCTACACAATTGCCTGTTTCGTCCACATCGGAGTACAGTTGTCTCGAACCGTAGCCGAGATCTGTCCCGTTCAAGGCACCTGGGACGCACCACGCCTTTCCCAGGGAGCCAGACATGCATACGCCCGATCGGGTACACGCACGAACTCCGCCGCTTCCGACACGTCCAGCATTGCCTTCGTGGGGGGCCGTCAGCCCGGCACGCGCGCAGGCCCGCGGGCCAGCGTCGATTCACCATCGCACCCGTATCACGACCGGTGTGATTCTGGCCGTCGCCTCTGGGTGTACGTCGCACGTTCGTCCGTCTCCTACTTCGGTCACTGAATCCCGCGACTCGGCGCGCTCTGGATACGTCGTCTGGCTCGGGTCGGATACCATCATGGCCGAGCGCTTCACTCGGTCGGCAGGACTGACGGAAGGAGATCTGCTGCATCGATCCCCGAAGACCAGCACGATCCACTACACGATTGCGACCGACGCGGACGGCCACATCACGCGCTTCGAAGCGGTGAGCCGGCTTGGCCCACCGGACAGCACCGGCAAACTGGAGTGGTCAGAGACCGGAACCGAAGTGCCGGGCGGCTTCGACATCGCCGAACACGACGCTGACACGTCCTGGCGGCGAGTCGTACCCGCTCCGCCCGACGCAATACCCCTCTTCGACCGATCCATCGGACTCTACGAGATCATTGTCCGGCGGTTCGTCGCCCAGCACGTCGACTCGGCAAGTGTGCCCGTCCTCGATCTCAACACGCTGCAGGTAGTCCGGAGAACCGTGCGCCGCCTTGGGACGGACTCTGTGATACTGCCGATCTTCTTCCCACGCGGCGAACATGCTCGCATCACCACTTCCGGACACGTCCTCGGCATCAGCGGTGCCGCCACGTCCTTCAAGTGGAAGACGGAAAGCGACAATGCCCTGGACATCGACCAGCTCGGTCACTCGTTCATCGAGGGGGAACGACTGCACGGAGCGTTCGGCGGTCTGTCATCACGAGACACCGCCCATGCGACAATCGACGGCGCTCACATCGCGATCAACTATGGCCGCCCTTCAAAACGTGGCCGAGTCATTTTCGGCGGCCTTGTGCCCTGGAACGAGGTCTGGCGCACCGGTGCCGATCTGGCAACGCATCTGACGACTGACCACGACCTCGTCGTCGGCGGGACTCGCGTGCCCGCAGGCACCTACACCCTGTACACCGTTCCCGCGCCCACTGCCTGGCAACTCATCGTCAATCGGCAGACAGGTCAGTTCGGCGTGGACTACGACCGCAGTGGCGATCTCGCCAGGGTGCCAATGGAGTCACGAACCGTCGAGCCATTCCTAGAACGGCTCACGATCACTGTCGATAGCATCGGCCCCGCGCAGGGAACCATCCGGGTCGCCTGGGACAACCGTGTCGCAGATGTGCCATTCACCGTGTTGCCTGCCACTCGGCCATGAACCCGGACGATCACGTCAATACGGAGTGGCCCGCGCGATCCGGTGAATGACCGCGACGACCGTCGAGCCACCGGAGAAATTGGACGACATTTGCAAACATCGTATCCGAGCTGGAGAGGCTATAGGCCGCCAGCCCGGAATCGCTGAACAAATGTCCGCCCTCTGGATAGGTAAACTCCTGAAACTCGCTACCAGACGCGCCGACGCGTTTGCGGAGCGAGTCGATCGTCGCGGCACTTCGCAGAGGATCGACCTTCGCGAAATGTGTCTGAACGGGAACCCCAGCAGGCCATGCCGCCCACCCGAGATCCCGAATCTGCAGCGGCGCGTGCATCAATACTGCACCGCACGCCCCCGGGCGTGTCGCCGCCAGCAGCTCCGCGCAGGCGCCACCGTTCGAGAAGCCGGCGTACACGAGGCTGGATGAAAGTGCCGACACCGACTCGCGCGCGCGGTCAAGCATGCCGTCGAACCCGATAGCCTGCAGCCATCCCGCGGCCGCACGCATGTCGTCGAAAACCTCACCGCCGTATAAGTCAGGCGTGTGAACGACGTACCCCTCGTCCGACAGCCGCCGCGCCCAATCGAGCACCGAGGGACGCCGCCCCAGCAGGGAGTGGAAAAGCACAACCTCAAACGCCTTCGATGACACGCGCGCTCCGCCGGTAACAAGGCCAATCTTGACGGGCACCTGCCAACGCATTCGCCACGGCCCACGCAACCACGACCCGTCTAGCCAATGAACTCGAGATGATCCCGTCAGTCCGGAGTGGCCCGCGCGATCCACAATACCGCTTTCGAATCGCATGGGGCTCTAAACGCCCAATGTAGTGCTCTAATCCACCCTTCCATCCCGCTCATGAACGAGCGCCACCATCAATAGCCGGATGTCGTTGATCGTCGATCGCACCACCGTCTCCACGGCATCCGCGAGATCCTTGCGCGCCTCCTCGTCCGCGGGTTCGCGCAGGCTCATCACCTCACGAACATTGGTCACCGTCGATCGCAGCTCGGCAAGCTGGTGTAATGTCCTGGTCAAACCCCGCACCGCCTCGAGCTTGAACAGCGACGCGGACTCGAGCGCGTGCGTCAGAACCGGATATTCCACGACAAAGGTCAGCTCTCGCTTCATGGCCCTGTCGTTCCAGTGCTCTGCTTGCCCTCGAAGCTCCGTCAGCTCCACTATCATTGCTTCGGCGAGCGCCTGCCGCCGTTCGCGCCGCTCTCTGATGTCCCGCTCCCGCTGATATTCGGTCGCCTCGCGCGTCACCTGCGCGGTAAAGAACAGCGACACCGCCGTAATCGTCAGGATCGCAGCCTGGATGTCGTAGCCCTTGAGCGGTGAACCCGGCTGATGGGCAAGGACACTCAGGGAGATCGCCACAATGAGTGCGACGATCCCGAGCCAGGTAATTGCCCACGGGGGGGCAGCGCGCAATGACGCAATCGGACCCGCCGGCCGGCGCCCCGGTCGCCCGCCCCGCGGTGCGTCGATGGAGTCTCCCGGCGAAGTCTCCGCTGTATCAGCCATGCGCTGAACGTATCGCCCTCATGGCGCAGCGAGAAGGATGGGACTGGTTCGTCAAAGAATCACGTGACGGGTCCGCCGTGATGAATGTCCGCAGTGCGTATCATCCGAAGATTGCCATCTTCAAGGACCGTCAATCCGGCGTGGCCCGCGCGACACGATCGATGACGGCGACGCACTGCTCCACGTCGTCGTCGGTGGTGGCCCAGCAGGACACGCTGATGCGCATGGCGACATGCCCCTGCCAGACGGTCTCGCCCGCCCACAGGGTCCCATCGGTCTGAAGGCCGCTAATGACGCGCCGCGTCCGCTCGGGCGACCCGAACGACACCAGCACCTGATTCAACACCACGTCGTTGTGGATCGTGTACCCCAGCGCCGCGAGACCCTCCGCGAACCGGCGCGCCTGCCGGCAGTTCCGCTCGACCAGCTCCGCAAGCCCCGACCGGCCTAGCGACCGCATCGCCGCCCAAACAGGAACGCCGCGCGCTCGGCGCGATAGCTCGGGTGTGTAGTCCGACGGATTGCGCCGCTTGGATTCGCTCGGCAAGTATTCGGCGCTGACCGACATTGCAGCGCGCAACGCCGCCCCGTCGCGGACGAACACGATACCACTGTCGTACGGGACATTGAGCCATTTGTGGCCGTCAGTCGCCCACGAGTCCGCCCTCTCGACACCGTTGATGAGGTGCGCCCGCGACGGCGCAACGCGCGCCCAGAGTCCGAACGCGCCGTCGACATGCACGTGCGCCCCGTGCTCGTGCGCCCAGTCGCAGATCTCCCTTACGGGGTCGCACGCCCCCGTGTTCACGTTGCCAACCTGCGTGCACACGATCGCCGGCGCCCCCAGCGTCTTTGGCAACGCGTCGAGACGCATCCGCCCCTGCGTATCCGTAGGCACTTTGACGACGCGATTGCGCCCGAAACCGACGACGCCAAGGGCCTTTCGGAGTGTGGGGTGTGCCTCCTCGCTCACGACGACCGTGATCGGGGGCGCGCCAAAGAGTCCATCCGCCTCGACGTTCCAGCCAACGCGCCCGAGGACGGCGTGCCGCGCAGTGGCGAGCGCCGAGATGTGCGCGACCGTAGTGCCGGTCACGAACGCGCCCGCACACGACGGCGGCAGCCCCAGCACGTCGGTCAGCCACCGCAGCGTCACTTCCTCGATGAATGCCGTGGCCGGTGTCGAGTTGTAGAGGCCCGTGTTCTGGTCCCACGACGATACGAGCCAATCGGCAGCCACGGTCACCGGCAACGAACCGCCAATGACGAAGCCGAAAAAACGCGGGCCAGCCATCGCCATCGTCCCGGGCGTCCCGACGGCGTCGAGCATCTCGATCACCGCCTCGGCATCGACAGGTTCCTCCTGCAGTCCGACGTCGAACGCGGAGAGCCCGGCGATGCCTTCCGGACTTGGCGCGACGGGCCGCGTGCCGAGCGATTCGAGATACCGGCAACACCGGTCGGCGGTCGCGGACAACAGCGACCGGAGGCCGTGGGGAGCGCTCACCCCTTCGCGCCCGGCGCCCGATAGGCAACAGTCTTCTTCGTGGCCGCGTCCATCTCCTCCGGCGTGATCAGCACCATTGAACGGAACGACGATAACGCCCCGCTACCCCCCACAGCCGTGGCCACCGACGCAGCGCTCGCGTTGTCGGGATATTCGGCGATGAGGACGACGTCGCTGTCACCATACGCGAAATAAAATGCGTGCAGCTTGCCGCCCGCGGCCTCGACCATCTGCTTGACCGCCGCCCGCCGCTTCGATCCGCCGTCCTGGATGAGACCCTTGATGCCGGCCGGCGTGTAGTTCGCGTGCGTCATGATGATGGGCATCGCTCCTCCTGAATGCGGGTAGCCAGCAAACGTATGGCCTGCGAGTGATTGGTGTAAGCAGCCCCCGAGTGAGTTCCGCCCGGCCTAGCCCGCCCCAGGCGGTCGCCACGTGGCAGCGGCAAAGTATGGAGCCGCCTCATGCCGAAACGCATACGTAACCATCAGTCTGGTCCAGCCTGCCATCGGAAGGGTGTCGGCCTCATCGGGCGAAACGAACCGAAGAGCCACCGCCTCGGCCCCATCCAGCCGCGCCTCGCCACCAATGCGCCGCTATGCCGTCGGCCGCTGGCCCGCCGCCGGCTGCGCAATCAACCGTTCGAACCGCGGATTCCCGCGCAGCGACGCGAAGTTGGGATCGATCCGCAACCAGCCCGGCGAGAGATAGGAAGGCATCTTGAGCAGCCGCTCCAATAGATCGAGTGCCTTCTCCTGCTCGCCCACCAGCATGTAGATCCGCGCCAGTTGAAGCAGATACGCCGGCCCCGAGAACGCATCCACCGACATCGGCACGAGTGCCACGCCCCGCTCACCCTCCGCCACTGCCTCGCCACGGCGGCCCAGATAGGCGAGCGCCACGCCACGCTGCGCATGAAGATTCGCGTCGTTAGGGGTCACCTTGAGATGCGCCTCATACGCCAGTCGCGCCGAATCCGCATACGCCCGCGCCCGCGCGCCATCGCCCCGAACCGCGTACTCCTGCGCCATCACCGACCCCCATTCCCCTCGATCGCCGTCGAATGCGCTCGGCGGCAATCTCCGGAGGACTCGCTCGTACACGCTGTCCAGCGCCCAGCCGATGTGAGACTGCGCCAGGAATGCGACCAGCACCGCCGTATCGCCCCCGGTTGCGGCATTCCGGATGATCGACTGCGCTCCCGCCAGATCCCCCTGCGCGAGATCGACTTTCGCCCGGAACTGCATCGCACCCCAATTCCCGCGCTCCGACGCGAGCACACGGTCCAACACTCTGCGAGCGTCCGCGTAACGCCGCAGGTACAGATACTGCCGCCCCAGTTCCGTCGCGGTGCCGGTGTTGAGTGGATCGAGCTGCGTCGCACGCTCGGTGAGGACGATCGCCCGGTCCCAATGGCCGAAACTGATCTCCGCAAACGCCGCGTCCCGCACCAGAAGCGCGTTGTTGGGAGACAGCCGCAGTCCGGCCTGCGCCTCCGAATCCGCCCGGGCGTAATCGTCGCGGACGACCGCGTAATAGCCCCCCAGCGCGTCATGCGCCTCCGGCAGATCCGGCGCCAGCGCCACCGCCCGCTCGCCCGCCACCCGCGCCGCTTCAGCATCGGCCGGTGTCGGCACTCCGGCGCTATAGATGGTCGCGTGCGCCTGCGAGAGCGCCGCCCACGCCAGTGCAAATGTCGAGTCGCGAGTCACCGCCGTCTGATACCACTCCACCGCTCGGCGCTCCGACCCCGGCCCACCATCCTCGGCCCTCCGCCCCCGCAGATACGCGTCGTACGCATCCAGATTCGTCGTCGGCCGCTGCTCGAGTGTGTGCCGGCCGCTCTGGTTCAATGTGACCTGCAACTGCTGCGCGACTTTGCTGGCAATGTCCGCCTGCACCTGAAAGACGTCGGTCATAAGCGCGTCGAAGGGCTGCTCCCACTTGTCCGCCGCGCTCGCCACCTCGACCAGGGCAGGGCTCACTTCGACACGCTGCGGACTGCCCGGCACTTTCGCCCACCGGACTTTGCCCACCAGCAAGTACCGCACGCCCAACTCCCGCCCGATCTGCTGCGGGGTCTTCGTGGTCTTTCGGTACTCCGCGGAGCTCGCCGCCGCGATCACTTCGAGTCCGGAAATGGCGGTGAGCTTGCCCCGCACCGCGTCGGTCATGCCGTCGGCGAAATAGGCGTCCGCCGAGTCGCCGAGATTGTCGAACGGCAATACTGCGAGTCGTACCGCCGACGCGGACGATGCCGCAGCATTCTGTCGCCGCCACGCCGCGGCGCCGCGCCACGACGACTCCGATCGCGATCAGAAGCGCGATCCCGGCGGCGCCAGCCACTGCAATCGCACGCCCGCTGGCACGCGGCACCGCCAGGGTAGGGACTTCGCTGCCACCAGTGGTCTGCAAAGCGCGAGCGAATGCGCTCGCCGACGCGAACCGGTCGGCCGGAACCGGCGCGAGTGCTTTCGTGAGCGCCGCGTCCACCGCCACCGGGACCGCGGGACGTAGCCGGCGCACCGAGGGAACGTCCCCGGTCACCCGCTTCGCCAGTATCACCTGCGCCGTCGCCCCGGTGTACGGCGGCTCACCGGACAGCATTCTCATAGAGAACGCAGCCCAGCGCATACACATTGGTCCGGGCGTCGAGTGCGCGCTCGCCGGTCGCCTGCTCGGGACTCATGTAGGCCGGAGTACCGAGCGCCATGCCGGTCTCGGTCAGCGTGTGGCCGCCGGAGCCGCTCTCTTTCCCCATTGCGCGCGCGACGCCGAAATCGGCCACCATGGCGTGCCCGCGCGAGAGCAGGATGTTCTCCGGCTTGATATCGCGGTGGATGACGCCTTGCTGGTGCGCGTAGTCGAGCGCGTCGGCGATTTCGCGGGTGATCTGGAGCGCCTCTTCCACCGGCAGTTGCTTCTCTCGTTCGAGCCTCGCGCGGAGGGACTCGCCCTCCACGTACGGCATCGTGAACCAGAGTTGGCCCGCCGGGGTCACTCCCGAGTCGTGAACGGATACGATGTGCGGATGCTGCAGCCCGGCCGCGAGCTTGATCTCCCGCGTGAACCGCTCGGCCCCGAGCGCCGCGCCGAGATCGGGGCGCAGCACCTTGAGCGCAACGAGCCGCTCGTGGCGAAGGTCGCGAGCAAGATACACGGTCGCCATGCCCCCACGCCCAAGTTCCTGCTGGATGGCGTAGTGCGTGCCGACTGCGGCTTGGAGCTGGTCGCGCTCATCCAACGTCGCCACCAGGGATTCCGCCAGGGATGAGAGTAGTGAAAGCTATGTTTGGAGGGGATTCGGAACCAGCAAGTTGCCCTCGCTACCCCGTCAGTCCGTTCGGCATCGTCCGCTTCATGAATTCATCAAACAGCGGTACCGTAAAGGCTGTGTCTCCATGCGCCGGACTGTAGATCATTCCTTTGCCGATCAACTGTGCCCGTGTCGGAGCGACGCTGCCGACCGCCATACCCAGAACAGCAGCGATATCGCCCGATCGGTGCGAATCTGGCCCCAGCTCCGCCATCGCACGCAAATAGCGTTTTTCACTGGGCGTCAGGCGATCGAAGCGCACACGAAAAAAACTGGCGTCCAGATCTGCAAGTGCGTTGGCCGTGGCGTCGTGGGCATCGTGTTTCGAAATCGGCGACGCGTCCGCCACGGCCCACGCGTGCTTGCCCCATTCTTGCAAGAAATATGGGTAGCCCTTCGTATCACTGACTATGCATTCCAACGCGTCGCTATCGAACATCACGCCGAGGCGTTCCGCAGGCACTTCCAAGGCCTGCCGGGCCGCGGTCGGCACTAGCGGACCAATTTCGGGAAAATCGAATAGCCGCTCCGCATATGATTTCGCGCGGCCAGTCTGGCCGACAAGCTGTGGTAACCCCGCGCCAACGAGCGTGACTGGTAATTGTCGTTGCGTGCTCTGATGCAAGGCCGTGATGAGCGCCGCCAACTGATCTTCGTGGACGTACTGGAGTTCATCGATGGCCAATGCAACCGCTGTCTTCCGCTCTCGTGCGGCCTCTCCGACTGCGGCCAGAAGATCTGCGAGGTCCGCCTGGAGATCCCCTGCGTCTGCGAGTCCCGGCTCCGGTTCTACGTCGAGACTGACTTCGACGTCACCGAATCGTAGTTTCATTTTGCCGACAAAGCCCGCGAGCGCACGCAACGCGCGCTTTGTCGCTACACTCGCTGCCGCCACTCGGTCGAGTTTGAGCAACGCAGCTCGCAACACAGGAGCAAGCATCCCGGGCAATGATCGACCTTCAGGTGCTTCAAGGGCCACACCAACAATTCCCCGAACTTCGGCGTCCTGACGGATGCGATTGAGCAGGACGGTTTTCCCGACGCCGCGAAGCCCAACCAATAGTACGCTCTTCGCAGGCCGACCCTCCCGAATGCGATCTAGCGCGACTGCGGCCTGCTCGATCACTACATCCCGACCAGCGAGCTCAGGTGGTGGAGCCCCAGCTCCAGGCGCATACGGGTTTAGGCGAGGGTCCATATTGAGTGAAATTAGGTGAGTTAGTGCTTTTCACTAATATGTAGTAACATCCCTCAATTTGACAGGCAAATCGCCATTTCTTCATCGACTGATGCGGGATCTCATAGCTAAGTTCATCGCGTACAAGCATTTGTCGCTATCTGAACGAACGGGCTGATCTTCGCGACGGGGAAGCTTCCTGCCCGAATTCGGCAGCACGGCGCGGCCTCAAGGCAACGTCCACAACTCGAACCGGTTTTCCTGCAGCAACACCACGCCCACCCGGTGGTGAGCGGCGTCGTATGTCACGTCCGCCGGCGATCCGAACCCGCCGATGCGCCGCACGAGCTTCCCGCCTTCGACCGACTCGACGCTCGAGTCGGCCCAGCTCGTGACGAATACCATGCCGTCGCGCTCGACTTCGATCCCGTCAAAACGCCCCCGGCCTGATGCCACGATCGTTGGCGCCGGGGCGCCGGGCAGCCAGCTCTGGATCGCCGTCCCGCCAATGGGCGCCAGCAGCAGCCGCTTGTGCACAGGGTCCCAATCAATGCCATCAGGCGTCGCGAGCGCCGCACTCTCCAGCGCGATGGTGGGCTTGCGGTCCGGCCCAATGTGGTAGATCCGGTCCGGCCCCGTGTGCTTCAGATCACCCGTCGAGTCGGGCCGGACACCCGTGTCAGTGATGTAGAAGTCGTCACGCGGGCCGATCGCGACGTCATTCAACAGCAGCGGGTGCACGGGCGCGAGGTCGATCGTGCCAAGCGCCTTACCCGTCCGCGCATCGAACGCGCGGAGCACGTCGATATCGACCACCCAGAGTGTGTCGCCCTTGATCCGCGAACCCATCGGACTGTTGAGGGTCACGCCATCACGGCCACCCTGAATGAAATGCAGGCTGTCGAGCTGCCCGTCGCTTCGGATACGAGTGATGAAGCCGTTGGTGTCTTTTGCGGCGACTTCGCCGTTGATGTTGCTGACGAAATACATGCCGAGCGCAGCATCGTAGGTGACTGCTTCCGGCGCCCCGAGCCCGGGAACGGTGGCTAGGCGTTGCGGCGCGCCGTGGCCGCTCGAGGGGGATGCCTGCGACAGCGCCGCGCGGCTCGCCGGGACACACAATGCGACGGAACACAGCACCAGGACAGACCGGCCGGCCATGAACTCGCCCAGCGTTAGGGTGTTGTTGCTTCTTGTGGCCCATGTCTTCACTCATCGCACGCACCACGAATCGCGTCCCCGGACGACCCGCAACGCTCGGCGACCGTAGGGCAGCCTCGTGCGCGTCGCGCTATCTCGTAGTGCGTCGGCCGAATGTAATGCCCCACACGCCATGCGCCCCGGAAGCACGCCGCCGGACCCCCCAAACACGGCTTCGGGTTCTCATAAACTGAGACACACACACCGTTATCCGGGAACTCGGCGGCCGCGATCGTTGCGACGCCCGTCATCGCGTATTACGATCCTCACGGAAGCGTATCGCTCTCGGCGCACACAGAGTTGCGAGTTCACAACGGCAGACAAGGCATGCTGACGGGATGATGCTCCGCGCGGCACTCACGATCTCGCTCTTCGTCGCCGCGGCCACCGCAGTCCGGCCGCCGCTATACCACATCAAGCTCGACGCCCAGAACAACTGGACCGCGGGATCGGGGACGGCGGATCTCGCCGTCGCGCCATCACCGTTCGACGTGACGCTGACGCCGGACGGGCACCTCCTGTATGACATCACGGTTTCCACCGTCGGCCTCCCCCGGCCAGGCGCCGGCGCCACGCAGTACGTCGCCTGGGTCGCGACCGCCGATCTCGTGGATGCGCAGCTCATCGGCGTGCTGGACGCCAACGGCAAAGCGTCCGGACACGTGTCCTACAACAAGTTCATCGTCGTCGTCTCTGCGGAGCACGGCCCGCCGGGTAAACACTGGGCCGGTCCGATCGTCATGAGCGGTTTCTCGCCAAGCACGTACCTCGAGAATTACAGCGGCAAGGAGCTCTACAACGGCGGGACGCCCCAGTGATTCCGCGCCGCCAGCGGCGGCGGGCCGCCGTCGTGATGGCCACGTTCCTCGCGGCTGTGTTCCTCGCGCCAGCATCGGCACGGGCACAACACGGATCCCCGGACAGCAGCGGTATGGCCAGGATGCCCGGAATGGCGGGCATGAGCGGGATGGCGGCAAACGACGCGAGCCGCATGCCCCCCATGTCCCCAGGGATGCCGATGATGGCCGGAACCGACGGAGGACCGGCCGTCCGCCCTTGGCTCCCGGACGCGGGCCTCGATGTCTCGAAGCTGCCACTGGCACAACCCGGGACGACCGTCACCCTCCGCGACGGTGACACGCTGGACCTCACGGCCGCACCCGTGCGCCGGACGATCCACGGCCACACGATCGTGATGTACGCCTACAACGGGCAATACCCTGGACCGCTGATTCGCGTCAAGCAGCGATCCACGATCACGGTCCGATTCCACAACCAGATCGCTCTCCCTTCGGCCATCCACTGGCACGGCATCCGCCTCGACTACCATTTCGATGGAGTCCCCGGCATCTCGCAGGAGCCGACGCCGGCCGCCGGATCGTTCGTGTACACGGTCACGTTCCCCGACGCCGGCATCTATTGGTACCACCCCCACGTCCGCGAGGACATTGAGCAGAACCTCGGCCTCTACGGCAACATCCGCGTCGACTCTCCCGACAGCGCCTACTACAGCGCCGTCAATCTCGAAGCCCCCCTCATGCTCGGCGACTTGCTGATGGACGCCGGCGGCCTCTTTCCATACGGACGCGATAGCGCCGACTTCACGATCATGGGCCGCTTCGGCAATGTCCCCCTCGTGAATGGAGACCCGAAGTACACGCTCTCCGTGCACAAAGGCGATGTCGTGCGATTTTTCCTCACCGACGCCGCGAGCGCCCGCAGCTTCAACCTCACATTCGGCGGCGCGAAGGTGAAGGTCGTCGCGGCCGACGTCAGCCGCTTCGAGCACGAAGTGATGGTCCCGAATGTCGTGATCGCGCCCGCCGAACGCTATGTCGTCGAGGCGTACTTCGACAGCGCCGGAACGTTCGCCATCACGAACCGCGTCCAGGCCCTGATCAACATGTACGGCCGCTACGAGCCGGAGGTCGACACACTGGGCACGATCACCGTCCTCCCGGAACGCTCCGCCACGAGTTACGTGCACGCGTTCCAGACGCTGCGCGACAACACGGACGTGACCAGCGACATCGCGCGCTTTCGGCCCGCCTTCGACAAGCCGCCCGACAAGCAACTCGAGCTCACGGTCAACATTCAGGGGCTGCCAACCCCGCTCGTCGCGTTCATGACCCTGGACTCGCTCTACTTCTCTCCCGTGGAATGGAACGACGGGATGCCGGACATGAACTGGGTGTCCACCGCCCGGGAAACGCGTTGGCTCATGCGCGACCCGCAGACCGGCAAGGAAAACATGGACATCGACTGGCACTTCAAAAAGGGCCAGATGGTCAAGATCCGGATCCACAACGATCCGCTGTCCATGCACCCGATGGGCCACCCCATCCACTTCCACGGACAACGCTTCCTGGTCCTCTCCCGGAACGGCGTCCCGAACTCGGACCTGGCATGGAAGGACACGGACCTCATCCCCGTCGGACAAACCGTGGACATCCTGCTCGACGCGTCCAATCCCGGCCGATGGATGGCCCATTGCCACATCGCGGAGCATCTCGAAGCGGGCATGCACATGATGTTCACGGTCGATTCGGCCGCCGCTAACGCGCTGGATAGGTGATTCGATGGGTGAGGGTCTGGCTGAGACGGTTCGAAGACGGTTGAAGGCCCGGGGGCGCCCGGTGCCGCCGTTGTGCATCATCACGTTTACATCCGGAGGTCGCTCAACATGCTGATGAAGTCCGCACGACGTATCTCAGTGATTGGAGCATGCGCCGCGGTCGCGCTGGCCCTCGGTGGGGCAGGGACCGCGCTCGCGCAGGCCACCGAGCAGGCGAACGGCGGACCGGGCGTGTTGCCGGGCGTCAAGACAGGCCAGAGCTCGAATCTCCACCTCGTGGGCCACATCCCGCTCGGCGGATATTTCCGGGTGCTCGACGACGAGATCGAGCAGGACCCCAGCCGGCCCTGGGCCTATGTCAGCATGGGCCGCGAACGCGCGGGTTTCTCGGTCATCGACCTGCGCAACCTGAATCACATCAAACTGCTCTATAGCTGGCACATTGAGAACCCCGAACTGCACAAGCCCGTGGTCGGCGGGATGGATGGCAAGTATTTCAAGTACAAGAACCGATACTACTACGTCCAGTCGCTCCAGTTCGCCCAAGGCACGCCCGACGCCGACCTCGGCGCCGTGGTTGCCGACGTAACCGGCCTCCCCGACACGAACACGATCAAGATCGTCGCCCGCATCCGGGCGCCTGAAACGCCAGGCGGCTTCCATAATATTTTCATCTATCGCCACTCCGACGGACGCATTCTCCTGTTCGCGACCGTCACGCAGCGATGGGCGAATGTGTATGATCTCGGCAAACTCCTCTCGGGAGCACAGGATTTCGGTCTGATCGGCAAGGTGCCGATTCCGGCGTCGGCTGCGACGAATCGCACCGAACAGTTGCTACCCGGCAGCGACAGCATGCTGGCTGCTCGCGCCAAGGCGCCGGGCGGTTACCACGATTTCTATGTCGGCTACGACCCGGCCACGCACCAGGACAAGTTCTACGGCGCGGGACGGGGCGGCTATTACATCTTCGATATCTCCCACATCGGGTCGGAAGAGCCGAAGCTGATCACGTCGATCGTGGGGTCCGCCGGCATCGCCAGCGGACACACGTTTACGCCGACGCCAGACGGGAAGTTTGCGGTCACGGAGACCGAGTATGAGTTCGCACCGCTCCGCATCTTCGACCTTCAGCCAGGACTCGAGGGGAAGGTGCAGGCGATCACGTTCCCGGTCGGTGCGTGGACAGCCGACTGGCATGACCTCGCGCACAACCACGAGATCCGCTGGCCCTACGTCTTCGTGTCGGCCTACGAGGATGGACTGCAGGTCTTCAACATGAACGACCCGACGAACCCGGTCACCATTGGGTGGTATTACACCTGCATGTGCCCGCACCAGCACGGGTATGTCGGCCCGCCGGCATGGCAGGGCAATTCAATCTTTCAGGGCGCCTTCGGCGTCGATATCCGCAACTATGACGGACTCATCATCCTGAGCGACGCGAATACCGGCGTATGGTTCTTCCATCTCGATGGCTTTGACGGATGGAATGGCCACGACTGGGGGATGCCAAACATCTCGAGCGCGCAGGACTTCGATCACGGCCCGGATGGCGCTCCGCCACCATCGAATCTGGCGGCCGCAAAGTGAGAGCCGTGAGGCCCAACCCCGCGGAGCGATGATCTGAAGCCGTGAAGGTGACACCACGAGGACGCGGTGTGCTGTCGCGTTCTCGTGGTGCCGCCCGATGGCGGTCACGCGCCCCCGATGAGGGCGCCTCGCAATGTCATGAGGTCCGTATGGCGCGTAGCGATGTCACGACGATCCGCGGCGAGGCGGAGATCGCGAAGTAACTCGAGCGACTGCAGCAGAACCGAAAGCGGCGGACCACTGGCCGTGATGCCCTGCAGACTGTCATCGCTGAGCCCCGATGCCGGCTCCTCGATGAATCGCCTGACCAGCGCGTTATGGTGTCGCTCAGCCGATCTCCCGAAAAGCTCGCAGACTTCGAGATAAGCCCGCGCGTTGCTCTGGAACCAGTCCGCTCTCCCATGCTCCTCTCGCAGAGCCAACAGCTCATCCAATAGGCTCCGTCGGGTCATGCAATCGCGCAGCCGCGCCTGATCCGACGGTAGCATATATGGCATTTTGTCCACGAGCAGTTGCGAGTAGTAGGGATCGTTGGCTCGGCAGAGCCCCAGCAATAGGTCGATCTCATTGATACCTGAGAAATCACCGGCATTGGCGCCACGATATTCCTGGCGGCCGACACGGTATGGCTTGTAGTACGGCCGTACTGAATAGAAGAATCGCTGCACGTCGAGCTGATCGACGAGACGTTCGTAGAACAGGATGACGTCGCGCAATGCGGCCCTTGCCGTATCGAACATCACGTCTGCCACCGGACTCGAAACGCCGAGATGCACGATGCTGGTGAGCGCGTCCGCCGTACGCTGCAGTGACAGAATGCCGCGCGTGTTCTCGTCGATGAACAGGAACTCGTCGGGCAGCGATGTGAAACTCTTGCGCACGCCAGCAACCGCCCGGTTGTGTGTCGAGAGGTGGGCGGTGGAAAAACGCGGCGCCATGCCGAGGGAAGCACCCACGTGTAAGGCCAGAGAGGATGCTTCCCGAAATGGTGACCGCTCCTCGCGCGCGGGATTGGTGAGTTCATGCCGCCGCAGCGAGCCCAGATACATGCCAACGTTGCCGAGGACGCCAAACGCGACGTCGAACCCGTCTCCGGTGTTGCCCTCTTCGAGCAGGTCGACCACATATCGGTGACCCTCGTCCCGAAGTGCGGCCTTGATCCGGTCCCCGACACCCTCCACCCGCGAGCGATCGTTCGAGGCGAAGTACAGGTTCTCCAACTCGGTATTCATCTGCACGAAAGATGTTCGTATCCAGCGCTCGAACGCCTCTACGCGGTTGGGCATGGACGCGGTATCCGGAGAAGGGCCGTTGAACTGCAGTTTGCCGCCTTTCAAGGTCGATAGAGGCGACTCTTTCTGCAACGCTGAGCCCCGGCCCCCGGCCCCCGACCGTCCCTGCCGTCCTGAGATGAGTGGCGTGCCCGGTAGGTTTGCCGTGTCACCCCGCAAGGTATTTGGTGAGGGGCTCCCAGTAGTGCGCATGCCACCCCGAAGCGAGATGCGATCCCTGCCCCTCGGGGAAGCCGCGATGGTCGAAGACGAGCTTGGTCTTCCCACCATCGTCCCGCAGCGCGAACGTCACGATCGAATACTCGCTCGGCTTCCAGCTCTCCGCGTGCCACGCCTGCACGACTCGCTCGCCCGGCGTGAGTTCGAGGTGCCGCCCGGTGATGTAGCCCCCAAACAGCACGAAGGGCCCACCCACCATCCCGCTGATCGCCGTCGGCTTCGCGCCCGGCGCAGCCAGGAGCTGCGCCCCATCGCTGAGGCGCGTCACGCTGTCGAACCGCTTGGCCTCCGTCAACGCTTCATACACCCGCCGCCGCGTGGCGTCGAACCTCACTTCCTGATGGATCGCCTCCGCGGTGTGAGTCAATCCGTCGTCGTCCGCCGGCACTATGCTAAACGCTCCCGCACCCGATCTGAGCCCAATGGGAAGCGCGACGAGACCGGCGGCAAACGCCCGCCGCGTGACGAGTGGTGACGGCATGTGTGACACCTCGGTAGGATAGGAGAAGAAGGGACATCGCCCGCACGTGGGGCACGACGCAACACCCCGTTTGCAATAGTTAACAACAATGTTTAATATTAACCATTCACGGAGGTGGCCGGATTGTCAACTGCAGCCCGTAACCGCACCCCACGCACGCCACGCACACACGCGGCCCGCGATGATCGCCTCGACGCGGTCTTCCACGCGCTCGGCCACCGCACCCGCCGCGCCCTCCTCGCTCGGCTCCGCGCCAGACCGGCCATGATCACCGAGCTCGCCAAGCCGTTCGATATCTCGCTGCCAGCCCTCTCCCGGCACATCCGCGTGCTCGAGGGCGCCGGGCTGATCGCACGTACGGTCGATGGCCGCGTCCACCAATGCGCGCTCAACGCCGATCCGCTCAGATCGGCCGAGGCCTGGATCGGACTCTATCGGCAGTTCTGGGAAGGGAATCTCGAGTCGCTCGCCCGCCACGTCGAAGCGGCTGGCACCGCAGCCGAACGCTAGACCTCACACCAACAATGCCCCAACGTCCCGCTGCCCCCGGCGAAACACCACTTCCCCCAATGGTCACGCTCGTCGTCCGGAAGACGATTCGCGCGACGCCCGAACGGCTGTTCGATGCGTGGACCCGCCCCGAGGAGCTGAAGCACTGGTGGGGACCAGAATCCGTAACGTGCATCGACGCCGCGGTCGATCTCACGGTGGGAGGCAGCTACCGCATCGCCAACCAGTTTCCCAACGGCGACGTCGTCTGGATCACCGGCGAGTTCGAGATCGTCGACCGGCCGAATCGCCTCGTCTATACCTGGCGCCTCGGCACCGAAGCCGCACCATCAGAACGTGTACTCGTGACCTTCGAGCCACACGGGGCGAGCACCGAGGTGACTGTCACGCACGAACGCATTCCGAGCATCCCCGTGCGCGACGTCCATGAACAAGGATGGCGCGGCTGCCTCGACGGACTCGCGGAATACCTCGGGTCGACCGCCCCGATGGGTTAGCGCGTGACGGTGGCCCCGCCACCGAGAAACAGCACCGCACCTCGCCGGTAGACGACGGTCCGCACCATGAGCGGTGCTGGGTACGACCCAATGCCTACGATACCCGGCACCTCCGCGATCGTTCGTCCCGGCTAGTCCGGCTTCCGCGGATGATGCCGGATCTCATCGGTCGCCCGCTCCAGCCGCTCCAGATAGCTGCCCACCGTCTCGTCATCGCTCCGCCTCGGCAACGCGAAATGCGGATCGTCCGGCTGTCCCGGCTGGCCCTCGGGCGCCTCATCCATCATGAGATCACCGCCATGGCTCTCCACCGCCGCCTCGAATCGCTCCACCGCCTCCTCGAGTTGCGCGAGATCCTCGCGCCCCTCATGGCCGGTCAGGAGAATATTCCGCCCCTTGAGCCGCCCCGCGATCTGGTCCGAGACGCGCCTCACTTCCTCATTCTCACGTGCACTGCTGTCCGGTCCAGTCATCGCCTCTCCCCGTGGGTCCCAGTGAACCAATGCCGCCGTGATCTTCGTATGCAGGCGCCGAGCCAGCGCCGCGGCGCGGAGCTAACCATGCGATCCCCAACTCCTTACAATGTAGAGGTGCCCGAAACCCCGCACCCCCGCCGGGCGTAGGACCCACGAACGGCCCATGAGCGGCATACTCGCGCCCCATCCAGACCGACGCCACGACCGCAACGCAGCCGCGCCAGCTATCTCGCGCCGACTACGGCCTCGATGCGCCGCGCGCCGTCCGCGGCATGTTCCTCTCGTAAATAATGTCGTTGTCTCGGGTGAGCGCCGATGCGTGACGGCCGGCGCCCGGTTACTGCAAGTGCGTCAGCCCTACGGCGTCGGCGTGGCGGGCGCAGCGCCCGAGATGTACTGATATCCCACGACCTTCCCGGTGGTCGGATCGTACACCCGGCACACATGACTTCCGGGAAACGCCGGACGACACGCGAGTGCCTCGGCCTTCGTCCCCGTAGCCGGACTAGAAGTGGGCGGCACACGCACCGCGTCGGCCCGTGCGCCCGCACTCGCGCCACTCGGTGGTGCGGATGGCGTCCCCCCATCCGATGCGTCGCTCGCTGACGGAACAGCCGGCGCAAGCGGCGGATTCGATGTGGACGCCGGCGGCGGGGCAGAGGACGAGGCAGCGGGCGAAGGCGCCGGCGCAGCCGACGCGGGAGCGGTCGGCGCAGCAGTAGTCGCCGCCGCAGCCGGCACTGGCGGCGGTGTCACTTTCGGAGAGTTCGTAACCGGCACGCTCGTAACCGGCACGCTCGTCGCCGGCAAACCCGTCGCGGGTGTCGTCGCCGCCGGAGCAGCCGCCGCATGGTCCTGCACCGGCGCGCTCTGCGATCCATGCGCCGTCGGCTCGTTCGCCATCACGCGCTCGTACGAATGCAGTTGCAGCTCCGCCGTCGCCACCCGCGCACGTACGGATGACCCGGGCCGCGCATCCGCATACTCCCGGCGCGTCCGATGCGTGACCCGTGGCGATGTCTCCGCCGCTAGCCGTCCCACGATCTGTAGTCGCGGCGCCGCCATGGCCTTCACCATCACCGGCCGCGCACTCGGGGCAGACGTCGTCAATGTCGCCGCCACATCCGCCACCGGCACTCTGCCGACCGGCACCGCCGGACTGTCGCTCACCGCCACCGGCGCCGGTGCGCTGGAGACCGCGGAACCGGATACCGGCGTACTGGATACTACCGCCGTGTTGAATGGCGCCATCAACATCCGGCGGCCCGCCGTCGTCGCACTCGCCGCCGCCGCCGCGATCACCAATACCACCGCCGCAACTGACAACGCTCGGCCCAACCCGGAACCCGCGGACCGGCGCTCCTCCCGTGCCCCGTACATTGATGACCGCCAGCCGACTCGCGCCCGGTACTCGTATTCCTGCGAATCCATCCCCGCCCGCTGGCGATGCGGACTCTCATGTGGGGACTGACTTTGGCGTCCATGCGAGTGCTCAGGCAGGGGCTCGAGGGGTTGTCGGTGGCGCGCCACGATCGTCGGCGCATCTTCGCCGGCCGCCACCTGCGCAGCATCCGCTTCCATGAGAAGGGTGGGCGCTTCGGGTGACCACCCAGTGTGCGGGTACACCATTCTTGTCCCGATCCTGCGCGGGATCGAGCGCCGCCACAAATGCCTCCGCACTCGGCCACCGCTCCTTCGGATCCTTCCGCACCGCCCGCTCGATCGCGCGCACGAAGCTCGGCGCGACGTCGATGTTGAAGGTGTCGAGGGTCGGCAACGGCTCGTGCTTCTGCTTGTACATCACGTCGTACACGGAGTCGCCCGACCACGGACGCTGTCCGGTCACCATCTCCCAGCCGACGAGGCCGAGACTATAGATGTCGCTCAATCCGTCCAGCGGCCGGCCATCCACTTGCTCAGGCGACATGTACGCCGGCGTTCCGACGGTCGTACCCGCCTGCGTGACACCCTCGGGCTCTTCCAGCGCCAGCGCCACCCCGAAGTCCGCCAGCAGCGTCCGCCCCGTCCTCCGTTCGAGGAAGATGTTCTCGGGCTTCACATCCCGGTGCACGATCCCCTGGCGATGGGCGCACGCCAGCGCGTCGCCGATCTCGCAAAGCACGCGTCTCGCATCCACCACGGGCAGATGCCGGTACTTCTCGAGATGCGTACGGAGAGATCCACCCTCGACGTACGGCATCGTGAAGTACTGGATGTCATCCACCACGCCGACGCCGAACACCGGCAGGATGTGCGGATGCTGCAGCCGCGCGACGAGCATCGCCTCCCGGCGGAACCGCGCCGCGGGCTCCGGCAACGCCGCTTCGGGCGGCAATACCTTGAGCACCACCTGCCGCCCGAGCATCATGTCGCGCCCGAGGAACACCCGGCTCATCCCGCCGCCGGACAGCTCGCGCTCGAGGACGTACGCGTCGCCAAGCGCCGCCTGAAGCCGCAGCCGCAACGCCTCACTCATCGCGCTGAAACCCGATGGCAGCCCGCATCACCACGTCCCGCACGAATGCGCGGCACGGATGCTCGTTCGGCTTCGGCGTAGGTCCTGGCACTCGCGTACGGCATACGTCTCCTAGTACCACCGGCCTGTGGCATTGGTCCCAAGCCGGCCGGTGTCATTTGGTCCCGGTGTCGCCGCCCCGTGGCGCCTGACCTCCGGCGCCAAACCATGGCGTCCTTCGGTTCTCGGAGCTTGGCTCCAGGCAGAACCAGCCGCAATGAGCCAACTCCGGGGTTACGATGGGTTTACAAGTTTGGCCGGAACGGGTGTTTCGCGCTAGCGACCTCGAGTGTACGCATACCTTTAACCCGGCGTGGGCAGGGTAGGGCAGGGGGTTTGTCCGCAGCATGCAGTCGTCGCGAACCTCGCCTAATATCAGCGCCGTGACGATCGACATCCGGGACTCCTGCCGGCTGCTGCAGGTATTCGATATGCCGGCATCACTCCGGTTTTATCGCGATCTGCTCGGCTTTGAAATCATCCAGCGCTCTCGCCCCGACGGGTACAACCTCTGTTTCCAGTGGGCAACTCCACCATTAGAGCCGCGCACGAGCTAAGCATAAGAAACATCTAATGTTTCGCTCTGCGGCACGGTGTGATTCGGTGATTGGCCGGTCGTCGTTTGTAACAGAAGGTTACTCCGGCTGCTACACCGAGGATTCGTGGAAATGACGGGCGTCTACAGCCCCGCACTGGTCGCCCTCTCCTTCGTCATCGCGACGATGGCGTCGTACGTGGCGCTGGACCTCGCCGGACGCCTCACGTCCGCGCATGGACGCGCGGTGTTCTTCTGGTTGACCGGTGGCGCGCTGGCCATGGGCACCGGCATCTGGTCGATGCACTTCATTGGCATGCTCGCCCTGCACATGCCGATCCCGATGGCGTACGACCTGCCCACGACGTTCGCCTCGATGGTGATCGCCGTCATCGTGTCGGGCTTCGCGCTCTTCACGGTCGGCCGCACGACGCTGACGGGCAGCAGGCTCGCCTCCGGCGGCCTCGTCATGGGCCTCGGCATCGTCGGCATGCACTACACCGGC
The DNA here is from genome assembly GCA_963737895.1 of uncultured Gemmatimonadales bacterium. Taxonomy (GTDB): domain Bacteria; phylum Gemmatimonadota; class Gemmatimonadetes; order Gemmatimonadales; family Gemmatimonadaceae; genus Palsa-1248. Next base: position 209,168 of record CAVTUF010000002.1, on the reverse strand, counting down.
ATGATGGCGATGGAGGTCGCGCCGGACATCACGTACGATGCGGCCACTGTCGCCGCGTCCGCTGCCATTGCGATCGCTGCGTCGTGGGCCGCCCTCTGGCTCGCGTTTACGCTGCGCTCCGATACGGTGTCAGGCGGCCTGTGGAAAAGGCTCGGCAGCTCTGTCGTCATGGCCGCCGCGATCTGCGGTATGCACTACACCGGCATGACCGCCGCCCACTTTGCCGCCAACACGATCTGCACGGTCCCCGTCGATCAGGTCAACACGCTCTGGCTCGCGGGTGTGATCGCCGGGTTCGCCACGCTCTTTCTCGCCGCCACGATGCTGATCTCGGTTCTCGACGGCGAGCTCGCACGCAAGCTCGAAGCCGCAAATCTCAGGATCCTCGAGCTGGCGCAGACGGACGTTCTCACGTCGCTCGCTAACCGCCGCTCCCTTGAGGAACGACTCAAGCTGGCCTTCGCGGGGATCAAACGCGGTGGCAATCAGTTCTCCGTCCTCTACTTCGATCTGGATCACTTCAAGGAAGTGAATGACACGCTCGGCCACCCGGCCGGCGATGCGCTGCTCCGTGAGGTCGCAAACCGGCTCCGTAAGGTCGTCCGGGAGACGGACGTGCTCGCACGATTCGGCGGTGATGAGTTCGCGATCCTCAACACCAACGCCCCCACGCCTATGGCGTCAGGTACGCTCGCCGCCGCCGTCGCCAAGGCCGTCGCCACTCCGTTCACAATCGACGACACTGAGGTCCGGGTCACCGCCAGCATCGGTATCGCCGCGTATTCGCCGGAGCTGACGGAGCCGGACGACATGCTCAAGCAGGCGGACCTCGCGCTCTATCGCGCGAAGGCCGAAGGCCGCAGCTGCTACCGCTTTCACAGCCCGGAGCTCGACGCCAAGGTTCACGATCGCGTCACGATCGCCGACGACCTGCGCGGGGCGCTCGACCGGCGCCACCTCGAGTTGCACTACCAGCCGGTGGTCGATCTCGCCACCCGGCGCATCGTCGCCCTCGAAGCACTCACCCGCTGGAACCACCCGACGCGGGGAATGCTCTCACCCGATGTCTTTATTCCGATCGCCGAGACGACCGGAAGCATCGCGGCGCTCGGCCGCTGGGCGTTCGACGCGGCCTGTCAGCAGCTCCGCGCCTGGCAGGATCTCGAAATCGCTCCGCCCGTCGTCGCCGTAAACCTCTCGGCCGTGCAATTCCGCAGCGCGCCACACCTGGAGGTCGATATCGCCGCGAGCCTCGAGAAATGGAACATTGCCGCCGACGCGATGGAGCTGGAGGTCGCCGAGTCCGACTGGACTGAAATGACGGAGCGCTACAGCGAGACACTCGTCCGGATCCGCCAGCTCGGCGTCCGCCTCGCGATCGATGACTTCGGCATTGGTCACGCCTCACTCGACGAACTGGCCCGATACCCGATTCACCAGCTCAAGGTCTCCCAGGAGCTGCTCTCACGCGTCTCACTGGACCCCAAGCACGCCAATGTCGTCCGGGCCGCGGTCCGCATGGGCCATGAACTCGGCCTCATGGTCGTCGCCGAAGGGGTCGAGACGGAAGCCCAGGCCCGCCTCGTTATGGCCGCCGGCTGCGAACGAGCACAGGGCTACTACTTCGGCCGCCCGATTCCCGCTCGTGCCGCGACCGAGTTGCTCACCAACCACGCCGCCACGAGCCACGCCTTCGCACGGTAGCCGCGACGCGCCCGCCACGCGTCAATGCAGTGGCAGCGCGCGAGTGTGAGGGCTGAAGGCGAGATCAACGGCGAATATGCCCCCCGTAATTACCACCGTCGGTTGAGGTGAACCGCCACCGGCGATGCTGCTCGCAGAGAACTCGCCGATCAGGCCATTCTCGGCGTCTGTGTACCAGAGATTGCCGCTGTTGTCGAACGCGACCGCTGTGATGACCGGAGGGGCGCTACCCCTCGGTGCCAACGTTTGCGCCGGCGCAGGGCTCCCGCTCGCTCCCAGCGCGCTGGCGCCATACTCGACGATGGTGCCGCCCAGGTGAACGACGGCCGTGTTGGCGACCCACAGGTTGCCATGGACATCGAACGCAATGTCCTGAGGGCGGTTGAGCGCTGGACCCGACAGAACGACGGCTGGCGTGAGCGAGCCTTCGGTCGCGAGTTGGCCGGACGTATACTCGCTGACTGTGTTTAGCAGATTGTTCGCGACCCACAAATTCCCCGACGCATCAAACGCCAGCCCATTCGGTGCGCCCGAAGGACCGTCGGCGATCGTGACGACCGGCGATGGGGTTCCACTCGTCTCGAGTTGTGACGCGGAAAACTCGATGATGGTGTTGCCGCGAATGGTCGCCGCCCAGAGATTGCCGGCGGCGTCGACGGCGAGCGCATAGACGCTCTCGAGCGCAGGCCCGCTCAGCGTAATGGCCGGTGCCGGACTGCCCCCCGAGCCGAGTTGGGCCGGTGTGTACGCTACGACGACGTTGGAGGTCTGGTCGGCGACCCACATGTTGCCTGAGCTGTCGAACGCCACGCCGCTCGCGTCGATGTTGAAACTGAGCGTGAAGGGGAAACTCAAAGTGATCGACGGCGCGACGCCGCTGGAGGTCGCAAGTTGTGACGCGGAATACGCGGTTCCCCAGTTCAATGTGTTGCCGCGATCATTCGTGCCGCCGACTATCCATAGCGAGCCGCTGCCGGATTGGGCCGCATAGGCGACTGTCGTCGAGCCACCGCTGGTGTCGGTAACCTCGATTGACGGCGCCGAAATTGCGGCCGTGAATTCGGTGCTCACAATCGGAGCACTGGACCGAACGGGTGACGCCATCACCGTGTAGTTGCCTGGCGCAAGTCCAGTAAGACTCGCCGACGCGGTGAGCGCGCGATGGTAGCCATTGGGCCCCGTCACCACGACTGCGGGTGTGGCGCCGCCGGTCGCGCCGTTGACGGTCACCGCGAGGGTGGCGGGACCCGCAGTGGGGCCCGTGCTGGCCTTACTGCACGCCATCGTCGCCAGAGCGACGACCACGAACGAGAGATGATGGAGGGCCGCGGGTCGCGAAGGCGTGATCATGGGCGGCGCGCCCCCGGATGGGAACGCCGGGTTGGCGTCGAGCGAATGCGCGCTGTAGACGGCCCGCTCGAACCGGGCTGCCACGACGGAAATCCGATGGCGCCGGTAAAAGGGAGTTGAACCGCTTCGCCGGTAGCGGCGCTGATCACATTGATGCGGCTCGCGTATGCACGAACCACGATGTAGTTGCCGTCTGGCGACCAGTTTGGTGACGGGTCGTACGTATAGGTCGTGGATCCGACCTGCTGGGAGCTGCCACCGATGGTGAATATGTTGACCGTGGACCCGATCTTATCGGTGAACCGCACCTCGTACACAATTGCCGCCGCGGTCGGCGACCACCTGGCCGAAGCCCCCTGAACGAGGGCCGTGGCTGGAGCGAGGCTTCCAACAGTCTGCACGAAGACGTGGTCGCCATTGTCGTACGTCACTTGCGTGCCGTCATTCGATATGCCGGGATATTCGACCACGGCCACGTTCGTCGTACCCGCCAGCGAGTCTTTCGCGGATCCATCGGTGTGCATGCGCCAGATAGAACTGTCGAAGATGCTGTCGGTCAGGACGAAGTAGATCCAGGTGCCGTCGTGTGAGTAGATGGGTTCGTAGTCGGCGATGCTGGCGGGCCGGCTGGAATCCGGACTCGTGACGACACCTGTGGTATCAACGATGTGGATACCGCCGTGCATGTTGCCCTGTGTATACAGATAACCAGCCTGGTCGAACACCACGGCGGTGCCGTTTGGCGCCCACTCCGTGAACGTCGCGGTCGTCGGCGTGAGACGCCGGAATCCGGATCCGTCTAGGTTGAAGATGACGACGCCACTCGAGTCGCTCGCGGCGGCGAGAGTGCCATGCGGCACCATTGAAACGCGCGTCGTATCGGTGAATCCGGAATCGGTTCCCTGCACGAGCGCGGTGCCAAACGCATTCGACGTCACGACGCTCCCCGCGACGGTCGCCGGGCCGCCGGCGATCGAATAGGCCGCATGAGTAGCGATCGGATTGCGATGCCGGTCTATGAGTGTCGCATGAACAGTTGCCGTCGTCCCGATGTAGATCGCAGTGTCAGTACCAGCCAGCCCGACCGCCGCCCCCGGTTTCGCCGTAAACGATGCGCTCAGGCTGTTCGCTGCCCCCTCGGCGCGCACAATCACCTTCGCCGCGCCAGCCAGGGAGCCAAGTTTGATGTTGGCGCTGGCGTTGAGGGCGTTGTCGAGCGAAACGGTGACGACGGTGTCGAAAGCACCGCCGGACGCGGAAACGAAGGCCTGGACAAACCCGCCGGGACTGGACACCGAGGCGAATTGAACGTCTCCGCCCGCGGTCCCACCGGCGACGTGCACGACCAGCGGTTGCGCGAGAACACCGTCGATGGTGTCAGTCTGGAGATTACCGCTGGCGATCGCGAGCCTGCCGGTACCCGCCGGGCCGGTCGAGCGAGAGCATGCGGCGATCACCACCATCGCGCACGCCGCGAGGACGACACCTTTCGCGATCTTCACCGTCGAGACCTCGTTTCAGGGCAGCCTCAACGGTAGGTCGCGCGCGGGATCGGTCAAGGCCGGCGATGCGCCGGCGATGCCGCTGACGCAGAATCGGTTACATACCGTACTCTTGGGTTACAATGAAACTGGAGAGTGCCACCTGATGCACATTGTCCGCGGAACGCTCGCAGTCCTGGTCAGCCTCGCCATACTCGGTGGATGCAGTGCGCCTGCCCCGCACTCGACGGCTGATAGTTCCACGAGCGACGCCACCGCCCGCCAAGCGCATGAAGCCTATACCGCTGCGATCAACTCGAATAATCTGGATTCGTTGCTCGCGATGTGTACCGGGGATGTGGTCTATCTTTCCCCGAACGAGCCCGTGGTCGTGGGAAAAGCCGCGGTTCGTACGTGGGGCGCGGCGTACCTCAAGGCGTACACCATACACTGGGACAAGACGGTCGACGAGTTCATCGTGACTGGTGAGTGGGCGTACGAGCGGTATTCATACAAGGAGCACGACACACCGTCCGGTGGTGGTGCGGCCGTCACGGACACGGGCAAAGGCCTCATCATCTATCACCACGATGCGGATGGAAGGTGGCGCGTGGCGCGCGACGCCTGGAACTCGGACCTGGCACGACCTTCGACGTAACCCCGGACCGGAGAGTCTCATGTTCGTCCGTGTCTTGCGGATTGGCGCTGCACTCGCAATCGGCACTGCGGGCGCGACGCCGGCGCTGGCGCAAGCCACCGCCAATCTCCCGACCGCCCAGCAGGTCCTCGACCACAACGTCAAGGCAACCGGCGGCGCCTCCACGCTGCTCCGCTACAAATCGATGACGGTGCACGGGCATTTGTCGATTCCCGCGAGGAACCTCTCACTGGAGACGGTCGACTACACCAAGGGCGGAGACAGGATGCTGCAGGTGGTCACGCTTCCTGACGGCGCCCTGAACATGTCCGGCTTCGATGGCACGACGTCATGGGGCATCGACGGAGCAGGGAAGGTGTCCATCGATACCGGAGACCTCATCAAGACCACCGCCCGCGATGCGGACATGTACTACCACCTGCACGTGATGAAATACTTCCGCAGCATGCAGGTCGTCGGCGTCGATGACTTCAACGGCCGCCCTTGCTATCACCTCAAGGGCGTGAACAACTGGGGCCAGACGAACGAGCAATTCTACGACAAGGACAGCGGTCTCCTCACCGGCTATCGCTTCAACACCGCCTGGCGCGGCGGGAACGGCGACGCCAGTCAGACTTTCGAAGATTACAAGGACTTCGGCGGGGTCCTGATCCCGACGAAGACGACGTCACACGATGGCAAGGATGTCTTTGTCTCTACGGTCACGTCCGTCACCTACGACGACGTCGCCGATTCCGTCTTTGCGCTTCCCGAAGCAGTGCGGAAGGAGAAAGCCAAAGCCCGGACCTGATCGCTTTCCTCGCCTCGCCCGCCTGGCCCTCGACCCTACCAGATAGAAACGCGCTGATCCGCCGGACGCACCATTGGGTCGCTGGCCTGGCAATGAAATGCCGCCGCGAACTCCGGCATGTTGGACATCGGCCCATTCACACGCCACTTCGCCGGTGCATGCGGATCGACGAGCACGAGCTGCCGCGCCAGTGCCGGCTGCCGGTTCTCCGCCCAGATACGCGCCCAACCCAGAAAGAAACGCTGCTCCGGCGTGAATCCGTTGATCGCCGGACGGGCCTTCCCCTGGAGCGACCGCTCCAACGCCGCAAACGCGACTTTGAGCCCGCCCAGATCGGCGATGTTCTCACCCTGCGTGAGTTTGCCGTTCACGTGCAGGGTGTCGATCGCGACGTAATGGTCGAACTGGCTGATGATCAGTCCCGCCCGCTGCTGAAATCCGGCGCCGTCTTCGGCCGTCCACCAGTCGCGAAGATTGCCGTGAGCGTCGTACTGGCGTCCGTGGTCGTCGAACCCATGCGTCATCTCGTGACCAATGACGGCGCCCATGGCCCCGTAGTTCACCGCGTCATTGGCTTTCGGATCGAAGAACGGAGGCTGGAGAATCCCCGCCGGGAACGTGATCTCGTTGAGCGCGGCGTTGTACGTCGCATTGACCGTCGGCGGCGTCATCCTCCACTCGGCGCGATCCACCGGCTTTCCCAGCTTGGCCATCTGCCGCCTGAACTCGAAGCTGTTCGCGGCGAACACGTTCTCGACGAACGGCCGCCGCTCGATGTCGAGCGCGGAATAGTCCCGCCAGCGATTCGGGTACCCGATCTCGTTGGCGAATGCCTCGAGTTTGATGATCGCCTGCGCCCGCGTCGCTGGGCTCATCCACGCGAGTGTGTTGAGGTCCTCACGGAGCACCGCTTCCATGTTCCGCACCATGGCCAGGGCGCGCGCCTTGGCCGCTGGCGAGAAGGTGCGCGCCACGTACGCCTGACCCAGCGCCTCTCCCATCGATCGGTCCGACGCCACGACACACCGATTCCAGCGCGGGAGGATCTCGGTGGCGCCACTCAGTACGCGCGCCATCTGGAAGTCCTCGGTCACGAACCGGGCGTCGAGCCGCGGCGCCACGAAATCGAGATACCGCAGCCGGAGATATTCACGCCAGTCGGCGACCGGTACCGTGGTAAACAGGCTGTCCAGCCCACGGAAGAAATCTGGGTCCGCGATGTTGAGCGACTGCACGCTCGGCGCACCAACGTCGGCCAGCCACGACGCCCACTCCAGATGCGGCGCAATGCCCTCGGCCTCCGTCACCGGCATCCGATGATATGTCGAGAGAGGGTCCCGCCGCTCGGCAGGCGGCCGCGAGTCCCGAGCCAGTACCGTCTCGAGCGCCATCACGCGGTCGGCAGCACTCTGCGCGGCCGCGCTGTCCTCCCCCGCCATTCTCAGCTCGCGCGCCAAATGCGCGACATACGCGGTGCGTGTCGCGACCGACGCCGAATCGGTCTTCAGGTAATAGCCGCGATCGGGCAAACCCAGCCCGCCCTGGCTCGCCACCAGAATCTGCTCCCGGCTGTCCTTGGCATCCTGCTGCACGGCGATGCGAAACGGGACGCCGATGAACAGAGACTGCAGTCGCGCCGCCTCGTGACGGACATCGGCCATCGTCGCGATCGCCGCGATGCGCGCCAGCTCCGGCTTGACGGGCGACAACCCCTCCGCCTCGGCGCCCACCGAATCCATACACGTCGCGTAGTACACGCCGACTTTGTCGATGGCGGTCGTGGGGTGATCGCTGTTGGCCGATGAGGCGGCCGAATCGAGCACCCGATGCTCGATTTCCCGATCGCGCTCCTCCAGAATGTTGAACGTCCCCCATCGAGCGAACGCCGCGGGCGCCGGATTGGCGGTTCGCCAACCACCAGTGGCGAACTGGTAGAAGTCCTGGCACGCGGCGCACGTGGTATCGAGATCCGCGCGATTGACACCATGGACCGTGGACGCCGGCGCTTGCTGCGCACCCGTGGCGACGGCCGCGAGAGGCAGCGCAAGGCCGGCGAGAAGAGATTGCACGAGACGAGAACGCAACATTGTCGGCTGGCTCTGAGATGGTGGTCAGGCGGTAGTCTGGTTCGAAAATCTACGAACAGGGCCCGCCGACCGTTTCGCGAGCCATCGCAGAGCCGGATTTCGCGCGTGATTGCCGGTGGGCACAGCCGGGAGTCGTCCCTGGTAGGGGCCGATCATGACCGGCCCAGTAAGACCGTCGCTGCCGTTCCACCGATGCCGGTGGTCGACGAGCGGGGACCGTTCGCGCCCCGTCGGCCAACCGTAGGTCGCGCTGTAGCGCAAACGCCCCTCGTCACGGCCGATGCAGACCCTGTCCGGAAAATTCGGTCATCCCGCCACCGGTGTTGAAATCCGTGTACCGGATCCACGTCGGCCGAACCCGAAAATAGGTGATACCATCCCATCGCTGCCTTTCGACGCCGTCGGGATACACGCCGAAGTAACACGTCTTGATTCGCTCCAGTTCGGTACCCGACGGCTCATCGGCGAGGCCCTCGTATTGCACGGTAACTTCCTGATCCCAGCCCGCCACGACGGAGATCTTCGGGAGTCGTCGAAGGTTTTCACATTTGCGCGTCGAGCTGAGCGTGTCGAAGACGATCTCCAGCCGGTCGGTGACCGCAATCCCGACGACGGCCGACTGCGGATCGCCAGCCGGCGAAACGCTCGCGACGATGCCGAGCCGCTGCGCCTGCAGGAATCGGAGGAGCTGGTCGCGAGTCACGGATCCCATACGTTAGTCCGCGTTCGAATGAGAGGTCTGATCGGGATGTCGAGCCGATGAAACGACTGCCGGTTGAATCGAGCGCCATTGCCTCGATCGGATACGATGCCGAGGACGAAACGCTCGAGGTGGAGTTCTCGAGCGGCACGGTGTATCGCTACCTCCGCGTTCCGGCCGATGTCGCGGCCGCCCTGTACGAGGCGGATTCGCGCGGAAAGTATTTTGGCGAATTCGTGAGAGGGGCAGGGTACGAGTACTTCCAGGTGTCGTAACAGTGTCCTGGCACACCGGTCTGCAACTGGGGCTCCGCCATCATACGTCGGCCCAATTGTCGATCGCCAGCCCCGGCACGCGCGCAAACTCGTCGGCGTTGTTGGTGATGAGTGTCGCCCGCAGGCTTCGCGCGTGCGCGGCAATGAACAGATCATTTGGACCAATAGGCGTACCGCGGATCGCGAGCGCGTGCCGTATGTCGCCATAGTGACGTGTCGCATCGCCCTCGAACGCCAATACCTCGAGTGGAGTCAGAAAGCCATCGAGCGCGGCCCGGTTGCGCTCGGCCTGCTGGCTCCTGGCGACACCGTATTCGAGTTCCGCGACCGTGATCGCCGACACGCACACCACTTCCCGTCGCGCTGCCTGCTGAGCCAGACGCCGCACGATCGCGACGGAACGGTGTGTGATCGCGTAGATGCAGATGTTCGTGTCGAGAAGGATCACGTCCCGTGCTTTCGCGGCGGAGACAGATCCTCGTGGCCCGGCAGAGTCGCAGGCCCGAACGGCGGGCGCTCCTGCTGCACCCCCTGATCGCGGACGATGTCCAATCCTGGGGCGAATGCTGCGAGGCTCTCCTCCATCTGCTTCCACGGGTCCTGGTCGATGGGAAGCAGCAGCACGCCGCTCCCGTGACGTTTGACCAGCACCGACGTGCCGGAGAACCGAAACGCCTTCGGAAGCCGTACCGCCTGGCTTTTCCCGTTCATGAACAGCTTCGCTTCTCGCATGGTCAATGAGTAATAGACTATTTCATATAGACTCTCTACCCGAGTCAACGTAACGAGTGGGCATATGTCTCAGGTAGGTGTCATTGGCTATGACATATTATAATGTCATACCATAGAGCCCTCATCAAACCGATGATAGACTGCGTTCGCGCATCGCTCGAATTGAAGAGCGCCGCCCGGTCAATAGAGTGGGCGCGATCGGCGTTGGGTCTAAGCTACGCCGAACTGGCCGGTGCGACCGGAGCGTCGGAACGCACCGTGATTCGCTGGGCGCAGCAGACGCATCCGCCTCGGCGCCAGCACCGCCTGCGGATCGAGAAGCTCAACGAGCTGCGGCAACTCCTCGCCAGTCTCTTTGGTCCCAATGCGACGACCGCACGCGAATGGCTGCACGACGCCGCTCCCTCGCTCCGCGGCAGGACGCCCATGTCGCTCATCGTGCAAGGCCAGATCGACGACGTAATCGGCGCACTCACCGGTCTCGAAGCCGGCGCGTTCGGCTAGAACACCAGGCCGCGCGCGTCCTGCAGTTGGCAATGATGACAACCGTCAAAGGGGTGAACGGCGAATGAAGGCAACATTCGGTGCGGCGCTCGCGCTCGCGGTGATGGCTCGGGGCATGGAAGCGCAGGGAGTGACCGCGGCCACCGCGGCGAGAATCGACTCGGTGTTCACGGAGTACTCCGGCGCGACGCCAGGGTGCGCGGTCGACGTACGGAAGGACACCCTCACGATCTACGCGCACCAGTACGGTCTGGCGTCGCTGGAGACGGCCACGCCGATCACATCACGGACCGTCTTCAACATTGCATTGGCGTCGAAGGAGTTCACGGCGGCCAGCGTGTTGCTCCTGGCGCAGGACGGGAAGCTGTCGCTCGATGACGACATCCGGAAATACGTGCCCGAGCTGCCGGACCTGGGAGCGGTGGTCACGCTCCGCCAGTTGCTCACGCACACCAGCGGATGGCGGGACTACGTCCAGATGCTCGTCTGGCAGGGACACGAGGTGCGGGACCACGTCACGGGCCGCGACGCGTTGTCGGTGCTCCAGCGGCAGCGCGCGCTCAACAATGCCCCGGGTGCCGTGTTCCGCTACAGCAACACGGGCTACTTCCTGATGTCGCTCGTGGTCCAACGGGTGTCCGGGGACTCGCTGGGCGTGTTCGCGCAGAAGCGGATCTTCGAGCCGTTGGGGATGCGGGACACGCGGTACGTGCCGGATGTGCGCACCGTGATCGCCGATCGCGCGGTGGCGTACGAGCCGGCGTCGAAGGGCGTCTGGCGGGAGGCGATGTCCGGGTGGGAGCAGGTAGGGGATGGCGGCGTGTACACGACGATCGCGGACATGGCGCGCTGGGACGACAACTTCGTGTCGGGGCGGGTCGGCGGACGAGCGCTCATCGACACGATGTCGAAAGGCGGGACTCTGCGGAGCGGCGTGCCGGTGCCCTACGGGCTCGGGTTGTTCGTGGACCGGTACGCGGGACAGCGGCGCGTCTGGCACAACGGGATCTGGGCCGGCTACCGGTCGGTCTTCATGCGGTTTCCGGATGCGGGGCTCACGATCATCGCCTTGTGCAACGCCGCGGACGCGCCGAGCGAGCTGCAAGGTGACGCCATCGCCAGGATTCTGCTGCCGCCCGAGCCCGTGGCTCCGATGCCCGCGGGCGCGGTGCTGCGCGTCGCGGACGCGAGCCAGATGGCTGGCATCTATTACAACGACGTCGTCAACGCCCGATTGGCGATCGTCGCGGACAGCGGAGGGTTGGCGACAGGGGGAGCGAGCGGGCGGCGGCTCATCCCGCTCGATCACCGCCGGTACCGGGTGACGGGCACCACGTCCGTCGTGGAGTTCGCGCCCGGCGTGGGAGAAGCGCGGACGATGACGGCGCGGACGGATGGGCGAGAGTCGGAGTACATCCGCGTGGGCCCAGTGTTGCCGGACTCGCTGTTCGGAGACTACGCGGGCCGGTATCGGAGCGATGAGCTGGGTGTGGAAATGACGGTGGTCGTCGCAAGCGGCAAGGTTTCACTGCGCGACGCGCGCGGTGAGGACTCGCCACTAAACCCGATCTTTCGCGATGCCTTCGATGGCGTGGGCACTGTGCGGTTCGAGCGAGGGGCAAGCGGCGCCGTCACGGCGATGACGTTGACGAGTCATGGGGTCAGTGCGCTGCCGTTTGTGCGGGAGGATGTGAGAGTGAGACGGTAGCGGGACGTTAGACTCCCGCGTAGTTGTCGTCCATGTTTGCGCCCAGCCTGGAGATCAAATGACGGATCCAGCACGCGACCCGCCAGCTCGCTCAGTGCGCTCGAGGGCCACGTTCGTGGTGCTCGCCGCAATACTGTGGGCGCTCGTCATCATGCTGGACGACTTCATTCAATCGCACGAGACGCCGGCCGTCGCGATGTATATATGGCAGCCCGGTTCACTGTTCCGCGCGAATCCCGTGCTCGAGATGCTGCGGAATCTGGCGACGTATGGATTCATGCTTGGCGCACCCCTCTACTACCGAAACACGTCTGCCGGTACTCGGTGGATCCGGGATGTATTCGTCGCGATGGTAGGCGTCTACGCGATAGGGTTCTGCATCTTGGCGCCCATATACCACGTGATCCACCACACGGTCTGGACGCTGTCGCGGCTCGGTGTCGGAGTCGTCGCGTGCGTGTTCTGCAGCGTATTCAGCACTTTCTGGGCGTGGGTGTTCACCGCGCTCCGCGTTCGTTTACGGGTTCGCACGCCGCCGAAACACCCACACCCCCAGGTGCCGCCGAACCATTCAGCCGGCGCGCAGCGGGCGACCGCTGCGCGTTGCACCAATCCAGCGCTAACCGGCGGTCTCGGCGTCGAACTGCTTCTTGTACTGGGCGTGCAATTGCGTCCACCCGCCGGACTTGATCGCCTCCGGGCCAACCATGCGTCCCGTGGGCTGCCCGGCGAGATAGTGGTCCAGGACTTCGAAGCAGACGTGCCAGCCCGCAGCGCCCATCGCGATGTACCGGCGATCGATGCTGTGCCAGAGCTTGAGCCGGGTGCCGCCGCCTGCCAGAGGCTCCAGTTCCCATCGCATGTCCTGTTCTCCCCACGCGAACTCGAGCGCCTTGGCCGGGTCAGCCCGCTTCACTTCGGTCTCGGTGACATGCAGCGCCGGCGCGCCCACGGTCGTGAGCTTTGCGGTGCCGACGGTGCCGAGATTCCGGTCGGAATCGAACGGAGCCCACGCGCGGAGATCCTCGGGGTCCGTCAGCGCCTTCCAGACTTTTGCCGGAGAATGGGCCAGGTCGCGCACGAGAACGAGCGTCCACTTCTCTCCATCTTTTTCGATCCGGGCGGAAAGGGCACCCGGTGCGTGTGGCGCAGCGCTGTTCATGGTTTTTTCCTCTCCTTCGTAGAGGGTGCCTTCTCGAGTTTGTCCATCCTGTCCAGGTGTCTCTCCAGTGCATCGACGTGCTTCGACCAGAAGCGCCGGAAGGGAACGAGCCACTCATCGACTTCCATGAGCGGCTCCGGCCGCAGCCGATAGAGGCGACGCTGCGCTTCGATTCGTGATTCCACGAATCCTGCCTCCCGCAGCACTCGCAAATGTTTGGAGACGGAGGGCTGCGACAGCCGCAGCTTGCGCTCGATATCGCCCACGGAACGCTCGGACGAGAGCAGCATGCTGAGGATGGCCCGCCGGTTGGGCTCCGCGATGATGGCGAACAATGATTCCATGGTCTATATATACCTGTCAGTTTATATGCCTGTCAAGCCATATTCGTAACGAATCACGATATCGGACCAGTTCACGAGCACCCTATGCCTTCGCCGCCTTCTTCGCCTTCGCCGTCCTCTTCGGCTTGGTCTTGCCGGAACTGTTCAGCGCGACCGCCTGGCGAACGAGCGTCTTGAAGGCGGCCTCATCAACCTCCTCTCCTTCGCGGATGTCGATCGCGCGGCGCACGTTGCCCTCGAGACTCGAGTTGAAGAGACGCGCTGGATCCTTGAGAGACGCGCCTTTGGCGAAGGTCAGCTTCACGGCACTCTTGTAGGACTCGCCAGTGCAGATGATGCCGTCATGCGACCAGACCGGAATGCCCCACTTCCACTCCTCGACGACGTCCGCGTCTGCTTGCTTGATGAGCTTGCGCATCCTGCCAAGGGTCGCCCCACGCCAGCCCCCGAGTTCCGTGATGCTCTTCGATATGAGCTCCGGCGCGGGCTGGCCTTCACTCGCACTCGATTTTTTCATGTTCTCACCCCGGAGGTTCGGCACGGCAACGGACGATTCCATGACATATATACCTATTAGTTTATATTCCGGTCAAGTCATACTAGCTTCGTTGGCCAGACGCTGTTACCCGGCCGGCTCAACAGGACCGCAGCACGCCTCCTAGTTTTCACGCACTCCGCATGGACCACGCCCAGATCATCGCCCGCCTCTCGTCCAGCCCCTGGACGGCCATCCCGCTCCTCTTCCTGGCCGGGGTCCTCACCAGCTTCACCCCCTGCATCTACCCGATGATCCCGATCACCGCCGCGATCGTCGGCGGCAGGTCGGTCGGCGCCTCCGCCACGTCCCGCTTCCGCCCCATCGCCCTCACGCTCTGCTATGTCCTCGGCCTCGCGCTCGTCTACGCGGCCCTCGGCGTTCTCGCCGCCCTAACCGGCACGCTCTTCGGCACGGTCAGCTCCAACCCATGGTCGTATTTCGCGATGGCGAACTTGCTCCTCCTCTTCGCCCTCGTCATGCTCGATGTGGTCCCGCTGCGCCTCCCAAGTGCCCTCCTCGGCCGCGCCGCCCAGGCGGGACAGGGCGGGGAAGCGGCCGGCGCGTTCGTCATGGGCGCCGCCTCCGGTCTCGTCGCCGCCCCATGCTCGGCACCCGTCATGGCCGCGGTCCTCACCTGGGTCGGCACGACGCACAGCCCGCTCCTCGGCTTCGTCTATCTCTTCGTCTTCTCGCTCGGCATGTGCACGTTCCTCGTCGCCGCGGGTATCTCCTCCGGTGTGATCGCCCGCCTCCCACGCGCCGGTACCTGGATGCTCTGGGTGAAACGCGCCTTCGCCGTCATCATGCTCGGCGCCGCCGAGTACTACCTGGTCCTCATGGGCCAACAGTTGATCTAGGTCTCCCAATGCGCTCTCGGTCGCTCTCCCGGCTGCTCGCTCACTCCGTACGCGTCGCGGCACTCGCCGCGATGGCCATGGTCGCGTCCTCCCGGCCCGCCGCCGCCCAGGACGGCGGCATCGCACTCGGCGCACACGTGCCGCCAGCCGCCGTCCGCTCGCTCGACGGCGCGCCACTCCAGCTCTCGACGGTCGTCGGGCCCGGCCCCGCAGTCGTGGAGTTCTGGGCCACCTGGTGCCCGAACTGCAAGGAGCTCGAGCCGGCGATGGCCGCGGCGCAGACGAAGTACGCGGGCCGCGTCAAGTTCGTCACAGTCGCCGTCGCGATCAACGAGTCGATCGACCGCGTGCGCAAACACGCCGCCGCGCACAAGAATGGCGCCCACGGTCGTGTACGACGCCGATGGCGCCGCCGCCACTGCGTATGATGCCCCCGCGACGTCCTACGTGGTCGTCATCGACCACGCAGGGAAGGTCGTCTACACTGGCATCGGCGGCACGCAGGACCTCGACGCCGCCATCAGGAAGGCGCTATAGCAAGGCGCTATAGCGCCACGCGTCCCCCCCGGCGCGCGATCGGCTACTTCTTCGGCGGCGGGGCAGGCGGTGGAGTCGGAGGAGGAGGTGCCGGAGTCACTTTCTCGACCGCCTGCCGCAATTCCGCATACGCAGCCGGAGCCAGGACCTTGAACGACGGCGTCTCGTACGCGATCCGACCGTCCGGTCCCACCACGAACAGCGATCGGTTGTCGAGTTTGTTGGCGGAATCGTACGCGGCGTACCGCTTGCCGATCATGCTCCCGCTGTCGCTCGCGAATACGATCGGGAAATCGGCTTCCCGTGCCCAATCGGCCAGCGTCGTGTCGGCATCGACGCTGATGCCAATCACCGTTACTCTGCGGCCGTTCTTGAAGAGCGTGGCGTACTGATCACGGTACGCCTCCATTTGGATGGTTCAGCCCTTGGTCCGCGCCTCGTAAAAGAACGCGAGCACGACGGTCTCGCCGCGGTAGTCCGCCAGATGCACCGGCGCCTTGAGGAGGCCGAATCGCGTCGCCCCCGGTAGCGTGAAGTCGGGCGCCATCTCGCCGACGGCAGGCGCGACGAGTGACGCCTGCTGCGCGCCGGCTCCCGACGCGAGCCCCGCTGCCGCCACGACCAGCATCCCCGCGCGATGGAGTTGCAACCGCATCAACACCCTCCTGAGTGAATGGAGCCCGCGAATGTATCGGATGGCCCACGAGGTGTCCATGATACCGCTCACCCCTTGTTCGTGAACGCACCCACCGGCAAGCCAGCGTCCACGGTCCGCGCGCCCCGCGCCCCGACGGCCCAGATTCCCGGTCCATACACGGCAATCATCAGAAGTCCGCCCATGATTCCGAGGTTCTTGAAGAATTCCGTCTGATTCGCGCCCGCCGAGTTGCCAGTCCTGTTCCAGAAATCATGGAGCGTCACGCTCACGATCGCGAGATAGATGAACATGACTGCGGCCGCGCGCCGAGCCTGCCACCCCGATATCAGGCAGATCGACCCGAGTAGCTCGATCGCGAGCGCCGCGCCCAGCAGCGGGCCGATGAACCGCATGCCGTGCGACGCCATATACGACGCCTGCCCACTCCACCCGCTGATCTTCCCATTCAACGCCACGAGAAACTCGGCATCGATCAACAACCTCGCCACGAACGGCAATGCACCGTACCGGACGGTGTCGCGCACGTAACCCTCCTGTGAGCCCACGGCTGGGCGAAGATCCAACACGACTCTGCGAGGCGCTGCAACGCTATGCTACGGCGCCACGAACTGCCACCGCGCGATGACCAATGCCGCGATGGTGATCTCTCCCGGACTGATCGGGGTCACCGAGGCCTCGTCGTATAGGACGCGCGCTCTTAATGCATATGCCCGGGGGTAGACAGGCTCGTCCTGCGTCGTGATTGACACCAGTCGTCCCAATGTCCCGCCCATCGACTTTGCCAGCACTAACGCGTCGGCCCGTGCACCGGCCGCTGCCTGCGCCAGCGCGCTCTGCCTCGGCGCGTCGGTGTTGCTCGCACCGAATGCAACGTTCTGAACGCCGTTCGCCCCGCGGGCGAGGGCCGCATCGATCACCGGCCCTACGCGATCCAGTTGCGACACGATGACCTGCACGGTGTTATGCGAGACGTAACCGTCCTGCTTCGGTTGCGCCGCGTTTGCGACCGGTTCGTAGTTGGGTTGCACTTCGTAGCCGATGGTCGATACTTGCGCGCCCTTGTATCCCAGCGCCTTGAGGGTGTCCAGCACCCGCCGCTGCACCCGCGCGTTCTCGGCCGCGACAGCAGCCGCGAACTTACCCTTGGTCTCCACACTCAGGCTGAGGGTTGCCCGATCCGGCATCACACGCGTCTCCCCATGCCCGGATACTTCGACGATCGCCTCGACGGGTCTGTGCTCCTGCTCTGTGGTCGCCTGCGCGCCAAGCGATGTCGTGATCGCCGTCACACTCACGGCGGTCGCGATAAGCCAGCTTCGGATGTCGGTGAGCACGGTGGCCTCTGCGAAAGTGTCGTCGGGACCCGGACGGAACACACGTAAGACGGCAGGGGGCAGTCGGCGTGCACACGCCGGCTTCGGGTCGCCGTCAGAAAAGTTCCTTCGTACTATTGGGGTATGACATTACGACCCGTAGTGGCAGTCGCGCTCACCCTGGCATTCTCTCTACCCCAGAAGCGGCCTCCGGAGTCGGCTCCCCAGGCGGCTCACCGCTGGCGTGTCGCGCACGAGCAGCAAATTCTCCAGGAATTCGACACGCTGCTGGCGATTCCTGACGTCGCCAGCGACACCTCGAACATCCGTCGAAACGCGGACGCGCTGGTCCACGCGCTCCAACGGCGTCACGTCGCGGCAAGGCTGCTCTCCATACCCGGCGTCAATCCCCTCGTCTACGGAAACATCAAGACACCGGGCGCCAAACACACCATTGTCTTCTACGCGCACTACGACGGCCAACCTGTCACATCCGGCGAGTGGGACGGTCAGGCACCCTTTACACCCGTGACACGGATCGTGAATGGGGAGTCGCGCATTTTCGCGCGCGCGGCCGCGGATGACAAGGCCGCCATCATCGCCCAGTTGACCGCGCTCGACGCCGTCCAGGCCGCGCACATTCCGCTCAAGGCGAATGTCCGTTTCGTCTGGGAAGGCGAGGAAGAAGCGGGGTCGACTCACCTTCGCGATATCCTCGAGCAATACCGAACTGAGCTCGGCGGCGATGTCTGGCTCATCTGCGACGGCCCGGTCGATCAGAGCGGTCGGCAATCCGTCGTGTTCGGCGCCCGCGGCGTCACGCGCCTCGAGATCACGCTATTCGGCCCAAACCGCGAGCTCCACAGTGGTCACTACGGCAACTGGGCGCCGAATCCGGCGATGATGCTCGCCCAACTCCTCGCGGGAATGAAGGACTCGACGGGCCACGTCCTGGTGCCACACTTCTACGACGGAGTCACCCCGCTGAGTGATCTGGAACGGCGAGCGATCGCCGACGCGCCGGCCAACGAGGTCCTGTTGCGCAAGGAGTTTGGCCTCGGCCACACAGACGGCGATGGCAAACGACTCCTCGAGCTGCTGAACGAGCCGTCCCTGAACATCGACGGGATGACGTCAGCCCGCACTGGCGCGACTGCCAACAACGTGATCCCCTCGACCGCCACGGCCGATATCGACCTGCGACTCGTGAAAGGCGTTGACTGGAAGGCCGAGCAGCAGCGCGTGATCGACTACGTCGCGTCGCGTGGCTACTTCGTGACGGATTCCACGCCGGACAAGGCGATGCTCCTGGCCCACCCCAGGGTCGCTCTCGTGGTGCGCGGGCGGCTGGGATACAACGCCGTGCGAACTCCGATGGACCTCCCAATCGGACAGGCGGTCATCAAGGCGGTCGAGAGTGCGCGTGGGCCGGTGGTTAGGCTGCCGACCATGGGCGGCAGCGTTCCGCTCGAAATGATCGAGCAAACCGTGAACGCGCCCCCGATCATGGTGCCCATCGCCAATTACGATGACAACCAGCACGCCGCCAATGAGAATCTCCGCCTGCAGAATCTCTGGGACGGCATCGAAACAATGGCGGCCCTGGAAGCCATGCCGTAACGCCTCGCCAGTTACCCCACCGCTCCCGCGCCCAGCCCACGCGCCATCGCCGTCGCCGCAAACACCATCAGGATCACGAGCACGGCCTCGACGATGCTGATCCAGGCCATGCTCGACGCGCGATCCGTTCGCACACGCTCCCCACGCCGGACCAACAGCCGCCACCGGATCAGTGTGACCATCGGCCACACTTCGAGACACAGGATCGTGATCAGCAACGCCATCTTCGCGAGAAAGAACCCGTTCCGCATGTAGTACGAGGTCCCTTTCTCGAAGCCGCCAAACGCCCGCGTCACGCCCGTCGCGATCCAAATGAGCGCCGCGATCCCCCACAGCGAATCCGCGTAAAACACGCGCTTGAACGCACCCGGCGAGTCGAGCGGCGCCCGCAACGCCCGCGCGCGCGCCCAGACCGCCCCGAGCCCGATTCCAAGTGCCAGCAGATGAAACGCCGCAAGCATCCACCGTACCGTCATGCTTTCCTCGGCCAATTCGTGGTGCGGCGGCCAACTCGCACACGCCGTGCCCACCCTGGATGCGAGGTCAGCGTTTGCGAATACTGCTTCACGCCAGCGCCTGGTCCAGGTCAGCGATGAGGTCGCCAGTATCCTCGATCCCCACCGAATACCGCACCAGACCCTCCGGTATCCCGAGCGCCGCTCGCTCGGCTGCCGTGTTCTCGACATGGCTCGTCGTCGACGGCGGTCCCACCACGGTCTCCACCGATCCGAGATTCGCGGCCCGATGCGCGAGACGAAGCTTCGGCAGCACCGACCGCACCTGATCGAATCCCCCCTCCAGCATGAAGCTCAACACGCCGCCGAACCCCCGCATTTGCCGCGCTGCCACGTCGTGATGACGGTGACCCGGTAACCCCGGATAGAACACGGCGCTGACTTTCGGATGCCGCGACAGAATGCACGGCGATCCGCTGCGCACTCGCGTTTTGCTGGCGGATCCGGAGGTGCAGGGTCTTGAGCCCGCGCAGCAACAGATACGCCGCCGATGGATGCAGCGTCGCGCCCGTGATCTCCCGGTAGTGGTACACACGCTGCACCAGCTCCGTCGGCCCGCAGATCACGCCGCCGAGCGCGTCGGCATGCCCCCCGAGGAACTTGGTCGCACTGTGCACGACGATGTCCGCCCCCAGCGCCAAAGGGTTCTGGTTGATCGGCGTCGCGAACGTGTTGTCCACCACGACCAGCGCCCCCGCACGGTGCGCCGCTGCCGACAGTCGCGCGATATCCGTGATCTTGAGTGTCGGGTTCGTCGGGCTCTCGAGATAGAGCATCGCACAACCCGAGGCGACAGCCGCCTCGATCGCGCCGTAGTCCTCCGTGTCGCACAATGAGACCCGCACGTTGACGCGCGGCAGAAACTCCGTGAAGACTTTGTTCGTGCCGCCGTACGAATCCTTTATCGACACCACGTGGTCGCCCGGCGCCAGCAGCGCGAACATCGTGTTGCTGATCGCGGCCATGCCGGTCGCAAAGCTGGTCGCGGCCGGCGCGCCCTCGAGCGCCATCACTTTCCGCTCGAACGCCTCCACGGTCGGATTCGTGTTGCGGCTGTAGATGTGCCCCGGCGCCCGGCCAAGTGCCACCTGCTGCCACTGATCGACGTCCGCGTAGCCGAACGCCACGCTGTGCACGACCGGTACCTGCGTCGCACCCGCGAGAATGCTCTCCTCTTCACCCGCCCACACGGCAAGGGTGTCGAGCGACGGTTTCCGCCCGCGGGATTCGTTTGCGCGCTGAGATTTCGGCACTGTCATGCGAATGGCTCCGGACGCCGGCGATTGCGCCTGCAATTGCGTTTCAACGATGGGTCGTAGACGCGGCTCGGACTAAGTTGGCGCCGCCCAGCCGCGCCCAAAAGGCCCCACGTTGCCAACGGGTTCGGCCGTCTCACATATTCTGGCCGCCAACGCCCGCGGGCTCACCGCCACCAGTCCTCGCATGTCCGACGCTCCGCCCGCTTCCGGTACACCGCCGGCTCCGCCCGGACGCCGGGAGTCAGCCCTCGTCATCGGCTCGATGCGAATCACCGGATGGCGGTTCCACGTGATCCAGGCCGTGGTCTTCGGCGCCGTCGGCGCCCTGGTCGCGACGCGGCTCGCGCAGTCCGCTCAGAAGCGGGGCTGGTCGCAGATGCTCGGACACGCGTGGCCGCTGTACCTCTCCGTCTCACTCTGGATCGCGTTCAGCCTCTACTGGGGCGCCGCCGCACGAACGGAATCGTCGGTGCGGAGCGCGGAATCGCGAGGCTCCCGCTCATTGCACCTGCTCCTTCTCAATGGCTCGATGCTGTTGATCTATGTCTCCCTCCCCGGACTCGGCGGACGCTTCGTACCGGATACCCCGCTCGTCCATGTGATCGGCATCGCCATCCAGGCCACGTTCTTCGTGTTCGCCGTCTGGGCGCGGCGCCACCTCGGTCGCAACTGGAGCGGCGATGTGACGGTGAAGGTCGATCATGAGTTGGTCCGCACAGGCCCATACCGCCGCATCCGCCACCCGATCTACACGGCAATGTTCGGGATGTACGCCGGTGCCGCGATTGCCATCGGGGAATGGCACTCTCTCGTCGCACTGGGCATCCTGATGCTGGCCTACGCGCGCAAGATCGGTCTCGAGGAAACGGCGCTCGGCACTGAGTTCGGATCAACCTACGATGACTACCGGCGCCATTCATGGGCGGTCATACCGCCTGTTTGGTAGCCCCGGCGGCGCTCTAAGGGCCAGTCCGTCGGGAAGGACGCAATTGTCGAATCAGCAGCCGGTAGCGAGCCGGGCTCGTACCCATTTGCCGCGTAAACACGCGAGTGAAATGGCTCTGGTCAAAAAAGCCAGCGGCGTGAGCGAGCGCCGAGAGTGATGTGTCGGTGGCTGCGATCTGACCGGCCGCCCACTCAATGCGATGGCGGCGGACGAACTCGCCAACGCTACATCCTTCCCGGGCGCGAAAGGCCCGCGCTAAATGCGCGGGGTGGACACCCACGCCTGCTGCAAGGTCACTAAGCCCAATGTCGGACTGGAACTCCTCGCGAAGCCGCTCGGTGACCCGTCGTAACCAGACAGGTGCCCGGTCGCCGCGCTCAGCGGCCCGATCCACCGCTGCGACCAGTTCGAGCGCCAGACCCTCGAGCACAAGCGCCGACGCTTTATCGGGTGCCCGCAGTTCGTGCCTGGCGCGCCGTCCTATGGTGCGGGCCGCACTGTCATCGACGCACATGGGAGCCCGAAGGACCGGGGCGTAGTCGGCAAGCATCTCGAGGCGCCGCGGCTGAATCTCGACCAGGAGGGCGCGCACATCGACGCGGCCGTACGACTCGGCGTGACTGACCCCCGGGGGTTCTAATGTCATTGTGCCAGGCCGGCAGTCATAGTCGATGCGCTGGATGCGTTTCCGGTAACCACCCTCGAGCACGATCGCCAATCCCGCCAGCTCGTGACTGTGGCGTGCCACCCGCGCCTGCGCCGCATAGGACGCCTCAGCAAATACAAACCCCGCGACCTCCCGCGACCACTCGCGCCGGCCCGCACTGGGGCGGCCCCATGGTCCTGACGCATCGTTCGTCCCAGGCGCGCGCTGCTGGTACAAGACTCCTCCATGAGACCGCACTACGTTGCCTGCGGATAGGACATCCCAGCCGCATGAATGGTTCATGGCGTCGCCCCCACCCCCGACGACGCTGCACCGGAACCAATGGCTGTCCAGGCATCAAGTATGCGTCTCGGGGAGCTCAACGAGAACAGCATGCATCACATTGTGCGTTCGCCGCGCACCCTTCGTCGCCTCGTAGCGGCCGCGAGTCTGGTCACCCTGAACCCGGGTTTCGTGCTAGGCCAGCACCCGCAGGGCGCCCCAGCAGCTCGCGCCGCATCTCCGGCGGAGACCGACGACACGCGGGCCCGCCGAGTCGATTCGCTGTTCGCGCGGTACGACTCGGCCGGTTCTCCGGGCTGTGCCGTCGCAGTGATTCGGGCCGGTCGGTTGGCCTACTCGCATGGATACGGGCTCTCCAATGTCGGAACAGGGACCCGCATCACGCCGGGTTCGGTGTTCGGTCTCGCCTCGTTGTCGAAACAGTTCACGGCCTTCAGCATCCTCCTGCTTGCGCACGACGGCCGGGTGTCACTCGACGATGACGTGCGGAAATGGCTGCCGGAGCTTCCCGGCCTCGGGGCCGCAGCGGGGACACGCATAACGATTCGTCAACTGGTACACCACACGAGTGGTATTCCAGACTACGTCCCATGGACCCTGACGGGCGACCGCGCGATCACCGATCCGATGACCGAGCAACAGTTCCTCGAATTCCTGAAGCAGCAGAAGTTGGAGTTCTCACCCGGTACACGTTTTCACTACAGCAGCTCCGGGTACGCGCTTCTCGCGATGATCGTCCAGCGTGCATCAGGGCAGTCGCTACGCGAGTTTGCCGCCGAGCACGTCTTCAAGCCACTTCGGATGACGTCGACCCAGTTCAACAATCATGCACCAGCGATCCCCAACCTCGCGAGCGCGTACATCAATCGCAACACATTGCTAACCGGCGATCAGCCTCCACCCGACAGTACCGGCGGATGGTACAAGGCAAACTCCCGGAATGACCTCCTCGGCGCCACCGGTCTATACTCGACTGTCGAGGACCTGGCCAAGTGGGACGGCAACTTCTACGACCACGCCGTCGGCGGCCCCACCGTGCTGGCGATGATGCAGGAGCGAGGTGTTCTCGCCTCCGGTGATACGATCCCGTACGCTGCCGGACTTTTCATTGGAGCGTATCGCGGCTTGCGCACGGTCGCACACATCGGTGGCTGGAGCGGATATCAGAGCTGGCTCGCCCGATATCCGGACCAACGCTTTTCCGTCGCGGTGCTCTGCAACAGGAGGGTAGGGCTGTCGGTTCCGACGCCACCGTGGGCCGACCGCGTAGCTGAGATCTACCTGGGTGATCAGAATGGCGCCTGACATCGAGCACGTCGTTGCGAACGCGCTCGGCCAAGGCGGACCGGATTCCGCCGTCCGTACATATCACACCCTTCGAGCGCGGTATCCGGCGATCGCCTTCGAGGAGCAGCAGCTCAACCACCTCGGATACCAACTCTTGCAGGGCGGAAAGGTCGACGCCGCAATCGCAATATTTCGTCTCAACGCCGACGCCTTCCCGAAGAGCGCCAATGTGTACGACAGCATGGGGGAAGCCTACATGAACCATGGCGATCGGACGCTGGCGATCAAGAATTACGAGCGATCCCTCGCACTCAACCCTGCTAACGACAACGCCAGCAAGAATGCTCGCGAAGCTCAAATCACAGGCACCGTGACGGAGAGGCGATCAGGGGAGCGGGTCCGGATCTGCATTGGGCGGCTCGAATTCGCGGCACACTTCGAAGAGGAGGCTGCCCCCCGTACGTGTGCCGCGTTCGGCAACCTGCTGCCATTCAAGAGCAGGATCATCCAGGCGCGGTGGAGTGGCGGAGCCGGTTACATCCCCATGGGCGATCTCGATCTGGGCGTGCCCTACGAGAACAACACTAGCCATCCCGCACCCGGCGACATCCTGTTCTATCCGGGCGGATTGAGCCAGACTGAGATTCTCATCCCGTACGACGGATGCATCTTCTCGAGCCATGTTGGACAGTTGTCCGGAAACCACTTCCTGACGATAGTGGAGAGCCGCCATCACCTCGCTGAGTTTGGCCGGCGAGTGCAGTGGGAAGGAGCCGAGGACGTGCTCTTCGACCGGTACTGAGCGCGGCCTCCTGAAGCGAGGCCGAGGTGCGTCACCGCGAATATGAGCGGATCCGTCCCGCGGTATTGCGATTCGCCTATAACCATGCGGCGGCGTGCTGTTACTTGCTCCCGCCAGCCACCGCCTCGCTCGCCATCCCGGCCGGAACGAATGACGACCACGCAATGGCGGGCTTGGCTTGCACGCAGAACACCGTATCGACTGCCAACCGCTCGCGCGCCACGGCACGCCGCAGATCGATCGCCGGGGCCCGATCGTATCCGCCCCCTTCCGTGGCGAAGACGAGGTCCGCGCCGTACAGCACTCGAAGCTCGGGGAAGTAGGCCATCGTCATGCGCTCCGCGTACGAACCCCCAACCGGGTAAAGCTCGATGCGGTTCTTGCCGCTGCCTATCACGGTCTTTCCAGAAACCGGTATGAGATGAGGGGCCCGTGGAGCGCGCTGAAGCGAATCGGGGTCGAGCGTATGCGGAGCCCGAGACACCTTCTGCAGAAACGGCACGCTCCGCGCGTTGACGTAGATGGGGATGCCCATCGCCATCGCTTCGCGCACCCCGCCAAGATGCGCCCAGGGATCGGATGACATGACGATTGCCTTGATTGGCAAGCCGGGATATCGATGCCGGGCCTCGTCAATCACGTCATGCAGGTACGCGGCGCTGATGTGCGCCTCGAAGATGACGATGCCATCATCCTGTCGCACGATGGTCATGGTCCAGTAGTCAGGAACGCGCACGATGCCGTCGCGAAGCTCCTGCACCGGGGCTGCGCCGCTGCGACGGAAGAAGCGCACGGTCCGCCGGGCCTGCGCAGCAAACTGCGCTCGCGCCGAATCCCGGATCGCGAAGGTATCTGATGGCGTCGGCAGGCTGTCGAACGCGACGCTGTCGATCGTGATGTTGCGGAGCGGTTCGCCGTTCTGGGAGATGATCTGCTGCCGCGGCCACCATATGCCGGCCGCGTCGACGTCCCAATCCACGTACTCGAAGCGGAGCCTGATATCCCCGAACGGCGCGCGCCGGAAATCATCCGGGTAGGTGCGGACGATCTCCACCGCAGTCGGCAGCCGTGATCCCCGGCTGATCTCGATTCGCATGCGCCCGGTCCGCCACGGAAACGAGACCACGTCGTGAACGACGCCCCAGTGGGTAACGGTTCCGTCGGATCGGAGGTCCAATGCGGCGGCGGCCAGCGATAGTGCGCGCTCGGGCGACGCTCCCACCCGGTCGAGCGCGTCTTCGACGGTCGTCGGAGCAGCGCCGGCCTGATGGTCGCCCGTCCGCACAGCCGCAACCGAATCCGACACTACCAGCGTAGCCGGTGCCTGGGCATTGCGCGCCCCAAGGGGGGTCACACTCCGGCGGATCCGGAATTGGGAGAGATCGCGAAGCTCCGTGAATTGCGTATACACGACCCGCCACGGCCCCTCGGCACGCTCCGCATTGCCCAACGCGAACAAATGTTCGATGCCCGAGACACGCAACGACCGCGCGCGCTGCAAGGTGATGCCCCCCATTGCCTCCAACGAACCGTTGACGAGTTCGTGGGCCGGCAGCGGGGCACGAGCGCCCGAGGGCGCGGGCACGGACCTCGCCGGCCACACTCGAGCGCGGGTACCGAGCGGGGAGCCATTGGGTCGCAGTGCGGTGCCAGTGGCGAATAGGAGCAGGCTGGCGGGCAAAAGCGCGAGTCGGCGCATTGGGCAGCTGGGTGGCGAGAGAGTACCGGGCGAATGTGCGCTAACTAGTGCCCACTGCGCGCCCCCTCGCGCACCCGCAATGTGGTGAACGGCCGGACCGGCGTCGCCGGCGGCGGGCACCGGCCGAGCGCCGTCGCTCCTCAGCCCACTCGGCGAGTGGCAAGGACTTCGTCAACCACCTGGCGACGGCGACGGCTCACCGGAATCCGTGCGCCACTGGTGAGCCGCATGGCGCGGTTTCCATTGGGCTGTCGCTGCACCGCCGCGATGCGGTCGATCCGCACGATGTACGATCGATGCACCCGAACGAAGTCCACGGGGTCGAGTTCACGCTGGAGCGCATCGAGCGTCACACGCATCAGATAGCGTTTGCCAGCCGCATGCAGTCGTGCGTAGACATCGTCGGCCGCGATGTAGTCGACCGCGTCGGTTGCGATCAGCAACTCGCCGCCCCGGACGTGAACGCGCAGCCGGTCTGCGTACCGGGTCGGCTCTGCGGTCCGCGCCCGGGCGCGGGACTGCAAGTCCAGCCGGTCCCGCACGCGCTGGAGAGCCGCGTCGAAGCGGTCCTCGGTGACGGGCTTCAGCAGGTAGTCCACCGCATCCGTCTCGAACGCAGGGACCGCAAACTCATCGAAGGCCGTGACATAGACGATGAGCGGCGTGACGCCCGCTCGCGCGGCGGCACGTGCCACCTCGAGCCCCGATCGCTCCGGCATCCGGATGTCGAGGAACATCACATCGGGCCGGATAGCTTCGAGCGCGTCGGCTGCTTCGACGCCATCGCGGCATTCACCCAGGATCTCGATGTCGGGGTGACGCGAGAGCAATTGATGCAGCGCGCGCCGGGAGAGGGGCTCGTCCTCGACGATGAGCGCCCGAATCCGGGCGTCGGGGTGGCCGAGACCTGACACGCGGTCCGTCATCAGTTGGCCGCCAGGGGTGGCCCGGCGGTATTTGATGGCTGCACGACACCTGTGGGCATCATGCCCGGGAGCCTGATGGTCGCGACCACGCCGCGATCGTCGCGACCCCGTGCGATAGTGAGAGAACCCGCCGCTCCATACATGTACGCGAGCCGCGCGCGCGTGTTGGCGAGCCCAACACCTTCGGATGTCCCATCCTCCCACTCGGGCGGCAGGCCCTTGCCATCGTCACAAACGGTGAGCACGAGTTGTGTGGCGTCGCGGGATGCACAGATGCCGATCCTGCCAGGCACTCGCGACGGAGCGATCCCGTGACGGACCGCGTTCTCGACGACAGGTTGTAGAATGAACGTCGGCACGAGTTCGCCGAGCACACCGTCGTCGGCCGCGTATTCGACGGCGAGCCGGTCGCCGAACCGGATTTGCGCCATGGCCAGATAGCGGCGGACGAATTCGAGTTCGTCCCGAAGCGGCACCTGATGGGCGGCGTCGGCCCGGAGACTCGTCCGAAGCAGATCGCTCAGCAGCGAAAGGGCATTGATCGCTCCGGGCGTATCATGGTCACGGACGAGCGCCATGATCGCGTTCAGACTATTGAACAGGAAATGCGGCTGGAGTTGCATGCGGAGCGCGCTCAGGCGCGCGTCCGTCAGTTGTGCCGCCAGTTGCTCGGCGTGGCGCTCGCGCGCACGGAGCCGGGCGGCACTGAACAGCGCGTAGCTAATGCCAAGCACGGCGAAATACGCGAGTGTGGTCGCCGGAAGCCCCGACAGGAACCAGACGCGAATCAACGTGGACAGACCGAGCGGTGATGACCGCACCACGGCGTCCGCTGTGGCGCTCACGGTGGCGACGAGAAGGCTGGCGGCAAGGCTCGCGCCGATGTGGACGCCGATCGCGGCCGGTCGTCGCTGGCGATCGAGCGGGAACCGCTGGCCGAGCGCGACGACAACCGGTGTGAGCGCCGCCCAGGTGTACCAGCCGGGTGCTTCCGCGGCAAACGCCCGCGCGACGGAGATGGGGTGATGACTCGCGCCGGCGAACATCACCGTCTCGAACGTCGAGAGTGCCGCCGGGACAGTCCACGCTGCGACGATCACGAGCCACGACAGGCGTGCCGGATCGGGCGGAGGCGCGAGCAGGTGGGAGCGCAGGGGAGGGCCGATCATGAATGCGTCGTGGCCTGCTGACGGTAAGATGGTAGTTAGGGCTCGCCTGACCCGGGCCCCGTTCGTCAAGCCGCTTGGGTAGCCCGGGCAAGTGTCCGCTCGGCGAACTCATTTAAGCTCGTGTCCTCGGCGGCTGCCAGTTCGATCAGCCTGGCATGCAGCTCGGGAGTGAGACGCAACAGGATCTTGCCAGAGTAGGGCTTATTTGGCTCGATCCCTTCCTCCGCGCAGTGCGCGAGATACACCTCGACAGAATCGCGCAGCGCTTTGCGGGTCTGTTTGACGGTACGGCCCACAAAGGTGATGACGTCGCGCGTGTTGATCACGGTCCCGTGCATCTCATCTTCGTCTTCGTCGAACTCCACTTTTCCGATATATCCCCTATACGTCATGATGACCGCCATGGCGCCTTTTCTCCGAGAGTGAGGACTGTCTTGATGATAGCTCCTGCCGCTATCATCGATAATAGCAAATTGAGCTATCACCCGTCGATTTGGGCCCACATTGGGACGTCCGCCCGAGGGAATGCCTGGGCCGCCTGCGGTCGAAGGGCTCTGGCGTAGTTAACTACCGATATGGCAGTCTTATCGGATGCTAGAACCAACCAAAAGCCCCCCAACACCCCCCTCAAGCACCGACCTCGGTGTCCACGACGCCCCTAAGGTCGAGGCCGGCTACCTCGTCTCCCGCGCCGAAGCCTACATTGGCGCCGCCCGCGCCCCCAACACCGTCCGAGGCTACGAATCCGACTGGCGCCACTTCGCCGGATGGTGCGCCCGCCACCACGCCCCCTCGCTCCCCGCTGACCCGCGGCTCGTCGCCCTCTACCTCACCTCCCTGGCCGAAGGACGCCGCGATGGCGCGCTCTGGATCGAACGGCCCCGCCGCGTCACGACGCTCGACCGGCGCCTCTCCGCCATCCGCCACTTCCACCGCGCCGCCGGCCACGAGCTCGATACCCGTGACCCGGTCCTCCGCGATACGTGGCGCGGCATCCGCCGCACGCTCGGCGTCGCCCCCCGCGGCAAAGCGCCGACGGTCACGGAGTTTCTCCGCGCCATGCTCGATACGCTGCCGATGTCACCCTCCGGGGTCCGCGACCGCGCGCTCCTCCTCGTGGGTTTCGCCGGCGCGTTCCGCCGCTCCGAGCTCGTCGCGATCGACCACGCGCACTGCGCCCAGCACCGCGATGGGATCATCATCACCATCCCATTCTCCAAAACGGACCAGGAAGGCCGGGCCGAGGAGGTCGGCCTCCCCTACGGCGCCCACCCCGAGACGTGCCCGGTCCGCGCGCTGACGGACTGGCTCTCACTCGCCGGGATCACCGATGGCCCGGTCTTCCGCCCCATCACCCGGCACAGCCACATCGCACCCACCCGGCTCACGGATCGCGGCGTCGCGCTCGTCATTAAGCGCGCGGTGTCGGCCGCACGCGATGCCGCGATCGAGCGAGGAAACTCCGCGCTGGCGGAGAGCATGGATCCCGCGCGCTACGCCGGGCACAGTCTGCGAGCCGGGTTCATCACGAGCGCGGCGGCGGCAGGTGTGTCCGAAAGTGACATCATGCGACAAAGCCGGCACAAACGCGGCGACACGCTCCGGAAATACATCCGCCACGCCACGGTCTTCCGCCAGAATGCCGCCGCGAAGGTAGGCCTCTAGTAGGCCAGCCCGACGCTAGGCGTAGCTGAGCCACGCGTACCGCCCCGATTGTTTGAGCGCCGCTACTCGCTTGCACGGCCAGTAGACCAGCACGACCACCAACACCCACGCCGCGTACACCACCGCCAACCCGAATCCGTACGAATCGGGCTCAGGGCCGAATATGGCGCCGTGGAATAGCCACGCCGTGGGGCGCGTGGGGGCGCTGACCGCTCGCAATCGCCGGATCTGACGGCCATCCTGCGCGGCACGGCTGTCGGATCTCGGACTTCAGCCTCCAGGACTGCGACCTGCATCGCCGCGCCGGTCAGCGCTGCTTGATCTTCGCGAGCAAGGCCTTGAACCGCGGATAGGGCCGAAGCGGCGCGAGGAGGAACGACCCGGCGATCCCGGCCACCGCACCCGTCCGCTCCGCGAATGCCTGCTCGAGCAGATCCAACGCCCGCTCATGCTCCCCCAGCCCCGTGTAGACGAAGGCGAGATGGTATGGCGATACGTACGAGTGCCGCCCTATCTCTTCGAGCCGGCGTAACATCTCGCGCGCCTTCTCCGTCCGGCCCGTCTCGGCATACGCCTGTCCGAGCTGCGCATGCCACTGGATATTGCCGGGTGCGAGTGCGGCGGCACGCTCGAGCGCGGCAAGCCCCTCCTCCGGCTTCCCCATCTTGATCCGCGCCCACCCGAGTGTCGCGTGCCCGCGATCCAGCTCGGGATCGTCCTCCAGTGCCCGCGCCGCACCCGCCGCAGACTCGGCGTACCGGCCCGCCCGGAGTTGCGTGGTCGCGACATCCAGCCGATGCGCCAGCGGATCGAGCTCCTGCGCCCGCTGCTGCAGAGCGATCGCCTCATCGTACCGCCCCAGCGCGGCGTACATGCGGCCGTACAGATCATAGGTGTCCGCGCTGCCCGGACTCAGTTCCAGCGCCCGCTGAAACTCGCGCTCGGCACCCGCCCAGTCGAAATGCAGGTAACGGAGATACGCCGTCGCGCTGTGCGCCTCGCCCAGCGCCGGGTCGAGCGCCAGCGCCTGTTCCGCCGCGGCCCGCGCCCGGGCGAATGCGTCCGCCGATGCCTGTGTGGCACCTTCTCCGAAGTCGGCGTACACCATCGCCATGCTCGCATACGCGAGCGCATAGGTCGGATCCGCCGCGATCGCCCGCTCGAAATACACGATCGCCCGCTTCATCGCCGGCAATGTGTACTTCACGAGCAAGTGCCGCCCCTGCACATACAGTTGATACGCCTTGAGGTCCCGCGTCTGCTCCTTCCGGATCCGGGTCTGCTCATTGGCCGATAGCTCGGCCTTGAGCGCGGCCGCGATGTGCAACGCGACATCAGTCTGGATCACGAAGATGTCGGTCAACCGCCGGTCGTACGTCTCTGCCCACAGGTGCTGGTCGGACTCGGCGTCGATGAGCTGCGCCACGATCCGCACCCGGTCTCCGGCCTTCCGCACGCTCCCCTCGAGGACGGTGTCGGCGCCCAGCATCGCCGCGATCTCCTTGACCCCCTGCGCACGCGATTTGAACTGCATCACGGAAGAGCGCGAGATCACCTTGAGGGAATGAATTTCGACAGGTGCGCGATCACGTCCTCGGTAAGGCCGTCCGCGAAGTACTCGTTCTCCGGGTCCGCGCTCAGGCTCACGAACGGCAGCACGGCGACCGCCGGGGCGCGCCGCAGTTCGGGCGCGGTCAGCGCCTCGACGAACGCGGCCGCGGACCCGAACCGGTCGGCCGGCGCCTGCGAGAGCGCGGTCTTGAGCGCCTGCTCGACCGCCACCGGCACCGCCGCCCGCAACCGTCTTACACCGGGCACGGGATCGACGAGCTGCTTCGCGAGGAGCGCACGCGGGTTCGCACCAGTATACGGCGGCTCTCCGGCCAGCATCTCGTACAGCACGCACGCGAGGCTGTACACGTCGCTCCGCGCGTCGAGCTCGCGGTCGCTCATCGCCTGCTCGGGACTCATGTACTCCGGCGTGCCGATCACGAGTCCTGTCTCGGTCAGCCGCTTGCCCTCTTCGGATGTCGCCGCTAGCGCGATGCCGAAGTCCG
Organism: uncultured Gemmatimonadales bacterium; assembly: GCA_963737895.1. Classification (GTDB taxonomy): domain Bacteria; phylum Gemmatimonadota; class Gemmatimonadetes; order Gemmatimonadales; family Gemmatimonadaceae; genus Palsa-1248. Next base: position 176,876 of record CAVTUF010000002.1, on the reverse strand, counting down.
TGACCATTGCCTCGCCTTCGTGCAGTAGGATGTTCTCCGGCTTCACGTCCCGGTGCACGACGCCCTGGGCATGCGCGTGGCCCAGCGCGGCCGCGACCTGGCGGGTGATCGTGAGCGCCTCATCGACCGGCAGCTCTCGCTCGCGCGTGAGCTTCTGGCGCAACGACTCGCCCTTGATGTAGGGCATGACGTAGAAGAGGGAACCGCCCGCGTCGCCCGAGTCGTACAACGGCAGAATGTGCGGATGGCTGAGCCGCGCGGCGATTTCGACCTCGCGCAGGAACCGGATCGGCCCCAGCGCCGACGAGAGCTCGGCCCGCAGTACTTTGATCGCCACCTGGCGGCCGTGCTTGAGGTCGCGCGCCAGATAGACCGTCGCCATCCCCCCGCGTCCCAATTCCCGCTCGATGCGGTACCGGTCGGCAAGTGCGGCCGTGAGGCGGGGACGGGTATCGACCACGGGCGGCCGCTCCTGCAGGTGAAGGCGAACCGTATGATAGAGGCGCCACCGTTACCGTGGTAGCAAAGGGCACGCGGCCAAGTTTGCGACGTGCAAGCGATGCCACTTCGACGGTTCGTGTATAAAGCCACGATGCCGTAAATTCGTGCGCCAATACGCAAGACGCTGTTGTCAAGTCTATATAGGGGAACATCTTAGCCTGCGCCACTATTGGTAGCTCGTGTCTTGACTGCGCCCTGTTGCGCGACTGCGACCTTGTGGCAGTTTTCGTCCGACGCATCACACGAGTCGCGGAGTCCCATCATGGACCTTTCGGGGTTGCCGCAGTGCACCGTCGTTGAGATCCAGACCATGTTGGATTCGATGGACACGCGGATCCTTGGTCAGTTGTCGCACACCGCCGGTGTACGAAACGAGCGCGGGTTTCTTTATCGTGCTGCCGGTCCGTCTATCGTAGGTGACCTGGAGGCGGTGCCTACTGCAGCCAGCAAGGCGGTTGTATTCATGACTCCGGACGCGGCGTTTGCACCCGAATTGCGCGTCGGCGCGACGTATCCATGGCTGGATGGCTATTGGCAACCAAGACACCTGACGATGGTGCTGGCACCCGCCAACTCCTGGCGGAGAACGACCTTTGTCCCGACACCAGCGCGATATTTTCGCGACAAAGGCGTGACCGGGTGGCAGAAAGCTGATGCGCCACTTCCTGCCGGTGTAGAAGATCTCGGTCTTCGATCGGGTGGCTGGAACCACGAGCACTGCGAGTTGTGCAACGTTCAGATCGGCACCAGCGGGCTGTCGGACGCATACATGAACTCTGACGACCTGTGGCTGTGCATCGGGTGTTACGACCGGTACGCGTCGAACAACGATGTCTCATTCGCTGTTGAGCTGTGATTGACGAGCGATAACGACTGCGCAACTACGCCATTGACGTATGTACGCCAAAGGCGTACATTGATGGTGTGCTGATCATCGAAACGTCGATCTTCACGCGGCAGGTGCTGGCAGCCATGTCTGAGGAGACGTACAGGGAGCTGCAGACAGCCTTGATTGCCCGGCCCGACTTGGGACCAGTGATCGCAGGGGGAGGAGGACTCCGAAAGGTCCGGTGGCGGGCATCGGGACGCGGTAAGCGCGGCGGAGCCCGCATCATCTACTATTGGGCAGTGAACCGAGAGATCATCCTGATGCTGTTCCTCTATCCCAAGAACGTGCAAGGTGATCTGACACGGTCGCAGCTCAGGACTCTCCGGTCCATTGTTGAGGCAGAATATCAATGAAAGAAGACGTGTTTCACGAGCTTATGGAAAGCGTGCGCGCGGGTGGCGAGATTCTGCGCGGTAAACGGGAGCCGAGCCGGGTCTTTTCCGAGGCGGAAGTGCCGGACATCACGCTGCTTCGGGAGCGATATGGCCTCTCACAGGCCAAGTTCGCCACGCTGCTCGGCATCAGCATTGGCACGCTTCGGAACTGGGAACAGCGTCGGCGTATCCCGGACGGACCAGCCCGCGTGTTGCTCCGGATTGCCGCTAAGCACCCGGATGCAATACTCGACACGATAGCCGGGTTGTCAGATGGGCGGTCCCGCCGTACCGCCGCGCGAGTGCATCCGGTGCGCAAACGCATTGTCGCGCGGAAATCGGCCTGACGGCCGCGCGACAGTCTCCACCTGCAGCTATCGTTTCGGCGGCCCCGCCACCACCGGCTCGGCAAGCGAGTCGAGCATGCCGACGTCGATCTCGTAGATGTTGCCGCTCCCGTTCATGGGCTTGCGCAGCCGCGCGACCAGTGCCGCGTAGTCGATCGGAACAGCGACCGAATCGAGCGCGAACCCGCGCTCGCTGCTGAAGATCAGGTGACGCCCATCCGGCGCGAATCGCGGCGAGTAGTCGCGATCGCTCGAGTTGAGCGGCGGACGGAGATGGCGGAGTCGCGACCACCGGCCATGCGCATCCCGGTGCGATACGTACATGTCGGCGCTCCCAAGTCCGTCCGGCCGGCCAAAGGAGCTCACCACAAGCGTCCGTTCGTCGGCCGACACGGCGGCGTCGAGGTCATAGTAGGAGACGTCGGACCCATTCAGCTCCCGGCGCAGATTCTCCGGCGCCTGGTAGTGACCATTACGGAGACGGGACCGAAAGACATTGACCGTGCCAGCTTCCCCCCCGTCGCGCGCCGAGGAAAAATACATGGTTCCGTCCCGGGTGACCGATGCGAAATATTCGTTGGCGTCCGAGCTGATCGGAGCGCTGAGGTGTTCCGGAACACCCCAGTCTCCTCTGGCGTTCCGTTCGACTTTCCAGAGATCGTAGTCATGTTTGATCGCGCCACCCACGGGGCGGTCGGACGCCCAGTAGAGTGTGCGCCCGTCAGGTGAAAGGACCGGATCCGAATCCGAATACCGCCCCGAGAACGGCGCGACTTGCGGTGCCGTCCAACGTCCATCCACCAAGTGCGACACAACGATGACGTACTGGTTGGACGTCGGAACGGTCTTGTCGAAGTAGATCGTCGCACCATCGGGAGTGATCGCGCCCCCGAACTCGTCATTGTCGGTCGAGATAACCCCTGGCCCGATCATGACTAACCCGCCCCGTGCACGAGAAGCCATACTGTCGGCATGCGCCACATGCTCGGGCTGTTGAGTTGTCGGCGCTATCGCCGCCCGCGAGCAGCCCGCGACGGCCCTCGGAAGCCGGCTCGCCAGCCAATCAGGCAGGTGATGGATGCAGAGGTGATGAGATGTCTGCGCGCTCAATGTGGCAGTCGCGAGGTCAGGCGGCCCGTGTAGATGGAGAGCGCCAATGTCGGCCTCGTAAATGTTCCCAAGGCCGTTGGCGCTGCCGTGGAGCCCCTTCTCGAGTTGATCGATTGAGATGGGTTGCGGCGGGTGCCGGGTCGCGAACCCCCGGGCACTCATGAAGTAGAAGTGCTTCCCATCCGGCGACACGGACGGCGCACGCTCGGCGGCAGGACTGTTGATCGGCTCGGGCAAATGCCGCGCGGGCTGCCACACGCTGTCCACTCGCTCACTGACGTAGAGATCGCCGCGCCTGTAGATGCCAGCTTCGGTCACGACTTCGTCGGGGCGCGCGAACGACACGAACACCATATAGCGTTCGTGCGGCGATACATAGGCTTGCATGGCACCATTCACCGAATTGACACCAGGACCGACGAGCACCGGCGCCGCATAGCGATCGTGATCCCACTGCGCACGCCAGACCGACAATTGCCCCACGCCACCCGGCCGCTGCGACGTGAAGTAGAGACTGCGATCGGCGGTGACGACGGGATACAGATCATTGGCGGGAGACAGAATCGGGGCAGGGAGCACCCTCGGCTCCGACCACCCGCCCCCCTCGGTGCGATTAACCACCCAGAGGCTCGCGCCAACCTTTTCCATGCCGGGCACCGGCCGCGACAATGCGAAGTACAGTTGCGTTCCGTCCGGCGAAACGAACGGATCGGTGTCACGGTACCGCCCCGAGAACGACGCGATTTCCGGCGTCTGCCACTGTCCACCAACCAGATGCGACACGCAGATCACCGAGACGCCACCCCACATGGAGCGTTTCGTGAAATACACCGTGTCGCCATCGGGGGTGAACGCGAGGTTGCTCTCGTCATCACGCGTCGAGATCACCCCCTCCGCAAAGAGCGTCGGAACGGTGTCGGCGCCCGCGAGATTCGATACCGTGGATTCCTGCCCGCGAGTCGCGCTTGTCCCATGGTGCGGCACGATGAGCGACACACCCGCTGCCGCCACGACGATCGCTACCCGGCGCCCCTTTCGATGCCACATATCACGCAGGGATGAGGTACCCAGCGGCTCGAACCGTCAGGATATAGCGAGGGCTCCGGTGGTCAGGCTCCAGCTTGCGCCGCAGGTCGCGGATGATGGCGTCGACTGAGTGCGCCGTGGGCCGGGATGGACGGCGCCAGACATCCCGGAGCACAACCTCGCGAGATACGGCACTGCCACGGCGGCGGAGCAACGCTAGCAACACTGCAAACTCGCGTCTCGCGAGGGCAATTGGCTGCGCGTCACGGAACACACAGCGAGCGGTCGGGTCGATGCGAAGATCATGGACGATCCATGAGACATTGCCTGAACGAGGACCTGGCCGCCGGCGACGCACGAGCGCCTGCAACCGCGCGACAAGCTCGCGCGCGCCGGAAGTATGGTCGATACACCCATCGGCTCCGGCCTCGAGCGCCTCGACCACGCTCTCGGAGCTGCCAGCCCGAATGACCGCCAGGATGGTCGCCGGATTGCCGGCGTCGCGCAATGTCTGGATCAACTCGATGCGGCCATTCTCGTCCGTCATGACGTCCACCACGATGAGGGCGACACCAGATTGGCTCGCACGGGCGGAAGCCTGATCCAGAGACGACACCTCATCGACCGCAAAACCGCTCCGCGCAAGCTCCCCGCGCCAGACGTGCGTGACGATGCAGTCCGCAGCAACGATGAGTACCGGTTCCGGGGTCCCGGGTCGTAGCGCGGGGCTTCGGACAACGCTGGAGCCGGCACGCCACGGGCGCGGGCCTGCTTCCAGGGTGCGGCCACTAGTCTCCATGCGAACACGTTATGGCCATGCGTCGCCGGACGAGAGACGAGCCACCATCATCCCACAGACCTCGGATAGCGACCCGCGGCGCCGGACCCGACTGGCAAGGCGTCACCATGCAGCCGATCGCCCATCCGGTTGCGTTGGTGCGGGAGGGCGAGACTCTCATGGAGACGGACCGGATCGGCAACGACTACGGCAGGCCGCTCCACGTGACGACCATGGAACGGGCCTTCGTAGACTTGCTCGAGCGCCCTCGGCTCAACGGCAAATGGCAGGACCTACTGTCGTTGATCGGCACGATCCCAGCCCTCGACCTTGACCGCACCGTCCGTTACCTCGCGCGACTCGGCAACGCGACGACGGCCGCCAAGGCCGGGTGGATACTCGAGCGCCACGAGGAGCAGTTCGGCGTCTCCTCGTCGGTGCTCGCACAGATTCAACGCCTGCGTCCGCGAGGGCCCCACTACTTGTCGCGCACATACCGCAAGAGTGGCCGGTATCTCGCACGCTGGAACCTCGTCGTGCCGCCGGAGCTGACGTAAGCCCTGGGGCCTGGGCGGCCAGGCGCCCCGAAAAGTCCCATTCTTCGCTCCTCACCCGGGTCGCGAACCACCGCCATCGCGTATCAGGGTGCCCGGGCGTAGCTTCGGTCTTCGGCCCGATCCACTACCCGGCCCGGCGGAGGACGCCACCATGCACGTGACCCTCATCGACCAGAACGGCTTCACGCACGACGTCGCCAACATCCCGAACCCGCTCCCGCGCGGTATGCGCCGGGTCGGAGGTGAAGACGCCGAACACCGCGGCGTCCGCGAGTATCACCGCGTGGCCGACACCACCAAGTACCGCGAAGCCACGACGCACACCGACATGACGAAGTCGCACTGCGCTTCCGAGACTTGCAAATCCCCGGACGCGCGACCTGTCCTCTTCGCGGCCAAATACCAGGACGGCGTCGCGTTCGTCTGCCCGGACTGCTACCCGGCGATGGTCAAGCGGGTAGACTAGCCCGGCGATCCTCTGTCAGAGGCGCTGCCCGTTCTGTGCCGGCTCCACTCATCAGCTTCGCTCCAAGATGGCAACTGTTACCGTGTTCGCGAAATATCAGATCGTCATTCCGCCGGCAGCACGGGTCAGCATGGGGATCCGGCCGGGGCAGAAGCTTCAGGTGATCATCTATAGTGGTCAGCTTCGGTTGATCCCTGTACGCCCCATGAGCGCAATTCGAGGATCCCTGAAGGGCATCGGCACAAGGGTCGATCGCGACGCGGACCGGCTCTGAGTGGGGCCTTACGACGTGACGTTGCGGGCCCAGGATCCGGACATGGAGGGGAGCCCGGGCGTCCGCTTCACTCGGACACGACGCTGACGGCGCCGAGTCTCTAGCCGTCCCCCGAGCCGCCGAGTTAAGATGGCGGCCTATGCCATCGCGATTTTCCCCCCTCGCCGCCGCCGCGATCCTCGCCGCGGCGCCCTCCGCCGTCGCGAACGCGCAAACCTCGCCCGCGACGACGACCCACGGCCGCGCGTTCCAGGTCGTCGTCACGCTCGCCCCCCACCCAGGCGGACTGCCGCACGATGGCCGGCTCCTGCTCGCCATTTCGACCGATAGCACCCGCGAGCCACGTCTCGAAATCTCCGACCAGGACAACACCCAACAGTTGTTCGGGATCGATGTCCATGGCCTGAGCGCGACAGAGCCCGGCGTCTTCGACTCTCGAGCGTTCGGATACCCGCAGCAAAGCCTCGCCTATATCCGGCCCGGCGACTACTGGGTGCAGGCGATCCTCCACCCGTACGAGACCTACCACCTCTCCAACGGACACACCGTCGAGCTGCCCCCCGACCACGGCGAGGGCCAGCAGTGGACCCGCGCGCCCGGCTCTCCAATGAGCCGGCCGAAGAAGGTTCACATCGACCCGCGCATCGGCGGTGAGCTCCGCATCGTCCTCGATACGGTCGTTCCCCCGCTCGAAGAGATCCCGGACACCAGGTACGTCAAGCACGTCCGCATCCAGAGCGACCGCCTGACGAAGTTCTGGGGCCGGCCGATGTTCCTGAGCGCGATTCTCGTCCTGCCGGAAGGCTTCGACTCGCACCCCGCCGCACACTATCCTCTCGCGATCTATCAGGGCCACTTCCAGAGAACACCGCCGTCATGGCGCGAGGAACCGCCCGATTCGTCGCTCCCAGCACCCGATACGGCGAAGATCGCCCACGACTGCCCCAACGGCAGCGAACGCGATGCCTGCGACCGGCGCGCCCTCACCCGGCTCGCCCAGGAGACGTATTACGACTACTACAAGCGCTGGACCGGACCGAATTACCCGCGCGTGATCCTGGTCACGATCCAGCACGCGAATCCGTACTACGATGACTCCTACGCGGTCAACTCGGTGAATGTCGGCCCCTACGGCGACGCGATCACCTACGAGCTGATCCCGTACATCGAACAGCACTACCGCGGACTCGGCCCCTGGGCCCGCGCACTCTACGGGGGATCGACCGGCGGATGGGAAGCGCTCGGCGTCCAGGTCCTCTATCCCGATCAGTACAACGGGACGTACGCCGCTTGCCCCGATCCGATCGACTTCCACCAGTACACGAACTTCGACATCTACTCCGCCCGCAACGCCTATTACTCCATCGGCCCATGGCGCCAGACGCCCCGCGACGGCGAACGCGATGAGTACGGTGACATGCTCTCCACGGTCGAGCAGCAGAACCTTCGCGAGCTGGTCGAAGGCACACACTCGCGCTCGGGCGGCCAATGGGACATCTGGGAAGCGGTGTTCTCACCCACCGGCGCCGACGGATACCCACGCCGGATCTATGACAAGCGGACCGGCGCGATCGACTCCGTGACGGCCGCGTACTGGCGCGACCACTTCGATCTCGTCCACATCATGCAGCGCGATTGGACCACGCTCGGCGCCAAGCTCCAGGGCAAGGTCCACATCTACGCCGGACTGTCCGACAGTTGGTTCCTGAACGACGCCGTCTATCGCGCCGAAGACTTCTTCAAGTCGACGACGAGCCCGCACTCGGACGCGGAGATCGTCTACGGACCGCGCCATGAGCACTGCTTCACGGGTGACCCCGCGCGGCCCAATTCGATCTCCGGCCTGACGTTCACGCAGCGCACGATCCCGCAGATGGTGGCCCACTGGCTCGCGACCGCGCCGAATGGCGCCGACACGACGAGCTGGCGGTACTGACAGCAGGACCGACAGGAGTACTATGCACCCGCACGAAGATGAGAATGCGCACGACGGGCCCACGGCCATGAATCGCCGCGAGTTCGTCGTCTCGGGCGTCGTCACCGGAGCCCTCGCGGTCGCCGGAGCCGCCATCCCGCGCCGCGCAGGGGCAGCTGTCGCGAGCACTCCAGCGGGCACCCCAGCCCCTCAGCCGTGGGCAACGCCCGAATGATTTCCCGCTCGCGGAGATCACCATCGATCGCCTCCAGCAGGCGATGCAATCGGGCCAGTACACCGCGCGGTCGATCGCCGAGCAGTACCTCGCCCGCATCGATGCCCTTGACCAGCGCGGCCCCACCGTCAACGCCGTCATCGAGCTGAATCCCGACGCGCTGGCCATCGCCGATGCACTCGATGCCGAGCGAAAGGCCAAGGGACCACGCGGCCCGATGCACGGCATCCCGGTGCTGATCAAGGACAACATCGCCACCGCGGACAAGATGCAGTCCACCGCGGGGTCGCTCGCCCTCGTCGGCGGCACGCCGCCGCGCGATGCGTACATCGTCGAACGGCTCCGCGCGGCCGGCGCGGTGATCCTCGGCAAGACCAATCTCAGTGAGTGGGCGAACTATCGCTCCACTCACTCCTGCAGCGGATGGAGCGGCCGCGGCGGCCAGACCCGCAACCCGTACGCACTCGATCGTAACCCGTCGGGCTCGAGTTCGGGATCCGGCGTCGCCACGGCCTCCAACTTCTGTGCGGTTTCGATTGGCACCGAAACCGACGGCTCCATTGTCTCGCCGTCTTCGGTCTCATCCCTCGTCGGGCTCAAGCCGACCGTCGGCCTCGTGAGCCGCTCGGGCATCGTGCCGATCTCCCAGAGCCAGGATACGTCCGGCCCGATCTGCCGGACCGTGCGCGACGCGGCGATTCTGCTGAACGCCATGGCGGGCATCGACCCGCGCGACGCAGCTACCGCCGGCAGCCGCGGCAAGTCGGCCCCCGACTACACGACGTTTCTCGACCCGTCAGGCCTCAAGGGCGCCCGGATCGGTGTCGCCCGCAGTCACTACTTCGGCTTCAACCGCGCGCTCGACAAGGCCGTCGAAGACGCAATCGATGTCATGCGGCACGAAGGGGCGATCATCGTCGACCCCGCCAACCTCGCAACGGTCGGGCAGTACGATGACGCCGAAGGCGAGGTGCTGCTCTATGAGTTCAAAGCCGGCCTCAATCACTACCTGAGCGAGCTCGGTCCCACAGCCAAGGTGCATACGCTCGCCGATGTGATCGCCTTCAACGACTCGAACCACGATGCGGAGCTGCGCTACTTCGCGCAGGAGTTGATGGCGCAGGCCCAGGCCAAGGCTCCGCTCACGACGCCAGCGTATGTCGCCGCTCGCGCGAAGTGCGTGAAACTCGCGCGCACACTGGGCATCGATAAGACGATGGACACGCACCGGCTCGATGCGATCGTCATGCCGACAGGCGCGCCCGCGTGGCCGATCGATCTCGTCAACGGCGATGGCTCGGTCCCCGGCGCCGCAAGCAGCTCCACGCCGGCCGCGGTCGCGGGCTACCCGAGCATCACGGTGCCGGTCGGGTTCGCCTTCGGGCTGCCAGTGGGAATGTCGTTCATTGGCCGCGCCTACAGCGAGGGACTACTGTTGCGCCTCGCATATGCCTACGAGCAACGCGCCACCATGCGCCAACCACCCACTTTCCGCGCAACGGCCGACGTCACGATGAACGGCCACCCCAAGTAGCCGCCTGCAGCGAACGATTTTATCCCTGATAGGGGCGCGGGTCATGACCCGCCCGGTACAAGGTGGCTGGCCGACGCCGGTCTACGCCGCCGTCTTCGCCGGTGCGGTCGCCGCCGCCGGCAGGGCAAACCGCTCGAGGATTTCCTCCGCTTCGAGCGGCCGCGCGAAATGATAGCCTTGCCCCAGACCGCAGCCGACGCTCTCCAGCGTGCTCCGCTGCGACTCGTGCTCGATACCCTCGGCGATCGTCTCCAACCCCAGGGTCGCGCTCAACGCGACGATACCGCGGACGAGCATCGACGCCCGGTCGCTCGACGCAATGTCGTCCACGAACGGCTTCGCGATCTTCACGAGATCCGCGGGCACGGTGTGCAGCCGGCTGAGTGACGAGTACCCGATCCCGAAATCGTCGATCGCGATACGGACGCCGAGCGCTTTGAGCGCCCGCAGATGCGGCACGACATTGGCGAGTTGGTGGAGGACGACAGTCTCCGTGATCTCGAGCACGAGGATCCGCGGCGGAAGACCCGATACTTCGAGCGCTTTGCGCACCGTGTCGACGATCACCCCGTCCACGAGCTGCCGGCCTGACAGGTTCACCGTCATGGTCTGTGGCCACGTCCCACATGATGCATCGTACCATTTCTTGCCCTGCGCGCACGCCTCGGCCAGCACCCATTGGCCAAGTGGGACGATGAGCCCAGTGTCTTCAGCGAGCGGGATGAACTCGACCGGTGGCAGCATCCCGCGCGTCGGGTGGTCCCACCGCACGAGTGCCTCCACTCCGCGTACCGCTTTGTTGGAGAGATCGGCGATCGGCTGATACTGCAGAACCAGCTCGCCGCGCTCGATACCGTGCCGCAGCTCCGCTTCCAGTTCGAGTCGTGCCGGATCGCGAGCGTCGAGCCCGATCGGCGAGCCGTCGCGCCCACGCTTGCCACGGCGCTTGCTGAGGTACATGTCCACGTCGGCGCGGCGCAGCAGCGCATTGACCGTGTCGCCAGGGTCTGCCTGCGCGAGCCCGATGCTCGCCTCGACGGCGACTTCGCCACTCTCGAGTTGCAGCGGACGGCTGAGCGATTGCCGCACGCGATCGACAACGGCGTCGATCCGGTCGTCGATCGAGGTCCCGGAGCCTTCGAGCAGGATCGCGAACTCATTGCCGCCCAGCCGCGCGAGGGTGTCGGCGCCACGCACACAGGTCCGAAGCCGGTCGGCCACCGCGACGAGCAGTTGGTCACCCGCGCCATGCCCGCGGCTGTCGTTCACTTTTTTGAAATCGTTCAGATCGAGGAACACGACGGTGAGGCCCGTCCCGGCGCGGAAACGCGATGCCAGCGCATGCTCCACACGGTCGCGGAAGAGCGCGCGGTTGGCGAGGCCGGTCAGCCCGTCGTGGAACGCCAGCCGGCGAAGCTCTCCCTCCAGCGCCGCCCGCTCGGTCACGTCACGCGTGTTGAGAACGAGGCCTTGCACGTTCGGATCGTCCATGCGATTCGTGCAGACGGTCTCCAGCCTCCGCCAGTCGCCGTCGCCGTGCCGCACACGCCACGCGATCGATGGCGTCAACCCGGGACACCGCAGCGCGTTGTCGAGGAAGCCCATCCCGCCGACCACATTGTCGGGATGCAGGAGTGAGGTCAGCGGCTGCCCGACGACGTCCGGTGGCTTCACACCCAGCACCGCGTTGATCGCGGGACTGACGAACCGCACCATGAACCCCGCGTCGACGATCATGATGACGTCGCACGAGTGTTCCACCAGCGCGCGGAACCGGTCCTCACCTGCGCGCTGTGCGCGCTCGGACAGCAGCAGCGTGTTCTGATGGACGGCGAGCAGTTGGCGGGCCAGCAGTAGGGCGGCGAGCGGAATGAGCGCCGCCATGAGCACGCGGTCCCCGTGCGGCACGTGCCCGATGCTCTCGCTGATCACCGCGAATGCCGCCACCAGCGCCGCCGCGTAGGGCAGGGCGCTGAGCCGGTGTACGGTGTTCTCGTCGGAGTCAGTAGCGTCGGGTCCCGAGACAAACCGGCGGCGCGACATGCGCACGTACCGATCGCCCGCCCAGATCATGAGCACGTAATTGATGATGTAGAGTCCGTCGGTCCAGTGGACTCCGGTGTAACCGGTCAGCGGATACGCGAGGCTGTACAGCAGGTCGGCCGCGATGCCCGAGAGTTGGCCGATCACCAGCAGCGCGAACGCGAACTGCGTCCCGCTCGCCGGGCGCCGGAGCAGCACGGTGGCGATGCCCAGGAGCAGCAGCAAATCCGCCAGCGGATAGGCGAGCCCGAACGCGAGGTCGATTGTGCCGTGATAGAGCGGAGCGGCCGGACGGAGCACGAGACACCAGATCGCGATCCCGCCGCCGACGGTCACCGTTGCCGCATCGAGCGCGAACTTCCACCACTCGATTCGTGTCCGGCGCGCGCGCGGCAGCGACAGCAACGCGGACAGAATCAGCCCGTAATTCGCGAAGTAGGCGATGTTCGCCCACGAATGGGTCGGATCCCGGCCGTCCCACGTCGCCTGGACGAACCAGATCAGGTTGCCGACGCCCGTCGCGCCGAAGCTGGCCGCGAAGAACAGGAGCGCCCGGCGGAGGGTCGGATTGGCGGTTTGGCGCTGCCCAGCTCTGAAGAACAGCAGGACCCCGATCGACGCCAGCGGCAGAAACACGGCGTTGACCAGCGCCCGGCCGAATGGCGTTGCCGCCGGGTTCCCATAGCCGATCCACGCGACGTAGGTCGCGCCGTATAGCGCGACCGCTATCGCCCACAACGGCAATGGATTGCCAGCGCTGCCGGGCGACAATGTTGCGTCGTCCCGCAGCTCCGGCGAGGTCGAATCGGTCATCGATAGCGAGGCCACAAAGGGACCACCAGACGCGGGCCAGGGGCCCAGCGCCAACGCTTTGGAGACGACCGGATACCCGGCACGTTACCGCGACTGCCCAGGCCCCGGGGGCCAACGCCCGATCTCACGGGCGGCGGATTCCTGCCCCCCTACCCCCGTCTCCGGCCCCCAATCCCAGTCCCTAGTCCCCAATCCCCAGTCCCGCTCCCCAACGACGCCCACCGCCAGGCCCGGCCCGCCCGGGTAGTTACATCTTCGTCCTTTTCTCCTTCATGATCCCTTCGATCTCGCTGATCTCGCGCGGGGAGAGGGTCAGCCGCTCGAGACCCGTCGGCGTCACGACGTAGTTGTCCTCGATGCGCACTCCGATGTTCGCATACCGCTCGAGCAACGGCCGCACCCGCGCCATGTAGGCCCGATTGCCCGGCGTGTCAGGCAGGATGTCGAGGATCCCGGGCCGGATGTAGATCCCCGGCTCGATGGTGAATACGTCCCCCACACCGAATTGCCCCGGCGCCACGTACCACTGCGCGGGGTCGTGCACGTCGAGCCCGAGTCCATGCCCGGGTCCGTGCGGCAGGAACAGCGAGACCTGCGAGCACGTCGTACCACCGCGGCAGAATCCCGGCGGTGCGTCGATCGTCGCACGCACGGAATCCACGAGTCCGAGTCGCGCGAGTCCCGCCCCCACGACCGCGAAGATCGAATCGACTTCCTGCTTCTCGGCCACGCCCGGCTTTACCTGCCGCTCGCCCGCCGCCTGCGCGTCCCGCACGATCTGGTAGATGACCCGCTGGTCCGGTGTGAACTTGCCGCTCACGGGCAATGTCCGCGTGACGTCCGCCGCGTACCCCTGATACTCGGCCGCGACGTCCATCACGAGCACTTCACCCGCATGCATCACGCGGTTGTCGCGATCGTAGTGCAGTGTTGTCGAGTTCGGGCCCGATCCCACGATCGAGGCGTACGACGGCCGGTCGGCGCCGTTCCGGCGGAAGGTGTACTCCATGAGCGCCTGGATCTCGTACTCGTTCATGTTTGGCGCCAATGCGTCCATCGCCGCCCGATGCCCGAGCCCCGAGATGTCGGCGGCGTATTTGATGAGCGCGACCTCCGCGGCGCTCTTCCGAGCGCGAAGCGCCTCCACGATCGGGGTGGCATCCCGGATGTCGATCCCCGGATGCGCCGCACCCAGCCGGCGCGCCAGCGCCCGCCCGAAGGTCAGCGAGTCGTTCACCACGAACTCCGACGCCTCCGCGTCACTCACGAAGTAGTAGGGAAGGTGAGTCGCGGTGAGCGAATCGGCGACCAGGTTCACATCCTCTTTCGACCGCGCCACCATTCTGAGCCGCCGGCCCAGCTCATCGTAGCGCACCCGCGTCCCCGTATAAAACTCGGCCCGCGGTGCCGGCGGCTCGATGAAGATCGTGGAGGTCACCGCGCCGCCACGCTTCACTATGATCAGCGTCGCATCAGGCTCCAGAAATCCCGTGAGATACCTGAACGACGGATGCTGCCGGAATGACGGATAGTGCTCCACCGGCTCGCGCGCGCCCGGCGCGATGATGACGCCGCTGTCGATGTGCGCCAGCAGCGAATCCCGCCGGGCAGCGTAGTCCGCGTCGGCAATCGGCGCGGGTGCTACCCCGAGTTGCGAACTCTGCGCACGCAGCGGGGCCGCGAATGGAGATGCGGCGAACGGCGACGCCGCCACTGCAGCGACTGACAATGATCCGGCCGCTCGCACGATGCGGCGGGAAAGCGAAGAGCGGACGAGACGGCGCATGAGATCAGCGGTTAGAGGTCGTGTGAGCACCATTCGGAGGCTGGCAATGAGACCCGCGCGATCAGGCAATGGATCACCCGTCACACGGCGCCGATAATGGTACCTCCCGATCACATGGCCGTCGAATCTGCCGGAAACATTCGAGCGCCTCGCCATTCCTGCGCGAGGCGCCCGCTACCGGCCCTGCTCGTGCCTTACTCCTGGTCGCCGCCCGAACCGCTCGGCGGACCGCCAGGCCCGCCGCCGTGCGGGCGTCCCCCGCCCATTCGGCCAGACCCCGGGCCGCCGTCACGCATTCCGCCCATCCCCCCCATCGCCCCGTCAGGTCCGCCCCGGCCCCCGAATCCGCCACCCGCCCGCCCAACCGCGCTCATTTGCTCTTCGGTCAGTTGCCCGTAAGCCGCATTCATCGCGCGCCAGCGGTTCTCGCGCATCTGCTGGAACACCGCGGCCGCGGAATCGCCCTGCGATACGCGCGCCGCCATGGTCGCGGAGTCGGGCTTCTTGTCCCGGTCACCACCCATCGGCGGCCGCAACACCATCAGCCGGTCACGAAGCGGCTTGTTGTCCGCCATCAGTTTCTCATCGATCGAGATCAGGCTGTTCACCTGCGCAGCCGTGAGCTTGAGTGCGGCCTGATGATCGAGCAATTGCGCGACGGGATCTTCCATGCCGTGATACATGTGATGCATGCCGCGCATGCCGCCCCAGCCCCCCATCATCTTATGGTAGCCGTGATGACCGCGTCCATGACGACCGCACGCCGCGGCCGTGAAAGGGAGCAGGACGATACTGAGCACACTGATGGTTTGACGGAGCGTCATGGAGACACCTCGGCGAACGGTCTTGGGCAGGCACGATCGGCCCGCGCTCTATCATCACTACAACAGACCGTCACCGTTTGTTGGGTGCCCGCGCGTCACGGAACGGCGCGCCGCCGGCTCATCGCGTAGACGCCAATCGCAATCCACAGAACGTTCACCGCAGCGGACGGATACGCCTCGTGGTACCACGTATTGAGCATGAGGAACACCCCGCCCACAATGTTGGCCGCACGATAGGTCGTCGTCGTGCCAGCGATGCGCCCCGTCACAACGAGCGCGTACGGGATCACGACGCAGGCGGCGCCTAGCCAGCCCAGTATGTCGAAGAACAGGGTCGATGATGGCATGTCGCTAACATGCGCACCCCGGAGTGCACGCGCGAGCGGGTCCGGTTTCGTGGGACATCCCCAGCCGCCCGCCCAAGACGGTACACGGGGCCGCACAACTCCTGGGTCAGCGACGCATCTCGCACATCAGTGCCAGGCCGTTGTCCTCGCTGTCGCGACACTCGGCGAGCCACAAATCATGATCGGGCATCCGAGCCACGATATGCGGCTGTCCCACAAAGCGGACGCCCCGGGCAACCAGCACCGTATACGCCCGCTGGATGTCTTCCACTTTGTAATAAATGATTGACGTCCCCGCGTCCGTCCCCTCGCGGAGACTGAGCATCAGCCGCACGCCGCCACAGTCGAAAAACGCCAGCCCCGGCGGAGCCTGGAACAACAACCGCAAGCCCAGCGTGTCCCGATAGAACCGCACCGCGCGCTCGACGTCCTGCACGACAATCGCGATCTGCCCGATTCGCCCGAGAACCACTCCCGTATCCTCGGATGCCGCAGGTGACGGAGGTACCGGCTCGGCTGCCACGTGCGCTCTCCTTCCTATTGGTTGGTGAGTTAGCTGGTTAGTGCCCCGTTCCCGGTGGTGCGCTGCGGCGTTTCGGCGCTCCCTTCTGTTGTAGCCGCTCCCCCAGCTCGCCGCTCGCGGCGTCGTACACGAGCCGCGCCGCCGCGATGTCCTCGACGGCCTGGCCGAGCGACTTGAAGATCGTCGTCCGCGCACGCGGCAACGGCTTCGACCCCGCGAGCAGTTCCCCAAGCTCGGCGTAGATCGGCGCCTTCGCCATGAGAATGTCGCCCGACTCGGCGAGCGCTGCCTCGCGTGACTCTACGATCACCGCACCGCGCATCGCCTCCTCATCCAGCTCGCGCCGCGCCGGACCGACCGCGCCGACCGCATTGACGTGAGCACCCTCGGAGAGCCACGCACCCCGAAGCACCGGCTCGCCCGACCCGGTCACCGTCACCACGACATCCGCACCACGCACCGCATCCTCCGCCGGCATCGCGACACCCCCAACCTCCTCGGCACACTGCTTCGCGTGCTCAGGCGTCGGACTCCAGACGCGCACCTCGTCGAACGTCCGCACGAGCCGCAACGCACGGACGTGCGATCGCGCCTGCACCCCGCTCCCCAGAATCGCGAGCACATGCGCGTCCGGCCGGGCGAGCAGTTTGGTCGCGACTGCGGAAACCGCCGCCGTCCGCATCTCGGTGATGAGCCGCCCATCCATCGTGACGAGCGGCTCACCCGTCGTCGCGCGAAAGAGCTGCACCGTCGCGAGATGCGTCGGCAGTCCGCGCTCCGCGTTTCCCGGATACACCATCACGAGCTTCGCGCCCATCACATCGCCGTAGACGGCCAGGCATCAGCCCGAAGAGACCCGCATGCGCTGGGACCGGAATGATGGTGCGAACGGGCTGCTGGACCCGGCCCGCGGATAGATCCGTGAGCGCGCGCTCCATCGCGGGGATCAATGTGTCAAAGTGGAGCAGGGCGCGAACACGGTTTTCGTCGAAGATCTGCATCATGGACGCGTTATGGGGTCGGGGGTCGTTCCGGGAAGCCGCCGCTCGTCGGCGCAGCCAGCTACGGCGGGACTAACGGTAACCATTCTCCGCGCAACTCTCGACCGGAGTTGCCAGCTCACCGATGGGCGGAGGACAGGGCTGTCCTGATTCTGCGAATTACTCCTTGCTATCCGTGGTCCCGGCCCTATCGTGCAAGGGACAACGAAAAGTGCGCACCGCCGTTGAGGCTGGTAACCATTATGAGCGCATCCAACGTTCGAGTCCGTCCCCACCCGATAATGTCT
This sequence comes from uncultured Gemmatimonadales bacterium, assembly GCA_963737895.1. Classification (GTDB taxonomy): domain Bacteria; phylum Gemmatimonadota; class Gemmatimonadetes; order Gemmatimonadales; family Gemmatimonadaceae; genus Palsa-1248. Next base: position 159,246 of record CAVTUF010000002.1, on the reverse strand, counting down.
GCCAGCCTGCGCGCCGGCCGGGTGGTACCGCTGATCGCCGTCGCCTTCATCGCGGCTGCCTGGACCGGCGCGCCGCCCGCACCGCCCGCACCGCCCGCGCGCCAAATCACTACACGCCCCACCGCTCCCCAGGCGCCATCACGCCTCGGCGCGATCGCCGGCGTTGTCATCGACAGTCTGGATGGCGGGCCCCTCATTGGTGCGCAAATCTCGGTCGAAGGCATCAACTCCCAGGTCCTCACCGATTCGGCCGGACGGTTCCACCTCGATTCGGTACCGGCTGGCCGCTACCGGATCGGAATCTTTCACCCGATCCTCGACTCGCTCGGGATGAGCATCGCATCACCGCCGCTCGAATGTCGCGGCGGATTCCACTCTGTCGCTCGCCTTCGCGACTCCGTCCGCGCCGACGATCGTACGCCTCGCATGTGGCAACGCACCCGCCGACACCTCGGCACAGGGCGGCCCGTCACTCATCATCGGACGCGTTCTCGACGCGGAAACCAATGCGCCCGTCTCCGGCGCCCATGTGTCGCTTCGCTGGGCACACATCCAGTCGCTGGTGTCGGATAAGTTGCGGCGCACGCAGGGAACGTGGGACACGGCAAGTGGACCCACCGGGGAGTTCCGGTTCTGCCACGTGCCCGACCGCTTCGTCGGCATCGCACACGCGACGCGTGACCCGCACGAAACGAGTGACGTCGGCCGCCCATTCGTAATGAGAGGCCGCCTCGTTCGTTTCCTCGTACTCCACGTGCCCGGCCCCGACTCCTCGGCGACACACACCGCCAGCGCCACTCCCGTACCCGGCCACGCCTCCCTCACCGGCCGCGTTATTCGGTCGGATGGCGGACGACCGTTCGCGGGCGCCGTGATTACGGTTGCCGGCACTGGAGACACCGCGAGAACCGGCGACAATGGCCAGTTCTCGCTGCACGACCTTCCCGCCGGGAGCCGTACGCTGGAAGTCCGTGCACTGGGATGGGAGCCGGAAGCAATGCCAGTCGAGCTCTCGGACCGAACGCCGCACAACATGGTCATCCGGTTGGCGACGAAGACCGCGGTACTCGACGCCGTCGTCGTGAGCGCGACCCTCAACGCCGGTCTCCACCGTGTCGGGTTCGACTCACGGAAGCGCACGGGCATCGGGCACTTCTTGAGCCCCGACGACCTCGCGAACATGAGCGCGAACGAGTTCGTCGATCTCATGGCCACGATGCCGGGCGTCAGACGGCGCATCGACCCCCAGGGCAATGCGTACGTCACACCGGCCCGCGGCTCGGTCGGCTGCGTGAGCTACGTCATCAATGGCATGGCATTCGTCGAGGCTACACCCGGCCAGATCAACAATGTCATGCCCGTGACGGAAATTGGCGCGATCGAGGTCTACCAGCCGTCTGAAGCCCCGCCGGGCGCCGCCTTTAGCCCGCCTGCACCCGCGGGCGCCCAAGCCTTATCCCGCCAATCAGGCCAACTACGAGCTACTGGTGCCGTCGATAGCCTCAGCGCTGCCGGTGGCACCACCTGCGTGAAAATCTTCATCTGGAGCAAGAACCGCCTCGGCCTGTAGTACCCCTCAACGGTTAGCGCTCCAGAATGGCACCTAACGCTGCCATGTTACATGCCGAGCGTAACTGTTACTGCTGAGGCTGGCGCCACAATGTGGGAATAGTATGTTAGTGGCCGATCCGGAATACCCCCGAACCGCGGTGCCCCGCGGGCCGGTCCGTCGGGAGTAAGAGGGGTCGCTAACAGGGTTATCCCATGATCCCGGCTGCCAGGCACATCGGGCCAACCACCCAATGGCTCGTCGTCACGTGCGCCCTCGGGTGCACCCTTGGGTCCACCCTGGCCACCGGATCCGCCTTCGGGCAGACGCCTTCCGCGCCCGGCGCACCCTCCCCGGCAACTCCTACCGCTCCGGCACATGGCTACGGCGCCATCACGGGGCTCGTCGTCGATAGCCTGAATGGTGGCGCCCTCGCCGGCGCGCAGGTCTCCGTCGAAGGGCTCAATGTCCTCGCCGTGACGGATTCCAACGGCCAGTTCCGGATCGATTCGGTGCCGCCCGGCAAGTACCGCATCGGCATCTTCCACCCGCTCCTCGATTCGCTGGCCCTGAGCATCGCCTCGATGCCGCTCCAGGTCTCCGCCGACTCGACTCTCGAAGTGCTCTTCGGCACACCCTCGGCGATCTCCTTCATCCATCTGGTCTGCGGCAATATCCAGATCGACACCATGAATGGTATCGGTCCTTCGGTGATCGTCGGCCGCGTCCTCAATGCCGAAAACGAAGCGCCCGAGCCGCACGTGCGAGTTACCCTGAGCTGGGTCGACATCCAGGCGGGCATGTCCATCGGCGTCCGCCGCATACTGTACGTGCGCGATACCACGACCGGACCAGGCGGCGAGTTCCGGCTGTGTCACTTGCCTGCCCGCTTGAACGGGACGGCGCGCGCGTTCAGCTCCGCCGCGGATAGCGGCGCCGTCACTCGCCCCTATGCGCTCCGAGGCCGCCTCGTCGGCACAGTTGTGTTGCACATGCCGGGCGCAGCGGCGCAACACGATCAGCCGGTTGCATCGACGAACGGTACTCCCGCGAACGGTACTCCCGCGCCAGCAGCCGGCAGCGTGCTCACCGGACGCGTCATTCGCTCCAATGGCTCCGGTCCATTTGCGGGCGCGCAGGTGATGGTACTCGGCTCGACCCAGACCACCGTCACCAACGACAGCGGGCAATTCACGCTGCGCGGGCTGCCAGCCGGCAGCCGCACACTCGAAGTGCGCGCGCTCGGATGGGAGCCGGTCAGCATGCCAGTGGATCTCGCGCAACGAGAGCCACGCCAAGTCACCGTTCCGCTCGAGGTCAAGACCGCGGTCCTGCGTGCGGTCGTCGTCACCGCCACGCTCAATGCGGGCCTGCAACGCGTCGGCTTCGACACGCGGAAGCACATGGGCATCGGCCGCTTTCTCGGCCCCGACGACATTGAAAAGCGCAACGCCTTCGAGTTCGTCAATGTCATGGCCGGCATGCCGGGCCTCGTTCGCCGGCCCGGACCCTACGGCGAGGACTACCTGGCCGCTACGCGCGGAATGGGCAGTTGCGTCCGCTACGTCGTCGACGGTGCGCCGTATCAGGAGGTGACGCGCGGCGATATCAACACGTTCGTGCGTGCCGACGACATTGGCGCGGTCGAGGTGTATCAGCCGAGCGAGGCACCGGCGCAATACGCTTACTCGCCTCCGATGATGTCGGCCGGTTCGCCGACATTCGGCCGCATGGGGCGCCCCGGCACAGCGCGTGCGGGAACCATGGGATCCAGCGCCGGGGGAGGCGGGATGGGCGGCGGCACAGGTTGCATGAAGATCATCATTTGGACAAAGGGCCGGCTCGGCCTTGGCGCTTCCCGCTAGAGATCCCACGCCAGGCCGGCGAGACCACTCATGATCCCGTCCGTTCTCAGGCACGCGGGCCGTGTCGCCAGGCTCCTCACGCTGATCTGCACAGTCGCAGCTCCGGGAACTGCTCGTAGCCAGACCAGCTCGAAGCCGGCGGGAACGCCCAGCACCGCTTCCAGAACCTCGCCATCCCTGTTCGGACAGATAACCGGGGTCGTCGTCGACAGCCTGCACGGCCACCCGCTGACAGGCGCCCAGATCTCGGTCGAGGGGCTCAACAGCATCGCGATGACGGATTCGGCCGGCCGCTTCACGATCGACTCGGTGCCGCCCGGCAAGTACCGCATCGGCGTCTTCCACCCGCTGCTCGATTCACTCGCTCTGAGCATCGCGTCGCCCCAGCTGCAGGTCTTCGCGGATTCGACACTCGGAGTAATCCTCGCCACGCCCTCCGCACCCACGTTCATCCGTCTGGTCTGTGGCGCCATCCAGATCGACACCATGGCGGGAATCGGCCCGTCAGTCGTCGTCGGCCGAGTCCTCGATGCGGAAACCGAAGCACCCGCCGCCGGCATCAGGGTGACGCTCAGTTGGACCGACATTCAGGCCGGCGCCAACATCGGCGTCCACCGCATTCAACGCACGCGCGACACCACGGCGGGGCCGAGTGGCGGGTTCCGCTTTTGCAACTTGCCGCCCGGCGTGAATGGCGTCGCCCGGGCGATCGTTTCCACAGCCGACAGTGGCGCCGTCAGCCGGCCCCTCGCGATCAACGGCCGCCTCATCGTCGCGCTCGTATTGCACGTACCTGGAACGGCAAAACCGGCAACCGGCACACACGGCACCGCATCGTCGGACGGGAGCGCCCCAGCATCGACTGCACCATCAACCGGAAGTGTGCTCACCGGCCGCGTCATACGCTCCGACGGCGCTGGCCCCCTAGCCGGCGCGGAGGTCACGGTACTCGGCTCCCGAATGACCACGACCACCAACGACAGCGGCGACTTCACGCTGCACGGGATTGCCGCCGGAAGTCGCACGCTCGCAGTGCGCGCGGTCGGGTGGCAACCCGTCACCATTGCGGTGGACCTCGCGGTGCGTGAGCCCCGGCAAGTTGTCGTCCCGCTCCAGGTCAGAACCGCTGCCCTGCAAGCGGTCGTGGTGACCGCGACACTCGACGCCGGCCTGAAGCGCGTTGGATTCGATTCGCGCAAGCACACGGGGGTCGGTCACTTCATCGGCCCCGACGACATCGAGAAGCGCGGTCCGTTCGAGTTCGTCGACATCATGAGCGGGACGCTTGGGGTCACACGGCACCCCGGACCATTTGGCGAAGACTATCTCACTCCGACACGTGGCGGATCGAGCTGCGTCGCATACGTCGTGGACGGCGCGCCGTACGTGGAGATGACCCACGGAGACATCAACACGTACCTGCGGCCGGAGGAGGTCGGCGCAGTGGAAGTGTATCAGCCTGGGGAATCACCCGTGCAATACGCGTCCATAGCCCCGGTGGTCCGCACCGAAATTGTGGAAGTTCCGGGCAACCCACGCGCCGCGGGATCGATGGGCACCTTCGGCGCCCTGAGGGGCGGCACGGGTATCGCCGGTGCCAATGTCGGCGGTACGGGCTGCGTAAAGATCGTCGTCTGGACCAAAGCCCGGCTCGGCCTGAAATAGCGGCTCGCATGCATGCGAGCGCCAATGACCTGCGCCATGGCGCAGCCAATGACGCGGGCTGATATGTCCACCAGTCAACAGCTTGGCGCATTGTTGATAACCGCGATGCGCGCCACGGCCACCCCGTAAACACGCGCTGTTGAGGCGTCGCGACACGCGCCATGTCGCGGTCGCTTGCCGGTCGTTTCCGCACGCCGGGAACCCGTCAAGCCACGACCGTTTGGACTTCGGCGTGACTAGATTGGGAACTTCCCAAAGCCCAAGACCCTTCCTCCGCTTACATGCCAGGGCGCCGGGCCCATTGTCGATTGGGCCGCACCCTGAACGTCGTAATACGGGGCGGGCCGCGCATACGGCAACGTGTTGCGCGCACCAGGGTCCACATCTCAGCAGGATGGCCGATCGGAAATCGCCGGATTGGCCCGGAGTGATGTTCGTCTTGTCAGTCGCTATTGAAAGGGGGCATTCGATCGTGCAGCCCAATGTGTTGACACACCGCGCCGTCGTCCGGCGAGCGGGAAGCGCGGCGCTCAGTCTCGCGCTGTTCACCGCCACCGCCTGCCACAAGCCACAGGCGCCCATGCAGTTCCCGCCGACGCAGGTCACCACGGTCACCGTGACGCCGCAAACGATCGCGGCACACTACCGCTACCAGGGCATCGCACGCTCGTCGAAGCACATCATCGTGCGCGCTCAGGTCGCCGGTGTCGTCATCGCGCGGCCCTTCGTCGAAGGCAGCAATGTCGCCAAGGGCACGCTCCTCTACGAGATCGATACGACGCAGTACGCGGCGGCGTTGCGTAACGCATCGGGCGGCCTCGACGACGCGAAAGCCAAACTTGAAAATGCGAACATCAACCTCAATCGCGTCAAACCGCTCCTCGCCGAGCGCGCCGTCGCGCAGAGCACGGTCGACAGCGCCGAGCAGATCCTCAGGCAGGCGCAGGCCGACGTGGCCGCGAATGAGGGCGCCGTGGATCAGGCCCGCAAGAGCTACAACGACTGTTTCGTGCGCGCCGAAGTCTCGGGCCGCGTCGGACTCGCCTACCTCGTGCTCGGGTCTCGTGTCACAGGCACGAGCGACTCCCTGACCACCCTCGATCAGATCGACCCGCTCTACGTCGAGTTCAATCCGTCGGACCAGGACCTGCTCGAATGGCGTCGCGAGATCGCGGCCAAACGACTCTCCTTCCCGACGGGGAAGCTGCGCGTCCGCGTGTACCTCTCCGATGGCAGCGTGGTCGAGCAACCCGGCACGCTCAACTTCGCGGACATCTCGATCCAGTCGCAGACCGGCACCGAGACGCTGCGCGCCACGTTCCCCAACGCCGGACACATCATCCTGCCCGGCCAGTTCGTCAAGGTCGAGCTGCTCGATCTCAAACGGGATGGCGCGCTGCTCGTACCGCAACGCGCCGTGCAGCAAGGCATCGCCGGCTCGTATGTCTACGTGGTCGGTGACAGCAACAAGGTTGGCATCCGGCCAGTGCAGGCATCGTCGTGGTCCGGCGCGCAGTGGGTCATCGACAACGGCATCAAGCCAGGCGACAAGGTGATCGTCGACGGCACACAGAAGATCTTCCCCGGCGCCCCGGTGAAGCCGGTGGAGTACCAGGCGTCGGCTGATAGCGGCGGACCACAACCCGTTGGCCGGGATGTACCCGCCTCGCCAGCGTTCCCGCTCGTCTCGGGGCGCTGATGACCGCCCCCGGTAGTACAGCGATAGGGCAGGGCGGACCCGGCGCGACTCCGCCGGGACAGGAAGAGGTCACCTACTTCTTCGTGAAGCGGCCGATCTTCGCCATGGTCATCTCCATGGTGATTGTGCTGCTCGGCCTCTTCTCCCTGCGGACGCTGCCGATCAACACCTATCCGCGGATCACACCCCCGTCGGTGCAGATCACCGCGGTCTATCCGGGCGCCACCGCTGAACAGGTGTGCGTCGCCGTCGCCGCACCCATCGAACAGCAGCTCCCCGGCATCCAGGGTCTCGAGTACTACAAGACCTCGTGCGCCAGCGATGGCTCGATGGCGATTCAGGCCTACTTCGACATCTCGCGCGACCTGGACCTCGCGGCCGTCGATGTCCAGAACCGCGTGCAAATCGCCACGCCGCAGATCCCGCAGCAGGCGCAACAACTCGGCATCACGGTGCTCAAGGCGCAGACTGACATCCTGATGGGCCTCGCGCTGACATCGGACGATCCCCGCTGGGACGCCGCCGCGATGAGTAATTATTCGAAGATCTACATCCAGGACGAGATCAGCCAGGTAGCCGGTGTCGGACAGGCACAGACGTTCGGCGGCCTCCAGTTCGCGATGCTCGTTAGCCTCGACCCGGACCGGCTCGCGCACGTCGGCTTGACGGTGACCGACGTCATCGCCGCGATCAACGAACAGAACACCACAAACCCGTCGGGTCGCATCGGCCGCGAGCCGGCACCCTCGGGCACGCAGTTCACGATCCCGGTCACCGCGGTCGGCCGCCTCTCCACACCCGAGGAGTTCGCCAACATCATTCTCCGCGCCCGGCCCGACGGATCGGTGCTTCGGATCCGCGATGTCGGCACGGTGCGCCTCGGATCGCAAAGCTACGACAACGTGATCCGCCTCAATGGCAAACCGACCGCGGGGCTCATTGTCTTCCTTCGCGCCGGTGCCAACGCCCTGGAAGCCAAGGACGGCGTCGTCAAGCGCATGGACGAGTTGGCGAAGAACTTCCCGCCCGGTGTCCACTATGTCCAGGGATTCGACCTGACGCCATTCATCACGGCGTCGATCCACGAGGTCGAAATCACGCTGTTCCTCGCGATCGTCCTCGTCACGATCGTGGTGTACATCTTCCTGCAGAAATGGCGCTCGACGCTCATCCCGGCGCTCGCCGTCCCGGTCTCGATCATCGGAACGTTCTTCGGGATGGCCGTGCTCGGATTCACCGTCAATCTTCTGACGCTGTTCGGCCTCGTGCTCTCGATCGGTATCGTGGTGGACGATGCCATCATCGTCATCGAGAACGTCGAACGCATCATGGAGGATGAGCACGTGTCGGCCCGCGTGGCCGCTGATCGCGCCATCCGCCAGCTCCGCAGCGCCCTGATCGCCATCGTCATCGTGCTCTGCTCGGTCTTCATCCCGGTCGCCTTCATTGGCGGCATCACCGGCGCTCTCTACAAGCAGTTCGCCGTGACGATCGTCATCTCGGTCGTCCTGTCGGGTATCGTCGCGCTGTCCCTCACGCCCGCGCTCTGCTCGGTGCTGCTCACGGAGGGCAAGACCGCCCCGCAGACTGGCTTCTTCGGCTGGTTCAACCGCACGTTCGACCGCGCACGAGACAAATACGTCGAGACGATGCACAGGGTCTCGCCGTACTCGGCAGCCGCTGTCGGCGTCCTCCTCGTCGCCGTCTGCGTCATCGTATTTCTGTATAAGACGACGCCCAACGGATTCCTGCCGACCGAGGATAAGGGATACTACATCACGGCGGTCGAGCTTCCGGGCTCGTCATCGACCCAGCGCACCACCAAGGTGGTCGAGAAGGTCGAGCAGTTCCTGCTGCACCAGCCGGGCGTCGATCACGTCTTCGCTCTCTCCGGCTTCAGCCTGATTCAGGGCGTCAACCAGACGAGCTCCGCCACGCTCTTCGTCGTCATGAAGCCGTGGGATCAGCGCAAGACGAAGGACGCACAGGTGGACGGGCTCCTCCAGTCGTCCAACGGCTACTTCTTCACACAGATCCCGGAAGCCTTCGTCTTCGCCTTCAACGCACCCGAAATCTTCGGGCTCGGCACCACGTCGGGCCTGGAGATGAACCTCCAGGACCGCGGCGTCGGCAACTACGGGAAGTTCGCCGCGATCGCCCAGCAGTTCGCGCAGGACCTCAACAAGACGGGCGATGTCCAGGGCGTCAACACGACGATCCGCGCCGACGCGCAGCAGCTCTACCTCGATGTCGATCGCGACAAGGTCAAAACCCTCGGCGTGTCGCTGACGGACGTCTTCACGACGCTCCAGACCATGCTCGCGTACGACTACGTCAATGACTTCAACCTGTACGGCAAAACGTACCACGTGCAGGTCGAAGCCCAGGCACCCTTCCGCCAGCGCCCCGAAGACATCGGCAAGTTCTACGTCCGGAGTGCCAGCGGTGTGATGGTGCCGATCAGCTCTCTGGTCCGCACGAACTTCCGCGCCGGCCCCACCGTCGTCAGCCGATTCAACGGCTTCACGTCGGCCCTCGTGATCGGCACCCCGGGCCCGGGCAAGAGCTCCGGCCGAGATGCTCGACGCGGCGCAGAGACTCATCAAAGACAAGTACGCCGCGATGGGCGTCGGGTTCGGGTTCAGCGGTGAGTCCTACCAGGAACAACTGTCGACCGGCCAGGGCGGCATCGTCTTCGGCCTGGGTCTCGTCATGGCGTTCCTCGTGCTCGCCGCCCAGTACGAAAGCTGGTCCACTCCCTTCGCGGTCATGATCGGTGTGCCGTTCGGCATCCTCGGCGCGTTCCTCGGCCTGTTCGTCCTCAGCCACCCCAACGACCTGTATTTCGACGTCGGACTGCTCGTCGTGATCGGCCTCGAAGCCAAGAACGCCATCCTGATGGTGGAATTCGCCATCGAGCAGCGCCACGCCGGCAAATCCATCGAAGAGGCGGCGGTCGAAGCCGGCCGAGAACGTATCCGGCCGATTCTCATGACCTCGTTCGCATTCATCCTCGGCGTCGTGCCACTGGTGATCGCCACCGGCGCGGGCGCGTCGGCGCGACACTCGCTCGGCATCGGAGTCTTCTTCGGTATGGTCGTCTCCACTCTGTTGGGCGTCAACATCATCCCGAACCTCTTCATCTTCGTGAGGAAAATCAGCGAGCGCATGGCGGCGCGCGTACACCATGCACCGGTGCTGGCGACTGGCCCGGGCGTGGCGCCTGCACCAGCCGGAGACGACTGACGTGATGAAACGCTCGATGAAAGGTTCGATGAAACACGCTCTGTTTGCACCGGCAGCCGTGCTTTTTGCGGTGCTGCTCGCCGCCGGATGTGCGATCGGCCCGGGCTACCACCGCCCGGATGTGGCGCCGCCCGCAGCCTACCGTGCGCCATCGGCTGGCGCGGACTCGCTCGACTCCACCTACGCCGCACTGGCGGCGAGCCGCGACTCGATGGCGTCCCGTAAGCATGACACGTCCGAGGCCCAGTCGGCTGCGGAAGTCCACCCGCTCGCACGCCCCAGTTTTCAGCTCGCGGACACGGCCGCCAATCTGTCGTGGTTCGACCTGTTTCAGGATACGGTGCTCAAGCAGCTCGTGATCACCGCGATCAACAACAACCGCAATGTACGGATCGCGGCCGCGACAGTCGAGGAATACCACGCCGATCTCGGATTCGCGACCGCCAATCTGTTCCCGTCGTTCACGATCACCGGCCAGTCCGGGCGGCAGAAGCAGAACTTCGGCAGCATCGCGCTACCCGGGCCGGGCGGAACGACCACCACCTTCACGGTCCCCGCGCAGAATTACCTCGAAGCGCTGGGCAATGTCTCCTGGGAGCTCGACTTCTGGGGCCGGCTCCGCAACACCCGCACCGAAGCCCGCTCGAATCTCCTCGCGCAGGAAGACAGCCGGCGATTTGTCGTCCTCACACTCGTCGGGAACGTCGTCACCGCGTATCTCGGGCTCCGCCAGTTGGACCTCGATCTCGAGATCGCGAGGAACACACTCGCCTCCCGCCAGGAGACATACCGGCTCTCCCAGGCCAAGTTCGACCGGGGCGCCATCGCGGAGCTCGATCTTCGCCAGTTCCAGGGCGATGTCGGCGACGCCGCGGCATCCGTCGCCAATTACGAAAAGCTCGTCGCCCAGCAGGAGAACCAGCTCAGTCTTCTCCTCGGACAACAGCCAGGACCCATTCCGCGCGGCCGGCCACTCAACGAGGTGCTGAGCTCCGTGGACCTGCCCGTCGGCGTGCCGCCACAGCTCCTGGACCGGCGCCCGGATGTATTACAGGCTGAAGCTCTCCTGCGCTCCGCGACGGCCGGCGTGGGTGCGGCGCTTGACGCGCGGCTGCCGAAGTTCAGCATCGACGGCTACTGGGGATACGAAAACTTCTCATCCACGACGTACTTCCCGACGAGCCAGTTCACGGCGCAAGGCAATCAGCTGTATCAGATCTACGCAGGCGTCTCGATCCCGATCTTCGACTTCGGCGCGCTCGCCAGCAACCAGCACGCCGCCGAGGCACGCGTCGTCGAGGCACGCAACTCGTACGAGAAGACGGTCCTGACGGCGCTCCACGACGTGAACAATTCGCTCGCTGAAGTGCAGAGCGACCGCCGGCAGACGGTGGCGCTGCAGACGCAGGTGCAGGCACTACGCATCGCCTACCGCCTCTCCAAGGACAAGTACGACGCCGGCTACGCCCCGTACCTGGACGTTCTCACCGCCCAGCGCAGCCTGTTCACCGCCGAGCAGTCGCTCGTCGCCGCCGAGTTCCAGGCCCTGGCGGGCGTCGTGAGCCTCTATCAGTCGCTGGGTGGCGGATGGCCGCACTCGGGGAGCATCGCACCACCGGCGGCACACTGATGGCGATGTCCAACGCCGACGTCGCGGCGGTCCTCAACGAGTTACTGGAAACCTGCTACGACGGGCTCGATGGATTTCGGACCGCGATCAAGGAGATCGACAACGACGACGTCATCGCCTTCTGCCAGTCGCGGATCCAGCGGATCGACGAGGCCGCCGCTGACCTCTACACCGCGATCCAGCACCTCGGCGCCCACCCCGCCGAACACGGCCACCCCACGGCCCGCATGCACCGCGGATGGATCCAGCTTCGCGGAGCGCTCACCAGCGGAGACGCGGCCATCCTCGCCGAGATCGAGCGAGGCGAAGAGCGCGCCGCGAAGCACTACCGCGACGCGCTCGCCAAGCCGCTACCGGAAGCGATCCACGACATGGTCGAAGACCAGGCCCAGGGCGCTGACGAAAACCTCGCGCGCGTCCGGTCGCTTAGGGAAACCGTCAGGTAATCCCCTTATTGCCGGCACTGCCCGTGCGGGTCGGGCTTGGCTTTGTCGACGACGACCCGGTGGTCGAGATCGGCCACCTTCAACGCGATGTCGTAGACCAGCTTGTCCACCCGCGCCATGTGGTCGTAGTCGATGTACTGCGCTTCGTCGGTGATCTGGTGGTAATCCTCGTGTAGCCCCGTCGTGAAGAATACGATCGGTATGCCGTAACGCGCGTATTCGTAGTGATCGCTGCGACAGTAGATGTTCTCCGGGTGGCCGTTGGCGTCGAACTGGTAGTCGAACACGAACGGCATGGGCTCCGTCTTGTTGACCGCTTCGACGAGATCACCCAGCTCGGTCGAGAGCCGGCGCGAGCCGACCAGCTCCAGATACCGGGGCCCGCCACCCTTGATGTCCGCCGAATCGCCCCGGCCGACCATGTCCATGTTGAGCTGCGCGACGATCGAGTCCCGCGAGATCGTCGGGTTGTCCGTGAAATACTGCGATCCGAGCAGCCCCTTCTCCTCACCCGTATGCCACACGAACAGAATCGACCGGCGCGGATGGTCCGGCGCTCGCACGAACTGCTGCGCGATCTCGAGAACGGATACCGATCCCGACCCATCGTCGTCGGCACCGTTGTAGATGGAGTCGCGACGCGGCAGGCGGAGACGGTGCAGCGAGTCCACGTTGACGCGCAGGGTCGCGATCTGAGTCGGAGTGGGCACCGGTCCTTCCGGATCGAGCCCCCGGATCCGCCACCGCTCGATGAGTGCCGCACGTGCCGAGTCGTGGTCACTCGCGTGGTCGTCGATCCCGAGAATGGTCGTTGTGCCCGCCGATCGCGACATACTCGCCCGCCACCGCTGGATCGCTCCCCGGATAGATCGCGACGACATTTCTCGCGGGGGCTGCAGTGGGCGTGTCCACCATGCGCACCATGCCGGCGATCGTCTGTCCTGATGACCCAGCCTGCAGGCTGTTGAAGGGCGCGCCGAGCATCTGCGTCGCAGCCCGCTGCGTAATCAGGAGCCCGAGCGGCCGGCTTTCGGTTGGTGCCTCCGCGCCCGCGACTTCAGTCTGCGGCTGCGAGAGCCGGCGGCTCATCTGCGCTGGGAGATAGTCGAGGATCGCGATCGCGATGGCCGCGGCATTCGAATACCGCGCCAGGGCATCGCGCCCGCGAAGTTGTCCCGACGGCCGGCCATCCGCGCCCAATGGCGCGTCGAAGACGACGATCTTGCCCGCGGTGAGATCGGTGGAAAGGCTCTGGTTCGCATTGCCGAGCCGCCCCGCATAGATCGCCTGCGTGCCAGCGGCGTCGAAGCTCGCGCCGAACAACCCGCCGAATGACGGCAGCACGACGAAGTCGCGGCCCAGCACCAGCGGCGCACCATTCGCGGCGAGTTTCGACGCCGGATCCGGGCGGTGCAGCACGAGCGGCACGGTCTGGAAGAACGTCCCGCTGTCACCGGCCGGACGCAGCCCGAGTTTCGCGGCCTCCGCGGCGATGTAGTTCGTGCCTTTCACGTTACCCGGCGTCCCGGCCTCGCGCCCCAGCATCGAATCATCCGAGAACGTGTAGAGGCGCTGGCGTAGGTCGGCCGCGGTGATACCCGGACCCGGACCGCCGCCCTCCGCCGCGGGCGCCACGTTCGTCTTTGGCGAGGCACCGTGCCCCGAGCAGGCGGCCCAGAGTACGGAAGCCAGAGCGGCAAGAACTGCCGGCACGCGTCGTTGGGACATCTGAGTATCGAGTGGATGAGGGTGATCGGTCAGGCGGCCGACACGGCCCGGTGTGGGCACTTTGCGCCGAAAAAGATACTGAACAGCGCGCAACATCGTTGAGACCGCGTGCGCTGTTCGACGGCGATGGGTCACGCCGGCACCGGGTCTGGTTGCATCGGGCGAGCGCCCGCCCACATCGTAGGGGATGACCTCTCTCTCGATGCCGGGCTCCACGGCGGCCTCCGCGTCAGATTTGGCCGCGCGGCTATACAGGCCTCGGGGTGCACATCTCGCGCCGATCGTTGGCCTTGTCATGGGCCTCGCGGCCCTGAGCCCCGCTGGCGCACAAGCCCCCGATTCATCGCTCCTGACTCTCGACCGGCTGTTCTCGTCCCCGGACTTTCAGCCCCAGACATTCGGGCCGGCGCAGTGGCTCTCGGGCAGCGTGTACACGACCGTCGAGCCGCGCTCGGGCGGATCCGGTAGCGATATCGTGCGATACGACGCCGCCACCGGCGCCCGCACGATCTTCGTGCCCGCCGCCCGGCTGATGCCGCCCGGCGACACGGCACCGATGACGATCGAAGACTACACGGTCTCGCCGGACGCCCGTCACGTTCTCGTCTTCACGAACTCACGCCGTGTATGGCGCCAGCGCACGCGCGGCGACTTCTGGCTGCTCGACCTCACGTCGGGGACCCTTCGCAAACTCGGCGGCCCCGACGCGCCGCCGTCCACGGTCATGTTCGCCAAGTTCTCGCCGGACGGCCAGCGCGTCGCCTACGTTCGCGAGCACAACCTCTATGCCGAGAGCGTGACGGCACCACGTGTCACGCAGCTCACCAGTGATGGATCCCCCACGATCATCAACGGCACGTTCGATTGGGTCTACGAGGAAGAGCTGAGCCTCCGCGATGGGTTCCGGTGGAGCCCCGATGGCCAGCACGTCGCCTACTGGCAGATCGACGCGTCCGGGGTCCGCGACTTCGACCTCATCGATGACACGGATTCGCTCTACTCGTTTGTCGAGCCGGTCCAGTATCCCAAAGCCGGGCAGGTGAACTCCGCCAGCCGCGTCGGGATTGTGAGCGCGAACGGTGGCGCGACGCAATGGCTCGCCGTCCCGGGCGATCCGCGCAACAATTACATCGCGCGCATGGACTGGGCGGGCAACTCGAGCGATGTCGTGTTCGAGCACCTCAACCGCCTGCAGGACACGCTGGACCTGATGATCGGCGATGCCCGCACGGGAACTGTCCGGACTATCGTCAGCGAGCATGACAGCGCGTGGGTGGACGTCGTGGACGACATCCGCTGGCTGCGCGGCGGGACACGATTCCTCTGGGTCAGCGAGCGCGATGGATGGCGGCACGCGTACAGCATCGCCCGGGACGGGAGTGATGTGCGTCTCCTCACCCCGGGCGAGTTCGATCTCGCGGAACCCGACAGCCCGGTTGGTGCCCCGTTCATCCAGGCGGCCGATGAGACCGGCGGGTGGGTCTACTTCACCGCCTCACCGAGCAACGCCGCCCAGCTCTATCTCTATCGCGCGCGGCTGGATGGCAAAGGACGCCCGGAGCGCGTCACGCCGGCGAGCATGTCCGGTTTCCATCGCTATCGCATCTCTCCAGACGCGCATTGGGCGTTCCACACGTACTCGACGTTCGGCACGCCGCCCACGACAGAGTTGGTCAGGCTCCCCAGCCACACGGCCGTCCGAACTCTGGTGGACAACGCGGCGCTCAAGGCCCGCGTCGCCGCTCTTCGCCACCAGCCGGTGGAGTTCTTCCGCGCCAGCGCCGGAGCCGGAGTATCACTCGACGGATGGCTCATGCGCCCAGTCGACTTCGACTCGACGCGCCGCTACCCAGTGCTCTTCTATGTCTACGGCGGCCCGTGGTCGCAGACGGTGCTCGACAGTTGGGGCGGCCCACGCTACCTGTGGCACCTGATGCTCACGCAGCGCGGCTACATCGTCGCCAGCATGGACAGCCGCGGCACGTCAGCGCCCAAGGGCCGCGCATGGCGGAAGGTCATCTATGGCCGCGTCGGCGTCGTCGAGTCGGCCGACCAGGCGGCCGGCGCACGTGTCGTCCTGCAACGCACGTACGCGGATGCGACCCGGGTCGGCGTGTGGGGATGGAGCAACGGCGGGTTCATGACTCTGAGCCTGCTCTTGCGGTCGCCTGAGATCTACGGCACCGGGATGGCGGTATCGCCGGTGACCGATTGGCGCCTCTACGACACCATCTACACCGAACGGTTCATGGGGCTTCCCGACGGGAATGCGGCTGGATACAAGACCGCATCGCTGCTGCCGCTTGCGAGCCACCTGCAGGGCAATCTCCTGCTCATGCACGGGATGGGCGATGACAATGTGCACTTTCAGAACAGCGAGATGATGATCAACGCCCTCGTTGCCGCCGACAAGCCCTTCCGCATGATGGCGTACCCGAACCGCACGCACTGCATCTGCGAGGGAAACGGCACCACACGGCATGTCTACGGCCTGCTCACCGACTATCTCACCGAGAAGATTCCGGCAGGCCCCTCCGGGTCTCCGGCTGCACAGTAGCGCGCAGCTATTTCGCGCCGCGCAGCGCTCCCGTAAGACGTCGCCCGCCCACTAGGAGCAGCAACCCGCCCGCGGCGGCAATCACGACGTGAACCCCCCAGAACGCCGCGGGACTCATCCGCTCGTAATACCCCCCGATCCAGCCGATCAGGATGTTCGAAACGAAGAGGCTCATGAACACGATCCCGATCATGGTCGCGTTCACAATGGCCGGGGCGGATCGCGACACGAGCGCCAGAAGCGTCGGCCACTGATAGAGGAATGCGACGCCTAGGATCACGGAGTACAGGGCCGGCCACACCGGGCTGGCCAGCGCATCGCCTGACCAGACGCCCGCGGCCACCAGCATCAGATTGCCAAGCGCCGTGAGCCAGGCACCGATGCCGATCTTCGTGACATCCTCCGGCTCGCCACCTCGGGACGCCTGTCGCCGCCAGGTCCAGAGGAGCGGCGGCACTGCGACAATGCAGATGAACGAATTGAGCGCGACGTACCAGGGGATCGGCACATGGAACCCGGCGACCGTCGGCTGCACACGTTGCTGCACCCAGACCGGGAAGACATTGAAGACTTGATAAAAGCCCGTCGACTGGAAGACACTGAGTGCCGTCACCGCGCCGAGCACCGCGATGACGTGCCAGTCGGCCAGGGTGAGCCGGCCGCTCGCGGACGCCGGAGGATCCACACGAGCGGGCAGATACCGGTAGCCATAGAGATAGGTAGCGAGCCCGAACATCATGAACACGGCGGCGACGCCGAAGCCGTAGTGCCACCCATAAAGCTGTGCGAGCAGGCCGCAGAGTAACGGCCCGAGGACTGAACCGACATTGATGCCGGTGCTGAAGATGACGAATCCATGGTTGCGACGCGCTTCGTCCTCTGGTGGATAGAGTGCACCCACCTGCGCCGAGATGTTCCCTTTGAGGAGGCCTGAGCCGAGGACAAGCAGGAGCAGAGCTGGCAGAAATGCCCGATCGAAGGCCATCGCCAGGTGTCCACCAGCCATCGACACGGCGCCGATCACCACCGCGTTGCGCTGGCCGATCCAGCGATCCGCGATCAGGCCGCCGAGCAAAGGCGTGAAGTACACGAATCCGGTGTAGAGCCCAACGACGCGGGCCGTGAGTGCTTGGTTCGACAACGGTCCAGCAAAGAGCTCGAGCGCGTGGCGCAGCGAATGAAATCCGGCGACATGCTCGACGTGTCCGGGGAGCAACAGCTGGTCGATCATGTACAGCGCCAACAGGGCCGTCATGCCGTAATAGGAGAACCGCTCCCACGCCTCGGTGAACGCGAGGTAGAAGAGTCCCCTGGGATGGCCACGAAACATTGGATCGCCGGTACGCTCGGCCGTCGCTCTCAGCACAAACCCCCCAGACTCGCCTCCCTCGGGGATGACCGGCGGATCTTACCACTCGGGACGCTTACAAGCTCGGCACCGCGTACCGGAAGACGGCGATGTAGTGACAGATGCTGCCGCCCAGCACGAACACGTGCCAGATGGCATGCCCGTACCGGAGCCGCTCCCAGGCGTAGAACAGCGTGCCCGCCGTATAGAGGAGGCCACCGCCCAGGAGCCAGATGATCGCCCACGCGCTCAGATGGTCGAACGCGGGCCTGGCGGCGAGCAGACCCATCCACCCCATCACCACGTAGATCACGGTCGTCGCGCGTGACAGACGATGCCGGATGAGCGCCGTGAATATCACACCGATGATCGCGAGCACCCAGATGGCGCCGCACAGCCACCATCCCCACGCGCCGCGCAGGTTGAGAAGCGCAAATGGCGTGTACGTCCCCGCAATCAGCACGTAGATCGCGGCATGGTCCATGACGCGGAAGATCGGCTTCGCCCGCCGGTTCGGGATCGCGTGATAGAATGTCGAGGCGGTGTACAGAAGGATGAGCGACATCGAATAAACCGCGTCGGCGAAGAACCACAGCGTGTCGTGCTGCTGCGCGATCACGAAAAGCAGGATCGCCGACCCCGCAATCGCGCCGACCAGCCCCGCGCCGTGCGTGATGCTATTGGCGATTTCCTCGCCCAGCGAATACGGCCGGCCCGTCATCTCCATTTGCGCCATCGCCCGCTACTGCGCCCGAGGGCGGGCGGACCCGAGCGACCGGCGCAGCTCGATGGCCTGAGCCAGATTCGCGTAGACGCTGCGGAAATTGTTGACTTTGGAGTAACCGCTCTCGCGCGCCCGCAACGGCGTCGGCACGCTCTTGATGCGCATGCCCGCTCGGCGCGCCTTGACGAGAATCTCCATGAGCACGCCCCACCCCCGCCCATGAGGCTCGATGCCAAGACCTGCTAGCAGGGAACGCCGGAACATCATGATCCCTTTGAACCTGGGAAGGTTGCCGAACATCAGCCAGTAGAGCAGGCGCTCGCACGACGACAGGACTCGCGCAGGGATTGAACGCCGGATGTCAGTAAAATACCCGGCGACGAGATCGGTATCCGCCATGAGGGCCGCGAATTGCGTCACGATCGTCGCAGGGAACTGGCCGTCGGCCGGCAGGAAGGTGATGCTCTCACCCGCAGCAGCCCCAAATCCCGTCCGGTACACCTCGCCGATCCCGCGATTGCTGTCGTGGTGAAACACGCGCGTCGATGGGAGTGCCGGGAGCTGAGTTCGTCGGCGATAGTGCCGGTACCATCGTCACTTCCGTCATCGACAACCAGCACTTCGTATGTCAGTCCCGACGGCGCCAGCACCGCGTCGATCTCTCGGAGCACGCCGGCAACCGTACCGGCCTCGTTGTACGCCATGACGACGAGAGAGACCGAGGGCGCCCTGAGCGCGGTGGCCTCGCCGGCGCGGCCCGCCGCGCTGGTCCCGATTGTCCCGGCCGAACCTGTCACCGAGTCGTGCGGCGGCGATTCGCTGGGGACACCGACAACGCAGATGCACGCCAGCCCTCGTCCACGGTCCGCCTGATGCCGTCGCGAAACCGAACCTGTGGCGTCCACCCCAGCCGCGTTCTGATCTTCTCCGGACTCAGGGCCCGGCGCCGGATGTTGTCGATATCCCGGCGATCCACGTGCTCGATGCGCACCCCGTCCCCGAACAGGGCGCGGATCTCACCGGCTAGCGTGTTGACCGACGTTTCGACACCCGTACCAATGTTGAAGACGTCACCGATGGCCTTGGGAGACACGGCGGCCAGAACGGTCGCCTCGACCACGTCATCGACGAAGGTATAGTCTCGCGTCTGCTCACCGTCCCCATGCACCGTCAGCACCTCACCAGCCGCCGCTGCATCGAGAAACTTCCCGATCACACCGCAGTAGGGATTGGACGTCGTCTGCCCGGGGCCATAGACGTTCGAATAGCGGACGCACACCGTCGGGAGCCCGTACGCCATGTGATAGAGCAGGGCGTACTGTTCGCCGAGGTATTTGGTGGCCGCGTAGTGGTTGAGAATGTGCGGCGGATCCAGCTCGTCGGCAGGCAGGTGCCTGCAGTTGCCATATATCGATGTCGACGAGGTGTAGAGGAACCGCTTGAGCGTTGGCGGCTGCTCGCGACGGAGCCACTCCAGCAGTCGGAGCGTGCTCATCGCGTTCACCATGAGGTCAGCCTCAGGGTCGGTTCCACACGTCAGGATCGTCCGGCACGCCAGGTGGAAAATCCACGGGTTCGTCCGCAGATGCGTCTCGAATGTGCTGGGCTCCCGGACGTCGGCGATCACGACTTCGACGTTCCGGGGAAGCTTCTCAGGCAATGACGCATTCGAGCAGTCGTCGATGACCGTCACCCGGCAATCGAAACGCTCGGCGAGAAACCGGGTGAGATTCGACCCGCAGAAGCCCAGGCCCCCAGTCACTAGCACACGCTGCCCATGAATCGGCATGCATTCTTTGTCCAGCACGAATTGCATCGTACCTCTCCGGTGTGATCTACGCCATGCGTTGCGCCCTGCGTGGCGCGCTGGATCCTGACGAGTCGCGCTGGGCCCCGGGCACGTCTCGCCGGGGATCCATGATACCCTGATGGCGGTACCGTAATGGCGCTACCTTGACCGCGGTTCCCTGATGGCCGCTCACCCAGGGTGGCCGGGCACGAGATGCCACCAGGCACCGTGCGAGATAATAATATTCGCCCCGCCGCAATGACGAGCCTCGTCCCTAACGACAGTCAGGCGATGATCGACCCAATGAGCAGCCGGGCTCCTGTGTCCGGCCTGCCGCTACCTCAGGATAGCGTGCACGATGGCCGGGGCGCCATCCCACGGACGCTGTGGGCGGCCGCCGCTCTCGTAGTGATCGGGTCCCTCCTGCTGTACCAGCCGTGGCGGCGGCTCCCCTTCGACATCACGGACTTCTCCGAGTTTCTTCCCCTCCTGCAGCGCCCATCGCTCGGCGCACGATGGAGCGGGTTTCTTCACTACTACGCGAGCCAGGGCCGCTGGAACGTCCTCGCCTACGCCGCGATCACGGCAAAATGGTCGCTCTTCGGGATGTATACCGCCGGCTGGGAGCTCAGCCGGTTCGCCGAGATGTGGCTCATCATCGTGCTCGCGTTCCTGATTCTCCGCCGGTTCGGCGCCGACGTGTGGGGCGCCGCGGCCGGCGCGGCGCTGCTGACGGTGGCGACGCCGGCGGTGCCCGCCTGGTTGCGCCTCACGATGGGCGAACCCCTGGGGTTGGCGCTCCTGATGCCGGCACTGCTTCTCGCCACCCGCTATCGAAACTCGGCCCGCTGGAGACGTGACGCGATCGCAATCGCCGTGCTGATCGCCCTCGCTCTCCTCTCCAAGGAAATGCTCGTCGTCTTCGTGCCGTTCATCGTGGTAGTCGCGACTTGCCTCGCCGCACCGGGACGGCTCGAGTGGCCGCAGATGGGCCGGCGCACGATGTACCTGGTGGGCTGCATTGTGATCGCCACGATCGTCGTGCTCACCCCAGTCGCCATCACCGCCGTGCACGCTCCGCCCGGGAACTACGCCTCGCAATACGGCGGCTGGAAGATGGACCCCGGACAGCTGTCGTTGAACTTCGCCACGGTGGTGCTCCCGGTGACGCAGTCGAGGCCCGGCGAAATCGTGAGCCTCTTCACCGCGCCCGCAAATGCGCTCTTTCTGCTCACGCTCGCAGTTGCTGCCGTGCTGATCTACCGCGGGCGGGCGGCGCAGCGCACGCCCTGGGCTCGCGTGGCTGCTTGGACGGGTCTCGCACTCTCTCTGCCGGCCTTCGTCGTCGTAGCGTACGGGCCATGGTCATACTTTCAGGACTTCTACGGCCTTCCATACGTGCTGGGCTCCTCCATGCTGCTCGCGGGCGCCGTGACTGCTGCCAGTCGGGCCGCCGGCGCCTGGCGCCAGCGTTGCGGGCAGCGTGTGCCGGCATTCTGCTCCTTGGAGCGGTGCGTGCAATGCTGCCCGCACAGGAGTCGTTCGCCCGGCGTACAGTCCAGGGCGATCTCGCTCGATTTCTGGCGGAAAAAGCCGCGCATCGCCCCGTTCTCGTCATGAAGGCGGATTTCCAGCCCTCTCCGTGGGCACGCTGGCAGGATACGGGACCGACGCTCGGGCGATACGCCGCCGCGCTGTATCCGGACGCAGGGCTCGAGCCGTTTCACGATACGACATGCGTCGTTCCACCTCCGCCGTACGTTGTCAGCGGTCGCACCGGCATCGTCGTGACGTATGCGGCCGATTGCGGGACGTACCCGCATCCGACCACGACTTTCCGTGGGCTCTATCACTACCTGACACTGCACCCGCCAGCGATCCGGCGCGACTCTCTTCGCATCAATGTCTGTGACTCGACCTGCTCAGAGTAATCCGAGGTGGTGCATCGCCGCGGCAGCCGCCGTCGCGGCGTTCGGCGTTTTCATGCGCCTGCTGGCCTTCGCTCGCCACCCGCGACTCGACCTCGACGAAGCCATGCTGGCCCTCGACGTTACGGGCCGGTCGCTCGGTGGTCTCACACACCCGCTGGGCTTCGAGCAGGCGTCCCCCATCCTGTTCCTCTGGATCGCCCGGATCGGCATCGGCCTCGGCGGCGTGACGGAACGGACGCTGCGTGTGCTGCCGTTCGTCGCTGGCCTCGCCCTCGTGCCATGCGTGTGGTACGCCGCGCGCCGGCTGCTGCGTTCTGGTGGCAGCGCAATGGTGGCCGCTGCCGTCGCCGCGGTCTGCCCGATCGGCATGTTCTACGCCAATTTCTTCAAGCCGTACGCGGTCGATGCAGCAGTGACGGCGCTCCTCGTCTGGCTGGTGATTCGCGTCATTGACGCACCCGCGTCACGGCCCGCCTGGTGGTCCTTCGGGATCACTGCGGCCCTCGCGACTTTTCTGTCAGCGCCGTCTGTGTTCGTGACCGCCGCCGCACTCGCCGCCATCGCGATGTCGCCGGCGGGCGGCGATCGCGCCGGACGCCGCCGCACGTCACTCGTGGCCGTCGCCTGGGTCGCCTGTGCCGCGGTGAACTTCCTTGCCCTGCAGCGCTCGGCCATCGGCAACGCCTACATGCAGCACTACTGGGACGGCGCCTTTCTCCTACCGCCGCTGGGACACATCGCGGAGGTGCTCCGCGCCAGAATCGGCTGGGCAATGCAGGAGACGTTCCTCGGTGATCGCGTGCCCTACTCGGCGGGTGTCCGCATCCTCCTCGTCGCAGTGGGTGTGACGGGCGTCGTCGCGCTCCGCAAGCAGCGAGGCGCCTGGTGCGTTCTCCTGCTCCTCGGACCCCTCCTGCTCGCCGCTGTCTCGTCCGCACTCCGTCTCTACCCGCTGTCGGAACGCACGCTCCTCTTTGCGGCGCCGCTCGTGATCGTCGCGACTGTCGCGGGCCTCGATGCTCTCGCTGGCCGGGCAGCGGTGCGATCGCAGCGCGTCCGGCCATTTGCGTTCGCGGCACTCAGCGTACTGCTCCTGCTGCCGGCCACGATCGATGCCGCACTCCGGCTCCGCGGCCTGCTCCGCGCCGACTCGTTCCGGGCCGCCATCGCCGACATCGTGCAGCAGACGTCGCAGGGTGCTCCGGTCTACGTGTTCTCGCGCGATGTCCCGATCTGGGCGTTCTATACGACCGACTGGAACCACCCCGACACCACGCGGATCCGGCTGCTCGCTGACGCCGCCGCAAGCACTGGCCCGAACTCCGGCAACACGCCGGGCCGTGGACATCCGGTTGAAGATGAGGGACGCGATCTCGTCGTCCGCTCAGGCCGCCGCGTCGAGTTGATCGGCGTACCGACCGGGATGCAGGCCCGCTTCGCCGATGTCTCGCAGCAGGCGCCCGATCCAGGCTGGGCGACCAACGAGGCCGATCGCATCCGCGCCGCCGCCGCGCCGGGGATCTGGCTCTTCTTCACCTACTGCCACAATCGCTGCGACCGGACGCTCGCCGACACGCTCGCCGACACGCTCGCCGCATCCGGCGGCCACTTCGTCTACGAGCGCATCACCCGCGACGCCCGCCTCTACGAATACTTCCGCGACCCCGCCGCGAGCGCCGCACACTGACGTAGGTGTACGCGCGAGCGCTCTACTCCCGCACGAGCCGCGACACGATCTCCAGCATCATCTGCGTCCCCCGGCGGATGTTCTCCACCGAGATCCGCTCGTTGTTGCCGTGGACGCCCGACTCCTCGGACTGCGGGATCAGGAACGGCGCAAACCCGTAGCTCGCGATCCCGAGGTCCCGGAACCAGTGGCTGTCCGTAAACCCGGTCTCGACCGAAGGCGCGACGCTCGCGTCGGGGAAGTGGCTGTGCACGACCGCCACGATCGCGTCGTAGACCGGCGTGTTCGTCGCCGTCACCGCCGGGGTGAAGTCGATGATGCGCTCGGCTTTGATTTCGGGATCGTTCAACACGCCGGTGAACTCCCGGAAGAACGCTTCATGATCCTGATCGGGTAACAGCCGGCAATCCACCAGCGCAGACGCCTCCGGCGGCACGACGTTGATCTTGTTGCTGCCCTGCAGTCCGGTGATCGAACATGTGTTGCGCAGCAACGCCGCGAGTTGCGGCAGCTCGATCTGGAGTTCGGCTAATGTGTTGCGGTCCCCGATCAGGGTCTGCGGGTTGGCGAGTTTGTCCTTCCATTTCGGCGACGCCACAGGTGCGATCGCGGCGAAGTACGCCGCCACCGCCGGCACCACGCGCGGCGCGAACTCGTACGTCTGCAGGCGGTACAGCGCCCGGATCAGCCGGTTGGCCGCCGACGCCGGCAGCGGCGTCGATCCATGCCCCGGCGCTCCGGTCGCCGTGAGCTTGAGCCAGAACGGTGTCTTCTGCGTGACTTCGATCGAGAACGACCGGTTCGGACCCTCGATGCTGCCCGACCCGCCTTCGTTGATCACGAACCCTGCACCTCGAAACGCTTCCGGATGGTGCTGCACGACCCACTCGGCTCCATACGTTCCACCCGCTTCCTCGTCGGCCGTCGCCATGAAGATCAGGTCGCGGTCGAGCGGCACACGCGCACGATGCAGCGCCAGAAATGATTCCAGCTCGAGGATGCCCAGTGTCTTCGTATCGAGTGTGCCGCGCCCATAGATCTCGCCGTTCTTCAGCGTCGCCGCGAACGGATCGGCATCCCAGTACTTCGGATCCGCCGGCACTACATCCATGTGGCTCAGGAGCACGAGCGCGGGCTTGGAGCCGCCCTTGAGCCGCGCCCAGATGTTGCCACGGCCGGATGCCGACGATGCGGTATCGAACGGGATCCCCTCCTGCTGCAGGATGCGCGCAAGGAACCGCATCGTCAGCACTTCATTCCCCGGCGGATTGGTCGTGTTGAGCCGGATGTACTCGGTGGTACGCTGAACGGCCTCGTCTTCGAGCTTGGCCGTATCGATCGGAGCCGGCGCAGCCGTCTGAGCGGAGACGCGCACCGCGGACGCGGACGTCGCCACGAGCACCGCGGCACACGTGACCACGGACGGCCTGAACCAGTTCCCACGACGGATGTTCATAGAGGGAGCTTCGGGGTGGACAAGGAAGACGACGCCGGTGCCATTACGGCCGTTCGCGGCGCCGCAAAGGTATCCCCGCCTCCCAGTGGCGGCCAGCCGAGACCGTACGCACGCGCCACCCTCCGGACGTCCGTCCGCCAAGTCGGCCGCCCGTGCTGTCCATACCACCAAATGCCGCAGGATCTGGCGAACTGGGCCGACGTGCGGAATCTTCATCCCCCATGCGCGGCGTACCATTTCCCACGACCCGTCAGTCGGTCCTCGGCGCCCTCCACAGTCCCGACGCCGGCGTCCGCGCACAAGCGCTCGCCACGGTGGCCGAAGGCTACTGGCGGCCGGTCTGCGCGTATGTGCAAGCGCGCTGGGGCATGTCCCGTGAGGACGCCGAAGACACGACGCAGAGTTTTTTCTCTCGCGCGCTCTCGGGCAGACTCCTCGAACGATACGATCCCGCAAAAGCACGCTTCCGCACCTACCTCCGCGTCTGCCTCGACGGACACGTCGCCAATGAGCACGCCGCGGCACGCCGCCTCAAACGCGGCGGAGGCACTCCCGCCGTCCCGCTCGAGACGGATGCCCCGGCGTTGATCGCGCCCGATGGCGTCGATGCACTCTTCGAACGCGAATGGGTGCGCGGTCTCTGCGCCGATGCGCTCGGCGAGCTGCGCGACCGCCTCCAGCGCCGCGACCGGGAGGTCGTGTTCCAGTTGTTCGAACGCTACGATGTCCTGGGCGCGGAAGCCGGCGCACGGCCGACCTACTCGGCGCTCGCCGGTGAGTTCATGATCCCGGTGTCCCAGGTCACGAACCATCTCGCCGCCGCCCGGCGCGAGTTCCGCGAGGTCGTGCTCGACCGGCTCCGCCGCCTCACCGTCAACGACGCCGAGTTCCGCGCCGAAGCGCGGGCCCTCCTCGGAGCGGACGTGTCCGCGGCAAATACGTGATGGCGCTCTCCGACGCAGCCGTCGCCTCGCTGCGCGCACTCACCGATTGGCCCGACACGAGCGACTCGAAGTACGACATCCTCGAGCGCATTGGTCGCGGCGGCATGGGATCGGTTTACCTCGCGCACGACCGGGCCCTCGACCGGCACGTCGCGATCAAGGTGGTCAGTCTCCCGGAACCGGCCGCCGGCGCCGGACTCGCCGGCGAGCGGCTCAGTCGCGAGGCGCGGATCCTCGCCGGTCTGGAACACCCGGGTCTCGTCCCCGTGCACGATGTCGGGGTCCTCGCCGACGGCCGCCCGTATTACGTCATGAAATGGATTCGCGGCACGCGGCTGGACGCATTCCTCCAGTCCCCGCGAACCCAGGCCGCCCGGCTCCAGATATTCGCCCGGATTTGCGACGCCGTCGCCTTCGCCCACGAGTCCGGCGTCATCCACCGGGACCTCACTCCCGCCAATATCATGGTCGGCGCGTTCGGTGAGGTTCTCGTCCTGGATTGGGGCCTCGCCCGCATCCGCCTCGACCACTCGGGTGCCTCACCGGTCACCACCGAGCCCGGTACGGTCATGGGCACCGCCGGCTTCATGGCCCCGGAGCTCGCGGCGGGCCGCTCCGACGACAGCGACGAACGCACCGATGTCTACGCCCTGGGCGGCCTGCTGGAGGTGCTCACTCTACCGCCTCCCGGCCAACCCACGCCGCCCCCGCTGGCCGCCGTGATCGCCAAGGCCCGCGCCGTCTCGCCCGCGGATCGATACCCGGCCGTCGACGCCCTGGCCGCCGATGTCGAACGCTACGGCGCCGGCGACCCGGTCGGAGCCTACCGCGAAGGCCCGCTCGAATGGGCGTCCAGGCTCGCCGCCAGACACCAGACGGCGATCGTCCTCGTGGCGGTCTATATCGTGATCCGGGTGATCCTGCTCGCATTCCGATAACGGCGGCTAAAGAAACAGCCCTTCGCCGCGGAAGAGAATCTCAGAAGCGTCTCTCTCTTACTTCGCTGGAGGCCAGCCGTGAGCAAGCCAGTGTTTGGTCTGATCCTCGGTGGGATCCTCGGGATTTTCGATGGGCTCTCCGCCCTCGTCTCTGCCCCCGAGGTTGCGCCGCAAATCGTGGGAATCGTGATCGGCTCGACGTTCAAAGGCCTCATCACCGGTGTCCTGATCGGCTACTTCGCCCGTAAGGTCCACTCGCTGCCACTTGGCCTCCTCTTCGGACTGGCCGTTGGCGCGCTGCTCGCCTATGGCATTGTCGCCCTCCAGATCGCCCAGGGCGGCAAGGCGTACTACTTGCCGATCATGCTCCCCGGCGCCGCGCTCGGTCTCATTGTGGGCTACGCCACCCAGCGCCACGCTGAACGCGCCAGCAGCGCAGCGGCGAGCCGTTAGGCGCTGTTAGGCGGCTGTTAGGCTGCGCGTCAGGACCATGCCCGGCGCCAGGCACTCTTCGGGCGGCGCCGGGTATGTTCCACGCGGGTCAGATCGCGCTGCACCGGCCGGACGTGAACCGCAGTCACCGGTGGCCGCGTACCGGCTCCTCCGTCCCATCACCATGAACGCTGCATTAACAGCCTCCGGTGTGATGACGCTGGCCGCCGTCTCGGTCCTCGCGGCCTGCGGCAGCGGACCCAACATCAGCCGGATCCGGCGGTCCATGCACGCCCACCGCGACCGTCACGCTCGCTCCGCAACAGGGCACAACGCTCGACTGCTCGGCGGGCGGCACCACGATCACCCTCGCGGGCAACGGCGCGGCCTACCTCGTGGTCCCCGAATACGCCGTGGGCGACGTGCCGTACCGTTTTCAGACGTTCACGCTCAGTCATGACGCTCCGATGGCAATGGCCGCGGCGGCTGCCACCCCAACCGTGCCATTTGGAGCGATGGCGTCGCCCACCGCACCCGTCTTCAGCCCGCAATCCGGACCGCCCGCCAGCCGGGTGAATCGCCGCCAGGCATCGTTCGATCTTCGAATGCTCGCCGCCGCACGCCGGACGGCCGGCGATATCGCGCGCGCCGGCCCCCCACGCGCACAGCCGCCCGGTCCGGTCGCCGCACGCGATACGATCAATCAGTTGCGCACGTTCCACGTCCTCGCGGACTCGGACGGCTCCTCGTTCGGGACGAGCGTGGCGCGCCTCGAATTCGCCGGAACCAATGTCTACGTCTACGTCGACACGGCCGCGCCATTGAATGGATTCACGCCCACGCAGTTGGCCAACTTCGGCCAGTACGCGGACAACCTGCTGTACAACCTCGACCTCAATACGTTCGGCGCGCCGACGGATGTCGATCACAACGGCCACGTGATCATGCTCCTCACTCAGATCGTCAACGGCATCACGCTGGCCAGCGAGTGCGAGACGGAAGGATACGTAGCTGGGTTTTTCTACTCAGGCGACCTGGCGCCCGGCGGCCGCGCCTCGAACAACGGGGAGATCTTCTATCAGGTGGTCCCGGATCCCTCGGGGATCTTCAGTTGCGCCCACTCGGTGTCCAGCGTGGTGAGCACGACCCCTGGCACGTTCTTGCACGAGCTGCAGCACATGATCAATTTCGGACGCCACGTGATACTGCATAACAGCCCCCCCGAAGAGGGATGGCTCGACGAGGGCGAGAGCATTGTCGCGACCGAGTTGGGCGCCCGCCACTACGAGGCGCTCTTCCCGCCTCCCACCGGGCGGACGAATCCGTCGCAGATCTTCCCGGATTCCGCGGAGCCGTTCATCACGGAACAGATAATCGACTCGTACAACTACCTGCTGCACAGCGATACGATCTCGCTGACGCTGCACAGCGATGCCGACTGCTGTCTCCAGTGGCGCGGCGGGGACTGGCTGCTGCTCCGGTACATGGGCGACCAGTTCGATTCGACGGTCTATGCGAAGCTCGAGAACGGCCCCCTGACCGGCACCGCCAACCTCGCGGCCGCCGCAGGAGTCGTGTTCCCCACGATCTTCGCCAATTTCGGCGTCGCGCTCTATGCCGATAGCCTCCCCGGCGTCCCGCGCAGCGCCATTCCGCCCCAGTACCAGTTCCAGTCCTACAACTTCCGCACGGTCTACCAGGCGCTGTTCGCGAGCGCGGGTGGCCAGGACAATGTCACGAAGGCGTTCCCCATCGAGACGCAGCCACTCTCGGCAGGCTCGCCCCTGTCCGCATCGATGGTGCCGGGAACGATGGCGTACTACATGCTGGCGACACCGTCCGCTGCCTCCACGGTGACGCTCCGGTTTGCGGCGTCCGCCGGCGGTGCCACGTTGCCCGGCCTCTCATCCGCAGGTCGCAGTCCTGAGAATCCAGTAGAAAGATCCTGCCGATTCACAGCCGCCAGCCCACGGTACGATTTCGCCCCAGGTAGGGGCCGGTCGTGACCGGCCCAGTAGGACTGTCGTTGCCGTGGCGCCCCAGCCTGTCGTCGAGGGCAGTAGGGGCCGTTCGGGAACGGCCCTCTGGCGGCCGCGTCGTGGTCTAGTGAATCCCGCGCGGGATCGTATCGGTCCACGTCCGCGTCCGGACCTGCGCGTCGCCCACGCGTAGGGTTCGCGTGATCGTGACGTGAATGTTTGCCGAGTCCGAATGCATGTCGATGACCGTGCGCAGGCGTATGGAGCGACCACTGCCGGTGTGAATCAGGTGGACTTCGTCACCCAGAAAGCGCGAGTCCGCCGGCACGTCATCGTGCGTCTCGTACCGCTCTTTCTCGATGTTGTCGATCTCGCGCTGCCCGATCGCGTACACATCACGGGTCATGAAATCCACTGCGGTGGTCTTCGCCAGCACATTGTGAGTGACCACGAGCCCCGACGGCGGCCCGCGCGTGATGGTGCGCGCGTCCGGCGCTTCGGTCCGTGGCTCGGGCGCCGGAAGACGCGGCACCTTGGCATGCGGATCGGCGGCAACGATCGGTAGCTCGAGCGCCGAACGCGTGTCGTTGGTCGCGAGCCGCGTGCTCATTGCATACGGCGTCGGCCACACCATGGGGAACTGCGCGTTCGCGACCGCGATCCGGATCCGATGCCCGGGCTGAAACGTCCACGTGGTGAAATGCAGCGTGTCCACGATGTCGGTCGCCACGCCGGGCGTCAGCGGGCTAGGGGAGAGCCGGGATGCACGCTGGGCGCCGCTCACCTGGCCGCCCGTCACGAGCGCGACTTCGCCGTCCGGATTCACATCCTCCAGCCGCACGGTCCAGTCCGCGATCGGAGCGGTCGCCGAGACGCGAAGATGCACCCGGGGCAGGCCCACGATCTCGAGCGGCTCGCTGAGCACCGCACCATTGTAGACCAGGCTGGATCCGTCATTGCCTGCCATGTTGCCGGTCGGGTCGTTCCACCACACCGGTACGGCGGTACCGCTGCCCGCGATGTATCGCAGTTGGTCCTCGCCGGCCGCCCCCGAGACCTGGTCCGCCAACCGATGGTCCGCATTCGGATACCACGTCTGCCACCGGGTCCGCGCGATTGGCCAGCTCTCGAAGCGCCACGCACCCGCCGTCGTCTGCTGCGTCGCGTCCGGCGCCTGGCCCGCCCGTACGAAGAGCGTCAGCCTCGGTTCATCCATCACACCGTTCTTGACGCCCTTGAGCCAGAAGTCCCACCAGCGCACGGCCTGCGCGCGCCATTCGACGTTCGGGCCGGGAACCGCGTCGTCCGGATAGTCGTGCTTCCACGGTCCGATCTCCGCCTTGATGGGGGCTCGCACGCTGTCCAGCATGCGGATCACGGGATCGCGATACCCGTCGAGAAGTCCGCCGATCAGGAAAGTCGGCGTCTGCAGTTGGTCGAAGTGGAAGCGGAGCGAATGGCTGCGCCACCAGTCGCCGTCCACCGGATGCCGGAGGTAGGCCAGCAGCCAGGGCTCGGTGTCGAACCGGTTCGCGAAAAACGCGGAATCCGTCCGATAGTCCGGCGGCGCCGGCAACCCGTTCTCGTGGTCGACCTCCAACGCATACTGATCGACTTTGAGTAGCCCGTCGTTGTAATGCACGTCGTCGTGGTACAGATCATTGGAGGCATACAACGCGATGAGCGCCTTGAGCGCCGGCGGGTGCCGCATCGCGACCTGGATCGAGTTGAATCCGCCCCACGATTTCCCCCACATGCCCACGGCGCCAGTGCTTCCAGGCAACTTCGCCACTTGAGCGATGACTTCGGCGGCATCACTCAGTTCTTCATTGGAGTACTCTCGCGGCGGCAGACGCCCTTCGGATGATCCGGTGCCACGGATATCCACTTTCACCATGAGATACCCGCGCCGCACGAAATAACTGTAGAGCGGATAGTCCCGCCGGTAGAACGAATCCTCCTTCCGGTAAGGGAGCATCTCTACGAGCACCGGAAACTTCTCGTTCGGCGATCGGGGCACAGGCCGGAAATACGTGACGGCGAGCTGCACGCCGTCCGGCATCCGGAGCCACCCGCGTTCGATCCGGAAATCGTAAAGCGGCGCGGCAGGCAGGGCAGCCGCAGCATCCGCCGCCCCGGCCCCGTGGACCCCGGCCCGGCCGCCACGAGGGCGGGGCGGGACCCCCGCGCCGGCCTCCCCAGGCACCGCGATCACAAGTCCGATCACAGCCGCCATCGCGGCCACCAGCAGAAGCCGCGGCAGTGCAGGGAAGGACGACATGGGACATGAACCTATGCCGCGATACAGGCTGCCGGGAGCGTACTCGCGACACCGCACGCCAGCTCCATCTCGTTCAGTGGCTCTTGGCGGCCGCCGCGGATAAGTTGCGAGTGCCGCCGCCGCGATCACCCGCGGCAGCGACGCAGCACCCCGGACGCCGCCCTCCAGCCCCTCGCTCTCATGTCTGCTACCGCCCTGCATGACCTGGCGCATGGCGTGACCAGCGCCGATTCGCTCGAATCGCTGTGGATGCCCTTCACGCCGAACCGCGTGTTCAAACGCGCACCCAGGCTCCTGGCATCCGCCAAGGACATGCACTACACCACGGTCGACGGACGGCAGATCCTGGACGCCGCGGCCGGCCTCTGGTGCGTGAACGCGGGCCATGGACGAGCGCCGATCGTCGAGGCGATCCGCGCCGCGGCCGGCGAGCTCGATTTCGCGCCCTCGTTCCAGATGGGACACCCGCTGGCGTTCGAGTTCGCCTCGCGGCTCGCGGACAAGATGCCCGGCGACCTCGATCACGTGTTCTTCGCGAACTCGGGCTCTGAAGCAGTGGACACGGCGCTCAAGATCGCGCTCGCCTACCACCAGGCACGAGGTGACGTCCGCCGCACTCGCCTCGTCGGCCGGTCGCGCGGATACCACGGCGTCGGATTCGGCGGGATCTCCGTCGGCGGCATCGACAACAACCGCAAACAGTTCCCGGCGCTCCTGCCGGCAATCAGTCATCTGCCCGACACGCACGACCCCGCACGCAACGCGTTCAGCCGCGGCCAGCCCGCCCACGGCGCGGAACGCGCCGACGCGCTCGAAGCGCTCGTCCGTGAACACGGCGACACGATCGCCGCGGTCATCGTCGAGCCGGTGGCTGCGTCCACCGGCGTGCTGGTCCCGCCGGTCGGCTATCTCGAACGCCTCCGCGCGATCTGCGACAAGCACGGCATCCTGCTCATCTTCGATGAGGTCATCACGGGCTTCGGACGGCTCGGCGCGCCCTTCGCGGCCGAGTACTTCGGCATCCTCCCCGACATCATGTCGGTCGCCAAAGGTCTCACGAATGGCTCGGTCCCCATGGGCGCCGCGATCGTCCGCCACGGTGTCTACGAGGGTGTGCTCAACGGGACCAGCGCGGGCATCGAGTTCTTCCACGGCTACACGTACTCTGGCCATCCGCTCGCGGCCGCGGCTGGGATGGCTGCCCTCGATGTCTACGAGCAGGAAGGTCTGTTCACCCGCGCCGCCTCGCTGAACGAATACTGGACGGATGCGGTCCACTCACTCCGCGGCCTCCCGCACGTCATTGACGTCCGCAACCTCGGCCTCATCGCAGGGATCGAGCTCGAGCCCCGCCCCGATGCCCCGGCAACCCGCGCGTACGATGTGTTCACCGACTGCTTCGCTCAGGGCGTGATGATGCGGACGACAGGAGACACCGTCGCCCTGTCACCCCCGCTCATCGTCGAGCGCCACCACGTCGATCAGATTGTCGAGACGCTCGGCTGCGCTCTCAGGCGCGTCGCGTGACCGAGGGTCCTCCGGCGGGTCGTCCGGCGGGTCGTCCAGCGACGGCCTAGGCGGCGTCAAGCCCGCGCTCGTTCTTCCGCATGAGCGTGATGAACGCGCCCGCCACCACCGGGTCGAACTCGCGTTCGGCCCGCCGCTCGATGTAGTGCAGGGCTTTGGCTGACGGCCACGCGGCCCGGTACGGACGGTCGGTGTGCAGGGCGTCGTAGACGTCGCACACGTGCACCACGGTGCTCGCGTAATGGCAGTCGCGAGAGAAATGCCGGCGCGGATAGCCGCCGCCGTTGATCATGATGTGGTGCTCGAACGAAACCGCCGCCGGCAGTGTCAGCCGCCGGTCGCTGTTGAGGATGATGCGCGCCCCGTCGCTCGGATGCCGCTCCAGTAGTTCCCGCTCCTCCGGCGAGAGGCTCCCGGGCTTCGACAGGATCTCCGGCGGGACCCGGACTTTGCCGAGATCGTGCAGCAGCCCCGCCACACCCATGATGCGCACATCACGTGCGTTGTTCCCCAACGCTTCGGCCAGCGCCATTGACAGCACCGATACGTTGATCGAATGCGTCGTTGTGTACTGGTCGAATGACTTGAGCTTGAGCAGCGGGATCAGCATCTGCCCATCACCGTGTAAGGCCCCCGAGAGCGACCGCACCACCGCCTCGGCCTCCACCAGCGGCACCGCCTCGTCGCTCGCGACCTGGCTGTGGATGTAGCGGATCGCCTCCGACTCCTCCTCGAGATTGAACGGCACGTCGATCATTGCCGGTTCGGTGCTGCCGCCGCCCGTCGTGGAGCCCTGGACGCCGATCGGTCCGAATCGGATCGCGGTCTGGCGCGACAGGTTGTCGATCTGCAGTGGCGCGCGCGACGCCCCGTCCCCGTTCGGGCCGTTTGCGCCGCTCCCGCCGTTCGCGGTGGCGATCAGCCGCGCATGAACGTCCTCGATGAAGATCGCGAACGAATCGGGGCTCACATCCGCCGTCACTTCGATACGCTGCACGCCGATCGCCGAGAAGCGGTCGGACCACTCCCAGTCCTGCAGTTCCCGGATCGCCTCGTACCCGTACACGACGTCGCGCCCCAGAAAGCTGAACGACGGCTCCTCGTCTTCGGCTTGCAGCGCGCGAAGCGCCTCGTAGCAGGTGTTGATGGCTTTGTAGCGCGCGGGATGCTGCGGCCCGTACAGCGAACTCGCGGCCAGCGCACGCGACAGCTCGTGCAGGAAGCGGATAGGCGGATTCATGATGCTCAGCGGGCGGGCGCCATTGCGGCGGCGCGGATTTCCGGGTCGGGCGACGCGACCGCACGCGCCAGCATTGGCGCAACCTGGGAGGCGGTCGGCCAGTAAGTGGCCAGCGTCGAAAGTGTCGCAAGCACCGCCGCTGACTTCGGCGCCAGCCGCTCGCGCTGGAGCCACCGCGACTTCGTGATCGCCAGACTGAGGAGACAGGGCAGGGCTGCGGGGGCGCGCGTCGCGCCGAGTGCCCGGATCGCGAGCACCTGCAGTTCGCCCGGCAAGGTCCCCGCGGCGACGCGCTGCGCGAGCCGCGGCACGACGCCCGGTGGACAGTCTTTCTGTGACGCGTCGATCCCGAGACGGAAGATCTGCGGATCGCTGTCGCCCAGCGCCAGTGTCAGCGCGGCGATGCGGGTCGCCGGCCGCTTGAGCATCATCCGGATCGCTTCGCGCCGCACGCGCGCGTCGGCATGCGAGCCGTATCCCACCGGGGTGATCCCTCCGGCCACACGTCGATGTTGCCGAGAAGAATCAGCAGGTTGCGCTGGATGAACCACGGCGCGCCTCCCAGCCGCGCCACGATCGTCGGGCCGATCCCGTCGCCGAGATGCGTGACCAGGGCCAGCAGCTTGCGCCGGGCCGCCCGCGACTGCGAGGCCGCGAGTACGTCGAGCAGCACGTCGGTCCCAGCCACTCCCACCCGCTTCGCGAACGCCTCCACCCGCTGAGGATCGGCGTTGGGCAATTCAAGCACCCGGCGGAAGTTCTCCGGTGTCGAGATGCGCCCGCGGATGACACCGGGCAATGGATTGTCGGACGGCGCCCGGTCGAGCATGTCGAGGAGTTGCTCGATGTCACCACGCGCGATCATTCCGTTCACCGCGTCCCAGAGCGGGATGCCCGCGTTTCGCAGTTCGAGACAGATCTCGATTGTTCGCTCGGGCTCGCACGCCTGCGAGGTCGCGAGCGGGCGGCCCGGTTCCGCCAGCGGAGCAGTCAATCGGTCGAGCACGCGCTCGTATTCCGGACCGGCCGGATTCGGCGCGGTCCAGTTGTCGATCATGTCGCGGACGTGCTCGCGAAATGCGGCGTCGGCCGCCGTTCGCGCCGAGGCACCCCCGCGCTTCGCATGATTCGCGAGTTTCACGAGCAGCCGAAGCAGGGTCTTCGAGATCGACTTCTGTGAGACTTCTGCCGCCGCCACGGTGAGTGTCAGGACCGCATTGGTCGCCATGCTGGCCGACGCGTCGTTCAGGAACGTCCGCCGCTGGGCCATGTTGCCGCCCATCTCCAGCAGGCGATGCACGGCCTCGGGACTGAGATCGCTCACGAGACGCGACACACGCGACCGCAGTTGCGAGGTGTCGGTCGTATCGGTTGTGCGCAATTGCTGGGCAATCTGGATCAGGTAGCCGACCACGGCCTGCTCGTATCCGGTGTCGGTGGCGCGCGCGTTGATCGCCTTGGCGACTTGGGCGGGGTCGGAGTCGATGTCGTCGCCCGGACCACTTCCGGGACCCCGGCCCGGACCCTCGCCTCCACCGCTGCCGCCGCCATGCCCGCCGCCCTGATCCACCACCATTGCCGCCTGCGCGAGCGCGAGCCAGAGTTGCGCGCCACGCGGCACCGAGCGCGGGCCACTCTCCTCCTCGCCGCCGTCCTCGCCGACGAGTTCCAGCCGCTCGTATGACTGCCGATACAGGGTGACGTGCCGCCAGTTGGCGACGACGCGCGCCGCCTCGGATAGCGGCTCACGGCCAAGTTCTTCCGGATCGCGCGCCAGACGCGCGAGAAACGCCGTCAGCTCATCGAGTGTGAGCCCGTCCGCGAACCGGAAACCAGCCAGCCGATGCCCGTGCAACCGCTCCGCAAGGCCGCTCAGATGCGGATTGCGCGGATCGGTGGCGTTGCCGTCGATCACGAGCTGATCCCGCGCCACGCCCACCGCCACGGCCTCGACGTTCGCGAGCAGCGGTGTGATCCGCTGGATGAGCCGCTGCTCCGCCGCCGCGAGCGTCGGGTGCCCGCCGGGATACATTGCGCGCCGCTGCAACGCCACCGCGAGCTCGACGAGAAAATCCGTGAGCTCTTTGGACAGCGCTGGCGCAGTGCCTGCAGGAGGACGCGCTATCGGCGATCGGACTGCGTCGGTCAAGGAGTAATGGCGATCGGGTTCGTACCGGCTGCATGTGCACCGGCATCATGAGAGCGGCGACTTCAGGGCGGCGGCTTGGGCTGCGACTTCGGAGGCTGTTACGAGGGTGCGGGACGACCGGGCAAAAGCGCCCCGGGGACCGACTCCCTGGGTCGCGTGGCTCAGCCGCCTCGTAACTGACGACTCGGCGTCCCAAAAAGCATTCGCCCAGGGGGGACCCGGGAGGGCCGCAAAATGAGCCCAGGCAGGCCCAGCACCGGGCAAGACGGGTGGACCGAACCCGGCGGTAACCGCTTGGCAGCGCTGGCAGGCAAGTTGTAGTAGGATAGGGGGTTGGCGGGCACGGCAGCACCTCTCCCGACGGTGCGGTCTACCGATCCTGCCACAGCCTCGGAATCACCCTCGCCAGCGAGGATCTCCCGTTGGCGGCACCGAAGCTCTAGTGTATGTAGGGGCTTGATCCTACGAATACGGAGGTGGGAGATGCACAGTGTTGCACGGTACGCCCCGGTAATGGCGGCGTTTCTCGCGCTGACCGTAGCCGGCTGCAACAACGACGATAAGCCGGATGCAAAAGGCCAGCTCACGATGCAGGGCACCGTTCACGCGTCGCAAGCCGCTGACGGTACCCCGTGCTGGGAGTTCCAGTCCGCGAAGGGCAAAGCCTACGAGCTGCAGCCTGCACAGGTGCCGCCGGAGTTGCTCGTGGACGGCGCACAGGCAACGATCGTCGCCAAACCGCGCACGGGCTTCAGCTATTGCAAGGTCGGCACGATCGTCGATGTGGTAACGCTCAACCCCACCGCCGCGACGTCGTCGTAAGCATTCGCGCCGGCGTCGGCGCGTGATGGACTAGCCGGCATTGCACGTGCGGCCCCCCACGGGGCCGCGCGCGCGGGACCGCTCCGGCCCCCGGGAGGCGGCGAGCGACACGCACGGTTCCGCCGTTTGTGCCGCGGCGCCTGCAGTTTCCCTATGCCCGCTCCGCCGCGAGAACTTCGTGCGCGGCGTTCCGGCCGTGGATGCCGATGACGCTGCCGCCTGGATGCGTCCCCACGCCGCACAGATAGAAATCCGGCATTGGTGTTCGCGCAGCCAGGCGGCGATCCCACATGTGCTCGGGCCGGATGTCGCCCTGGAAGATGTGACCCCCCGTGAGCCCGACCCGCTCCTCGACATCCGGCGGACCCAGAACCTCCAGATCGATGATCGCGTCCGGAAGGTTGCTGCAATGCCGCCCGATGTCCGCGACCACCCGCTGCCCGGCGTCGCCCCGCCGCGTGTCCCAGGTCCCGCGCGCGAACCGGTGCGGCACATACTGCGAGAACACGCTCATCGTGTGCACGCCCGGCGGTGCCACACTCGGATCGTACACCGTATGGAGATAGATCTCGGTCCAGACCCGGTCCGGCAATTCGCCGGCGCGCGCGGCACGCAACCCACGGTCCCACTCGCTCTTCGTGAGCGGCGTGTTGATCTGCCCGGTGTGATGGTCGCCGCGCGTTCCGGGCCGCGCCGTGAAGTTCGGCAGCTCCCGCAGGGTCATGTTGACCTTCGCGGTCACGCTCTCCATTGGGATCTGCTCCACCTGCGCACGCCACCCCGCATTGGCATTCCCGTCCAGCAGTCGCAGTGTCGCGCGCGGGTCGGCATTGCAGACGATGGCGGACGCGGCGATCCGCTCGCCCGACACCAGCTCGACGCCCACACCCGGCGTGATCCGCGCGACGGGCACGCCAGCCGCGACGGTCGCCCCGGCGTCACGCGCCGCATTGCAGAGCAGGAAGGAGATCATCCCCATCCCCCCGCGGACATATCCCCACGTCCCGGCCTGGCCGAACATTCGCCCCGACGCGTGATGGTAGTACACGGAGGCCGTCCCGGGATCGCTGGGACTCGCGTTCGTCCCGATGACCCCCTGGCCCAGATACGCCATTTGGAGCCGCTCGTCGCCGAGGAACCGCTCGACGTACTCCGTCATCGACCACTCGAAGAGCAGCTTCCGGGCATCGTCATCCCGGCCGATCCTCGCATCGATCTCGTCGCGCGTCGGCGCGCGGCCGATCCACAGATCGCGCTCACCGGCCGGCCGTAGCGCGTCCCGCAGCCGCCGTTTCACATCGGCCATCGCTCGCCATCCGGCGACGTCCCGCGGCGAGAACCGCTGGATCTCCGCTTCACACTTCGCGTCATCGTTCCAGAGTTGCACGCTCGTCCCGTCGTCGAACGGGATGAACAACCCGCCCGCCGCGGGAAACCATTCGAGCCCCCGCCGCACGAGTTCCATCTCGTCGATCACGACCTGGTGCAGCAGCCCCGCGACATACGCGCACGGCGAGAAATGCACGCCAGGCCACGGCTCCTCGAGAGTGCACGCCCCTCCCACCCGGTCCCGGGCCTCGAGCACGAGTACACGCCGCCCGGCCCGCGCGAGGTACGCCGCGCAGGTCAGCCCGTTGTGGCCGCCGCCGACGATGATTACGTCCCACCGCCGCGCGGCGAGCTGCCCGATGGGCTCGGGAACGCCAATGCGGCCCAGCACGGACGCCGTCGGTGAGATCCGCGCCGCGCGCGGTTCGGTGGATCCTGTCATGACGCGGGAATGTAGGCCGCGGCATGCACCCCGCCAACAGGTCCCCGGCACCGTGCGGGTGTGCCGATTCACGCACTCGATTTGTGCGCTCTGTTCGTGCGCTGTTCGTGCTCTGTTCGCGCTGGTTCGTGCGCTCTGTTCATGCGCGACGATTCGCGCGCGGGCGCCGGGAGCATTATCTTGAGGTCAAGATGTCGACGACGGCGGCAGTGACGGATCGCGAGATCTCGCTCAAGCTCTGGGTGGTGCTCGCGCGCGCCTTTCGGGCCATGGCCGATCGCTTGCGGCGCGACATCGAGCGCCATGGTCTCACCGGCAGCGAGTTCGCGGTTCTCGAGGCCCTGTTCCACAAGGGTGATCTTCCGATCGGGGAACTGGGCGACCGGGTCCTCCTGACCAGCGGCAGCATGACGTACGTCATCGACAAGCTCGCACGGCGTGGGCTTCTCGCTCGCCGCCGCTGCGCGCAGGACCAGCGTGTTCGCTACGCCTCGATCACGCCGGCGGGGCGGCGCCTGCTTGCCTCGATCTTCCCCGGCCACGCCGAAGAGATCCGCCGCGCCACGGCCGGCCTGTCCGCGGAAGAGAAACGGAGCGCGACGGTCCTCCTGAAGCGGCTGGGCCTGGCCGCCGAGCACGGCCCGTAATCCCTTCGTAACAGCAGCCGGGGCCTGCGGGGCCCCTTCCGGACGTCGTTCCCCCCTCCAGGGGGCCCGGAACTAATATCTCGATATCAAGATTTATGACGCGTGGGGCGGTCCGCCCCACGGGCACGGATCTTCCCGCATGGGACGGCTGGTCCGGAACGCAGAGTTCACACATGGAGAATGAAATGGCTACCACACAGAAACCTGACGCGCCTGCCTCCTCGATTTCGCAGTGGCGCATCGACCCCGTGCACACCCGCGCGGAGTTCGCTGTCAAACACCTGATGATCACGACGG
The DNA here is from genome assembly GCA_963737895.1 of uncultured Gemmatimonadales bacterium. Taxonomy (GTDB): domain Bacteria; phylum Gemmatimonadota; class Gemmatimonadetes; order Gemmatimonadales; family Gemmatimonadaceae; genus Palsa-1248. The sequence goes on along the minus strand of CAVTUF010000002.1, from coordinate 118,899 downwards.
TTCGAGGGCACTTCGCCGACGTCGATGGGACGGTGCACGAAGACTCCGCCGATCCCGGCCGCTCGTCGATCGAGGTCTCCCTCAAGGCCGCGAGCGTCGACACAGGCGTCGAACAGCGTGATGCACACCTCCGCTCGGCGGATTTCTTCGATGCCGAGCAGTTTCCAGCGCTCACGTTTCGCTCGACGCGCATCGCGGCGGCAGGCGAGGGCAAGCTGAAGGTCACGGGCGACCTCACGATCAAGGGCGTCACCAAGCCGGTCGTGCTCGATGTCACCGAAGAGGGGCGCGGCGGGGATCCATGGGGTGGCAACCGGGCGGGCTTTTCCGCGACGACCAGGATTGACCGGCGCGACTTCGGGCTCAACTGGAACCAGGCGCTCGAGAAAGGCGGATGGGCAGTCGCCCACGAGGTCAAGATCAACCTCGACATCCAGTTGGTCCGGCAGGACTAACCCGCCGATCGGACGTCCAGATCGCACGCCCATGTGAAGGGCCGGCTCCGCAACACGGAGCCGGCCCTTCGCGTTGCACGCCTGCTGCATCCTGTTGCACGCCTCACCGCTGCGGGCACGCCCTCGCGATGGTGTCCGGGACGGTGCGTCCGGTATCAGCCACGCCACGCGTCCGGGCATACAGCCGCACTTCGACGCCACCAGCGAACCGGAGATCTCTCACCTGGTGCAGCGCCGGCCGTAGCGCCGCGTCGACCGCCGCCGCACAAGCGGAATCGGTGCGCAGCACGTGGCTCAACACCAGCCACGTGCGCGGCGCCGCGCGGGCCGTGTCAAGCGCCCCGGCCAGTGTCAGCGGCACGAGGGTGTCGAGGGTGAAGTCGGAGTAGCGCGCTGACGGATAGATCGCCCTCACTTGCCGCGATGCACCGCCCGCGTCCGGTTCGTCCGCAGCGCGGCGCGAGGCATAGTAGTCGAACGACCGCCTGACGTACGGCGCGTAGAATATCGCCACGTCTCCCGGCAGCGACTCGGCAATCATTGTCCGCGCGACTCCGCGCCAGTCTTCTTTCTTGAGGCGCGCGAAATACGCCCAGTCCCCGAACAGCTCCGCCGCCACGAGCACCGCCAGCAAGCGGACACGCCAGGCGCCCGGCCGGCCCGCCACCGCGGCGGCAAGGATGGCGACCGCTGGCGCACAGATGGTCGCGTAGCGGGGATCGAGCACGGGCTTGATCGTCAGCGACACCGCCAACGGGATCGCGATCGGCGTGACGAACAGGAGCAGCGGCACGACGTAGACCCATTGTTCCGCCGGCGTCGCGGCGCGCCGCGTCATTCCCGCCACGACGCACAGCAGAGCAACGCAGACGGCCAGATAACCGCACGCGGCGATCGCCCCGCCACGCCCCAGCACCTGCCGGACGGAATTCCAGACGTCGCGCAGATGTCCCCATGACCCGCGGATCCAGTCGATGTTGCCGTGCGGCCCGCTCAGGAGAAACACGGCCATTGGTACGAGCAGGACCGCGAGCGCGGCGCCGCTCACGATCAGCGCGCGCCATGGCACGGATCGCGGACGAACGGCGAGCGACAGCCACTGCGCCAGCAGCACGAACGAGGCGTAGAGGTGCGTGTACACGGCGAGCGCGCTCGCCACGACGTACAGGATCCACCAGGCCCGCGCGCCGGAACGCGGGGCCGCGCCGTCCGCGTCCGGCTCCGTAGCCCGCACGAATGCCCACGTGGAACACGTCACGAGAAGTATCACCAGCGCGTAGCCACGTGCTTCCTGCGACGCCCACAGGTCGAATGGGTCGACCGCCATCACGATCGCTGCGGCGAGCGCCGCGGCCCCGCCGTAGAGCTGCTTCGCCGCCGCTGCCACCACCGGGATCGTGGCGATGCCGAAGATCGCCGACATTAGCCGCACTTGCGCTTCGCTGTCGCCGAGGTGGTGCCACAGGCGCAGCAGCACGAAGTAGAAGCTCATGTTCGCTTCCGCGGTGCGCAGTTGATACGCGAACGATCGCCACGGCGCACGCACGAGCAGGACGCTGAATGCTTCATCCAGCCAGTAGCTCTGGCTGCCGAGCCGCGCGAGGCGCAGCATCGCCCCGGCTGTGATTACCACCACCAGCAGGACCGTCGCACGCCGCCGATCTGCCTCGGCCCCCACCGCGGTGGTGCTCACAGCGCTACCACCGTATTGACGAGCTCAACAGATCTCCGCGTATGCACCGGTGCATGCACCGGCCCACACACGGGTGTCCGCGGTCTTCGCGCATGATCGGCGACTTGGGTGAGCGTGCATACGGACGGGGAAGCGCGACTATGTTCAACTGGCGAACCGCCTGATTCGCCGAGCCTTTGCCCGGAGCAGCTCGTGCCCCGCAAACGCCCACCTGGTAAATCACGCCAGTCACCGCGTGGCGCGCCACCCGCGCCCTCACGCAGTGCACCCTCCCGCAGTGCACCATCACGCAGTGTCGCCGCTCGCGCCCGCCTGCTGCCGCCGTATATCCAATGCCTCCAGCGCAGCGGACGGATCGCCGCCTGGCAGGTCGATGGCGCCTACGTACGCGGGAACATTGACGCGGAGTTCGGCGCGTCCGGCCATCACTACTCGTTCGGCGCGATCCCTCGCAACGAGATCTGGATCGATGCGGAGCAGACGCCCGATGAACAGCCGCTCCTCATCGCGCACGCCGCCATTGAACGCCGGCTGATGGCGCGCGGCATGGACTACGAAGCCGCACGCACGGTCGCCATCGCCGAAGAGCGCCGCCAGCGCCTCAAGCCGGCCTGAAGTCTACAGGTAGCTGAGCCACCAGTCCCGGCGCCGCGCTTTCACCCCCGCGTACCACCGGCACAGCGGGTGCAGCAGCGCGACCACCACGAACCAGATCAGATAGGTCGTGCGGAGCCGAACCCCCGAACCGGGCGCCGCCTGCGGGGGCGGGAACGTGTGCCAGAACAGCCAGACGGGTTTCTGATGCAGCGCCGTGACGACGGCGACGGCGATCCCGTGCACCGCGAACCACTGAAGCAGATAGAAGAACATTGGGACGCGGCCGAACGTGATGAGAGGCGCCGCGATACCTGATGGTTTGACTCGCTCGAACCACACGAGCGCAAGGATCGCCGGCCCGAGTGTCATCAACACGAAGTCGAGCGACGGCGGATACTTGGTCACGTTCAGGAACGAGAGCACCGTGTAGCGCGGGATCGCCTGATGCCCCCACGGATTCGGATCGCCGTAGCCGTTGAGAACACGGAGCACCAGAAACGCGGCCACTGCCGCGCTCCCCAATTGCAGCAGCACTCGGCGCCGCACGTCGGGCGCCAGCGTATACAGGGATCCGAACGCATACCCGGCCGCCATCACGCCGGCCCAGGGGAGGATCGCGTACAGCACCACGAGAGTATGCCCGGTGTGGCCAATCGGAAGTATCGTGGCCCCGTGAAGCAGTGCCCACACCGCCTGCGGCAATGTCGGCGGCGTCGCTTCCGCACCCCGGAATTGATAGACAGGGAAGCGGTCGAGCAGGTTGTGGAGGCAGATCACTCCCACGCCCAGCGTTCCGGCTACCACCGTCGGCAACCGGACAAGCCCCGCGAGGATGATCATGCCTACACCGATCACCCAGATGACCTGTGGAAGTCCGACCACCTGATAACTGAGGTCGAAGGTGATCCCGAGGCGGATGATCGTGAACTCCAGCACGATGAGCCACAGTCCGCGCGTGAGCAGGAACCACGACTGCTCGTTGACGCTCTTGCCGCGGGTCCGCTGGAGGTAGGCACCCGTCCCGGCCAGGAACACGAATACCGGCGCACAGAAGTGCGTAACCCACCGCGTGAAGAATATCTCGGGAGTCGTCTGGGTAAAATCGGTGGCGCTGAACTGCAGTGTGCCCGTAAACACGAAATCACGGACATGATCGAGCGCCATCACGACCATCACGATCCCGCGCAGGAGATCGATGCTGTCCAGACGCCGCCGCGATGACGCGGATGGCGCGATGGTGGGTGCCCCCTGTGCGGCGCCGAGGGCGATCGGAGACGAGGTCATGGGCGGTTGCAATCCTAGGCCATCACCAAGGACCGCGCCAGCTTCTATGTTAGGGCCGGTTAGGATAGCGCGCCCCCCACGATAGGCTCCCAGCGGTAGGAGATCTCCATCATGGGCTTGCCGAGCTGCCACGAAATTGCGGGGCCGTTGTTCCGCTCGCGTGCGCGCGCACGAATCGGCGCGCGCGGCACGCGACGCTCCACCGCACGCCCGGCGATGCTCATCGTCACGCTCATCGTCACGCTCATCGTCATGCTCGTCGCTGGAAGCCCCGTTGCCGGACACGCACAGCAACACTCCACCACTCCCGGCCCGCAACGCGCACTCGCGGTCGTCCTCCTCGGCACTGGCCCCAGCGCACCCGACGCCCGCCCGGCAGGAGGCGCCGCCAGCGTCCGCTTGCAGCGCGCGATCGACTCCACTCGGCTCCCATTCCGCGTCACGAGCGTCGGCCGGTACGGCGAAAGCTCCGCCTATGCCGCCGGACGCGTCGACTCGCTCGTCGCCAAATCGATGGATGTCTTCGTGCTCGAGACAGGATCGGAAGATGCCGTGCGCGGCATTGGCGCCGACTCGACTCGCACGAACATTCGCCTCATCCTGCACCGCGTCCGCGCCGCGCACCCGGAATCCTGGGTCTGCCTCGTGCGCGAATCACCGCCCGCTGCCCTCGCCTCCGCCGACACCGCCGCCTTTCGCGCCTTGTACGGCTCCCTCGCGCGGAGCGAACGAGCGATCGTCCTCCCAACTCCAGCCGACAGCCTTTGGCCATCGCTCGAGCCGATCCTGCGAAAGGTCGCGAGCCTCCGCCTCGGGAACTGACTCGGGAACTGACTCGGGAACTGACTCGGAACTGAGGATGCGGACCCTCAGGCCCGGGAGCCGCGTCCTCGGCGCGACTCTCGGTGCCGCACTGCTTGCGGTGATCGCCGGGTCGCGGCGCCGGCGGGTCAGCTCTTGACCGGCCGGTATCCCGGGCCGTGGCGGCCCAGGCGTTGCCCGACGCGGCACTCGGCTCACGCGTTGACGCCTACGTCGATTCACAGTTGAAGGAACAACGCATTCCGGGCATCGGGCTCGGCGTGATGCGCGACGGCCACATCATCAAAGCAAAGACGGACTAGGACCGCGCGAATTCCAGTAGCGGACCGACATTGTGGCTGTCGGCCGCGCGGAGCGCGCTGATGTATTGGCGGCGCACGTCGCCGGCCTGCTGCAGGTTTGCCCGGCCCCACGAGAATCGATTCTGCCCGAGCTCCATCACGAGAAGATCAGCCATCAGGCGGGAATGCCGCCCGTTGCCGTTTGGAAACGGATGAATCTTCACCAAGCGATGATGGAAACGCACGGCGATCTCGTCTGACGAATAGGATCTGTACTGAATCCATGCCCTGACGTCGTCGAGCAGTTGCCGGAGTGCCACCGGAATTTCATGAGAGGGAATCCCGAGGTTACGCTCGGTTTTCCTGAAGTCGCCGGCCCAGCGCCACACGTCGCCGAACATGCGTTCGTGCAGACCCTTGATGAATTTCTCGCTCACGAGGTCGCGCCGCCGCCGAAGCGCCCAGTCCTGCCCGCGCGCGATATTCTCCTGCTCGGCCTCGTTCAGTTCGTGACGATAGGCGATGTGCGCGGGGATCAGGTCGCGCCGTTCCTCCGGTGTCAGCGGCGTCGCGTCATCCGGATGGGCGAAGAGATCTCCCACCGTGTTAGTCCCAGAAATGGCGCGGGCTCGTCTCCCGCAGCACTTGGTGGACAAGTGCCTCTATGTCTTTGTGCGCCACGCTCTGGTCTTCCAACATCATCGAATGTTCGACCGGTCCCCGGCGTCGGCGCAGGAACAGCCGCGCGCGGTCGTGGATGATTTCCTCCAGCGACCGGTTCGGCACGAGCGCATATACCAGGTTACAGTCCAGCGCTTCTGCCACACGTCGCAGCGTCGCAAGCTCGATCGTGCCCTTCTCTTCGGATTGCTCGACGGCAACGATGGACGGCTGCGTTAGCTCCAGCCGCCGGGCGAGTTGCGCCGTCGACATGCCGAGGGCCTCGCGAATCGCTTTGATCCAGCCATGTACCGGCCGTGCAAAGCGAGATGCCGGACCTATCTCCCGAAACCTTTCATCGAGCCGTTTGCGGGCCTCGGCTGTGAAACCTGGCGTTCTCATAGACTATAACCTATTATTTTGGGAGTCGTCGATAGACTATAACCTATCGTTACGGCATCTGTCAATAGACTATAGTCTATGACTCATTCCCCCCTTCGCCCCACGTTGGTCCCCGATGGACCACGGAGGCCAGCTGCATTCCGACCCAGCCGGCCTCCGTGTACATCCGATCGTGGTCTGGCCGGTCGCAACCGGCCCCGTCAACTAGCTCTTTCGATTCGACCGCGCGGCCGCTCTGTCCTTCATCCGCGCCACGTTCTTGTCGAACTGCGCCTGCTGATCGGGCGTCAGCACGCCACGCGCATCGTTCATCCACTGGCTGCGCGCTACCACGAACTTGGACCGAACATCGCGCAAGGTCGCGCGTGCCGCGCTCACCGCCGCGGTGTCCGCGCGCGCCGACGCCGTCCGCATCGAATGCCGCGCCGTCCGGATCTGATGAAAGAGCGGCTCGAGCTGTGTCCGGTACTGGTCCCGGATGGTCGCCAGCTTGGCGCGCTCATCGGGCGTCAGTTGCACGCCGCGGAAAAGCCGTGAATGATGATGCCGCCAGTGATGCCGCGGCGTCTGTGGTCCGGCTTCGGTCGACGCCGGTGCCTGTGCCTGCGTTTGCGCCGTCTGCCCCTGGTCAGGCTCCGCCGGTGTCGTGCTTTGGGCTGCAGCAACCGTCGCCGCGCCCAGTGTCAGGGCGAGCGAAAGGCTCGCCAGAATGTCGCGTCCGCATTGGTTGTCCCTCGGCTCCGTCTGTGGGAGCCTCTGCTACGAGTGAGACCGCTTGGCGGTGTCACCTGATTGCCGCCGTATGGTGAGACGGCACTCGGCCCGGGACGTTAATGAGCCCCCACGGGTCCATTCCGCATCCGCATACGGCTCACCCCGTTACACGAATGAACCGCTCGGCGCCTATCCGGCCGCGCGGCTGTCCCGCCGCCTGGCAGCACGGGCACCCGCAACATTGGCCCCCGCCGCCCCCGTCAGCCGCTTCTCGAAGCACTCGAGATCTACGAGCGGCTGGCGCGGATCACCCGATTCGACCGTGATCGTTCCACGGTCGGTGTAGCCCAGCCGCCGATAAAAGGTCATCGCGCGCACCTCCGTCGGCAGGGCATCCAGCCTCAGATAGTCGTATCCCCCCTCGGTCGCGATCCGCTCACCCTCCACCATGCACCATTTCCCGAGCCCCGCTCCCCGAAATGCGTCCACGACCGCCAGCCGGTGCAGATACGCAGCCCGCGCGCCTACTTCCGCCCACCGCACCCCCGAAAATCGCGGGGCTGCCTCGCCCAGGATCGCAAACGTTGCCGCAAGCGTTCCCTTCTGTCGCACCACGTACAGCCGCCCGGCAGCGGCGTCCGCCTGCACGAGTGCCGCCTGCCGCGGATGGGCCCACGACACGACTCCCAGCGTGTCGCCCACGCTCTCGCCGTAGCTCCGAAGAATGTCGTAGCACGCGGCAGCCTCCTCCGGCGTCCCAATGTGCAGCGTCGGTTCAGATGCGGTATCGGCAGGCGCCATTCCGCGAGTGTACCCAGCGCGCCACAAGGGTGCAACTGTGACCGTCACCGCCATACCAATCGTCATTCGGACAGCCCGCCATCCGGCGGCCGTGCCCGCAATGGCAGCTCCCGTCGCTACCTGAGTTCGGTGACCCCTCCGCCTCCTTCCCGCCCCAGTACGCCACCTACTTCCTCACCGTCCACCCGGGCGGCGGGGAGGCAGGGGCCGACGTCCACCAAGCCCTCCCCCGAAGCCACCGCCGCCGTCGCACTCGCCCGCGAAACGCTCGGGGAGCCCGAGCCGATGGCGCTGCTGCGCCAGGAAGGTGTACTCCGCGTGATGGGGTGGACGCTCGGACGCGGACGCGCGGAATGCCGCGAGGCCGGACAGCTCGCCCACATCGTCGGGATCGACCTGGTACTCATGGGCGACGGCCGCTACGCGGTCTGCGAGCGGACCGCCACGGACGGCGAGGACGGTCTCTCGCGTCTCGACGCCCGCTGCGCGGTGTTCGACACCGCCACGGCGGCGTACAGCTACTGCCAGGAACATGACGGCGACGCCACCCGAGAGGCTGCCCGCTTTGCCGCGCTCGATCACGCCACACGGCGCTGGCCCCCATTTCGCGGAAGCAGACCTCGCCCCCCCGGTGGCATTTCCATTCCGTTTTCCCTCGACTAGTCCGTCGGCGGCAGGCGGTGGCGGGGCGAAAGGGCTGCGAACGGGTAGAAAGGGGTGCAAAATTGAAGGGCAGGGCGCAGGGATTGCTTTAGGGCCGGCCAATGCACGATTGGATCGGCCCTTATGCTTCCTCGCCCGGGCCGAGAGCCCCTGACCAATTGTCCCCAGGCCACTCTACTTTCCGAGGATCCCATGCGCCTCTACGGTCCGATCCTGGCAACTCTGGCCACCCTCGCCTTTGCCGCGGCGACGGCCGATTCCGCCCCTGCACCCGCCGGAAGCACCAGCCCGATCGCCGCCAATGCCCCGCCTCCCGCGCAGGGTGGCATAATCGGTCGCTATGTGCTGCGCTCAGTAGATGACGGCAACCTCCCGGCACCCATCCCCGGCGAAGACCCGCACCACAAGCTCCAGGTGATGGACGGGGTCCTGACTCTCAACTCCGACGGCACGTACGTCTGCCAGACCATCGTCCAGACGACGTACCTCGGTCTGGTCGAGACGGAAGCGGACACGATCAAGGGGCAATTCGCGCCAGTGGCCGGCGCCGCGATCGCGTTTCGGATCCCGCCCAAAGAGATAGACACGGTGGCCACGACCGGGGCCCAGATCACGTGGACGCACCCCGTCCGAAGGGGCGTCCGCACCGCGAAGTTCGTGTATTCGAAGTAGATGTTCCGCGGTTGATCTGCAGTCGGTAAGCGCCTTGATCAGTCGCATCGCGTTCGCTGCATTGCTCGTCGCGGGCCTCGTCGCGCCGGGCGGCCGCGCGAGGGCGCAGGACACGACGCGCGCCGGACATCCGCGGCCGGACAGCCTGCATCCGGTCCCGCCCCAGGCACCCAGCGACACCTTGGTGCCCAACTTCAGCGACACGACAACGCGCGACCGGCCAGGCGCCGTCCCGCCACCATTTCATCTCGATTCCAGCAACGTCGACTCGCTCGCGCTGGACACCCTGCGACGTGGATTCCACCGCGATTCGATGCGCGCCAGCGCGGTCCGCGACTCGACGCAGAACGCCATCAATTGCAGCGGCCGCCGGATCTCGGCAATCGACATCCGCCCGCAACCGCCATACCTCGGCATCCCGGCCAACAGCACCATCGCGAGGTTCATGCGCCAGGCCGCCAAATGGCACAGCACGACGCGAGGTCACATCATCCGCCGCTTCCTCGCCCTGCGGGTCGGCGACCGATGCGTCGAAGAACGGCGCGTCGAGTCCGAACGCCTGCTGCGCGCGCAACCGTTCATTCAGTCGGCGCACATCGCCGCGTTTGCCGACGGCCAGGGTGGCGTCCGCCTCGATGTCTATACGGTGGACGAATTGGCGGGCGAGATCCAGGTCGGCATCGGAAGACCTGCCCCCTTCATCGACGCGCTCCGTCTCGGCAATGGCAACCTGCTCGGCAACGCCATGCGCGTGACCGGCGCCTGGGCGCGCACGCCGAACTACCCCGACCAGATCGGCGGTGAATTCGCCGACTTCCAGACGTTCGGCCACCCGTGGGTGTTCGACGTGTCCGCCCAGCGCGCACACCTCGGCGGAGACATTCATGCATCGATGGCCCACCCGTATTTCGTGGACCTGCAGCAGATAGGGTGGCGTATCGCCGGCGGCAGTGATCATGACTACTTCCAGTTCCGGAACCCCGGCGATGTGTACTCGCCGACGCTCGATGTCGAACGCGTCTACTTCAACGCCGGAGGTCTCCTCCGCCTGGGCAATCCATCCGCGGGCAGGGTCAACACTGGAGATACCACAGCACGACGCACTAATCGGCTGGCACTCGTCGGCGTCGCGGTCTCACACGAACGCGATGGCATTGGCGGCTTCCCCGTCCTCATCACGCCCACCGGTCCGCAGCACGACACGACCACCGCAACCGCCAACGAGTTAGCGGGTCACTTCGACGCTCATACCGAGGATCGCCTCAATCTGCTGGTCGGTGTACGCGCCGTCCGCTACATCACGGTCGTCGGCATGGACGCCCTCCTCGGCGAACAGGACATCCCCCTCGGCGGACAATTCTCCGCCGTCATCGGCCGCAGTGCCGCGTGGCTCGGATCCAACGCCCACGATGTGTTCCTCTCCGGCCGGCTCGACCTCGCGGCAGGCTCGCGGAGTTCGGTCATCCGCGGCGGCATCCAATCCGAGGCCCGGCACGATGAGACCACGGGACGGTGGGACGGGCTGATAACCAGCGGTCGCGCCGCGTGGTACATTAAAGCCGGCCTCGCGCGCACGATCATATTCAGCACCGACATTGCCTACGGCCAGCGACTCCGCGTCCCCTTCCAGCTCGCTCTCGGCGATCCGAACGGCGGGGTCCCGGGCTACCTCGGCACCAATGTCGCCGGCGCCGCCCGAGGGGTCGGACGAGCCGAATACCGCACGCTGTTTCGCCCGCCGCTTCACCTCCTGCGCAATTTGGCGACATGGGGTCTCGCGGGCTTCGTCGACGGTGGACGGGTGTGGGCCGGCGACATCCCCTTCGGCACGACGTCGCCGACTGTCGGCAGCGCAGGCGTAGGTCTCCTCGTCGGCGTGCCGCGCGCCTCCCGTCAGCTCTGGCGCGTGGATCTGGCCCAGCCGCTCGTGAGCCAGCCCCGATCGGGCCTGGAGATCCGGGTGTCGTACTCGAGTGCCGCCCGCGTCTGGTGGACGGAATCACCCGATGTCACCCGCAGCCGCGAACGGACGGTCACTCCGAGCCTGTTCAGCTACCCGTAACACCCGCGGGTTAACGTCGGCCGCCCGGATCCGTCATCCATGACGGGGTTTGCCAATTCCCGCTCGACCATCATGGAGCGTCCCGTGAGCACCACCGCCGCCACTCCCTACCTGCACCGCCACGCGTTCGTCCTCGCCGCCGCGGCTGCCCTTTGCACGTCGTCGAGCACTGCCCGCACCTCTGCTGCCCAGAGCACCTCAGGCACCGCACGAGACAGTGGTGCCATGACCGACGCCACCGCGATGGAGTCGATGAGCATGGCCATGGACGGTGGGCTCATGAATGCCCCCCACATGCGCATGACGGTCCTCACTCGCCCGGCGCCAGGCGACAGCGCCCGCGCCGCGACGATTCTTGCCGCGCTACGCACGGGCATCGTGCCGTACGCTGACTTCCATTGCGCGCTCGCCGATGGCTTTCATATCTTCGCACCCAATGTCCCGCAACGCGTCTATCACTTCACGAGCACCCGCAACGCGCTGGCCGCGATGATCCGCTTCGATCCCACGTCACCGACGTCGCTGCTCTACGAGCGGACCGGCGATTCGGCCTACCGCCTCGTGGGCGCGATGTACACGGCCCCGCGGTGGGAATCGCTGTCCGATCTCAATGCGCGCGTTCCGTTGAGCGTCGCCGAATGGCATGTGCACACGAACTGGTGCCTGCCGAAGCGTGGGGGCGCGGGACGCCTGGGCGAGAAAGGTCCCGACGGCCGGCCGCTATTCGGCGGACGTGGCTCCATTACCACCAAGGAAGCCTGCGACGCCGCCAATGGCCGGTTCGTCAAGCAGGCGTTCGGCTGGATGGTGCACGTGTATCCCAGTGCGACTGACCCGGCAACGATCTGGGGCCGCGACGCCATGCACGAGATGGCGGGAGATCACGAGGACTGACCACGTCTCTGCCCGGCGCCATGGCGCCGGGCGGTGATCAGGTCTTCGCGGCGGGCGGGTTCGCCACGCCGCAGCGGGCGATCAGCGAATCCGCATCAGTGCGGACGTTCAGTCCCACCGGCTCATTGACATTCGTTGGACCGCGCCGGTCCTGCACGGTCGACACCGTCCCAGCCACCACGCGCATCGACGAGCTGCCGTCGGACGCCGCGCTGGTCACGATGATCGACATCACGTCCTTGCGGCTGAACTCGTTCGGATCGGCGCCCATCGCGCTACGCGGCAACACCTTCGTCGCCTCGACGTCGCGCTGCTCCCGGTGCACGGTGTCCACCACGACTTTGTAACCCATTCCGGTGGCCTGTGCGATCGCACACGCGTAAACGTCGCGCGGAGGGGCAGGGACCGGGGTCGTCGACGTCTGCCACAGATGCCCGCACCCGGCGACTACGATCACGATCCCGGCAGCCGCCGGAATCCAGGGGCGGGCGCCATGCCGGCGTACCGGTCACTGTTCCGCGCGTTGCTGGAGGCATAGTTTCTGAACATACACCTCGGCACTGGAGCGCGAAACAGCGTATGCGCGTATACCTCAATGGCCGGTACGTCGATTCGGAGCAGGCCACCGTATCCGTCACGGACCGTGGGTTCCTGTTCGGCGATGGCATTGACGATGTGGTACGTGGCGCGGGCGGCGAGCTCATTGAGGTCGATCGCCATTTGCGACGCCTCGCTCGCGGCCTCCGAGAGTTACGCATCACGCTCGACGACGCCCGCATCGAGGAACTCCGTCACATTTCGCGGACACTCCTTCGCGAGAATCACCTCGACGGCGACGCCCTTGTCTACTGGCAGGTGACGCGCGGCGCGGCCCCCCGCACACACCAGTTCCCCCCAGCCGGAACACCGCCGACGGTCCTGGCCAGCGCCAGCCCGGTGGCACTCCCGCACGCGCTCCGCACGCGCGGCGCGTCGGTCATCACGGTGCCCGATGTGCGATGGGCACGATGCGACATCAAGTCTGTCAATCTGCTTCCCAACATCATGGCCAAGCAGGAAGCCGTGGACGCCAGTTGCGATGAGGCGGTCTTCGTTCGCGAAGGTGTCATCATGGAAGGCGCATTGAGCGCCGTGTTCCTGCAACTCGATGGCGAACTCCGGACACATCCCCTGACGACCCGCATCCTGCCGAGCATTTCGCGCGAGTTGGTCATGGAGATCACAGCCGGCGTCAATCTGCCGGTGCGCGAGTTTCCGGTACTCGAGGGCGATCTGCCGCGCGTCACCGAGATGTTCATTGCGAGCACGTACAACGACATCATGCCCGTCGTCCGTATCGACGGACGCACCATTGGCACGGGACGGCCAGGGCCGGTCACGCAGCAGCTATATGCCGCGTTCGCCGAACGGATTGGAGCCGTCGCCGGAGTCCGTTGACCGCCTTGCTCTCGTGACGCCCCCGCCGCCCGCCCCGGCGACATTGCCCACCGGCTCGCTCGGTGATGTCCGGGTGGATGGAGTGGCGATCGTCTATCGGCTGTTTGACGTCGGGTTCGAGATCGACCTCCCGCGAGCCGCCGATCTCCTGGCATTGAGCGCTCCGTCCCGCGTCCGGCCGCTCCGCGGTGAAGCACAAGCCATCCAGATCGCGAACCCGCCGGTCGCGGTGATCCTCGGTACCGAGCCGCTACGCGTCCCCGGCTCGTCGGGCGATGCCGAAGTCTCGGCACGCCTCTTCGACTTTGGCGGCGTCTCCCTCCGGATCTCGATCCACGCTACCCCCGGCATGGCGTGGAGTGAATTCTCGGCCTTCGGCAACGCCGTTGACGCGGGCATTGATCTCTCTCCGGTGTTCGAACGCCACCTCGGCGCGCTGCTCGAGCGCATTGCCCCGGCGATCACCCGGCCCGCGATCGCGCCGATCACGGAGGACTACGTCGTCTTCCGCATCAACGCCGTGCGCGGCGCCGATGGCGCGGTCGCTCGCGACAGCGCCACGGGAGCAGGAGGCGCGCTGTCGCCAGCTACCTGGGGCGATGAGGACCTCGTACCGCTCCTCCTCAACGAGCGCCGCCCCCTCTCGGCGACCGCCCGGCACGAGTTGCTCCCGCACCGGTTCTCCTACTACACCGACGACCTCACGATTCTCACGTGGGACAACGCACTCGTCGTCGAGCCGTCGCCCGGCGACACCGATGTCCAGTATATCCTGGAATTCGCCAACGCCCAGTTGCTCGAGCTCCGCGTGTACGACGCCGTGCTCGATGCCGAGTTGCCTGCGATGTACGACCGGGTGGCATTGGCACGCCCGCGGCGCCAGCTCGCTCTCCTGCAACGCCGCTTCGCCGGCTTGCTGTCCGATCTCCAGGCACTCGTCGCCGACTCGACCGAGTTGGTGGAACGCGTCGAGAGCGCACTCAAAGTCACCGACGATGTCTACCTCGCGCGGATCTACACCGCGGCGCTCGACATCTTCCGTGGCCGCGAATGGCGCGCGGGCATCGACCGCAAACTCTCGATCATCCGCGAGACGTACGCGATGCTGAACGACGAATCCCAGGCCGCCCGCGCCGAAGCACTCGAGGTACTGATCGTCGCCCTGATCGCCGCCGAGCTGGTCCTGCCATTTTTCTTGCGATAAGCATTGCCCACCTGCTCAACACTGTGACCCTGTGATCCGTACCTCGGGATGGATGAACCGGACAAATGCGGGGGTCCTGGTCGTCGCGGCGATCGTCGCGTCGCGCGAACTGCTGGTCCACTCGGCGCGGCTCGCCCTTGCGCCCCATCACCCCATTGCGGTCGCGGCGCCGTTCTCCTGCGACGCCGTCAGCGCACGCGATGTCATTCCGCCCCTCGCCCGCATTGATTCGGGCGAATACACCCTCACCCTGATCGCGACAGGCGGTTCCTCGTCCGGCGCATTGGTCCGCGGGCGCCTCTGGCTCCGCCGGACTAGCATGCTCGACACGTCGGCCGTGCCGGCCATGCGCGCGCTCGCCGCCGATACCGCGCGCATTCCGCTGTATGGCGCGGTGAATGTGGATCTCGCGGGCGTCGGCGTGTCCGTCGCAACTGGCACATCCGGCGCTGTCCCTGACCCGCGATCGTTCGATCCGATGCGGCCCGGCGTGATCGTTGCCCACCACCTGTCGAAGGCGATCGGTGAAGGACGCTGGCGACTGCTGATCGGCACCGCCGCCAACGACCGCCGCGCCGCGTGCGATTCGGCCCGCGACTGTCCCCCCACACCCGCAGCCGGTTCCGGCGTCGCGCTCAGCGTTGCGAAGATCGGGCAGGACGAGTTCGCCGGGAGTTGGACCGCGATCAGCGCCGGCGACGGCGTCCGAGGCTACTTCTGCGCCGTTCCGGTCCACTACTTCGGATTCCCGTACCCCCAGAAGCGCCATATCCCGTAGACCGCGTTAGGATACGAACGAGACTCGCGCGGAGTGACGCATGTTCGGCGGCTTCGGGATCGAAAAAATCTTCCTGCTGATGGTCGTGGTGCTCCTGCTGTTCGGAGCCAAGCGTCTCCCCGAAATCGGATCGTCGATCGGCCGCGGGATCCGCGAGTTCAAGCGCAGCGTCAACGATCTGCAGAACGAAGTGCATTCCTCGGACACGACCCCACTCCGGCCGGCGCCGCCGGTCCCTCTCGATCAGCCGCCCGCCCCGCCACGCCCGGACGACACGCGAGGCGAGCCCAAACGACTGCTGATGTAGCGGCGGATGTAGCCGCCTAGGGGATCGTCACGGGGCCGCTCGTGCCCTCAGCCGGCCGCAGCCGGCGCTGGCGCTGATAGGGGAATACGTCCAGCATCTCCCCGGTCAGCACTCGGGTCTGCATGTCCCGCCAGTACGAGACGTCGAGCAAGTCGCGATGCGCTGCCAGGAAATCGTCGCGCAACGCACCGGGTGGCACGAGGAATACGCGAAACTCCTCCGGAAACACGTCGGACTCGCCCACGTAGTACGGCGGCTCGGCCGCCATTCGATCTTCTTCGTGCACCACCGCTGGGAGCGCCCGGAACCGGCAATCGGTGAGCAGTGCCAGCTCGTCGTAGTCGTAACAGATCACGCGGCCGTGGCGCGTCACGCCGAAGTTCTTGAGTAGCATGTCGCCGGTGAAGATCCCGGCGCCGGCGAGATCCTTGATCGCCTGGCCGTAGTCGAGCACCGCGTCGTGCGCCGCCGCTAGTGCCGCGTGCCGCAGAAACAGGTTGAGCGGGGTCACCCGGCGCTCGGTGTACACGTGCTGCAATACGACGCGGTCACCGGCGATACGCACGGTGCTGCCACAGGTCTGCAGCAGCAGCTCCAGCACCGGCGGGTCGAAGCACGCCACCGGAAACTCCAGATACTCGAACTTCTGCGCGTCCGCGAGCCGCCCGACACGATCCCGCACGAACACGAAGTGATACTTCTCCATGACCGCCTTGCGCGTCGTCGTTTTCGGAAAATCGAAACGATCCTTGATCACTTTGAACACGACGTTGAACGACGACAGCGCGAACACCGTCATGACGGTGCCCTGATCACCCTCCGCGATCGTGAACCGCGCGTCCGGGTTCTCGGCCAGATGCCGCATCAGGCTCCGGTACAGCACGGTCTTGCCGTGCCGGTTGTAGCCGATCGCCGTGTACAGCTCATCCACCCGCTTGTGCGGCATGAGCGACGCCAGAAACTCCACGACGCCGGCAGGGTCGAGCGTGTCCACCTGGAAGTACGACCAGCTGAACCCGAACACCACGCTCGCCTCGTCGGTGGTCGGCAACGCCGCGTCGATCATGATGCCGCCGCCCATTCGAAAGCGCGAGGATCAACGGGACGATTCGCCGCCCGGACCGGATGCGCGCCACAATGTACACGCCCTTGTTCCGGTAGAACGGTGACCGGAGCACATTGATCCCGTCGAGCGGCGCACCCGAGCACCGCGCCTCGAGATCCGGAGCCACGATCGCCGCCGCCCGCTGAGCGTCACCCGCTCGGTCGGCAAATGGCACGTTCCACCTGAAGAGCCCCAGCACACGCTCCATGGCGCCCCCGTCCAGCCTGATCTCGGGCAACGTCGTGTACAGTGCGCTCAGATCCGGTATTCGCGCCGGCGCCTCGGTCTCGACGAACGTCGTCGCTGGATCACTCCCCACCGTCTCCTGCACACGCCGCGCGACGGAGTTGTAAAACGTCTCGGCAATATCGGCGTCCGCCCGGTCCCGCACGGTCGCGCTGTACACCGCCTTCGCCACCTTCCACGTGTCCGGATCGCCTCGGCCGCCCAGTTCCGCCTCCGCACGGTGCTCGGCGTCGTCCGCGCACTGCTTGTAGAGCGCGATCCGGGTCGACGCATTGATCTGCGCCCCAGGCCAGTCCCGCCGCTCCCAGCGCGCCTGAGCCTGCGTCGTGATCGTCCGGAACGCGTCGTGATACGTTACAAAGCCGTCGTAGAGACGACGCGCCACCGCGGCCGCGGTCCGGTTGCCGCCTGCGCTCAACCCGCTCATAATTCCCGCGCCACTACACGTCCCCAGGCCATCCGGCCATCATTCTCCATGCCGACATACACGAATCTTACCGCGCCCACCGCGGGCGAAGCCATCACCATTGACGGTGGAACGCTTCGCGTCCCCGCCGTGCCGGTCATCCCCTTCATCGAAGGTGACGGGACCGGACCCGATATCTGGCGCGCCTCGCGCCCCGTGTTCGATGCCGCCGTCCGCAAAGCCTACGGCGGCAAACGCCGCATTGAATGGCTCGAGGTGCTGGCAGGCGAAAAAGCCAAGAACCAGCTCGATAGTTGGCTCCCCGATGACACGCTGGCCGCCATTCCGCACTACCTCGTCGCGATCAAAGGCCCGCTCACTACGCCTATCGGCGGTGGATTCCGCTCCCTCAACGTGGCGCTGCGGCAGAAACTGGATCTCTATGCCTGCGTGCGCCCGGTGCGCTATTTCACCGGTGTGCCGTCCCCGGTCAAGGCGCCCGAGCTCGTGGACATGGTGATCTTCCGCGAAAACACGGAAGACATCTACGCCGGGATCGAATACAAGGCGCGCTCCGCTGATGCCAATCGGCTCATTCAGTTCCTGCGTACCGAGATGGGCGCCACCACGATCCGGTTCCCGGACTCCAGCGGTATCGGCATCAAACCGATGTCCGAGGAAGGCTCGACCCGCCTCGTACGCGCGGCGATCGACTACGCGCTCAAGCAGAACCGCAAGAGCGTGACGCTGGTGCACAAGGGCAACATCATGAAGTTCACCGAAGGCGCCTTCCGCGACTGGGGATACGCGCTCGCACGCAACGAATACGGCGCCACGGACTACCAGGGCGGCCCCTGGCTGCAGCTCCCGGGCGGTATCGTCATCAAGGACGTCATCGCCGATGCGTTCCTGCAGCAGATCCTGACGCGCCCGGCGGAATACGATGTCATTGCCACGCCCAATCTCAACGGGGACTACATCTCCGATGCGCTCGCCGCCCAGGTGGGCGGCATTGGGATCGCCCCCGGCGCCAACATCAATTACTTCACCGGCCACGCCGTGTTCGAGGCCACTCACGGCACCGCGCCGAAATACGCGGGCAAGGACGTCGTCAACCCGGGATCGGTCATCCTGTCGGGCGAGATGATGTTTCGCCACATGGGATGGAACGAACCCGCCGATCTCATCGTCAGCTCGCTCGAGAAGACGATCGCGCAGAAACGCGTCACCTACGATTTCGCGCGCCAGATGTCGGGCGCCACCGAGGTCAAGACGAGCGCCTTCGGCCAGGCCATGGTGGAGAACATGGGATGACTGTCGTCGCGGCCATGCCGTCGGTCGACACGCTGGTGTCCGGCCTGGTGGATTACGCAGGCCTCTTTCCACCGGCCGGGCTCGACTTGGTGACCGCCGCCCGGAACTACGGCTCCTACCGCACGGATGAACACTGCCGGCTCCTGGGCCGCTTCATCATCTCCGCCGCACAACTCGACGAGTTCCACGGCGCCGCCGCCAAAGCGCTCCCACGGCGGCGAACCGACGAGCCGTGGCGTCTGTCTGTTCTGGTCGGCCCCGACGTCGCGGCCGATCTCGCACGCATCACGCTCTTCAACAACGCGTACGCCAAGGGTCCATCAGGCCGCGCGGTCGTGGACGCGGTGGAAGGGAAGGCGGCGACCGTCGCCGAGGTCGAGGCGCTCGCCACCGCCACTCCGCGCACGTTTGAATTATTCATTGAGATCCCGATCGAGCCCGATCCCGCACCGCTGCTGGGCGCCATCGCCCGGCGAGGCGCCCGCGCCAAGGTTCGCACTGGAGGCGTCACGCCGGACGCCATCCCCAGCACCGCGGCGCTCGGCCGCTTCATGGCCGATGCCGTGCGCGCACGAGTGGCGTTCAAAGCCACGGCCGGCCTCCACCACCCCGTGCGATCGACGCATCCGCTCACCTACGCCGCGGATAGCCCCCGCGCCGTCATGCACGGTTTCTTCAATGTCTTCCTAGCCGCCGCCTTCCTCGGCACTGGCGCCACCGAATCGGACGCGGTCGCGGTCCTGGAGGAGACGAACCCCGTCGCGTTCCGGTTCGCGCCCGGCGGCCTCCGGTGGCACGACCGCCATCTCACGACGACGGATCTCCGCACGACACGCGAACAGATCGCGCGTGCGTTCGGATCGTGCTCGTTCCGCGAGCCGGTGGATGACCTCCGCGCGCTGCATCTCTTGTCGAGAACACCGGACGCGACGCACGATCCCGCGCGCCGGTCCTGGGTGACGTCCGCGAACGACCCCGCGACTGACTTCCCGATCCAGAACCTTCCGTTCGGTGTCTACGCGCGCGACGCGAACGATGCCGGCCGGATCGGTGTCGCGATCGGCGACCGCATTGTCGGCCTCCGCGCGCTCCACGCGGAAGGATGGCTCTCGGGCGATGGCGAAATCGCCGGCCGCCACTGCGCAGGCTCCGATCTCAACGGCCTGCTCGCACTCGGCTCCAGATACTGGCTCGCGCTCCGCCAACAACTCTCCGAGTTGCTGCACGATGGATCGCCCGCGGCGCGCACGCCCGGCCTCGGCGACCGGATCCTGGTCAGCGCCGCCGACGTCACGATGCGGCTCCCGGCCGCGATCGGCGACTACACGGACTTCTACGCATCGATCCACCACGCCACCAACGTCGGCGCGATGTTTCGTCCCGACAATCCGCTGCTGCCCAACTACAAATGGGTGCCGATCGGATATCACGGACGCGCGTCGTCCATCGTGCCGAGCGGCACCACCGTGCGACGCCCATGCGGCCAGACGAAGCCGGCCGATGCGGCCGCGCCGGTCGTCGGTCCCACAAGAGCGCTCGACTACGAGGCCGAGATCGGATTCTTCGTTGGTCCCGGCTCGCCACTCGGTGATCCGGTCTCGATCAGCGACGCGGAGTCGCACCTGTTCGGCGTCTGCCTGCTCAACGACTGGTCCGCGCGCGATATCCAGACATGGGAATACCAGCCGCTGGGACCCTTTCTATCCAAGAGCTTCGCGACGACGATCTCGCCGTGGATCGTGACGCTCGACGCGCTCGTCCCGTTCCGCCTTCCACCGGTCGCGCGCCCGCCCGGCGATCCACTGCCGCTCCCGTATCTCACGCCTCCGCCCGACACGGCCCCCGGCGGGATCGGCCTCTCGATCGATGTGACGCTCAGCTCCGCCCGGATGCGCGACCGCGGTGATCCGGCGGTCCGCCTCTGCCGCAGCAATGCGCGCGACTTGTACTGGACTCCAGCGCAGATGCTCACCCACCACACCAGCAACGGCTGCAACCTCCGCCCCGGCGACCTGCTCGCGAGTGGCACGATCTCCGGTCCGGCACGCAACGCCCTCGGCTCACTTCTCGAACTGACCCGCCGCGGCACCGAACCGCTGACGCTGCCCACCGGCGAGACGCGCAGCTTCCTCGAGGACGGCGACGACGTGGTGATCCGCGGCACCTGCGAACGCGAGGGCGCCGTGCGGATCGGCTTCGGCGAATGCGCCGGACGCGTCGCCCCGGCAATCGGCGGCGGCACATAGCGTTAGCTTGCTAACAGCCGGTCGGTCAACGAGTTGCCATGATCCGCCGCCCGCCGGCCCCGATAGTGAGATGCCCATGCTTTCCGGTCCCGAACCGGCGCAGTAGTGTACGATCAAGCATGGGTGTGCCCGCCACCTCTGATTCACCGGCCGGCCGCTGCGACGGATTCGTCCCTGGTAGGGGAGGGTCATGACCCGCCGTGTTAGTCGCACACTGGATGCAGCAGATATTCGTTCTGGCAATCGAGGTGTTCGTATGAAGGCAGGAACCTGGATGATCGCCGGCGCAGCGCTGGCGGTTATGTGCGCGATACCGGCAAATGCGCAGGAACGCCCCGTGGTCTGGACCGCGTCTGCGCCCCCGGCCGCGGTCGCGCCCGGCGCCACCACGACAATCCAGCTCAAGGCCCGAATCGATCAGGGATGGCACGTCTACTCGATCAGCCAGGGACCCGGCGGCCCGATTCCCACGCGCATCGCGCTCGCACCTGGCCAGCCGTTCGAGTTGATCGGCACGGTCCGCGGGCCCACCCCCGACACGCGCTTCGACTCGAACTTCGGTATCAATGTCGAGACGTACGATGAGTTCGCGACATTCGCGCTGACCGTGCGCGTGGGAGCAGACGCGCGGCCGGGCACCGACACGCTCGCGATCAAGGCACGCTTTCAGACGTGCAACGCCTCCCTCTGTCTCCCGCCTCACACCGAGACGGTGCTCGTTCCGGTGACGGTCGCGCGCGCCGCCAAATCGGCGAGCTGAGACTCGTCGCGTGACGCTCGGCTTCATCTGGCTCGCGGCATCGGCCGGCGCGCTGTCGCTCCTGACGCCGTGCGTCTTTCCGATGGTGCCGATCACGGTCTCGTACTTCACCAGCCACGCCGCCACCGATCGCCGCACGGCGGTCCGCCACGCACTGGTCTTCGGACTCGGCATCATCGCCAGCTTCACGGCACTCGGCCTCGCGCTCGCGGTGTTCACCGGTGCCGCCGGCGTCCGCGATGCTCGCCGGCAATCCGTGGGTGAATCTCCTCCTCACGGCGATCTTCGTAGGCTTCGCCCTCAACCTGTTCGGCGTCTTTCAGATCACGATCCCCAGCGCATGGCTCACGGCGCTCGACAATGTCGTGCGCCGCCAGGGCGCGGCCGGCCAGGGCGCTGGTATACTCGGCGCGCTGCTCACGGGCCTGACGTTCACGCTGACGTCGTTCACCTGCACCGCACCCTTCGTCGGTACGGTACTCGTCACAGCCGCGCAGGGGAAATGGCAGGAGCCGCTCGTGGGAATGCTCGTCTACTCGGCGGTCTTCGCAATCCCGTTCTGCGTCCTCGCGCTCGTGCCCGAATGGATGTCGAGACTGCCCCGCGCCGGGGGCTGGCTGCAGTCCACCAAGGTGGTGATGGGAATCGCCGAACTCGCGGCCGCGATGAAGTTCCTCTCCAACGCCGATCTGGTGTGGCACTGGGGCATCTTCACGCGCACCACCGTCCTCGCGAGCTGGGTCTCGCTCGCCGGCATCACCCTGGTCTATCTGTTGCTCCGCCAGCGCGCGAGCAGCGGTGCGCAGATCTCACGCGCGATGCGCACCGGCTACCTGACCGCCGCGGCCGCCGCTCTCGCCGTCGGCGTCTGGATGGCGACGGGCCTGACGGGCCGGTCGCTCGGTGACCTCGAGTCGTTCCTGCCGCCGACCGACTACGAAACCGCGGCCGCAACGGCGATTAACCACGGTGCAACGGCACCGGCCTCGCTCGCATGGCGCCTGAACGACTATCCCGCCGCGCTCGCACTCGCGAAACAGCAAGGGAAGCACGTGTTCATCGATTTCACGGGCTACACCTGCACGAACTGCCGCTGGATGGAAGCCAACATCTTCACGCGCCCCGACGTCCGAGCCGCGCTCGGACAGTTCGTGCTCTCACGGCTGTTCACGGACGGCGATGGCGACATGTACGAGCGCCAGCAGGCGTTCCAGGAATCGCAATTCAAGACGGTCGCGCTCCCGCTCTACGCCATCGTCGATGCCGATGGCCACACGGTGACGAGCCTCCCAGGCCTTACGCGCGACCCGGCTGCGTTCATGGCGTTCCTGGAGAAAGGGCTCCAGCCTCCGGACGCCCACTAGCGGCGACCTCCCGCCCGATCCGCTTGACCGCCTCGGCGAGTATGCCGAAATCATCCCGGTGGCTGCGGTGGTTGACGTTGGCGACACGGATGGCGTAGCGCCCGCGAAGGCTGGTACCCGACGGCACGGCGATCCCCTCTTCCTGCACACGAACCAGGATCTCCGCGTTCAGCGCATCGAGCCGCTCGGCCGCCACGTCCGCCGGCGCATAGCGGAAGCACACGACGTTGAGCGGTACGGGAGCCAATAGCTCGAGTACCGGATCGGCATCGATCAGCGCGGCCAGGTACGCGGCATCGGCGACGTTCTGCTCGATGAGCGCCGCATACGCGCGCACACCATGCGCCTTCATCGACATCCAGACTTTGAGCGCCTTGAAGCTCCGCGTCAGATCCATGCCGCGCTCGGCGAACGGAAACCCGCCCGCTGCTACGCCTCGCGTCCCGAAGGCGAGATAACTCGCCGACGCCGCGAATGTCGCGCGATGCACCGCGGGATCGCGCACGAGCACGCAGGCGACGTCGAAGGGCAGATACATCCACTTGTGCAGGTCGAAGCTGAGTGAGTCGGCATGCTCGATGCCGGCAACAATGGGCGTGAGCGCCGGAGAGAGCCGCGCGAGTGCGCCAAACGCGCCGTCCACGTGGAACCACAGGCGCTCCGCGCGACAGTACGCCGCCAGCCGTTCGAGATCGTCGGTCGCGCCCGTGTTGACGGTCCCCGCGGTTCCGATCACACAAAACGGCACATGCCCGGCCGCGCGGTCCGCCGCTACCGCGGCCTCGAGCGCCGCCACGTCGATGCGGTATCCGTCGTCCACCGGTATCTGCCGGAAGGACGCGCGCCCCAGTCCGAGCAGCTCCGCCGCTTTACTTGCCCACGCGTGCGTCTCGGTTGACCCGTACAGCATGAGTCGTGATCCCGCGCGCCCCTGCAGCCCCTCCTCGCGCACGTCGAATCCCGCGTCGCGCGCCTTCGCGAATCGCGCCACGGCGAGACCCAGCACGTTCGCCATTGTCGCGCCGCTCACGAGGACGCCGCTCGCGTCGCTCGGCATCCCCATGAGTTCCGCCAGCCAGCGTATCACTTCGTGCTCGACGAGCGCCGGCGCCTGGTTGAACCCCGCGAGATGCGCGTTGAGTCCCGAGGCGAGCATGTCCGCCATCATGCCGAGCGGCGTCCCGCCGCCATGGACCCAGCCCCAGAACCGTGGATGCAGGTTGCCGTTGGGGTAGGGAAGCACGGTGCGCACGAAATCCTCGTACGCTCGCTCCGCCCCTTCGCCCTCCCAGGGCACCGGCTCACTAAACGATGCCCGGACGTCGGCCGGCATCGGCTGCCACGCCCGCCGGTCACGCACCGTGCGAAGGTGGCCGAGCATGTCGTCCACCATGCGATGGGCCAGCACCGCGAACGCGTCCCAGTCCGCCGGATCGAGCGTCGCCGCGACGTCTCCCACCGCAGCCACCCGCGCGCCGCTACCGGCGGTCATGCCCCGAACATCCGTTCCTCATGCGCCAAATGTCGTCAGGCGGCCCCGCCCCAGCTATGCGAATCCTGCTGCGCAATCGATGTCCGCCCAACGGACTTCGTTGCCGGCCGATTCACCGAGACCTGCGGCTCAGACGGACAGCTGGGGTTCAATCCCCCGGATCTCGCTCCAACGGCACTGTCGTATTTCGCGACATTGCCGTCTGTCACCGAGTGTGACTGGGGTCACGGATAGCGACATTCTGACCGGTGTACTCTATAGCCGAGCCCGCCGCACGGGCGGCTTCGCGAACGAGGTCCCGCCGCAGGACGGAGCTGATGGCCCCCGCACCCGATGTAACCGCTTCGCCGACGTCTGCCACCCCCGACCGGGCCACCCCCACCCCGGGCGGGTCGCTCCGCATCCTGCTGGCCGAGCGGCGCGCGAGCGCTCATTCCGAACTCTCGCACCGCCTCGAGAGCCGCGGCCATGAGGTGCTCGCCCGCGTGACCAGCGCGCAGGGCGCGATTGATTACGCGGGTTTCCTCATGCCCGATGTCGTGCTGGTCTCCCCGCTCCTCGAGGACGCGCCCGGACTCACGGTCGCGATGGCCGTGGCGAAAAAACAACCCGGCGTGGCCGCGGTCGTCCTGACGAGCCACCCTGCCGCGGCCGACCCGGCCTCTCGCCCCAGGTGGGGATCCGTTGCGCTCCTGCCGGCCGACGCGGAAGCGGATGAGATGCACGAGGAGCTGTGGCGTGCCGTCATGCAGGCGCGCGAAGCATTGGCAGCGGCCGCATTTTCTCCCGCCGCCGAAATTGAGCCGGACGCGTTCGCGTGGTCGCCGGACGCCGTCCTCGGCGCTGCTCCGCCAGCAATCACGACGCCTGGCGCGCCAGAGGCGATCGACGACCCGTCGGTCACCGAAATGGTCGACGCGCTCTACTCGCCGCCTGCCATTGAGTTGGTGACGACACCGGTGATCCCCGGAACCCGCCCCTCCAATCCGATGCAGGAAAGCGACGATGACATCGTCGCACGGGCCGCCTCGGCGCTCGTCGAGCGCGCACGCCTCACGCGCGTCACCGCAATTCGCCTGATGGAGCAGGAATCAGCCGACACGGGGCAGTCGATCGCCGAGGTCGCGCGCGCCATGCTGTTCGACGTCGAGAGCGACACGATCGAGATCGTCGCGCCCGGCGAATAACCACTCCCGAGCAAGCAGCAATCGTACGCTAGCGCGCCAACCGGACGCCTGGCTGCCGCACCCCCGGCTAGTTTTCACGTGAGGACCGCACGCGGAGACGCCGGTGTCGCGAGCATTTGTCAACGAAGACTCGAGCGGAAAGCCCAAGGCCCGTTCGCCCGTCGGACTCCCGCCGCGCGACGATCCGGGCTACGACGCAGCCGCGGCGGAAGCGCTGCTCGAAGGCGCACGCGCGGGCGACACCGGCAACGCGGAAGAAGCGACGGGCTACTACTGGGGCGAACGCCGCCTCCGCCCCCACGTCGAGCAAATCCTCGCACGCGCCCGAACCGACAACGACGAACGCCTGGTCCAGTTGGCCGAACGATACCTGGGATAGGGTCCGGCTACGCGCCTGACCGCCGCCGGCCCGGCCACCAGTTCCACTCGCCCGCCAGCCGCAGCAACGCCGGCCCCACGGCCATCCGCACCAGCGTCGCATCGATCAGGATCGCCGCCGCGAGCGTGAAGCCGAGGATCTTGATCAGCAGGAAATCGCTGAGCGCAAACGCCGCGAACACGACGATCATGATCGCCGCCGCACTGGTGATCACGCCGCCCGTCCGCGCGACGCCGTCCGCCACCGCGCTCTCCTCGCTCTCCCCACGCGCGGCCGCCTCCGCCACCCGCGATACCAGAAAGACTTCATAGTCCATGCTGAATCCGAAAACAAAGCAGAATACGATGAGCGGCACGGCAGGGAACAACCCATCGATCGGCGCATTGAGCCCCAGCAACCGAACCCCGTAGCCGTCCTGGAACACCAGCACCGACGCGCCGAACGCCGCCGCGACCGACACGAGGTTGAGGATGATCGCCTTGATCGGCACGAGCACCGAGCGGAATCCGATCAGCAGGGTCACGAACGACCCCGCCACCACGAGCCACACAATGGTCGCCATGTGCGCGTGCACCTGATCCTGATACTCGGCGTTGAACGCCGGCAATCCGCCCACCAGCACGCGCGCGCCCGGTAAACCCGTCAACGCCTCGGGGCCACCCACCCGGATCTCACGCGCCAGACTCACCACCGCGCTGATCGGCACGCCCTCCCGCGGCACGACTTCCAGGATGGTCTCTCGCCCATCCCGGCTCGAGAATGCCCGTAGTACATCGGCCGGCAGCAGGTTGATGAAGGTCGGGCTGGGATGCACGGCGCCCGTCACGGACGGCAGCGAGCGCACGAGCGCGATCCGCGGATCAGACGCCAGATGCGCCGTCGCATGCTTCGTCGCATCCCAGCCCGCGGGAGTCAGCACTCCCGATCCGGCCGGCAGCTCGATGATGATGCGCAAGGTCTGAATCAGCCCGCTCTTGCCCATCTCGGCGAGCGACTCGAGCGCCGCGGCCGATTCAGAATGCTTCGGCAGCCAGTCTCCGCTCGGCAGGTTGGCGTTGATGCGCCACGCCTGCGACCCGAGTGCCGCGAGTGGGATGCCGCCCAGCGCAAGCACTGACCACGGATGCGCAGATGCCCACGCGCCCCACGCCTGCCAACCCGGGTGCGGACGGGCGTGCAGATGCACATGGCTCCGCCACCGCAATGGGATCCGCAGCGCATTGATCCGGGGCCCGAGCCACGCGAGCAGTCCGGGGAGCAGTGTGGTGGCGAGCAGCGATGAGATGCCCACGACGAGTAGCCCGCCGGTCGCGATCGACCGCAACTCTGCTGCGGGCACGATCAGCAGCGCCGCAAAGCTGATCACGACGGCGGTCGCCGACAGCATCACGGTATGGCCCGCGTGCGTGAGCGCGCTTTCAGCCGCCTCCACCGGTGTCTCGCCAGCCGCGAGCGCTTCCCGGAACCGGCTCACGACCAGCAATGCGTAGTCGATTCCCGCGCCGAGTCCGAGCATCGACACCGTATTGCGAAGCACGATCGAGAGCGGCCAGTGCGCATACGCGAGCAGCACGGCCATGCCAAGGCTCATCATGATGCCGAGTCCGGCGACGACCAGCGGCACGCACGCGGCCACCGCCGTCCCGAACACCACGAGCAGCAGCACGAGCGTCAGCGGCACGATGCGGCGCTCCGCGCGAGTCGCGTCATCCGTCGTCGCGGAACGGACGTCGTAGTTGAGCGCGGCATTGCCCGTCCACGACAGTGTCGCACGGGGGTACTGCGTTCTGAGCCGCCCCTGCAGCCGGCGAGTCACGTCGCGCATGGCGGCGATCCAGTCGTCGGCATACCGCCGCGGTTCGGTCAGCCCCACCACGATCAGTGTGCCGTGCGGACTGAGAAGCGCAGTGTCGCGCGTTGAGAGATACGACGCGCTCCGCGCGACGCCCGGCATGCTGTCGATCGTCGCCTTGATCCCCCGGAGGACGGCGCGCCCATCCGCCGAGTCGGGGGACGGAATGCCGGTGATCACAAGGAGCGCGTAACGCGCGAACGGCGACGCGAAATCCGACCCGAGCCGCCGCTCCACCTCGGCCGCCGCACTCTTGCCGGTCCGGTTTCCCGCGACGTCGAGCGCGTCACCGGCGCGCCGGGCAAATGGAGCGAGGACCACCGCCGCGACCACCCACACCAGCGCGATCCAGAGCCGCCCACGCACGATGGCACGCGCTAGCGGCGGCGTCCGGCGATCACGGATCTGCGCCGATTCCGAGCCGGAACGAGCCGCCCGCCCCGCGGCATTATCGGGAGTCTTGATGCGCTTCACGAGGCCAGAGGATAACGATTCGCGCGCCGCAGTGCGTTTGATGCCCGCGAGACGCGGTCAACACCGACTGCCGCCATGGGGCCGCGTCCCAGGATGCTGGCACCCGTGACCGGCCATCCGTAACTTCGTGTGGTACTCTCAGGGGACGGCTCTCGGGTGGCATCATCGGACGCGCTGGACCAGCTCCAGGCTGCAATCGGATCGCAGTACACGCTGGAACAGGAGATCGGGCGCGGCGGCATGGCCACGGTCTATCGGGCCCAGGATACGAAGCACGGCCGCCCGGTCGCCATAAAGGTCCTGCACGCGGAGCTCGCGGCCAGCCTCGGCCCGCAGCGCTTCCGCCGCGAGATCGGCGTCGCCGCGCGCCTCCAGCACCCGCACATCCTGTCGGTGCTCGATTCCGGCGAGGCGGCCTCCGGCCAGCTCTGGTTCACGATGATGTACGTGGACGGCGAAAGTCTCCGCGACCGTCTCAAGCGCGAACATCAGTTGCCGCTCGACGAAGCGGTCCGCATCACACGCGAGATGGCGTCTGCGCTTCAGTACGCGCACGAGCACGGGATCGTTCACCGCGACATCAAGCCGGAGAACGTGCTCCTCACGAATGACGGGAGCACGCTCGTCGCCGACTTCGGCATCGCACGCGCCCTCGATGTGCCCCTGGCCGACACCGGCGAACGCCTCACCGGCCGCGGCATGGTCGTCGGCACGCCACAGTACATGAGCCCCGAGCAGGCTGCCGGCGAGCGCGACATCGGACCACGGTCCGATGTCTACAGCCTGGGCGCAGTCGCATACGAGATGCTCGCCGGCGAGCCGCCATTCACCGGGCCCACCGCGCAAGCCGCCATTGCCAAGATGATGAGCGGCATCGCGCCGTCCGTCCGGCGCTCGCGCCCCGCGGTACCCGAAGCCGTGGACCTCGTGCTGCAGCGCGCCCTGGCGCCCGTACCCGCGGACCGCTTTGGCTCTGCCATCGAATTCGCACGCGCGCTCGAATCGTCCGAGCGAAGCGCGCTCAGCACGGTCACCGCCGCGTCCGCGCCGGCGCGACCCGAGCGCCGGGTACCGAGTGGAGCGCTCCTGCTCGTACTGGGGCTACTCGTCGGCGCCGGCGCCCTCTTCGCGTGGCGTCGGCAAGAGGATCGGGTGCCCGCTGCCACGGCGACCGGACCCGTCGGTCTTGCCGTGTTGCCCTTCGATACCGAAGGTGACACCGCGAACGCGTACTTTGCCGACGGGATCACGAACGAGATTCGTGGCAAGCTCTCGGCGCTCCCGGCGCTGCAGATCATTGCGCGCACGAGCTCCAATGAGTACCGGCACACGACCAAGCCGCCTGAGGAGATCGGGCGCGAGCTGGGCGTGCAATACCTGCTCACCGGCACCATTCATTCGGAGCAGGGCGCCGGCGGTGTTCGGCGCGTGCGCGTCAGTCCGGAGCTGATTCAGGTGGCGGAGGGGCGTAGTGCGGTGACCAAGTGGCAGCAGTCGTTCGACACGACGGTGGCTGACGTCTTCGACGTGCAGGCCGCCGTCGCGAGCCGGGTGGCGGACAAGCTGGGGGTGGTGCTCTCTCCGCCGGACCAGTCGCAAGTTGCCGCCCGGCCGACGCAGAACATCGCGGCGTACGAAGCGTATCTGAGGAGCGTGGCGATCGATGGGAACGACCCGCCGACACTCCGGCGCGTACTGGCGTCGGCCCGGCAGGCGGTCGCGCTCGACTCCAATTTCGCGGCGGCGTGGGCTCAGGTCTCCAAGGCGGAGTCCCGGCTGTACGGCAATACCATCCCTGATCCCGCCGACGCGGAAGCCGCGCGCACCGCGGCCAACCGCGCCGTAGCCCTCGCACCTGCCAGTCCCGATGGATACATTGCGCGGGCGATCTACAAAATCATTGTTGCCGGCGATGTGGCAGGAGGAGTTGCCGCGTACGATACCGCGATACGCCTGGCGCCGTCTTCAGCGGACGCCATCTCAGGCTTGGCCATCGCGAATGCCGCTGAGGGCCATTATGATGCCGCGCTTCCCCGGGCACGCCAGGCAGTGGTACTGGACCCGCGTTCCGAAAGAGCGTTCGACCATCTCGCCCGCACGTTGGTCTGGACACGGCGGTATCCGGAGGCGCGGTCCGCGGCCAACCGCGGACTCGCGGTCGATCCGGCGGCCCTCTCGCTGATTCAGGACCGGGCGATGAGCCTGTTGGGCGAAGGCGACCTGGCGGGTGCCCGGTCCTCATTGCGCGACGTTCCGGCTACACTCGATCGTAGCGCCCTGGATGCGTACATGGCCAACTACTTCGACATGTACTGGGCACTCGATAGTGCAGACCGCGCAGTCGTCTTGGCGCTGCCGCCATCCGCATACGACGGCGATCGTGCTGCGTGGGCCATTGTCCGCGCTGAGGTGAGCTGGATGACAGGTGATACGGTGGCTGCTCGCCATTGGGCCGATTCCGCCGGGAAGGAATTCGAGTCCCAGCTTCGCGCATCACCGAACGATTCCCAGCGGCATTCGCTCCACGGGCTGGCGCTGGCGTTTCAGGGCGCGCACGCTGCGGCCATCCGTGAGGGGGAGCAGGGATGCGCGCTGGCGCACGCCACGGGCGACCACGACACCAACATCCCCTATTGCGAGCACGTGTTGGCCCGGCTCTATGTGTTGATCGGAGATCATCCCCACGCCCTCGCCCAACTCGATTCACTGCTCGCGCACCCGTACATGATCTCGCCCAGATGGCTCACGATCGATCCCGCGTGGGCTCCGCTCAAGGGTGATCCGCACTTTGAGAGGCTGATCGCGCAGCCCGCGACGCCGCCCAAGTGACGCGCGCCGCTCTCGTCCCTGGTAGGGGCGGGTCATGACCCGCCCCGCCGGATTTCGACCCCGCGCCGCATTCATTTCACGCGACCAATCCCAGCACCCGCCCGCCCTCAGATATCGAGCCTGAGCTCCCCGGCATACGACAGCCGCCCGTCAACGATCCGCGCCGCCGACGTATATGGATGCGGACTCGCCACTCCGTTCCCGCCGATGTGCAACACCTCATGCCCCGCCGCCTTGAGGTAATCGGCGATCAACCCGCGATGACACCGCCACCACACCGCCTCGGCACACATCACCGCCGTCCGCTGCACTCGCGCGATCGCCAGCAACCGCTCGATCGC
Organism: uncultured Gemmatimonadales bacterium; assembly: GCA_963737895.1. Classification (GTDB taxonomy): domain Bacteria; phylum Gemmatimonadota; class Gemmatimonadetes; order Gemmatimonadales; family Gemmatimonadaceae; genus Palsa-1248. The sequence goes on along the minus strand of CAVTUF010000002.1, from coordinate 87,178 downwards.
CTCGCGAAACTCCGGCGTCTCCATGTAGTCCGCATACCCGCGAAACGACGCGTTGCGCCACGCCAGATTCACGGAATCCGGTCGCGGATCCCGCCGCCCACCCAGATCCGGGAACGCCTCGTACCGGATGCCCGCGTCGTCCAGCTCTGCGCTCAACGCCTCGGCCCCGAACTGCGGATGCCGCCGCGATCCCGGAAATCGCCGCACGTCCGCGAGTACCTCGATTCCGTTCCCTGTCAGCAACGGGATGAACTCCTCGATCGGCAGGGTGGAATGCCCGATGGTCCACACCGTGACAGGGCTCGCCGTAGATGACATACTGATCGAAGGGTACCACCCGGCTACTCGCCTGAGGGAGTCATGGCAACAATGTCCCGCACCGCCACACTCGCTGTCGCGATCGCCACCTGGGCCTGGATCCCCAACCCCGCGGCCGCCCAGTGGAACGACGCGGACACGCACTCCCACGCGTCGTTCCGCGGACTCAGCGTCGCGCCGGACGGCACCGTGTGGGCCGGCGGCACCGAAGGCACCGTGATGCGCTCCACCGACGCCGGCGAGACCTGGCAGACGGACACGGTCCCCGGTGCGGCCAGTTTCGACTTCCGCGGCGTCGCCGCCATTGACGCGCGCACTGCGTTCGTGGTCGTCTCGGCCGCCGACACCGCACGGATCTATCACACGACCGACGCCGGCGCATCCTGGACCCTCCAGCTCGATCTCGAGCAACACGGCGTCTTCCTCGACGGCATTGGCTGCTGGTCCGCACACCGCTGCCTTGCGGCCGGTGATCCGATCGACAGCCATTTCTTCACGGTCACGACGACGGACGGCGGCGCCCACTGGCGTACGCATGCCGCAGCCGCCAGCCCAACCGCCATGACCGGCGAAGCCGCCTTCGCCGCCAGCAACACCTCCGTCGTCGCCGGCCCCCACGGACACGCCTGGATCGCCACCGGTGGTGGCCCCGTCGCCCGCGTCTGGCGGTCGGCGGACTACGGCGCCTCATGGAAGGTCGCCAAAACGCCGATCGTCGCGGGCCTCGCGAGCGCGGGAATCTTCTCGGTGGCGTTCTGCGATGCGCGCCACGGTGTCGCCGTCGGCGGTGACTACGCCAAGCCGATCGCCCATGGCGCACATGTCGCGGTCACATTCGATGGCGGCGCTACGTGGACTGCCGCCGACACCAGCCACGAAACGCCGTTCCTCTCAGCCGCCACGTGCGTGTCGTCGAGCGGCACCCGCATCGTCAGCGTCGGCCCAGCCGGTACGTTCACATCCGGGGACGGCGGCCTCACCTGGACATTGCTGGGCGACACGGGCTTCAACAGCGTCGTCGCGGACCGGGATGTCCTCGTCGCCGTCGGCCCAAAAGGCACCGCCGGATCGGCGCCCGCGGCGGCATTCGCCTCACCGTAACGACTGCCCGGCGACTACGACCCAGCCGGCTGCCGAACCACCCGCGACGGCGGCCAGCGCGACCCCTGCGTCACGCCATGCGCCGTCGCGATGTCGTAATCCAGTTGCCACCGTTGCCCCAGATCCCACGCCGCGTGCGCGTGCAGGTTCGCGATGTCGCTGATGCCGGGACACTCCGCCTCGTGCGCCTCCTGCAGGGTGTGGAGGATCGCGACCGCGGTGTGCAACGCGATGTTCCGGTGCCCGCGCTCGTGCACCAGGGTGGCGTCGAGAAAGCGCGTCCATTGCCGTGCCAGTGAGTCGGGCGTGCCGGCCGCCGGAAGCCAGTGCGGCAGGGTCGTCGCAATGCGCATGAACACCGCCACCTGCACGAGCCGGCACCCGCTGTCGCTGCGCAGGGGACGGAATTGCCAACGCACCTGCGTGCCGGTCAGCCCGATGTAGTCCGAGTCGCTCGCGCTCTCGCGCCCGATTCCGAGCTGCTGCCCCAGCTCCACTGACGTCGCCCCGATCACCGGATAACGCGTCGTATCATCCGTGATGAACACGCCCGGCGGCACGTCCGGCGTCGAGTTCGCGAGGGTCAACGCCGCTCGCCCCTGCTCGTTGGCCGCGGGCACCGCCACGGGCGCGGGCTGGCTGGCCGGCGGCGGGGGCGTGCACGCCGCAGCCAGCAACGCGACGAAAGGCCAGAGCCGCCAGGAATGGGTCACGGGGTAGTATTTCACCGCGGCGCGCACCCGTCCAGCACCATCACTGTTTGATCGCCTCGCGCCAGGGAAGAGCAGGGGCTGGAATCGTATCGTCGCGAAACCGCCGAAGCTCACGCCGCAACACCGCGCGGGCACGCGTCAGCCGGACTCGCACCGCCGCCTCGCTCACGCCTTCTTGCTGCGCGATCTCGTGCACCCCAAGCCCACTCACGATGCCAAGCACCACCGCTCGCAATGATGCGGTGCACGCCGCATGCGCTGCTCCGACGATGGCTTGCGCCAGTTCGTCGTATTCGATCCCGCCGCCCGCGATCTCCGGCGATGCCACGCCATGGGCCTCGTGAGCGGGCGCGTGACGGCCCGCGGCACGTGCGGACCGCCGATGCTCGTCGCGGACGACGTTGCGGGCGATCGTGACGACCCACTGCCCGGCACTCTCCGGCACGATGCGGCGATACTCGCGCGCCAGGATCAGCAGCGCGCGCTGCGCGAGATCGTCCGCGACGGCCGCGTCCACCCGGCGGCAGAAGTAGCCGAACAACGCCGGCCGCATCGCCGCCAGCAATGCGTCGAGTTCGCGAGGCGATCCTGCCTGCGCCTCACGCACGAGCTTCGTGGCGGTGTCGCACGCCAGCCACCCGCCCGCGCTCTCGCCGGCGCCACTTCGCCCCGGCCCATACCGCACTCGATCGACGCTGGTCATCGCGGACGTTCTCACGCCAGCGTCAGCCGCCCGTCACGATCTGCCGGCGCGACACACCCCTGAGCGGAACCCGGCGTCATTGGGCACGACTCGCCGCCGGACGGTGGCGCACGGTCGTCACGCGCCGTTGATTGTGGGCCGCATGCCGAAACAACCCCTCGGACACGCTCCCGGCGATATGGCGCCCCTGGAGTTCGCCGCCGCGGGCCACGCGCTCATTGATTGGATCGCGCGCTACCTCGAGGACGCCGAACAGTACCCGGTCCTCTCACGCGCCACCCCCGGTCAGGTACGATCCGCGCTGCCCGCCGCACCACCCAAGCTCGGGGAACCGTTCGCGGCGGTCATGGCGGATGCCGAGCGCGTCATCATCCCAGGGGTGACGCACTGGAACCACCCCGGTTTCTTTGCGTATTTCGCGATCTCCGGCTCGGCGCCCGGCATCCTCGCGGAGTTGCTCACCGCCGCCCTCAACATCAACGGGATGCTGTGGCGCACGAGCCCAGCCGCCACGGAGCTCGAACAGCTCACGCTCGACTGGCTGCGCCAATTGCTCGGCCTCCAGTCGGGATGGTTCGGGATGATCACCGATACGGCGTCGATCTCCACGCTGCTCGCGCTGGCCGCCGCCCGCGAAGCGCAGCCGGGACTCGCTGTACGGTCGCGCGGTCTCGCCGGCCGCCCCGACGTCCCCCCGCTCCGGATCTACACGTCCGAGGAATCACACTCCTCGGTCGACCGCGCCGCGATCACGCTGGGCTTGGGCTATGACAATGTCGTCCACGTCCCCGTTGACGATGAGTTCCGCATGCGCCCCGGCGCGCTCGCGACCCTGATCGCCGAGGACCGCGCGCAGGGACGCCTGCCGATCGCCGCGGTCGCGACGGTCGGTACGACTGGTCCCGGCAGCATCGACCCGGTCCCCGCGATCGCCACGGTGTGCGAGCGGGAAAAGATCTGGCTGCATGTCGACGGCGCGTACGGCGGAACCGCCGCGGTCGTCCCGGAGTTGCAACACGTGCTCGCTGGCGTGGATCGGGCGGATTCGCTCGTCATCAACCCCCACAAATGGCTCTTCACACCCATCGACTGCTCGGCGCTCTACACCCGCCGCCCGGACGTCCTGCGCCGCGCATTCTCTCTTGTGCCGGAATACCTCACGACGACCGCACCGGACGAGGTCGTGAATTTCATGGACTACGGTGTCCAGCTCGGCCACCGCTTCCGCGCCCTCAAGCTCTGGTCGGTAATCCGCGTCTTCGGTGCGCTCGGACTCGCGGACCGCATCCGCTACCACTGCGCACTGGCCCAGGAGTTCGCTGACTGGGTCGATGCCACCCCGGGCTGGCGCCGCGTCGCACCCGTCCACTTCTCGCTCGTGTGCTTTCGCTACGATCCCGGTGGCCCGGACCTGAACGCTGAGAAAACGGACGCGCTCAATGCCGCGATTCTCGAGCGCGTCAACGCGAGCGGCGAGGCCTACCTCTCCCACACGAAACTCGCGGGCCGCTACACGATCCGCCTCGCGATCGGCAACGTACGCACGGAACTCCGCCACGTCGCCACCGCCTGGCGTCTGCTTCAGGACGCAGCGGCCAGCCTTCTCAGCGAACCCCGCTCATGACGGCGCAATAGTCGTCCACGAGCGCATCCCACACGCGGTCCCAGGTACACCGCCGCGCAAACTTGAGTGCGTTCCGGGCAAGATTGGCCCGCCGCGCATCGTTCGTCGAGAGTTCGAGCACGTGCCGTGCAAAATCCGCGGCGTCGCCCGGCGCGAATGTCACCCCGGTGTGCTCCGCGAGCAGCTCGCGCGTCGGCCCCACATCCGCACCGACGACCGGCAGTCCCGACGCCATCGCTTCGAGCAGCACGTTGCCGAATGTGTCGGTCGCTGACGGAAACATGAACAGGTCGGCCGACGCGTAGAACTCGCTCAGCGCATCGCCCGTGAGACGCCCCATGAAAACGGTTCCTTCGGGAGCGAGCTTCCGCGCTTCGTCCGCGTACGGCCCGTCGCCGGCGATCGCGCACCGCACGCGCCCGGGCGCCGCGCGCATCACGTCCTGCATCCCCCTCAACGCCACACCCAACCCCTTCTCGGCCCCCAGCCGCCCCACGTAGATCGCCAGCACCATGTCGTCCGTCACACCAAGCCGCGCACGGAGCGCCGCTGACCGGAACGACGGATTGAATCGCGCCGTATCCACGCCACGGCTCCACAGCGCCATGTGCTCGAATCCGCGAGCCGCCAGTTCGTCCTGCACGGCCTGTGTCGGACAGTACGTCCGCGCGCCACCGTTGTGGAACCAGCGCAGATAGTGCCACGCGGTCCCGCGTAGCGCGCCCATCTGGTAGAAGCTGCTGTACGCGCTCCAGTGCGTGTGATACGATGTCACGAACGGCACGTTCAGCGCGCCGGCGGCCCACCGCGCCGCCAACCCCATCCCGAACGGGCTCGCCGCATGCACCAGCGTCGGTTGCCACGCACGCAGCTCGCGACGCACGCGCGGCTGCGTCGGAAGCGCGAGCCGATGCTCCGGATACGCCCAGAATGCTACGCTGGGCCACCGCCGCACATCATCCGCCTCGGCGCCCGCCGGATCACTCGTCGTGTACACCCGCACCGTGGCACCACGCGCGCGCACGGCTTCGACCAGCCGGCCGAGCAAGAGCGCCACACCGTTGAGCTGCGGGAGGTAGCTGTCCGTGAACAAGGCGAGCCGGAGCGCCCTCGGATCCGCGTCCTGGACGACGTCCTGCCGCCGCTCGAGCACCATCGTGCTCACAGCCGCGCTCCCCGACCTTCGCTCGGAGGCTGGCGGTGACGGTCTCCCCCGTCTACCGTTTCCCCAGTCCCTCTCACCGGTCTCGCCGCGCGCACTCGGTCGCCTGCCATGTTCACGATTCTCGCCTGCTTGTTCCTGCTCCTCGCGCTGGACGGCGTATTTCGCGGACGCACGCTGTACGATGACTCGTGGAGGGCCGCCGAAGAAGGTGCGGAAACACCACCCTCACACTCGCGCCTGCGAGCGGTGTTCTGGGGCGCCCTCGCGATTCTCTGTCTCGTGATCGCATCGCAATACGAGTGGTAGGACGAGTGGAGGACAAATGGTGAGCAGGGCAGGGCCACGCCCGCCGCCACGACGCACCGGGCTGCCAGAACGCTCCGCCGGCAGACATCCTCAGCCGGCGGTGGCGCGCCGGAGCAGGGCTTCGAGCACCGGCTGCGGCACCGCACCACTCTGCCGTGCTACCTCTCGCCCGCCGCTGAACACGATCACGGTCGGGATCCCCCGAATCTGGAACTCGCTCGCGGTCCGCGGCGCGCGATCCGTGTCGAGTTTGCCGACGAGTGCACGCCCGCGATTCGCGGCCGCCACCGCGTCGACGGCCGGCGCCATCTGCTTGCACGGCCCGCACCAGTCCGCGTAGAAGTCCACCAGCACCGGAATCTCGCTCCCGTCGACCGTCCGCCGGAATGTGTCGTCCGACAACGGGACGGGACGGTCGAGCAGCATGGGCCGGCCACACTTGCCGCACTTTGGCCGATCCTGCGCACGAGCCGCGTCCACACGATTCCACGTCTCGCAGAATTGGCAGCGGACGGTGAGATGCTTGCGCGCGTCCGTGCCCGGGGTGTTGCTCGCACTGGTGTCCGTGCTGGTACTGGGGCTCGTGCTGCCGGCGTTGTTGTCAGACATGACGGTCGAATCCTGAAGACTCGGTGTCTTGGCATTGCGATCGCGCCGTGCGGGGCCGCACGGGCTGCGAGATGCTACCCGCACCGAAAGCTAGCGCTCCCGAGACCCGGCCGGCCGCCTCCCGTCAATCAGTGCCGCTATAGCGCATTTCGTTGGTCGGAACGAACCCGAGCTTCTCATAGAGGGGACGCCCATTGGGCGACGCATGAAGGACCACACGGACGAGCCCCCGTACACGGCTCCATTCGAGCAGATGCCGCATCAGCAGCTCGGCCAACCCCCGCCGGCGCCACGCGTGCTCCGTGTACACGTTGAGCACGATCCCCTCGGGGCCGTCTGTAAGTGCGGTTCCGGTCTCGTTCGGACGCGGTAGCATCACGCGCACCTGTACGCCCGCGCCCGCGATCGGCGCATTGGTCTCGTCACCCGCCGTCGCGATCCACCCGGCGTATTCACCCGCCGGTATCGCACGCGCGAAATACGCGGCCGACGCTTGGGCCAACGGCCCATAGGTCGCGGCATCGCACCGCCCCATGTCGCGAAACATGTCGGCACGCTGGCGGGCGAGCAGCGCCGCGTCAGCCGCCGTCGCCAGACGAATGCGAGGTGTCGTAAGTGTTCCCATGTCCCGGGGCGCCTCCATTAGTGGTCTCCCACAATATCTCGCCGCATGGAGACTCGGTATCGCGATTCCGCTCCGGAGACTCTAGATTCGGGTGTCTCGTTCCGCGGAGGGCGCGTAGCTATCTCTCGGGAAACGGTCTGACCCCGTGACGCATCGCGGGGTACCCACTGCACCACAGTTGGCGATGCTCGGCCGCCAGTTCAACATGGCCACGGATCGAGCACGTGCCGTCGTCGCCACGCTGTCACCCGACGCCCTGCTGCGCCGGCCGGCCGCGGATGGTTGGTCACCCGCCGAGTGCCTGACGCATCTCTGTCTCACCGCCCACGTTTTCAAACCGCTCCTAGATCAGGCCATCGATGCCGCGCGTGCGCACGGTCTCCGCAGCGCCGGCCCGTACCGGATGGACCCGCTCGGCCGGATCATGCGCTGGATCATGGAGCCGCCATACCGGTACCGCACCAAGAGCAGCGAGACGGTCGTGCCGGTCGATGTCGGACCGCCCGCGCAGGTCCTGCCGTCGTTCGTCGCCGCGCAGGATGTGCTGATCGAATCACTCCATGCGGCCGACGGCGTCGCGCTCGACCGCGCGACGATTATCTCGCCATTCAATCGCCGCCTGCGGTACAATCTGCTCTCGATGTTCGCGGTCCTCGCGGCACACGAGCGGCGCCACCTCTGGCAGGCCGAGCAAGCCGCCGCGACCGCGACAGCGCGATAACGCGATAACGCACGGCTGGCCGCGAATAGCCGGTATCGGCCACGGCGATCCAACAAGGTCTACGTCGGCGACCGCTCCGGCTGCGGCTCGCTCGCACCGCCATTTGGCGATGCCGGCGGCGATGCCGGCGGCGATGCCGGCGGCGCGTCAGCCCCTGCGCTCGTCCGATGACGGCGCTTGACGCGGATCCGTAGCAGCCGCCGGTCGGCCAGCCACATGAGCGGCACGCACGCGGTGCCATACACGGCCGATCCCACCACGACCCACGTCGTCCACCGGAGCACACTGCCCACGCTCGGCCAATCGGTCCACGGCGCCATCGCCGCCAACGCCTCGACCGCGCCCAGCGCACCCGATGATGCCATCGCCACCACGATCCGCCGCTGCCAATGCCGCCCCCCGAACCGCTGGCGATACCACGCGGCCCCGATCCACATCGTCAGGAACAGCGGAACGATCGCGATCTCCACGGCAAACGTCCCCAATGCCGGCGCGAGATACATCCCCACGAGCGACACCGCCACGGCAAGCCCGGTGATGATGCCGAAGACGATCTTCGCCTGGGTACGGCTCGACCGGAACAGCGACACCGCGCCCCTAACCGCCCGCTACCGGATCCGCCGCATCCAGCATCTCACTGAGATCCGCGCGGCACTGCGACTCGAGGCCGCGCTCCACCGCGGGATCAGCCGCGATCAGCCGCGATCGCGAATCCACCGCGATGTACGCCGATCCCCCGGCCGACGACGCGAACCACGGCGCGCGATGCACCCCACGGGCGAGCAGCACGACACCAGCCGGCGGAACCACGGGCGCACCCTCGGTGGGCTCTTCGATCACATCTTCGAGGAGGCGCTTCCCGACGGCACCGAGTACGCCCGCTCCAAGTAGCTCGCCACGCTCGCCGATCAGCAGCGCGACGGCGGATCCGTTCGATGCGAGAAACGGCGCGACGTGGGTGCCGGGAGACAGCATGGCCGCGGGTGCACTGGCAGCGGCTCCATCAGGATTCAAGAGAGATCCTCCAGCCGGAGTTGGCGACCGGAAAGATCACATTGCGCGCGCGGTCCGCGCAGGTGGCGGACCGCGGCGGACATCACGGACTCGCTGAGGTCAGCTCGGGGTCGCGACCTTGACGTCGAGGCCCGTCGGAACGGTGAAGCCCCGCGTCTGCAGCCACTCGAGCGGCCAGCGCAAGAACTCCGGCAGCGCCTCACTCGGCGACGGCACGACGAGCGCGGACGCCGACGCCGACGTCACACCCACCACCAGCGCCGCGAGCGGCTCCGACAAGTGCGGCAGCAACGGAGCACCCGCGACCCCCGCGGCGACCGCGCCCATCACCCACACGAGTTGATCGAGCGCTTCGGACGCGGTGTCGGCAGAGCGTCGCGCACGCGCTTCACCCGCGAGTCGCGAAACCTGCGCCGCACGCTCGGCATCCACTATGCCGGTGCGCATCGCATCGAGCACGGCGAAATACGCTTTCTTGGCGCGACGTTCGAGCGCATGAACGGCGCGCGCGCCAGCGCCGGCAAGTGGTGGCAACGGCAGATGAAACACGATGGTCGCATCAGTGTTGCTCGGTACGCGACCCTCCACGCGAAGCATGGGTGCCTTTGCGGCGGTTCGCGGACGGCATGCCTCGCGTATCCTCTCGTGCATGGCGCCTCCGGTTAGCCATTTCGTGTGTGACGCGCGGGCGCGTCGATGCGACGGCAAAGTATCGTTCGTACCGCTCCGCCACCAGTAACTACGCCGGCGGATTTCTGCCATGAAACGACGATTGTAACTGGCAATAGGACACGGACGGACTCTGCCGTATTGCCGTCGCCCTGCTCCCCTCCGATCCCCAAACCCACTCAGCCCTGCTCGACCACCACAGCGGTGCCATAACATAGGACCTCGGTCGCGCCCTGCATGACCTCGGTCGCGTCGTACCGGACTCCCAGCACGGCATTCGCCCCCACGCCGTCTGCATGCTGGCACATCAGATCGAACGCCTCGGTCCTCGCCCGCTCGCACAGCTCCGACAGAATGGTGATGTTGCCGCCGAACATCGTCTGTATCGCCGCCCCGAATGCCCCGACCACCGACCGGGATCGCACCGTGATGCCACGGACCACTCCCATGGTCCGCGTGACCCGATACCCGTCAAGGGAGAACGTGGTCGTCGTCATGTCGCTGCGCATGTATTCCTCTGGCGGATGGTGGGCTGCTGCCGGATCCGGGTGCCTCGCCGCCCCCCGATCGAAGTGCGTGGCAGGCGGTATTCAGTCGGCACGATAATACGCCTCGATCGCCCAGTGCACGACCCGCCGGAGCAGCGCGCTGGCATTGCCCTTCGGCGTAGCCAGCCGCCGGCGCAAGGCGTCGCCCACCCGCTCCTTGACCGCGATGAGCGCCCGCTCTGGCGGATCGCCCGCGTCCCGCCGGGTCGCCACGTACGCCCGCACCGCCTCCCGGAGCGCCCCCGCATTGGTTGCTCCCGTCGCCGCTGCAGCGCGCAATGCCGCCGCGAATCGCTCGGATGCCTGGGTCGGCGGCACCGGGGGCCGCGCCGCCGGTGCCGCGGCCCGCACGGGGCCCGCCGGAATGTGTGGCTCGGTTTGGTCAGCATGACCGTCCGCTGGGCGCATAACCAGCCCTTCCCCCTCAGACCGTTCGGCGGCTGGACGAGCATGGCGGGCCGGTCCCCCGGAACCCGCGGTAGCCTCCAAAGCTTTGCGTCCCCGGCTTTCGCCGGGTTTGCCGTTGTCGTGGCCTCCCTCAACTGCGGGGGCGGCCCTCGAGACCAATGTGCTGATGCTGGCTGCTGTGCTGGATGCACCATAGGCCCCCGGCCAGCCACCACGCAAGAGACAAGAAAATCTTGGGCGGTCGGCCCGCGCCGTCGTTTCCAAGATCATTCGCTGCCGAATCGCCAGTCGTCGAGGGCAGTAGGGGCAGTAGGGGCCGTTCGTGAACGGCCCCTGCATCCGCCGCATCGATTCTGCGCGCGGGCGACTAGACGCGGCACCAGCTGCGCCGAACGGGCCGGAGCGGGTGGCGGGCGCCCGGCGGCGGGGCCATGCTTCGTCCGTGTCTCCGGAACAGCTCATCGCGACGCGCCAGCGCCTCGGTCTCACACACGACGCAATGGCCGCGGAACTGAATCTCACGCCCGCCGTGGTAATCGCCTGGGAGCGAGGCCGCATCAAGCCCGCACGCCGGGTGGTCCAGTGGCTCACCTGGCGGGCCGGCATGCTCGACCGCGACGCCGCCCTCGCCGCGAGCGGCCTTCCGGAATGCGCTGAGTTGCACGCGCTGCACGCCGGCACGAGCACGGATGCCGAATCGCCACGGGAACGCCGCACCCGCATGGACGCCGTCCTCGCTCACCTCGCCCAATGCCCGGCCTGCATCGCCCGGCGCCGCTACATCGAGGAGCGCTTTCCGCCAATGCCGCGGCCCCCGATGGCCGCGTCGGTCCGCCTTCTGGTCTGGGTGTTCGACTGGTTCACGCGTACCCGCGCGTGGATCCGGCGCAAATTGTAGCGACTTGGTGCATCGTCCACGACCACTCGAGCTGACCCGCTCGCGCTCAGGCGCGAGGGACGTTCCTTCCGCTCAGGTCGTGCAGGACGGGGGGTTCTGTACGCAGCTCACCGTGATCTGCAGCAGCGCTGCAACCATTGGCACCGCCCCCGCGGTCGCATGCGCAAGCGCGGCCAACGGACCATGCTCGGTCAACGTCGGCGCAACCCAGGGACGGGGCAGGGGAAGAGCAACAGCGTGAGCATTCATCGACAACAGATCCTCGTCAGCAGGCGATGGAACATATGCTTCGGCGTCCAATCGCGCACTAGCCAGGACGAGCCGCCGTTGCCACAGTCACGTTTCGTGCTGTGGCGCGTGATCTGTGAGGGACGGCCCGAGATTAGCGGGTACTAATGACGAGTCCATCCCACCGTGACCCGACAGCGATTGAGGGAGTCCGTCGTGACTAACGTGTCTGAATCCGCAGGGCAGGTCGAGATCGCCGGCAATGTACAGCCGGATGCGGTGCGGGTCCTGACGCCAGAAGCCCTGGCGTTCGTGGCGCGGCTCCACCGCGCGTTCAATCCCACCCGGCTCCGCCTCCTCGATGCGCGCGCCACCCGGCAGGCCGCACTGGATGCCGGTGCGCGGCCCGGGCTGCTGGCGGAAACCGCGGAGATCCGGGCGCGCGACTGGTCCGTCGCCACTCCGCCGCCCGCGCTCGCCGAACGCCACGTCGAGATCACGGGACCCGCGGACCGGAAGATGATGATCAACGCGCTCAACTCCGGCGCGTCAGGCTTCATGGCCGATCTCGAGGACTCGCTCTCGCCCACCTGGCCCAATGTCGTCCGCGCCCACGCGAATCTGATCGACGCCGTCCAGGGCACGCTGTCGTACGAGAATCCCGATGGCCGTACGTACCGCCTTGCACCCAAGCTCGCCACGCTCCTCATGCGGCCCCGCGGCTGGCACCTCACGGAATCACACGTGCGCGTCGACGGGCAGCCGGTGTCGGCCAGTCTGTTCGACTTCGGGATGTTCTTCTTCCACAATGCACGGACGCTCGCCGCACGCGGCGCGGGACCGTTTTTCTATCTGCCCAAGATGGAAAGCCACCGCGAAGCACGCCTCTGGAATGATGTCTTCGTCGCCGCCCAAGGCGCCCTCGGCATCCCCCGCGGTACGATCCGCGCCACGGTACTGATCGAAACGATCCTCGCCGCGTTCGAGATGGAGGAGATTCTCTACGAGCTGCGCGAGCACGGCGCCGCTCTCAATGCGGGACGCTGGGATTACATCTTCAGCGTCATCAAGAAATTCCGCACGGATCCCGCCTTCGTCCTGCCGGACCGGTCCCTCATCACCATGGCCGTGCCGTTCATGCAGGCTTACGCGGAACGCCTCGCGCGCACGTGCCACTGGCGCGGCGCCCAGGCCATCGGCGGCATGGCGGCTTTCATCCCGAGCCGCCGCGATGAGGCGGTCAATCGCACGGCGCTCGCCAAGGTGCGCGAGGACAAGCTCCGCGAAGCGACACGTGGATTCGACGGCACCTGGATCGCCCACCCGGACCTCGTATCCGTCGCACGCGAGGCCTTCGCGGGTCACGTCAGCCACGCGGGCTCGCGCTCCGCCACGCCGCCAGGCGATGATACCGCCGCGCTCCTCGATGTGCGGATTCCCGGAAGCGGCGTCACCGCGGCCGGCGTCCACACCAATATCCGCGTCGCGCTCGAATACCTCGCCGCGTGGCTCGATGGCTCCGGCGCCGTCGGCATCGACAATCTCATGGAAGACACCGCGACGGCGGAGATCTCGCGCGCCCAGCTCTGGCAATGGCGGCGCCACCGCGTACCCGTCGATGGCGGTGCCCCACTCACCGATGCAGTCTACGCCACGGAACGCGATGGTGCTCTCGCGGCGCTGCGCTCGCGCACCGCGGGTGTCGCCACGAACCGCCTCGCCGATGCCGCCAAGCTGCTCGATCAGTTGGTACTCGACGACGTGTTCGCCGATTTCCTGACCGTGGCCGGCGCGCCGTACCTCGATCGCGACTCGCTCGCCCAGGGATGACTCACCCGGCCGAAAACCCGCGAATCGGTGGACCGTGCGTCCCGAGCCGCTCCCAGTTCCGGTGGCGACCGGCCCGGGAACGCAACGATCATCTATGCCTGCACACCTGTGCCCCTCTATACGGCACACAGACTGCCTCTGTTTCGGACGAGCCCGGTGACCCACCCCCCCAAACGGACGCTAGATTGCCGCGATCGCTCGGCGCAGCCCGCCAGCCAGCCACTCCGCCCCGCCGGCAACTGGCGCCGTGCACCCCAGTGTCCAAGCCCTGAGAGATGAATCAGATGCGCACTGAGCAACCGACATCCGCCGCCGAGGCAGGCACTCCGTCCCGCGGCCGCCCATGGCGCACTCGGATCGTCTGGGGCACTGCCGCCGTTCTCGCGGTCGTCGCCGGCACCGCCAAGAGCGCCCCGGCCGCGCTGCACAGGACCGGCGTCGAGCTGTTCGATGCGGTGTTCCACGAGGTCGCCGCCCATTCGGTCGATTCGCTCTCGGAAGATGTCCTCTACGAGAACGCCGCCCGCGGTCTCATGAAGGAGCTCCACGACCCGTACGCCGATCTCTACTCGCCCACCGAGCTGGCATCGTTCCTCCGGAACTCCATCGGCAACAGCTACGGCGGTCTGGGGATGGGGATCGAACAGTCCGGCGATGAAGTCAGCGTCACCGCGGTATTCGCCGGCTTTCCAGCCGCCCTCGCCGGTGTGCAGATCGGTGACCGCATCGTCGCCGTCGACGGCGAGTCCACCAAAGGCTGGACGCCCGACCGGGTCTCCGCACGCACCACGGGCGCCGTCGGCACGCCGGTGGAAGTGACGTTCTCGCGCGCCGGGGTCCCGACACCGTTCCGCGACCGCATGGTCCGCTCGAAGGTCCATGTGCCGTCCGTCCCGTATGCGGTCATGCTTGATGCCCACACCGGTTACGTCCCGGTTCAGCACTTCAGCGAGACGGCCGCCGAGGAAGCCGCACGCGCGGTCGTTCGGCTCCGTAGCCAGGGCGCGACGTCCTACGTCCTCGATCTCCGCGGCAACGGCGGCGGTGATCTCGACGCAGCGCTCGCCATCACCAATATCTTCCTGCACGCGAACCAGCCGGTCGTCAGCGTTCGCTATCGCGGCCAGTCGCCACAGTTGCTCAAGACGCGCGACCAGGGCGACGAAATCGGCCACCCCCTCGCGGTCCTCATCGACGGCGGCACCGCCTCGGCCTCCGAGATCGTCGCGGGCGCGCTCCAGGACCACGACCGCGCTGTCCTCGTCGGCACGCCGTCATTTGGCAAGGGTCTCGTGCAGACGATGTTCCCGCTCGATGGCGGCTGGGCGGTGAAGATGACGACCGGCCGGTGGTTCACACCGTCGGGCCGCTCCATCCACCGCAATCGCACCCTCGTGAACAACCGCCTGGTCGAAGACGACACGACACCGGCGCCGACGTCGCTCCTCGCGGCCCGCGCAGGCCGGCCGACGTACCGCTCTGACGCCGGCCGCACGCTGTACGGCGGTGGTGGGATCACTCCCGATGTCTTCGTCGCAGCCGATACGTTCCCGTCGTCGGCCCGGCCCATACTGCGCTTGCTCGCCGAGCACGGCGCCGACGCCCGGCGCGCGCTCGACGAAGTCGCCCTTGATGTCACCCCTGCGGTCTCGGCGGGCGGGCACTCGACGTACACCGACGATCCGGCCTGGCGTACCGCGTTCTACGCGAAGCTCGAAGCGCACGGGGTCAAGCTCGATCACCAGGCCTTTGATGCAGGCACGCCGGTCATCGATCGTCTGATCGACCGCGAGGTCGCCCGCCGCGCCTTCGGCGACTCCGCGGTCTTCCGTCGCGGCATCTCCGACGACGCGCCGCTGCGCGCCGCGCTCGGCCTCCTCCACGGAGCCGCCACCGAGCAGCAGGTCCTCGCCGCAGCCGATCTCATTCCGGGCTGACCCCCCTCCGACGCAGGACCGGCGAGACCCGCGCCGGTCCCTTTGGTACGAGTGTCAGTACACGCGGCGGTAGAGCAGGGTGTATCGCAGCGGAATGGGAAGCCGGTCGGCCGCCAGGATCACGTGAAGCGCGACTCTCGCGCCGTCATTCAGAAATTCGAAATCGTTCTCACGCTGGCCGTCGTCGGTCTTGATGATCTGACGCACGGTATCGCGCGCCAGCACCGTGCGCACCTGATACCACTCGTGCGTCCCCCCTCGCATCCACGGCGTCGAATCGCCATTCAATGGCGTGAGGATCGGGTTCATCTCACCGAATGTCACCGAGAGGGTGTCTGACTGTACCGCGAATTCGAGATGGTCGGAGAGCCGATTCGCTTTGGCCAGACGCCGGCGCGCGATCGGCCGGATGATGAAGTTCATGTGCGCGACCGACACATTGATCGCCGACCGGATGTCGTCGCTCTCATCCGGCATCAACTCGTACAGATGGTTCCCGGCGGCCAGCGTCGCTGGCAGCAGCGAGAACCCGGCAACCCGCGTGCTGTCACCCGCGCGCGCCGTATTGCCTCCGGCAGCCGAGCTGTCACCGCTCCCCATTGCCGACGAAGAATCGGGTCGCCCCTGCGCCCCGCTCCGCGCATTCGCCGTCGCCATTCCGGCGCAGATCACCAGCACAGCGATCCCGCGATGCGCGGTATGGCGCACCAGATACGACGTTCCGCACACGGACGGCGCCGGCCGGCGCCTCACCGGCGCCGGGCCTGTATCGCAGCAATGCTGTCATGGATGCTGGTCGATACCCTCGCCGCGACGCATTGTTCTGTCGTGCTCGCTGGTACAAACAAGCCCAGATGGCCAGAGGCCTCATCTACGAGCGACGCGCGGCGCGAAGCCGCGGTCACGCGCACTACACGTTCGGTGCGGATATGCATGCAACATGCATGCGACATGCATGCGACATGCGTGAGTGCACCGTGAGCGCTCCGTGAGTGCTGGACGCCTGGTCCTCGCGACGCTGCTCACCGCTGCGCTGCTCGCTACAGGTGGCGTCCTGATGGCGTACCGCGCATGGCATGCCACCGAGCAGGTCGAGCAGGTCATCGCCAGCCCCGACTCCACGCATCTCGCACACGTGGTCTCCGTGCGTGAGAACGGAGCGAATGGCCGGCGCTACACGGTTGTGCGGGTCGGCCGCTCCGGTGCACGCGACAGCGCAGCCACCAGCGCCGCGGCCCGCGCCGCAACAACGGGCGACTCGGGGACGGTCTGGATCGAGAACGCGCGCACGGTGTCAGTCCAGTGGACCGCCCCCAAACAACTCACAGTGCAATACGTCGGCCCCGCGTTCGTCGAAGGCAAGGTGCCACGCGTCGGCGACGTGCGCGTCACGTACCTCGCGGTCGACTCCATCCGCACACTCCCGATGATGCCGGCCACCGGCAAGCCGGCCCCGAAACCCGCCGCCCCGCCGCCGGCCGCACACGACTCCACCCGCAAGACGACGAAGCACCACACCCACTGATCGGGGCCTGCTGTTAGCGTGAGCCGAGGAAGTCCCGGATGTGCGTGTTGAGAAAAGCGCGGTCCGCCGGCGCCTCGCCCGCACCCGCTGGATGACCCCACAGCGATGGAATCGGAAGGAACTGCACGTGCGCGATGAACTGCTTCTCGTACTCGGCATCGCCAAGCGGGAAATACATATCGGTCGCTGAGGGCATGTAGAGCACCGGCACCGTGATCGACCGCAATGCACGCTCGACGTTGCCGTCGAACCCCTGCGTTGCACCCACGTCGTGCCGCTCCCACGTCCGCGCCTGCAGGATGTAGTTGTTCGCGTCCGCGCCCTCGAAACCCTTGACGACCGCATCCATGGCATCCGCCGCGGTCTTGGCCTGCGGCATCAGGGTGCGCCACAGCTCACGGCGCCACCACTCCTGCGAATACAACCATCCGGCCCACACCGCGCCAAAGGCACGGATGCCCCGCGCAGGCTCCGCGGTGTAGTCGCCCCCCTTGAAGTCTCCGTCAGCCTCGAGGGCTGCGATCTGCCCTTCGAGCCGCACGTAGCCGTGGCCGTAACACTTGGCGGTGCCCGAGGTCGCGACGATCCGATCCATGAACGACGGATAACTGACCGCCCACTGGAACGCCTGCTCCGCTCCCATGGAGAAGCCGATGATCGCGCGGAGATGCGTGATCCCCAGCTCCTGCGTCAGCAGACGGTGCACCGCTTCGACGTTGTCCCGGATCGTCGTGACCGGAAACCGCGGCCCGTGGAATGGCTCGGGTGTGTTGCTGGGCGACGATGAATGCCCGTTGCCAAACATCTCGGTCGCGATCAGGAAGTACCGCGTCGTGTCGAGTGCCAGCGCCGGACCAATCAGCCAGTCGTATCCGTGATGGTCCGCCATGTAGTGCGACGGAAGCAGGATCGCGTTGTCCCGCTTCGCGTTGAGATGCCCGTATGTCGCATATACGAGCTTCGCCTGCGGAATCGACGCGCCACTCTCGACGGTGAACGCGCCAAGCTCGTACACATGATGCGCAGCGTGATCGGTGGTGTCCTGCGCCCGCGCCGCAGCCGGCACGACTACCATCAGAAGCGCGAGCGCCAACGCGGCTCCGCGACCTGCGCTCCGGCGTCGTGCCTGTCGCATGCTGCCTCTCGATGCTGGGGTATGATGCCCGGTCGCAGCAGTCGCCGCACACGCGACTGCGCCGGTCAATGCGCGCACATATTAGCCCCCGGCCCGGCCCGCCGATATGTCGCCACGCCCGGTGTCGCGCACCAGCCAGACCGGTTGCGCCTGGGGGTGGGCCGCCGTAGACTTGCCGCCCCCGCCAATTCGCTCAGGAGCCCCTATGCCAGCCAATGCCACCGCGAAGTCACGCGGCCGCTTCACCTGGTTCGACCTCGTGACGACAGACCCCGCCGGCGCGATCTCCTTTTACACGAAGCTCGTCGGATGGGAAACCGAGACCTGGCCGGGAACGGTGCCGTACACCATGTGGGTCAACAACAAGGTCCCGCTGGGCGGTGTCGTCGCGCAGCCGGCCGGCGCGCCGCCGGGCCAGGCGCCACACTGGTTCGCACACATCACGACGCCCGATGTCGATGAGGCGGTAGCGACCGCGACTCGCCTCGGCGGCCACGTCCTCGTCCCCGCTATGGACATCCCGACCGTCGGCCGCTACGCCATTCTCGCGGACCCGCAAGGCGCCACGTTCTCCGCCTTCGCTCCCGAAAATCCCTCGCCCGAGCGCAAAGGCCCCCCGCCCGCCGGTGAGTTCATGTGGCATGAGCTCAGTACGTCCGACGCGGTCGCCGCCTTCGATTTCTATCACACGCTCTTCGGCTGGGAACACACCAGCCAGATGGACATGGGTAAGGAAGGCACGTACTACATGTACGGCCGCAACGGTGAGGTGCTCGGCGGCATGTATACGACGCCACAGAAGCCGGCCTGGCTGCACTACATCCGCGTCGCGGACGTCGACCGGTCCGCCCTCCAGATCCCCAAGCTCGGGGGCAAGTTGGGCCGCCCCGCGATGGACGTGCCCGGCGGATCCCGCATTCAGTTGGGCACCGACCCCCAAGGGGCCCCGTTCGCCCTCGTGTCGATGCGATAAACCCGGCACGGACCCTCGGCGGCGCCATGCCGGGTGGCTCCCGTTGGCACCCGCCGCCAGCCGACGCAGATTGCGGGACAGGGGAAACGGAACCCTCGAGCCTGGATCACGGTATTGGATCCGACGGTCGCCTCCGCCCGGAGCCGGCTTGGACCCGGGACCCGGACGGCAGCCTGCCGTCCGGAATGCCGCTCACCGCCACCGGTACCGCATGAGCACGGGGACGAATAGCGACGCACTCGGATTGCAGGAACAGCTCCTCCCCGGCGTGTCCCGCACGTTCGCCCTGACCATCCCCCAGCTCCCGGATGCCCTCCGTCCGGTGGTCACCAACGCGTACCTGCTCTGCCGCACGGCCGACACGATCGAGGACGAGGTCTCGCTCGACCCGGACCAGAAACAGCGATTCCACGACCAGTTCGTCGCCGTGGTCGGAGGCCACGACTCCGCCGCCGCATTCGCCGCGGCCCTCGTCCCCCTCCTGTCCTCCGCCACGACCGATGCGGAGCGCGCCCTCATTGGCGAGATGCCGCGCGTGATCGAGGTCACCCACGGCCTCGACCCCAGACAACGCGCGGCGATCGAGCGATGCGTCCGCATCATGTGCGACGGCATGCCCGCATTCCAGCGGCACGCACGCCTGAGCGGACTCGCCGACGTTGGTGAGCTCGATCGCTACTGCTACTATGTCGCCGGTGTCGTCGGTGAAATGTTGACGGATCTGTTCTGCGCCTACTCGCCAGAGATCGACGCCCGCCGCGCACGCCTCGCACCGCTCTCGACGTCGTTCGGCCAGGGACTGCAGATGACCAACATCCTCAAGGACACCTGGGAAGACCGGCGCCGCGGGGTCTGCTGGCTCCCTCGCGATGTCTTCTGCCGCGCCGGTCTCGAGTTGGAAACGCTCACCGCGGGCCGCGATGGCGCCGCGCTCGATGCCGCGGTCGATGAGATCATCGGCATCACGCACGCGCACCTCCGCGATGCACTCACATACACACTGGCGATCCCCGCCCGGGAAACCGGCATCCGCCGGTTCTGCCTCTGGGCGCTCGGTCTCGCCGTGCTGACGCTGCGCAAGATCCACCACAATCCAGATTTCCTCGCCGGCCGCCAGGTCAAGGTCTCTCGGCGCACGGTGCGCGCGACGGTCATCACCACGTCGCTCGCTGCACGCGGTGACTGGATCCTCGCCCGCCTCTTCGATCAATCGGCCGCTCCACTCCCTCTGGCTACTCTCTGAGACGCGATGACCCCGGCCCACCGCATGGCTAGATTCCTCTCCTTCTCATCCCGCACTCCGTAGCGTCAGACTGTTCATGAGGCCCACGCTCCTGTCCACTCCCGCCACCGGCATCTCCACGCCGGCGTCCCCCGCTACCACCGAGGCCGCGCCGGCAGGCGCGCCCGCTCACGGCGCGCCCGCTCACGGCGCGCCCGCTCACGGCACGTCCGCCACGATCGACCCGCACTCCCTCGGCGCCGCGGTCACGCGCGCCTCTGCACGCCTCGCGCAACTGCAGGACAGCGAAGGCTTTTGGTGCTTCCATCTCGAGGCCGATGCCAGCATCACGGCCGAATACATCCTGATGATGCACTTCATGGATGAGATCGAGGCGCCGCTGCAGGCGCAGCTCGCGCGATCGCTGCGCGCCACGCAGACCACGACCGGTGGATGGTGCCTCTTCCCCGGCGGAGCACTCGATCTCAGTTGCTCCGTCAAGGCGTACTACGCGCTCAAGCTCGCGGGCGACGACGTGCAGGCCCCGCACATGAAGGCGGCCCGCGAAGCGATCCTCGCCCGCGGAGGCGCTGCCCGCGCCAATGTCTTCACCCGGATCACACTCGCCCTCTTCGAGCAGATTCCCTGGCGCGGCGTGCCGTTTCTGCCTGTCGAGATCGTGCTCCTGCCGCGCTGGTTCCCGTTCCACCTGCACAAGGTGTCGTACTGGTCCCGCACGGTCATGGTCCCGCTCGCGATCCTGTGCAGTCTCAAGGAACGCGCGCGCAATCCCCTTCGCATCGGCATTCCGGAGTTGTTCGTCACGCATCCCGACGAAGAGCGTGACTACTTCCCGATCCGGTCGCACCTTCAGCGCGCCTTCACACACCTGGATGCCCTCGGCAGACGTAGCGAGCCGAAAATCCCCGCCCGCGGCCGCCGCGCCGCGCTGCTCCGCGCCGCCCGCTGGTTCATCGCGCGCCTGAATGGCACCGATGGCCTCGGCGGAATCTTCCCCGCCATGGTCAACGCCCACGAGGCCCTCGCCGCACTGGGCTACCCGGCCGATCATCCCGATCGCCAGCAAACACGCACCGCACTGCGCCGGCTGGTCGTGCAGAATCAGAACCCGGATCAGGACACGGCGTGGTGCCAGCCCTGCGTCTCGCCGGTCTGGGATACCGTGCTCGCAGTGCTCGCGATCCAGGAAGTGGCCGACGGCTCGCCGTCGGAACCGGTCGATCGCGCGCTCGATTGGCTCATCTCGCGACAGTTGCCCGACCAGGCAGCCGGCGACTGGCGCGCGGCACGCCCCGAGGTGCGAGGCGGCGGCTGGCCGTTCCAGTTCTCCAACCCACACTACCCGGATCTCGATGACACGGCCGCCGTCGTGTGGGCGCTCACCCGAGCCCCCCGTACCGAGCGCCGGGCGCAATCGCTCGCCAGCGCGGTCGACTGGATCGCGGGCATGCAGAGCCGCAATGGCGGGTTCGGCGCGTTCGATGCGGACAACACGTTCCGCTACCTGAATGAGATCCCCTTCGCCGACCACGGCGCGCTCCTCGATCCGCCGACGAGCGATGTGAGCGGACGATGCGCGGTCGCCCTCGCTCGCGCGGACCGCGCCCGCGACCGGGCCGCCCTCGCCAACTGTCTCGCGTTCCTGCGGCGCGAACAGGAAGACGCCGGCCCGTGGTTCGGCCGGTGGGGGACGAACTACATCTACGGAACCTGGTCGGTCCTCGCGGCCCTCACGCTCACGGGACGCGACGAAGATGCGCCGCGCATCGCCCGCGCCGCCGCATGGCTCAAGGAACGGCAACACGCCGACGGCGGTTGGGGCGAAGGCTGCGAGAGCTACTGGGATGCGGGCCCGGTCCCGCGGTCGAGCCACAGCACCGCGTGCCAGACGGCGTGGGCGCTCCTCGGTCTCATGGATAGCGGCGAGGTCCACTCACCCGAAGTGCGGCGCGGCATTCTGTACCTCCTCCGCCACCAGCAAACCGACGGCGTGTGGAATGACCCGTGGTTCAATGCGCCCGGCTTCCCGCGTGTGTTCTTCCTCAAATACCACGGCTACGCGCAATACTTCCCGCTGTGGGCACTCGCCCGCTACCGCAACCTCACGCGCGCCGGCGAACCGGCGTGAGCCCACGCGGCGCGTCCAATGCGGGCCGCGCTGACGTGGAATCCGGACCGCCCCGGGACTCGCGCCCGGTCGCCGTCGGCGTCGTCGCAGCGTTGCCAGCCGAGCTCCAGTCTCTCCTGCACGCCACGGCCGCGGTCGGCGAAACACGACCGGTGAATTCCCGCGTCCACGCACAGGCCGGAGGCATTGGCGCGCCCGCCGCGCACCGCGCGGCCGCGTCGCTCGTCGCGGATGGCGCCAGCGCGCTCGTGAGCTGGGGCTTCGCCGCGGGCCTCGCACCCCGCGCTCACCCCCGGCACGCTCGTCATTAGCCGGCAGCTCGAACCCCCGGTGCCCGGTGCGCCCGGCTCCTCCGCGGCCGCTGCCAGCGCCGCTGCCACCGCATGGGCCGCCCGCCTCTCCACTCGGCTTCGCGACCTGGTCCCGCTCGTGAACGGAATCATTGCCTGCCCGGACCACGTCCTCCGTACCGCCGCGGAGAAGCGCACGCTCGGCGCATCCGGCGCGGTCGCCGCCGACATGGAATCCGCCGCCGTCGCCGCGGTGGCCGCCGCCGCAGGGATCCCGTGGCTCGCGCTCCGGGTGCTGGTCGACACCGTGGATGTCATCGTGCCCCAGGCGGTCGCGGTAGCGATTGATTCGAGCGGACGTTTCGAGATGGCCCGCTTTTTCCGCGTGCTGATCCGCCGGCCGATGGACCTCGCCTCGCTGCCGGCGCTCGCGTCGGCCTACCGCCGCGCGATGCGCACGCTCGCGACCGTCGCCCGCACCGCGGATGATGGTCTTCTCGCGAGTGGCGAAGCCGCCAGCACCGGATACGCGCGATGACGATCCTCGTCACGGGCGCGACTGGCTTCGTCGGCGCGGCGGTCGCGCGGCGGCTGCTCGCGGCCCGCATTGATGTGCGCGTCCTCGTGCGCCCCCAGAGCGATCGCCACAACCTCGAGGGGCTCGGCGTCACGACCGTCACCGGCGATCTCGCGGACCCCGCGTCGCTCGACAAGGCGATCGCGGGCTGCAGTGGTCTCTATCACGTCGCGGCCGACTACCGGCTCTGGGTCAAGGACCCCGCCGCGATGTACCGCGCAAATGTCGACGGCACGCGCGCGCTGCTCCAGGCGGCCGGACGCGCCGGTGTCGAACGCGTGGTCTACACCAGCAGTGTCGCGACGCTCGGCACCCACGCCGACGGAACACCGGCCACCGAGGAGACCGTTGCCACACTGGACGACATGATCGGCCACTACAAGCGCTCGAAGTTCATGGCGGAACAGGCCGTGGACGAGTTGGCTGCCGGCGGGCTTCCCGTGGTCATCGTCAATCCATCCACGCCGGTCGGCCCGGGCGACATCAAACCCACTCCCACCGGCCGCATGATCGTGGATGCGCTCACGGGCCGCATGCCGGCCTACGTGGACACAGGTCTCAATATCGTGCACGTCGATGATGTGGCCGAAGGCCATTTGCTGGCCTACCAACGCGGAACGGTTGGCCGGCGTTATGTACTTGGTGGCGACGACATGAGCCTGCGAGAGATTCTCACGGAATGCGCCCGCATTTCGGGACGCCGGCCGCCGTGGCTGGAGCTGCCCCACGATGTCGTGCTGCCTATCGCGTATCTCGCCGAAGCATGGGCCCGCATCACCGGGAGCACGCCACGAACGACCGTCGATGGGGTACGATTGTCGCGGAAGCGAATGTATTTCTCCAGCGCACGCGCCGAATCGGAGTTGGGATACCGGTCGCGCGGAGGCCGGGCGGCGATTCGCGATGCCGCGAGCTGGTTCGGTACCAACGGCTACCTCCAATAGGGCAGGGACGATGCCATCAGTGCCAACTGAAGACAGACCCCTGGATCTGATGCTGGCGCAACCCCGCGGATTCTGCGCCGGGGTCGTGCGAGCAGTCGAGATCGTCGAGCGCGCGCTCAACGTCCACGGCGCGCCGGTATTTGTCTTGCACGAGATCGTGCACAACCGGCGCGTCGTCGAGGACCTGGAACAGCGAGGCGCCGTCTTCGTCGAAGAGCTGGCACAGGTCCCCCAGGGCGCCATTGTGATCTTCAGCGCGCACGGCGTCGCTCGCCGCGTCGAGTCCGGCGCCGTCGATCGCGGGCTCCGCGTCGTCGACGCGACCTGCCCGCTGGTCACCAAGGTACACCGCCAGGCGCAACGGTACGCGAGCGAAGGACGGGAGGTCATCATCGTCGGCCACGCGGGACACGTCGAGGTCGCGGGCACGCTGGGCCAGGTGGATGGACCCGTTCACGTTCTCTGCACGGTGGAGGAGGTGGACAAGCTCGTCGTGCGCGACCCGGCACGCCTCGCCTATGTGACGCAGACGACGCTGAGTCTCGACGATACGCGCGATGTCATCGCCGCACTCCGCCGCCGGTTCCCAGAGATCACCGGCCCCGGTCTGGACGATATCTGCTACGCCACGCAGAACCGGCAAAACGCCGTACGGGCCCTCGCGGCAGACGCCGAAGTCCTGCTCGTCGTGGGCGCCCAGAACAGCTCCAACTCGAACCGGTTGCGCGAAGTAGGAGCCCAGATGGGGATTCCGTCATACCTGATCGAGGACGCGGACGACATCGATCCGGCATGGCTCCCGCAGGGTGGCAGGGTAGCCCTCACCGCCGGAGCCTCCACTCCGGAAGTGCTGGTTGACCTCGCCATTGAGCGGTTGCGTACTTTGGGGGTGACCACGGTCGCGACGGCGCCCGGTGTCGAAGAGACGACTACATTCAAGCTGCCCGCCGAGCTCGGCCGGCAGACTGTGCGCTGACGACGAGAGGATTCAAACGATGGGCATTCCACTCTACCAGCAGTACCGGATCGGACGCTACGTCGTAGGCAAGAAGCTCCGCGGCGAACGGCGCTATCCGCTCGTACTCATGCTGGAACCGCTCTTCCAATGCAATCTCGAGTGCGCGGGCTGCGGCAAGATCGCGTATGAGAAAGACATCCTGCGCAAACGGCTCACCGTCGACGAATGCCTCGCGGCCGTCGATGAATGCGGCGCTCCCGTCGTCTCGATCCCCGGCGGCGAGCCCCTCATCCACACCGAGATGCCCAAAATCGTCGCCGGGATCGTCGCCCGGAAGAAGTTCGTGTATCTCTGCACGAACGCGATCCTGCTCGCCAAACGACTCGACGAGTTCACGCCGTCGAAGTACCTCACGTTCTCGGTCCACCTCGATGGGCTCCAGGAACGGCACGACAAATCGGTGTGCCGCGACGGGGTCTTCGAAAAGGCGGTCACCGCCATCCGCATGGCGCGCCATCGCGGGTTCCGCGTCTCGATCAACTGCACGCTCTTCAACGGCGAGAACCCAGAGGACGTCGCGAAGTTTTTCGACTTCGTCAACACCCTGGGCGTCGAAGGCATCACGGTCTCGCCCGGCTTCACCTATGAACGCGCGCCCCGGCACGATGTCTTCCTCGCCCGGAGCGAAAGCAAGAATCTCTTCCGCGAAATCTTCAAGCGCGGCAAGGGCAAGCAGTGGCCCCTGAGCCAGTCGTCGCTCTTCCAGGACTTCCTCGCCGGTAACCAGACGTACGAGTGCACGCCGTGGAGCACACCGACTCGCAACGTGTTCGGCTGGCAGAAGCCCTGCTACCTCCTGGTCACCGAAGGGTACGCGCCGACGTTCAAGGCGCTGATGGAAGACACGGAGTGGGAGTCGTACGGCACGGGACGCAATCCGAAATGCGACAACTGCATGGCGCATTGCGGCTACGAAGGCACCGCCGTCAATGACGCCTTCGCGCACCCCTTCAAAGCCATGGCGGTCGCCCTCCGCGGACCACGCACCAGCGGTCCGATGGCACCCGAGCTGCCGATTCGCTACACCCGCGAACGCACTGGCGTGCCGCTCACCGTCATTTCCGGAAACAGCTCGGCCCCACTCCGCAAGTCGAGCTGACCCGCCACACGCGCGGCCCCCCCCTCCGCGCGCGCGCCGCCCGGCATAACTTCCGCCGCATACCCTCCCCGTGGTATTCACCACGCTGGCCGCGGCAGCGGCCGTCATCTGGGCGGCAATTCTTCTCGCACCATGGCGCGCGTGGAGTACGCAGGAGCAGCTCGATGGCGCCTCCGGTAACCCCAGCGGAGACGCGAGCACCGATTGCTCTGATGTAACCGCGCTCATTCCCGCCCGAGATGAAGCCGCGGTGATCGGAAACACGATCGCCGCACTCTGCGCCCAGGGCGTAGGTCTCCAGATTGTCGTCATCGACGACCAGTCGGCCGACGGCACGGCCGGCGTCGCGCGCTCGGCTGGCGGCGATGCATGCCGTGTGATCGCCGGATCGCCAATGCCCGACGGATGGGTCGGGAAGATGTGGGCGCTGGAACAGGGACGCCACGCCGTTCGCACGCCTCTCACGCTTCTGCTCGACGCCGACATCGAGTTGCGCCCAGGCATCCTCGCCGCGCTGCTCGCACGCCGGCGGCTCGACGGCCGCCAACTCCTCTCACTCATGGCGGTCCTCGAGATGCAGAGCTCATGGGACAAGCTGCTCGTCCCGGCGTTCGTCTATTTCTTCAAGCTTCTGTACCCGTTTCGCATCTCGAATTCCCCGAGCCGCCTCGTCGCCGCTGCCGCCGGCGGGTGCGTCCTGGTCGAGACCGGGATGCTGGAGCAGATCGGGGGCTTCGCCGCGATCCGCGCTGAACTGATCGACGACTGCGCGCTGGCACGACGGATCAAATCCGCCGGGGGACGCACCTGGATCGGCCTGACGCATTCCGCCGTCAGCCGGCGCCCCCTCGGCTCCCTGCGCGCCAGTTGGCACATGGTCGCACGCTCGGCCTTCGCGCAGCTCCGGTTCTCCTCGCTGCTGCTCGCCGGCTGCGTCGCGCTGCTCGCCCTGGCGTTCTGGGTCGCACCAGTCACGTGGATCACCGGCCCCGACACGGCACGATGGCTCGCCACCGTCGCGTCAGGCGCGATGATCGCGAGCTACATACCCGTGCTCCGTTTCTACGGCCGCTCGCCCCTGTGGGCACTCGCACTGCCCGTCACGGGGACGCTCTATCTCCTGATGACGGTCAGCTCCGCGATCCGCTCATGGCGCGGGGTGGGCGCGACGTGGAAAGGCCGGAGGTATGCAGGCGCGGTGCACTCGCGCGCCTAGCAGCCCGCGAGCTGGTCCGCCTGGCGGTGTGCCTTAGTGGTGCGGCGACGAGCCGCCGCCGGAACTGTGGTCATGATGCGGCTCTGGCGCCGGACGCACTTCCGGCGCGGGATGCGCTTCCGGCGCAGCCGCCGTATGGCCCGCACCAGAGGTCCCCGCGGGCCCCGGTGCGACGCGATTGTACAGCGGCCCCGGATTTGGCGACGGACGCGGCAATCCCCACCCCGGCCAGCCCCACGGTCCGAGCCCCCACGGCCCTAACCACCACGGCCCATCCGGATCGTCCGGCGGCGGCGCGGGTCCCGGCGGGGGAGAGGAGCCGCCAGATCCACCGGGCGACGCAGCAATTACCCGCTCGCCGCGCTCCAGGCCGATGTGGTACTGCACGATGTCGTAGTCGAACCGACCCGTCGACACCCGCTGCACCAGTGCCGTCAAATCCCCCTCGGCATCCCGCACCGCCAGGACGTGCGGGATCTGCCCATAATCCCAGTGCGTGCTGAGTGTCACCGGGTCGAAGTGGTACGGTTTCTTCGACACGGCCGCATACCACGTCCCGGTCCCCGAACTATCGTCGACGACGAAGGCATCACGATCGCCGCGCGACCGGATCTCGATCGTGGAATCACGATGCACGTACGCAATGTCCGCCGGGTCCAGTGGAAACACGATCCGCACGTGTCCGTCAGGCTCGGCGTGCAGGACGAGGAGATAGGCATCGCCGGCGAGGCGCACCCACACACGCCCATGGTCGCCCGGCACGTACCAGTGCCGGTCCACGGTGAGCCGCACGGGCACAGGCGCAGTACCATCACTCGTCTGTGCGGCCGCGGGCAGCGCCGCGAGCCCGGCCACTATCGTGACCGCGGCGACCCACGGAGCGCTATGCATGCACGTTACCCATGACGGCTGCCCCGGCCAACGATTCCGCTCGCGGCCTCGTATCACCGGCCCCGAACCCCAAGTGATTGCCACTCAGCACATTACCTCGGTAGATCGGAATTCGTTCCAGGCGGAGCGGCGGCCCCCGGAATTGGCCGGGCCAACCTGGCCCCGCCAGACGCCCCTTAACATTGGCTCCCCATCGGCGTCCCACCAGTGTACGAGATGCAGATCAGGCTTCACGGAGTTTTTCGGCAAGCTTCAGGAGGATGTATGGTACGCAAGACGCTCATGGCGCTGGCGATCGGCGCCGCCCTTATGGGAGCAATGGGAACCCGTGCATCAGCACAGTCCCTGTCGGCTCGGGTTATCGTGGGTGCGCCTGCCGTCTACGTCGGTGCGGTCATTCCCTCGCCCGGCCCCGGCTACGTGTGGGTGCCCGCTTACCACCGGTGGTTCTACCGTGGCGTGGGGTGGGCTCCTCGCTTCTACCGTGCACCTGTCCGATTCCGCGTGTACCCGCACCCGTACTTCCGGCCCCGCGTGTTCTACCACCGCTGGCGGTAAGACACGCCGACTAGATAGAATGGCGCGGAAGTAGCGGAGGCCGGGTAATCCAACACCCGGCCTCCGTTGCATCAGCGTTCGACCGGCGGATGCTGGCACGTCAGCCTGCAATCACCGCACGAATTCGTCCCTGGTGGGGGCCGGTCGTGACCGGCCCAGTAAGAGCCGGTGATGCCAGCACGTCGCTTAGCGGGTCGCTAGCACGTCGTTAGTACGTGACCTGAATGTCCGTCGTCAACAACCGGTCGGTGGTCTTGAATCCCGTCGGCGGCAGATTCGAGTAGTGGATCGCGTATCCCACTTTGATCGCGAGATGCTTGGACAACGGCGCCACGACGTCGGTCTGGGAATTGATCCGGTAGTCGTCGGATGTCTTGAGGTTCTCGATCCCCTCCACGAGCTCCTGCACGTACGTGTTCGCCACGAAGGTGTGCCGGTACGTGATCGCGGCCCGCGCTGCCGCATGACTGTCGCTCGAGTCTATGGTCGCCGTCTGCTCGACGAACGAAAAGCCCGCGTCGATCTCGAGGTTGTTCGGCACACTGTCGAGGGGAATGAATGCCACGCCCGCACCTTCCTCGAACCGGCGGTCGATGCCGGCAAATGTGTTCCGGTCGAACGCGCCGAGCGCGTACAGCCCGATGTGCGGGGTGAAGGTGTACTCGTCCTTGAGCGACGCGTTCCAGATCGAGGTCTGCACGCGATTGTTTTGCGTGCCATACACGAGGCCAAAGGTCTGCAGGATCTGGTTGTCGGCCGCCGTGCGCAGCATGAACTGATCGGTCGCGTTCAGCGTCGACACATTGGTGTTGCCCGTTGTGTTGACGTAGCCGATGTCGGCACTGATGGTCACACGCGGCGGGGGAGGCGGCGGTGGCGGCGTCGCGGGGGCGCACGGGCACGCCTGCCCAAAAGCGCTCGCCGATCCGGTAACAGCCAGGAAAAAAGAACTCGCGACTATCGCGAATCGTGCTCGGTTCATCCGTGAGTCCTCAGCCGGCCGGTCGCGACCGGGGTCGGTGGTGGTGGGTGATGCTGGGCGGTATCTGGTGAATGCCGGTGACTGGGTCGCGTTGCTGCACGGTATGCGCCAGTCCGCATACGCGCGCCGTGCAAGATCACACAGAGGTTCGCGCTCTACCGGATCCGCTCGAGTGCGAACATCTCGCGTGCACGCTCGCGGCCGGTATAGCACTGCAACCCGATCGCGACGAGCCCCGCTCGCCGGAACGCCCGCTCGGCCCACGCCCTCGTGTACCAGCGCCAGCCGCGAAAATCACCTTCGACCGGATCGCCTCGCGTAAACAGCTCGATGTGCGCCACGCCCCCAAGCTGCCCGCCGAGCTGCCGGAGCCCGCGCGCCACGTCATCCGGCCCCAGGTAGTTGAGCATCGCGCAGCAGAGCACGAGGTCGAAGGGCCCGTCGAGCGGCAGCGCGTCCAGCGCACCAATCGTGCCGCACAGGATATGCCGGCGCGCACCGTACCGGCTCACGACGTACGGGCTCGGATCTACGCCCGTGTATCGGACGCGCGGCCGCAGTCGCTTGATCGCCGGTGCCCAGTGTCCCTCGCCGCTTCCGGCATTGAGGACGGTCCGCAACGGCCGCTCCAGCACGTACTCCGCGGTCGCGATCGCCCACGCCGCCCGGCGCGCCAGCGGGGCAGGCGAGATCACGCGCCGCCTCGGATCCCGGTACCATCGATCGAAGTACGCGCGATCGTACTGCTTGGGCCGGCTACTCACGGGATGTCGCTTCGGAACCGCAGGATCTCTGGCAGGATCTCAGCTCGCCTCGGCGGGCAGCCCCGGATGAGACGCATTGCCGATCGTCGCAGGCTGCTGCCCTGAAGTGATCAACACCACCGCACCGATGATGAGGCCGGCCGCGACGAGCATCCGCGCCGTCAGCGCCTCACCGGCCACAGCCCATCCCAGCACGACGGCCACCACCGGGTTGACGTAGGCGTGGGTCGCCACACGCGATGGCACCGACACGCGCAGCAGCCACATATACGTCGTGAACGCGACGAGACATCCCACGAATGTCAGAAACGCCAACGCGATCCACGCCACCGCCGGAACGCGCGCCAGGTCCACGTTCGCCCGCTCGCCGATCAGATAACCGGCCGGAATGCAGAGGAGCCCACCCGTCGTCATCTCCATTCCCATGCCGAGCACTGCGGACTTCGGTAGCGCCGCACGACGCGAGTAAAGCGAGCCCACCGCCCAGAGTATCGACGACAGCACGAGCACCCCAGCCCCCATCACCGCGCGGCTGTCCGCCGCCGTATTGCTGAACGGATCGTTCAGGACGGCTAACCCGATCAGGCCGAGCACGACACCAGCGGCCACCAGTCCGTGCGGGCGCTGCCCGCCGGGCGCCATCCATTCGAGCAGCACGAACCACAACGGCACGGTCGCGCATAGCAGGGATGTCAGCCCCGATGGCACCCACTGCTCCGCCCAGCACACGGTCGCGGTACCACCCACCACCAGCAACGCGCCCGCGATCGCCGACGCCCGCCACTCCGTCCACACCGGCCGCGGCGCTCCCCGCCACCACGCGTAGATGCACAGGATCAGGCCAGCCACCATGAACCGGGCCGCGGTCGTCAGCACCGGCGGCAGCGACCGCACGGCATACGCGATCGCGAGATACGTGGATCCCCAGACGATGTAGATCACCGCGAATCCCGCGATCACCTGCAGGCGCGATGCGCCCGCCCGGTCCTGGCGAGTTGGCTGAGGATCGGCAATGTCGCGCGGCGTCACGTCAGGCATCAGGCCGCGCAATCTATCAGCCCCGGTCGTCCCGCGTCGGGGGCACACCGCCGGCTGGCAGCCCGATGCGCCGTATGCGATCATCCGCCGGCACACTCACTCGGCGGAGGCGTCGGACGATGCGATTGGACGGACGGGTCGCGCTGATCACGGGCGGTACATCAGGGATCGGCAAAGCGACAGCGCTGCTGTTCGCGCGCGAAGGCGCACGGATCGTGATTACTGGACGCGACGCATCACGCGGTCAGGCCGTCGTGGACGAGATCATACGCGGCGACGGCGCGGCGATCTTCGTGGCCGCCGATGTGCGGGTGGCGCTCGATTGCTGGCGAGCCGTGGACACCACCGTGAAAGCCTTCGGCCGCATTGACATTCTCTTCAACAACGCCGGCGTCTTTTTCCCGAAAACGGTCCCGGATTGCACGGAACAGGAATGGGATGACACGATCGATGTCAGCCTCAAAGGGGCATTCCTGATGTCGAAGTACACCATCCCGGTCATGATCGCGCAGCACCGCGGTGTCGTGATTCACAACAGCTCGGGATGGGGCATTGTCGGTGGCGCGCTCGGCGCCGCATACTGCGCCGCCAAAGGCGGCCTGATCGTGATGGCCAAGGCGATGGCGATCGACCACGCGAAACAGGGCATTCGCGTGAATTGCATCTGCCCGGGTGATGTCGACACGCCGATGCTCCCGGACGACGCCAAAAAGCGCGGCGAGGACCTCGAGGCGTATCTCCTGAGTTGCGCCGAGCGGCCCATGGGCCGGATTGGCACCCCGGACGAAATCGCGAAATCCGTTCTCTTTCTCGCCTCGGACGACTCGTCGTTCATGACCGGGGCCGCCCTCGTCGTGGACGGCGGCGGGGTCGCAGACTGAATCGCCATTCGGGCCATCCGGCCTCTTTCGGAGGAGGTCAGGGTTCAAACCCAGGAGGCAGTATCGGTCACTAACGATCGGTACCCCGCATCAGGTCGCTGGTAACGTCCGCCGACGGAGTCCGAATGGGAGAAGTTCGAAAGACGCTGAACGTGGTGGTAGCGCTCGTGATATCGCTCGCCCCAGTCACGGCGCACGCGCAATCTCCCGCGCACACCGACACGCTCACGCTGCACAGTTCGATCTTCCACAATACGCGCCTCCTGCGCATCTGGGTCCCGCCCGGCTACGACGATCCGCAGATGACATCAAGGCGATATCCGGTCGTCTATTTCACAGACGGGATCTCCACACAGCACGGACGCCGGCTCGAAAGCGCCGCCGCGGCCCTGACAGGACAGGGCACCATCCCGCCCACGGTCTTCGTCATGATCGACAACGGCGGATCCACCAAAGAATCGCACTCGCCCGCGCGCGACCGCGCCGACGAATACCTCCCATACCCCGACGCACCCGAGAGTTGGAACCCCCCAATGCCGGACCCGCATGGCAAACTCTTTCCCCGCTTCCTCGAGAGTGAGGTGCGGCCACTCATAGAGTCGAGGTACCGCGTGCGGAGCGACGCCGCGTACACGGGCCTCGCCGGGATGTCGTACGGCGGAGCCGTCGCCGTCTACACGGTGATCGCACGCCCGGGTCACTACGGTCTCCTCCTCCTCGAAAGCCCGTCCCTCCACATCAGCGACCAGGCCCTGCTCCATGCGGCGGACAGCACAAAGTCGTGGCCCGCCCGCGTGTACATTGGCGTAGGGACCAACGAGGGCTCGACTCCGGCTGACCGCCAGGAAATGGTCACCAACGCCCGGACGCTCGCGGATCTCATCACCGCCCACTCCCCCCAGACCCGAACGTGCTACTGGGTTGTCCCTGATGCCGAGCACGGCGAGCCGGCCTGGCGGGCGCGGCTGCCCGCTGCGCTCACGTTCCTCCTGGGCAACGGCGAATGTCCCACGAAGCCGCCAGGGTCCTGACGCTCTGGCAGGGGCGGCTAACGCGCCCCGGCACACGACGATATCTTGCCGGTTCAGAACGAGAGTGTGAAAACGGCGAGGTGATGACCAATGGCGATGACGTACCCGCACACCGAGATCGCGGACGCCGGCGTGCCGCGCGCGGTGCTGCCATTCGCACAGCACATCCTCGACACCTACGCGAGCGAAACCAACAAGGTCGCCGCAATCTGGCATTCGTTCACCGACGCGGACCTCACGTTCCGCCCGCATGAACGCGCCAGCAGCGTCGGCGACATCCTGACGCACCAGGTGCTCTCCGAACGCCGGTTCTTCGCCGAATTCCTCGGCGCACCCGAGCCGCCAGCCACTGAACTCCTGCCAGCGGCGCTCGCGATCGGAGACGTGACGTCGCGCTATGTCGATCTTGCCCGCGCTCGCCTCCCCACGCTCGCCACCGCCACGGAATCCTGGTGGCTCGAACAGGTCCCGTTCTTCGATGTACGCCGCGAGCGTATCTGGGTCTTCTGGCGCCGGGTGCTGCACACCGCACACCACCGCACGCAGCTCTCCGTGTATCTACGCCTGATGAACCGCCAGGTCCCCCCGACATACGGCCCAACCGCCGATGTCACCTGGCAGGGCGCCGACCCTACACGGTCCGTGGAGGCGGCCGCACGCCGGTAGCGGGTAGCCCGCGCGCCGCCCGGCGGCGGCGCACCACGACGATCACCGCCGCGATCAGCCCAACCAGTACCGCGAACAGCGCGATCGCCTGCGCGATCAGCACGCGGATGCTGTTGATCATGAGAAACGGACCACTACGGCTGTAAAATCCATTGAAGGCCTCGGCCGCGGCAGGCAACGCAAGCAGATCGGCCTTCGTCATCGCCAGCGCATGCTCGCCCGGATGGTGGTGCGATCCCCAGGAATAGGTCGCACCCGCGGTATCGAGCTCGATGTGACCGCCCAGCACGGCACGCACCGGCCGATCGCGCACAAACGCGGCCACCCGTTTCGCGGTCGCCCGCTCCGCGCCCGGATCGTCGATCAGCAATCGGCCCGGCAACAGAAAATCGCCGGAGAAGAACAGGGTTGTGTTGCGGTCGTAAAACGACACGTGGGTCTCGTTGTGGCCCGGTGTCGGTACCACGTCGACGGTACGCCCCCCAAGGTCGATCTGCGCCACACCGTTCGGCCAGTCGGTGAACTGATAGAACCGCCTGACACTTGCGGTATCGTAGCCCACCACCTCCACATTCGGCACGGACACGAACTGCGTATCACCCGCGCGATGATCGAGGTGGCGGTGCGTGTGCACGACGAGCAACGGCAGCCGCGACGAGCCCGTCGCAGGCAATAGACTCAGCACGGTTCGCGCGAGGGGCACCCGCGCCGAATCCGCCACGTCGCCGTCGTCGATCAGCATCGCCTTGCCCGCGCCGATCAGCAGATACATGAATGGCGCTTCGTACGTCGCACACAAACTTTCCCGCAGGATGTACGTCCCCGCGCCGATCGCGTGCGTCTCCAGCGGCGCCGGAGGATTCACCTTGCAGTCCGCGGCCCCCGCGTTCCAGTGCGCCGCCAATGAGTCCGTCGGGGTCTGTGCCGATGCCGCCGGCGCCGTCACCAGACCTGCCACGCCCGCGAGAAACCAGCGCGGATGCCTCACCCGTCGCGACTCGCGCCGCTACTCGGCCGCGTGCGGCCGCTTCGCACGGAAGGTCCCGGACGCCACCGCCATTCGGATCATCTCCTCGACCACGAGCAGCCGCTCGTCATCCGACATCGCGAGGGCCCGGGCCCGGCGCAGCCTCGCCGATGCCTCCCATCCCACGCTCTCGCTCCACGCATCCGCTCCCGCCGGCTGCGGCACCCGGTCCGTCATCCCGGCTGGCTCCCCGGCTTGGCATCACGCCGTATCGCTTCCAGCTCGGTGACGTCCACGAGATCCTGAGGACGGGCCGCGGTGCGCTTGATGCGAATGAGGTCATCGAGCGATGCGACCCGCACCGGCCCACCTTCGAGCGCACGGACCTCCGAACGGGTCCAGAGTCCCTCGAAATCCATCGGCGAACGCACGAAAAGATCGACCACCACGGGATTCGCCTCGCTGTATAGCGAGAAGACGATCATCCCGCGCTCGCTGGCCCAGGTCTCGCGCGTCGGCTTGTCCGCGAAGTCCTTCGCATGCACCGGCGCCTGCGGGCGATACCCGATCTTCTCCAGCTCCTCGATCGCGCGCCGCGCACTCGCCTCATCAAGGTCTATCACGACATCGACATCCGTCGTGCCGCGGACATACCCGTGAAGGATCGTGGCCACGCCACCCACTACGACGTAGCGGGTGCCTGACCGGTTGAGGGCGTCGAAGACCGGAGCAAAGAGGGGCACGATGCCACGAATATATGGCCCCATGGGGCAGGGAGGCGAGCGTTCGTGCGCGTGCCCGTACGGCTTGCCCATTCGCTTGGCGGTCGCTTGCCGCCACGCTTGCCGCCACGCTTGCGTGGGCGAAGCAGCGCCAGTACCTTCGCCCGTACAACTGATTCGCGAACGGGGTTCCGGAAGTCCGGTGTAATGCCGGCGCGGCCCCGCCACTGTAAGAGGCTCGGAGGGAATCACCACGCACGCGCTACGGCGCCCGCGTGCCATGACCCGCCGATCCGGCGTGCTCAGAGTCTGCCACTGGTACACGGCCAACGCCGCGTGCCGGGAAGGCGAGCACTGCTGCCTCGAGCCAGGAGACGTGCTCCGCTCGCACCCGCGTAGAACACCCTCGAGGGAGGGGTGCGGGGCGACGCGCCGGAGCGACGGCCCATCCGACCTGAGGTGGGCATACGCTGGGTGTCTTTGCCCGTGGCCTTCCCCTGGGAAGGAGACGGGCTTTGTGCTTTTTCGGCGGAGATAACCGCCACGCCACACGGACACCCGCGATCGCGCGGGCGATGGCCGTGCTCCGCCCAGCCCTGGGAGCCGCGCTCCTCGCTCTCCTCTGCGCGGCCGCTCGCCCCGCGCTCGCCCAGGTACCAGGCGAGATCCGCGGACGCGTCACCTCCCGCTCGGACAGCCACGGAATCGCCAGCGCACGCGTCGAGGACGCGGACGGCGACGCCACCACCACGACCGATGACGACGGCGCGTTCACGCTCCGCGGTCTCACGCCCGGCACGCACGACCTCCGCATCACGGCGATCGGCTACCGCACCTCGCATACGACTATCTCCGCCGCGAATGGCCGCGCCACCCTGGCGCCCATCGCTCTCGACGAAATACCCGCCCGGCTCGCGACGGTCTCGGTGCGCGGCACCACGGATACCAGCGGTGACGCCACGACGATCTCTCGCGCCGCGATCAACGCTTCCGGCCAGCAGGAGCTCGCCCCGCTCCTCGCCGGTATCCCCGGTGTCCTCATCACTCGGCAAGGCGGCCCGGGCGCCCCCGCGTTCATCTCGATCCGCGGTTCGCGCGCGGGTGAGGTCCTGGTCATCGTCGACGGCCAACCCATCAACTCCGCGCTCAGCGGCGCGGCCGACCTCTCCCGCATCCCACTCGCCGATGTCGAACAGGTCACGGTCATCCGCGGCGGCGCCTCCGCGCGCTACGGCCCTGGCGCTCTCGCCGGCGTCGTCCTGATCGAGACACGCCGCCCCACAGGCACCGAGCTCTCCGCTACCACCACGATCGCGTCCTGGGGCGAGCGCGATGCCTCGATCTCCGGCGGCTTCGACGCACCCGGCTCCGCCAGCGGTGTGGTCACGATCACCCGGAACTCCACGCAAGGTGATTTCCCGTACGTCGTGCCGCCGGAACGCGGCGGCGGCAACGCGGTCCGCGACAACGATGATGCCACGTTGACGTCGATCTCCGCGTCAGCGGACTCTCACGGCGCCGTCGGTCTCTCGATCCACGGCTCCGCCACCAACGACGGGCGCGGCCTCCCCGGCTCCGTCGCCGCTCCGGACTGCTGCGCCCGCGATGGCGATACCCGCTTCGCCGGGGGCCTGAGCGCGCACGCCAACCGCGGTCTCATCGCATGGTCCATCGCGCTCGACGCCGATCACGAACGGACACGGTACGTGGATACCGAGCCCTCGATCCCGCCGGCGTACGATGTCCGCGCGGCCACGACAGGCGTGATCGGCTCCGCCACCGCCACGATCGGCGGGCCGGCCGCCAGCATCGCCGCGGGCATCGAAGCACGCTCGCTCTCGATCGCCGCGACAGACCTCACGGCGGCCGCTCCGTCGGTGGAACGCGACGACGGCGCCTGGGCACAGGCGCGCGCCACTCACTCGCTCGGCGTCGGCCTCACCGGTGCTCTGGATGCCGCGATTCGCGTTGAATGGAATTCGATCGTCAACGCAGTCGTGGGATCGCCGCGCGCCGGGCTCTCGATCGGCCACGGCCCGCTCCTGTTGTCGCTCTCGGGCGGCGAATCGTACAACCCGCCGTCGCTCGCCGACCAGTATTTCCGCGAAGGCGTCCTGGTCCGCCCCAATCCCAACCTGCGCCCGGAGCGCGTGCGTGATGAGATCGAGGCGCGCGTGGCGCTTCGTGATGTCACCCTCGGCCCGGCCCGCATCTCGGGGGAAGCTGCGGTCTACCGCGCCGATATCGACGGGATGATCCTCTGGTTTCCGGATTTCCAGTTCGTCTGGAGTCCCGACAACTATGATGTACACCGCTCGGGCTGGGATGCGGGCACGCAGGTCGCGTTTCCAGGGATCGGTCTCTCTCTCCAGGAGACGCTGAGCGCGGTCTCCGCCGACTACGCCGGGCCGGTCCTGGGCGGCCAGGTCGCGTACCAGCCCCGCGTTACCGGCTCGATTTCCGCCGGCATCACGCGCGGACGCGTTACTGCCAATCTCACGACGCTGTACGCCGGTGACCGCCGCACGATCCAGGGATCCGCGCTCAACTCGCTCGCGGCCTACTGGATCACCAATGCCCACGCCACGGTCCGCGTCGCCAACGGCCCATGGCCCCTCGAAGCACTGCTCGGCGTCGATGACCTGCTCGACGCTCGCGCCGCGCTGCTCTTCGACTACCCGTACCCCGGCCGCACGCTGCGGCTCGGCCTCCGCATCCGCCACGCTTCCACCGGCTGACCGCGGCCTCTACCCACCGCCACTTCTCACTGCCAGGAGAAAGCATGTTCCACAAACGCCCGCTCTACCGATCCGCTCTGCTCACACTCATCGCGCTTAGCGCCGCGTGCTCGTCCGACAAGCCCACCGGCCCCGCCGTCAGCAGTTTCCTGCGCGGCACGTCGTCGAATCACCAGATCGGCATCGTGGTCAACTCCACTGGCCATGCGGTCACGCTCTTCCAGCTCGGCGATCCCACCAATACGAAGCAGGTCCCCCTCGGCGCCTCCAATGCCATTACACCCGTCGCGCTCAGTGTCCGTGGCGAAAATGCCGCGGTACCCCTGGGCGACGCCTCCAGTGTCGCGCTGATCAATCTCAATACGCTCGCTATCACCCGCTTCTTCCTGTTTGCCGCGGGCAATACCACCGGCCAGGCATTCGTGGACGACACGACTATTTTCGCCGACAACTCCGACAGTGGGTATGTCGGACGCTTTACCACAAACCAGGCATCGGACACGATCGGCGACACGGTACACGTCGCTCCATTGCCGACGGACATTGAGGTGTCGGGATCGCGCGTCCTCGTGATCTCCGCCAACCTCGACTCGGACTTTCTCCCCATTGGCAATGGCATTGTCACAGCCATCGACGCCCACACACTCGCGAAACTGGATACGGTCTCCACAGCCGGCACCAACTCCACGGCCGGCGCGATCGGCCCGGATGGCAATCTCTACGTCGTCAACACCGGCGACTTCGTCAACCCCGGTAGCATGACGATCATCAACCCCACGACTCTCGCGGTCATCAAGAACGTGGCCAATGTCGGCGTCGGACCCGGCGCCATCGCAATCGACAGCAGAGGGCTCGTCTACATCTCCAGCTTCGCCGGCGGCACGGTCATCTGGAGCATCAACAGCCAGAGTTTCGTCCGCGGCCCCGACAACCCGCTCTGCGCGCCGATCAGCGGCGGTGGATGCCGCGGCGCCTTCGACGCACGCCCCGACTCGGCCGGCAATGTGTATCAGGTCTTCTTCGGAAGCCCGAGCCAGAACCTCAACCCCTATGTGTTCGTGTACAAGGCGGGCACCTACGCGCTCACGGACAGCATCAATGTCGGCCCCGGTCCGTCGGCCATCCGTATCGCGACGTTCTGACCCGCGGCAACCATTACTCTCGATCACACATTAAAAACGGTGCAGGGGGCCGGCCGCGGCCGGCCTCTTTTGCCACGCGCTGTGTTCTCCCCCCCGAACAGCCGCTGAGGCGTACACGATGCGCGATCCCGCTTGGTCTCTGATCGTCGCAGGGTCCGTCGCTCTCGCCGCCTTCGCACCGCACCACGGTACGCCAGGATCCGCCCCGCCTACCGCCACGATTCCCTTCGTGTTCGATGACGGACGGGTGTTCATCCCGGTACGGCTCGCTCACGACTCCACCAGATGGTTCATCCTCGATACCGGGGTGCCCGAAACCACGGTCGACGCGGGACTGGCCGCCCGGCTGGGCCTCACGGCGACGGACGCTGGCACGGTCACTGGCGCCGGATCGCACGCGATGCACGCTGGCCGCGCCGCCGCGGTCCCGGTGTCGGTCGGCGGGGTCCCGCTGTCGCCGCCTTTCATCTCCGTCGCCCCGCTCGATTCGCTGCTCTTCCCCTACTCCGGTATCCACGCACCTGGCGCGATCGGCGCACAGTTCTTCGCCGAACATGTCGTCGAATTGGACTTCGACGCGCACGTCATGCGACTCTACGATCCCGCGGCCTACGCGTACCACGGTCCGGGCGCCACCCTGCCGCTTACCTTCATGGGCACCGCCCCCACGCTCACCGGCACGCTGACTCTGCCCAGTGGCGCGCGCAAACCGATGCGGCTCCTCGCCGACCTCGGCGCCAAGGCGAATCTTCTCGTCACTGAGCCGTTCATCCGGGCCAACGCGATTCGCGATGCCTTCCCACGCCGAATGCGCACCGCGCTGGGCGCCGGCGTGGGCGGCGAGACTCGATACGATTTTGTCCGCATCCCGTCGCTCACGCTGGGTCCGCACGCGGAAGCGGAGATGCGGGATTTCGTCGCCGGTCTCTCCGTCGAAGGCACGCTGCGATCGGACCAGTACGACGCCCTCCTCGGCGCCGAGTTCATGAGCCGCCACCTCGTGATCTTCGACTACTCCCGCAAACACCTCATCCTCGGCCCCCGCCCGGCGGCGCCACCACCCGCCGAAGCGGACATGAGCGGCATCTATCTGATACGGGAGGGTGGTGACAGCGGCCGCGTCATCGTGCATCGCGTCGTGCCGGACTCGCCCGCTGAGCGCGCAGGGGTCCGCACCGGCGATGTCGTCGAACGCGTGAACGGATCCGCCCCGCCAGGTACATCGCTTTGGCCGTGGCGATCTGCGCTGCGGAGCGGCGAAGGCGACACCGTGACAGTCACGATCGATCGAGCGGGGGATCGTCGTGCAACGACGCTCGTGCTGCACAAGCAAGTGTAGGCACGCGCGCTGATCTGCTCTTTCTACTCTCTGCGGTCTGCCCTTCGACTTTGTAGCGCGCAACGCTCCCTCGTCCCAACTTGCGGGACACAATCGCGCAGTATTCGCGACGCCCATAGGTTCACGCGGATGCGGCCGCCAGAGCTGCCTCCGCGCAAACCCGGCGCGACAGCGAGACTGCAAAATCAGGCGTTTTTCGAGGCGTTGCAGTACGGCGAAGAAACGCGCGAATGGGCGGCATCACGCGCGGGACTGATCGTCCTGCGCTACGTGCTCGCGCGCAGCGATGCGGAGTGGGAACCGGGCGCGCTCGCGGCCGAAGAGGGCAGGGTCTCCGCCGCCATCGACGCGCTGCCGGCGGACGACCCGGAGCGCGCCGCCCTGCAGGCGATTCTCCGCGCAGTGGCCACCGCGTTCCGATCCGGCACGCCACTCGCCACGGAGCCGGAGGCGGGACGCGACCCGCACCCGGCCGAACTGGTGGCCGCAGCGTTGATCGCGTACGGCGATGCGCTGGTCGCTCGATCCGCATGGCCGCTCGCGGCCGACGTCTACGCGACGGTCTGGGACACGCGCGCCGCGCCGGATACGAGATTCGGCGGTGGTGTCGATCCGCGCGACGCCGACGAAGCGCCGGAAGAGCCCGACGCCCGCAACGTATCGGATCCCGCCCCATCCCCGGCCCGGCACATCGCGCCGGCCAGCGCGATCGCCGCTCTCAGGCTCGCGATCTGCTACCGGATGCTCGGACGCTCGGCAGACGCCAAGGACGCACTCGCTGCCGCCAAAGCAGCCGCGGCGCACTGCCGCGACATCGAGCTTGGGGAGTCCGTCGGCTTCCGGGCCCGCCTCAGCGAGACGCTCATGCTTCTCGATGCCGGGCCCTCGCCCGAGGCGGACCGGCAGCTCGCCGTACTGGTCGCCGAGAGTGCCGCCAACCCCCGGCTCCGGGATGTCCACGCCCGGGCGCGCCACGCCCAGGCAGTCGCCGCCTACCGCCGCCAACGCGGGTCGCGATAGCAACACTCGGCCCCACCCGGCCCGTCACTCGGCTATCGCCCGTGTCGCCGCACGCATTCTTGGTCCGCTCCTAAATTATGAGTCTACGGTCTCGAGCATTGGCCGCGATGAAGCCCCATTTCGCCCATTGCACCACCCGACCACGCCCTGACTCCGAGGAGATGTCGTTCATGTCCAATGCACTCGCCGGCAACACCTGGCCTGGAGCTGTACGCCGCGCCGTCACACGCTCCATTGCGCTGCTCGCGGCCCTGGCACTCTCATGGCACGGGGCAGTGGCACAAGCGGCCAATGACGCCGCTGCATCGGCCCGGCCGCTCAAGGTGCTCGACCCGGCGTACATGGATACCACGGTCAAGGCCTGCAACGATTTCTTCGGCTACGCCAACGGCCACTGGCTCGCCACGGATGTCATCCCCGCAGCCTATGCATTGGATGGCGTCGGCCGCGACATGACAGATCGGAATGAGCTGGCCGTCCGCTCGGTGCTCGACGACGCGATGGCCAAGCGCCTCACTGCGCCGGCCGGAA
This sequence comes from uncultured Gemmatimonadales bacterium, assembly GCA_963737895.1. GTDB lineage: Bacteria > Gemmatimonadota > Gemmatimonadetes > Gemmatimonadales > Gemmatimonadaceae > Palsa-1248. The sequence goes on along the minus strand of CAVTUF010000002.1, from coordinate 44,343 downwards.
GCACGGACCGCAAGCTCGGCACATACTACGCGACTTGCATGGATTCCACACGCGCGGAATCCGACGGCATGAAGCCTCTGGATCCGATGCTCGACACGATCGCCGCCATCCGGACGCGCGGCGCGCTCGTGCAGACGATCGCCGCTCTCCATGAGCGCGGCATCCGCGCGGTCTTCGCGTACAGCCCGACGCCGGATTACCACGACACGTTTCACTACATTGCGGCACTCCAGCAGAGTGGCCTCGGCATGCCGGACCGCGACTACTATACGGATACCGGACACGTCGCAGACTCGCTCCGCACGGCGTACGTGCATCACGTCACGGGCCTGCTCGTGTTGAGCGGGGTGGCGGAGGCCGCGGCCGAACACGACGCACACCAGGTGATGGCCCTGGAAACGGCCCTCGCCCAAGCCCAACTGACACGCGTCGCGCAACGCGAGCCCCGGAATATCGATCATCCGATGTCCCTCGATTCGCTGCGCGCCCTCGCGCCCAATGTCGACTGGCGCGGCTATTTCCAGCGGAGCGGCCTCACACACGCGCCAACTCATGTCAACGTCAACGAACCGGCCTACCTCCAGCGCGTCAACGTTCTCGTGGACAGCGTGCCGCTCGCTGACTGGCGCGTGTATCTCCGCTACCATCTGCTCGCCCAGGCCGCACCCTGGCTCAGCACGCCGTTCGTGCACGAGGATTTCTCCTACACGTCGCTGTATACCGGCGCGACGGCGCTCCTCCCGCGATGGAAGCGCTGCCTCCAGTCGTCGGACCGCCAGCTCGGCGAAGCCCTCGGAGAAGCGTACGTCGCGAAGACGTTCTCCGCGGCCGCCAAGGCCCGCGCGCGCCAGATCATTGATGATGTCCGAGCCGCATTCCGCGAGCGGCTCCTGCACCTCACCTGGATGTCAGACAGCACCCGCGCACACGCGCTCGACAAGCTCGCGAAGATGGGAGAGAAGGTCGGGTACCCGGACAAATGGCGGGACTACTCACGCCTCATCATCACCGACGGCCCTTTCGTCCTGAACTCCGCGCGCGCCAGCATCTTCGAGTGGCAGCGTGTCGCCAACCGGCCGGGGATGCCGGTCGACATGACGGAGTGGAGTATGACGGTGCCCACGGTCAACGCGTACAACAACTCGACCAAGAACGAGATGGTCTTCCCGGCCGGCGCGCTCGAGCCGCAGACGTTCGACCCCAACGCCGATGATGGCGCGAACTACGGATCCCTCGCCGGCAGTTGGGCAGGCCACGAGCTCACCCACGGCTTCGATGACCAGGGCCGTCACTTCGACGCGCGTGGGAATCTGCGCGACTGGTGGACACCCGCCGACTCGGCCGCCTTCGTCCGCCAGGCCACACTGATGGTGCAACAGTACAACGGGTACGTGCAGGTGGACTCGCTCCACGTGAACGGCCGTCTCACCCTGGGCGAAAACATTGCCGACTTCGGCGGTGTCCTCACCGGCTACGACGCACTTGAAGCAGCGCTCGCCCGCAACGGACGCCCCGGTCTCATCGACGGCCTGACACCCGAGCAGCGGTTCTTCGTCTCCTTCGCGCAGAGTTGGCGCGCCAACGACCGTCCGGCCTCCCTGCGCGCCCGCGTGACCACGGATCCGCACTCACCGGACAGATGGCGCACCATCGGCCCACTATCGGATGATCCGGACTTCGCGAGGACGTTCGGATGCAAACCGGGCGACCCGATGGTGCGGCCGGCCGATGTGGTCCCTCACATTTGGTAGTGGCCTGACGGATCTCCACCCCCTCCTTTGCCCTCGGTTAGCCCTGGGGGACGCCGGGCAAACCTACCGAACGAGCTCGCTCGATTCGTAGTGCTGCACCAGTTCCGGCCGTGTGAGCAGGTACTGGTCATCCTCCGGGAAGTATCGGGCCCGCTCGATGTCCTTCCCGGCAAAGGCCTCGATCGATCCTCTGTCCTTCCACCAGCTCAGCGTCACGATCTCGGTGCGGTCCCCATTGATGTCACGGACGGCCACGACGGCGCCGAGGTTGCCAGGTGTCCGTCGGTAACTCGCAATCCCGGTCGTGACGACGTAGTCGACGTACTCTTTCTTGAGGTCGCGACGGATTTCCGCACGCCATTCGCGAAGGACGCTCATACTGGGTCGCTCCGGGAGAGATCGGGATTACTGATGATAATACAGCGCCGGAGCAGCGCGATCCCAATTGACCCGGGATAGGGGACAGGTAAGTGATCCGGTGGGCATCCGGTTGTACCGTTGCGGCTTGATGCCAGAAGAAGCCGCCCGTCAGGCAATCGCGCCACTCTCTCCGGCGATGCGCCGTAGTATCCCAAGCTGCCCCGCGTGATACGCCTGGTGAAAGAGCACGACCGCCAGGAGTGAACCCATCGTTTCATCCGGGTCGCCCGTCGGACTGTCCGGCACCGGCGTCTCGAGCCGCCGCGGAGGCAACGCCGCGAGTCCCGCATCGACCCGCACACACGCCTCCTCCCACGCGCCGACCAGCTCCGGCAATGACACGGCCTCGGACGCGCGCGTGAGCGCGGACGACCCTCGCGCGTATCGGTCCAGATCACCCGCACTTTCCACCGGCGTCTGCTCCAGTAGCGGCAACACCTTGTTGTAGACCGTCACCAAATGCCCCACGACCCAGTTCGAACAGTTCCCCGCGGGCTTGGGCTGAATCAGGCTCTGCTCGTGCGAAATGCCCTCGAGATTCAGACGGACCACGTTGCGCGTGAGCTGCGCCTGCTTGCGCATTGCGTCGATCTCGCTCATGCGCGGCTCTCCGCGAACAATTTCTCCAGATTGTCGATGGAGCTGGACCACCCGATCCGGTGACCATCCCGGCTCTCAGCCGACTCGAACCCGGCCTGTGTCAGCACCACCCGCGTGCCGTTGCCCTCCGCGCGAAACTCCACGGTCAGCACCGTCTCCGGCGTCGTACCGCCACCCGGTCCGCCCAGACGCCACGCATGTGTGTACACGAGCCGCTTCGCTGGCACGATCTCCCGGTACGTCCCGAACGCCTCACGTGTGCTCCCGTCGACGCCGCGCATCGCGACTCGCCAATGCCCGCCGACCTTGAGATCGAGTTCGCCCCCATTGATAGAGATTCCCGGTGGCGATGACCATTGGTTGAGTAGCTCGGGCTGCGTCCACGCCGCAAATACACGCTCCGGCGGCGCCGCGATCAGTCGTTCCAGTCTCAGCGTCAGTTTTTCAGTCTGGGTTATCATCGGCTTTTCTCCTTCTCGAAATGTCCGGCCAGCCTGCTCATCTGGTCGTCCCAGAACTCCCGGTAGTCCTCCATCAACGCATACGCGTCCCGCAGCGGCGCCCCATCGAACCGGCACCGATTCACTCGGCCCTCCGGCACCCGATGCAGCAAGCCCGCACGCTCGAGCACGTCGAGATGCTTCGAGATCGCCGGCCGCGACATCGCAAACGGCTGGGCCAGCTCGCCGACCGTCGCCTCACCACGCGCCAACCGCGCAAGAATCGCGCGGCGAGTCGGATCGGCTAACGCGCCAAATACATGATCCAGAACTTTCATCCGGGCACTGGTAACCATATGGTTACCAGTATACCCGCACGCCATGCGTTCGGCAAGAGCGGTCATACGGTACCAGCTATTTTGAGACCGTGCCGACGATCAAGATCACGACCAGACGGCGGGTCACGCTGCCGGCCGCCCTTTGCGAGGAGCTCGGGCTTGGACCGGGCGACAAGCTCGAACTCAACCGGTGCACCGTTGGCGGGGAGACGTTGTGGGCGCTCGGCAGGCGCAAGCTGGATTGGTCGTGGCTCGCTGCCGGCAAGTGCTACGCAAAAGGAAGATCCCACGACCGGGCTGCGACCGACCGATCCATCGCCCGGGGTTGGGCGAACGAGGATCAGCAGATGCGTCAGTCAGTCTTGCGCCTCAAGCAATAGTCGCCGCGACGTGTGACGGAGCAAGCTGCTAGCGCTAGGACACCGGAGCTGAAATCCCTCACCGAACGAGCGCCGGAAGCTTGCGGAGGGGAACATACCGCGCTATTGGGCGGTCCCCTTCGCCGCCCCGGGAGCGGTAATCACTAAGGCCGCTGCAGGCTGAACGTTACCGATGCCGGTCGGTGGATGGAGTACCGGCTCTGGACCCGTGATCTTGGGCTGATATGAGCGATTCGGATCGATGCCTGCCGTGTCGATGTGTCGTACTTGTGCCTCGCTAACGGACCCAGCGTTCGCCGACGTCGCACTTCTGTCGCTCATATGTTCGCTCCTTCAACATTGTCCATTGTCCCAAAGCTCAACATGCCGGATCTCTGTATTGGTTTGAGTCCCAACCCTTGAGAATGCCCCGAACCGCACCACCTCGTGAAAGACGAGCGCCGATGCGATCTAGAATGATAGGACCCACCAGAATGACGACACATCAGAAATCGGCCAAGAGCTCCAAGCGATAGGCTCTACTCGCGCGCGGCCAGACTGTCCCGCACGATCGCGCGCCCATGCACCCACACCATCGAGATGCTGTTGTACGCTTCGATGCTCTCGAGCGGCGACCGCCGGAGCAGTACGAGATTCGCGACTTTCCCCGGCTCGATCGTCCCGTACGCGCTGTCGATCTTGAATTCCCGCGCGTTGCTGATCGTCGCCGCCCGGAAGATCTGCGCGAGGGTCAGCCCCGCTTCGTGTAGGTCCTTCATCTCCAGATAGCCGTTCAGCCCCGGAAGATTCCCGTACGTGGGACTCGATGGCGTGTCAGTGCCGAAAAGAAAGTTCGCGTCCTTCCTGGCGAGATACGCCACGACCTGCCGCCCCCGGCGTATCGGCCCACGATCCCATCCGGCACGCTCCGCCGAATCCGTCATACCACTATCAGCGATCTCGCTCCGGTACCACGCTGCCACGGGCGACTTGAACCACGCCAGCATTGCCGACGGCACCACCTTAGGAATCTCCGGCATCGCGAGATACCCGGGGTCGAAGTACACTCGCAATCCTTCGATCACCTGCATCGTGGGCTGATACCCAGTCCGGTTCGCGACGATCCGGTCAAGCAGTGTGGTGATCTCAACGGGCAGTTCCTGGCTCCGGTCCAGCTCTCCCCAGTTCCACATCCCATGCGCGATCACGTCCGTGCCCCCATCCTCCGCGAACTGCTGCGCCTCGAATGAGTTGGCGTGTACCATGAGCACGAGCCCTGCGTCCGTCGCCGCGCCCCGCACGTCTCGAAACATTCCGGCGCTCATCACGGGCAAATGTCTGTCGCGGCCAAACCCGTGCTCATAGTAAGTCTTGATGCAGATGCCGCCCGCCTGCTTCACCCGCGCGACGTCAGCCGACGGCGTATGGTCGTCAGGACGGTACTCAGCCGGAATGCTCGACGCCTGGGTCGAGTCATAGATGAAGTTCGGAAATACCCTGAAGCGCAGCGCCGGCGGCGCAAACGACATCGGATAGCCGTTCGCGACCGGCAATGACTCGCCACAGTCGTAAAGATCCGGATGAAGCGGCGCTTTCCGGAAATCCGTGAGTACCTCCGGAACGACGACCGCCAGATCCACCAGCGTCGTGTATCCGAAATAGAGGTACGAGCGAGGGAGCTGCGCGAGATACGCCTTCACGATCTCCGCGTTGGCTCCCTCCTGGCCGAAATCCATTCCCGGAATCGACGCGAGATGGACATGCGAGTCGATCAGTCCGGGAATCAGGAATTGCCCATGTCCCGATATCACTCTCGCTCCGCCGGGAACTGGGGCCCGGCCGCTCCGGTCCACCCGCGCGATCCTGCCCCCCTCAATGAGAACGCTCCCACGCTCAATGTGGTCGAGCCGCTCGGGCGACACAATCGTGACGTCGGTGATCCACGTCCGCGCAGGCGCCTGCCCGCGCGCGCGGCCGGCTATTCCCACGACTGCTGCAAGAAAGACTGCCGCAGCTGTCAGCGTTTTCATTACGGGCTTCCGTCCTCTCTGGAGTCGCGCCCCGGAATTCGCACTCAATCCCGGCACCAACGGGTTGCTCATCCGGCCATTTCAGCCATCGGATGATATACGGACGCGCCGGTAGCTCTGTTTCACCGCTCGGGCAGGTTCAGCCTCGCGTCACCATCATGTGTTTTCGCCGGCGGTCCTGTCACTACTCCGGTGCGCCAAACCGCTTGATGAACGCATCCACCCCGAGCGGCATCTCACGCCCCTCCCACCTGCGCCGCATCACAGCCGCCAAGTGGGGCAAGGAATCACCAAAGGGAGAGGAAAGCTGTACCGAGTCGGGAAGCATGGCGAACGTCGTTGCCAACTTGACGAGAGATGATTCCTGCTCCGGCGTGAGCGTGTCATCGGGGCTGAACGTAAATCCAGTGAAACTCCCGGCGTCCTCATTGTCGAGGGAATAGAAGCGGAGAAGCGCCACTGCATTGTGTGACCGGACGTCCGCCCATACGGGATCCGTGTAGCGAGTGATATCGAACGCATCCGACACGCCGTAACCTGGCCTGAGTGTGCCGGCTATCGAGTCGCGGAAGGGCATTCGATAGTCCCGATACCACCTTTCGACGTCGGCCACGGTCAGCTCGAGATGTCCTCGGCCCGCGCACCAGACAGGTAGAAGGCCGATCTCGCCGGAATGGTGCTCTCCCACGAAATCAAGGAGAGGGCCGGGTCCAAAGCCGCCGACCGTCAGGATCTCCCGCTCGCGCGGAGGCAGCTCCGCGAGCGCACGGCAATTGACTACGAGTGTGTCCCTATCGAGATGTGCCAAGCACACCGTCGGCTTGGGGAGATGAGCCATGAGATCGACGGCGTCATCGTAAAACACAGGCGGGGTGTGCGGTTCCATGACCACGCGGTCTTGCCGAACCGAGGATGACTTCTCGACCGCCGACAGCAACGAAAAGAGTTGCAGACGGGCCGCGCCAATGTCGGGATCGGAATGAGTGGACTGCCCCATCAGTTGTCCCGTCCGGATAGTGAGTCCCACAATATGCCAGCGATCGCTAGCTGGTCAATTCACGGGACAGCGGTACGCCGCCGAGTCGGCCACAATGTTCACGGGATCCGGCCATCCTGGTGCCCGCGGGAGCAACCGTCCCCGGCCACAACGTGACAATGCCTATGTGAACACAACTCGATGGACCACATACAGCGCCGCCATCCTGGCCAATCTCTCCGCCGGATCCGCCGCGCTCGCCCAGGACGCGCCGATGTTTCGCGGAAACTTGGCGCACACCGGTGTCTACGACGTACCGGCCATTCAAACGCTGACAGGCGTCAAGTGGCGGTTTCACACCAGCGGCCGAGTGATCTCCTCACCCGCCGTCGCCGACGGTGTCGCGTATGTCGGGAGCACCGACGGGCACATGTATGCGGTAGACATGGCCACCGGCACGCAACGCTGGACGTTCGCCACCACCTCTCGTATCACGTCGTCGCCCGCGGTCGATGGCGGCGGTGTCTTCTTCTCGAGCTACGACGGCAACGTCTATCGGGTGGACGCCGCCACGGGCAAGGTACAGTGGAAGTTCGCGACTGGCGGCGAGCGGCGGTTCGCGGGCAAGCATCTCCACGGTCTCCTGCAGGCCGGCGAGACCATGCCGGATCCGTTCGATGTCTTCCTCTCATCGCCCGCCATTTCAAATGGCACCGTCTTCGTGGGCAGCGGTGACGGCAATGTCTACGCGCTCAATGAGCAATCGGGCCAGCGTGTCTGGTCCTTCCACACCGGCAATGTCGTGCATGCCTCGCCAGCCGTTGTCGACGGCACGGTCTACGTCGGGAGCTGGGACTCGTATTTCTACGCCCTGGACGCCGCCTCGGGCAAGGTGAAGTGGCGCTTCAAGACCGGCGAAGATTCCGTCATCAGCAACCAGGTCGGCATCCAGTCCTCCGCCGCTGTCGCCAATGGCGTGGTGTACTTCGGATGCCGCGACTCGAAGTTCTACGCCGTCGACGCGCAGACTGGCGCGCAGAAGTGGTCCTTCGACAACAAGGGCTCCTGGGTCGTGAGCTCGCCAGCGATCCACAACGGCGTCGTGTACTTCGTGACGTCGGACTCACGGATGCTGCACGCCCTCGACGGGACGACAGGGAAGCCCGTCTTCTCCATGGAGATGACGTGGTTTCTCTTCGGCTCACCCGCAATCGCCGGCGACATGCTCTATGTCGGCAGTTGGGACGGCACGCTCGCCGCCATCGACCTCAAAACGCAGAAGCGCGCGTGGACGTTCGAATCGGACTCCGCGAAGCGCAACCGCGCCACGCTGACGAAGCCGGACGGCTCGGCGGACTACAAACGGATCGGCGGTAGCTCCTTCTACGACGATCTGCCGATCCAGATCAGCAGGATGTTCACGGTCGGAAGCATCCTGTCGTCACCCACCGTCGTGCCAGGCACGATCCTCGTCGGCAGCGCCGACGGCAATCTGTACGCCCTGGACTGACGCGCGCGATCACCACGACGTGACGCGCACCGCGCAGAGAGTCGGCGCCCCGCTCTCTACCGCCGGAGCGCAAACATGAACGGCATCCGGACCAGCTCGCGAACTGTCCGGCCATTGTACTCGGCCGGGATGAACCGCATGTCAGGCAGGATCTCCCTGCATGCCAGGGCAAACTGTGGATCGGTGTCCGCGAGCAGTTGGACGGACTCCTTCTCCACTCGGCCCGTCGCATCGATCATGAACTGCAGCGTCGCGCCACCGCCAATCCCCGCTCGCCTGAGCGGGAATGGATACATCGGATGCACCCGATCCACCTCGCGTGCCTGCTTGAACAGGTGCTGCCACGTGCTGTCCGCAACGTTCAATGCGAGCACATCTCCGGTATCCGGCAGGATGGGATATGGCCACGGCCCCTTTGGCGGAGTCTTCGGAGCGATCGAGAATGCGACGTGCCCGCTGTCGGCGACGATGATCGTGTCACTCCGCAATGCCTCGAGGACTTCCGCCCATTGCGGACCCAGATCCTCGACGACACCCCACGCGCCATTGAACACGGCCAGGGACAGCTCGGGCCCGTGACTGGTAGCCACACGCACGAACTGCATGTGTGCCCCGCTGTCCCCGTCCGCGCGGAGCTGCGACGCTTTGGGCCTCTTGCCCTTCACTCCCAGCGGCGGCGGCTCGGCCAGTTCAGCGGCGGAGTCCGCCCAGCGGGCCAGGACGCCGGAGTCCGCAACGAGTGAAAACGTTCCGCTGTCCGTCCGCACGTAGACGTACACCTGCTTTCCCTGCTGCCGCGCAACCGTGACCCGCCCGCCAGCAAACTTCACGACCACCCGGTGCACGACCAGCTCCGGACGAATCTCGGCAGTCGAATCGGCACTCGGCTGCGCCGCCAGTCCGAAGACGGCAGCAGACGCCGCAAGCCCCCCGGCCACCACACCAGCCACCCGAACGATCCGCCGCCGAATACACGCCCGTCGCGCGGCAGCGCACACGACACTCAACGCCGCGGATTGCATTGCGCCTGACCCCCAGGGTTAGCGCGCCTCCCTTAACCACACTGTCGGCAAACCGGCATAGCCGCCCCCACAGACTCGTCCCTGGTAGGGCCGGGTCATGACCCGCCCAGTAAGACTGAAGGTGCCGTGACCAGCCAGCCTGTCGTCGAGGGCAGCGAGGCCGCTCGGGAACGCTAAAAATCCCGGGCCAAAATGCCAGAGCGGTCGCTTGCCGTCAACACGGCGGCGGCCTCGTGCCTCGCATTGCGACCGCTTACTTCTTCGCGGTCGGGATGTCGTTCCACAGGAAATGTCTCCGCTGGCCATACCACCAGGCGCCCCAAGCTCCGCCCACAACCAGGAGGAGTACGGCGAACACCGCGCGAATCATCAACGGTGGCGGTGAGTGCGCGATCTCTGGCATGGCGAGCACCGACGTGAGGGCCGCAAGGCCGAGTGCCAGAAATCCGCCCCACCACGCCCACGGACGACGCCGCCAGACACCCGCCGCGAGCACGAGGCCCGAGATCCCGTACAGGGCCTGCCAATGAAGCGGTAGCACTCGAGGCCCGCCGGAATCCGCCAAACCGTTCATCACCCCCGCTACGGCAAGGAATAGGGCCACACCCTTCAACGATAGCGGCACCCTTGTGGGGTCGGACGCGGATTCGACTTGGACAGCGGCAGCGGGACCGCCGAGCGCCTGCGCAATGACTCTCGACAACCACGTGATATCGTTGCGCGCGAACCACTTCCCCAAACTGACGAATCCCAGACCGGATACCAGCATGAACAGCGGGGATAGCCACTGCCACACTGGTGTCGAAGTTCTCGAAGTGAAGTCGGCTGCCAGCAAACTGACTGCAAACGCTGCCATCGCCCCCAGCCAGAGGGTGATGAAAACCTTCGTGGACGCCCGCATCCCGAATTGACCGGTGAGCACAGTGCCTCCATCCCGGGACTCAAATCGCCCCACGAAGACGGGGATGAAGGAGTTGCCGACCATTGGGATGAAGCGGTAAAGACGTACGCGGTCCGGCGAGACTTTGCCGACGGCCCGCGTTTCACCGAGCGCCGCCAATGTGAACACCGAGCGGCTCGTCGCAGCCGACAGCCGTTGGACGGATTCAGTGATCCCGTACGTGCTGCGAAACTCTGCTGGAGTTGACTCGTAAAGCAGATCTCTTATCCAGCGATACATGTCAATGTGAAGGAATGTTCTTCCGGGGGTGCATGGTAAATTCGAACGGCTGCTGGACGAGTTCACGCACCTTGCGTCCATCGACTTCGGCGGGCTCGAACAGCATCTCAGGCAACGATCTCCGAACGGCGAGCACGAACCGGAAATCGGTCGACGCCAACAGTTGGATTGTTCGCGGATCGGCACGGCCCGTCGTGTCGATGACGAATTGCATGTTCACCTCTCCCTCAATCCCGGCACGCTGGAGCGTCCGTGGATACCAGGGATGCGGGGAACCACTGCGTTGGGATGCCTGCCGCTCGACAGGTCGCCGCGCGCACGATGTATCGCTCGCGCCACCCGACGAACCGGCGTGCGTCGGCGCCGGCGAGCCGCATGCGACGGCACGCGGATGGACCGGCCAGACTCTCGATCTGACGTGCGCGGTGTCAGTCGTCCCGATCAAATCCCCACGCAATGCCGCGAGGACTTCCGGTGCCCGCGGTCCCAGATGCTCGATGTCACTCCACACGCCGTTGTACATTGCGAGCGCCAGGTCAGCCCCGTGGATTGTTGGCAGCCGCACGAAGCGCATGTGCGCGCCGCTATCACCATCGGCCCTGATTTGCCAAATCTTGAATGACACCTTTGCGCCTTTTCCGGCGTCCGGCGGGTCGGGAAGCGAAGCTGCCGAGTCCGCCCACTTCGCGACGATTGCAGAATCTCCAGCCAGAGCGAAGGTCCCGCTATCCGTGCGAACCCGCACATGAACCGGCTTCGCCCCCTGCCGATATACGGTGATCTCTGCGGCACCTGCCTTGACCCAGACCTCACGAAGTGGCGCAGTCGTGTCGGCCGCAGCCGAATCGATCGCCGCAGTCTGCGCGTGGATTACTCCGCCGGCGGCCGCACTCGCAATCACACCGAATGCAGCGACGACGGCATGGCGAAATGCATTTCCCCGATCGTGCATTGGCTCTAGGGCTCAATATTGGCGGCAATCCGACTCGCGAGGGGCGGGTTAATATATGGTAGAGCTTGCTTACTCGCAAATAATGGGACATTAGCACGACCACGGAGGCCCTAATGACCCCCATTGTTGCCCATAAACCGGCATTTCCTTTGAGGGTTACGTCCTACCCTTACGCCCTATTCAAATGGGGCGGCCACAATGATGAAGGCGATCAGGCTCTGTGCGGTTGGGACATTGACGGCGGTGATTTTGCCAAAACCCATGCTTCAGTATCTGAACGTCGCGCGCGGTGACGTCGTGTTCGCGATTGCGGTCGAGGATGGTGTGCTCCTCACGCCACACGACCCGGCAACGGCGGCCGCGATGGAGGGATTCCGGAAGGGGATGTGGATGTACCGGAACGCCATGAAGCGGCTTGCGAGCAAATAATCCGTCGGTCGAGGCGCCTTGCGTGTCACCGGCTCCGCCTGCCGAATTACATTCCCTTGCCGCGAACCGGAGGCTGACCAGTGGAAGACAACGTTCTCGCTCGTTTCGCCCAGGCTCTCGTCTCAGGCTCGATCCGGGTCATCGATTTGAGCCAACCGCTGACGGCCGACACCGCGGTGATTCAGTTGCCGCCGGAGTTCGGCAGGTCATGGCCGTTTCACCTCGAAGAGATCTCCCACTACGACAGCCGCGGACCGGCGTGGTACTGGAACAACTTCTCCTGCGGTGAACACACCGGCACGCACTTCGACGCCCCGGTCCATTGGGTGAGCGGCAAGGACTACCCGCGCAATGCGACTGACAGCATCCCGGCAGAGAAGTTCATCGCCCCCGCATGCGTGATCGATGTCTCACGCGAGGTCGCTGCGGACCCGGACTTTCTCCTGACGCCCAAACGGGTCGAGGAATGGGAACGCCAGCATGGACGCATCCCCGCCGGCTCATGGGTCCTGATGCGCACCGATTGGTCCAAACGCACCGACGCTGCCGCGTTCCTCAACATCAAGGAGGACGGCTCGCACGTCCCCGGTCCGCACGCGGATCTCGTTCCGTTCCTGGCCAAGGAACGCAATGTCATCGGCTGGGGATCCGAAGGCGTCGGCACCGACGCGGGCCAGGCGTTCCGCTTCGAGCCGCCATTCCCCTGTCATAGCATCATGCACGGCAACAACAAGTTCGGTCTCGCAAGCCTCACGAACCTCGACAAGCTGCCACCAACCGGCACCATCCTCATCACGCCACCGCTCAAGATCGTCAACGGCTCGGGCAGCCCCTGCCGCGTCCTGGCTCTCGTCTCCGCCTGACGCTCCTTTCCCCCAGCCCCCAGCCCCCAGCCCCCAGTCCCCAATCCCCACCGGACACACTCACCCACCGGCCCCGCACTATAATGAATGCTGTATAGCGCTTCGTTGACGCTTGAAGTATTTAGATATGAATAACTCCAGCACGTAGCTGTTCGCACCTATCGGGGCGGCTGTGGCAGAACGGACGTTCACGACGGAAGTGCAGAAGCTGCGGCTCGGCGACGGCGCAGTCTTCCACGGCGAAGGAATCCTCGCCGTCACCAAGGCGCTCCTCCAGGCCGGGGTTTCATACGTCGCCGGCTATCAGGGCGCACCCATCTCGCACCTGATGGATGTCCTCACTGATGCCAACGACATCCTCGAAGACCTCGGCGTCCACTTCGAGCACAGCGCATCCGAGGCCACCGCCGCCGCCACACTCGCCGCATCAGTCAACTACCCGCTGCGCGGCGCGGTCACGTTCAAGTCCACGGTCGGCACCAACGTCGCATCCGATGCCCTCGCCAATCTCGCCTCCGGCGGCGTCGAAGGCGGCGCCCTCATCATCGTCGGCGAAGACTACGGCGACGGCTCGAGCATCATGCAGGAACGCTCCCACGCGTTCGCCATGAAGTCGCAAATGTGGCTCCTCGACCCCCGGCCCAATCTCCCATTGATCGTACGCGCCGTGGAGCAGGGGTTCGCACTCTCGGAAGCGAGTCACACGCCGGTCATGCTCGAGCTGCGCATCCGCGCCTGCCACGTCCACGGCCGCTTCGTCGCCAAGGACAATGTCCGCCCATCCTACACGCTCAAGAACGCGATGGAGGCGCCACGACGAGACACCAGCCGGATCGTCCTCCCGCCATTGAGCTTCCTGCACGAACAGGAGAAAATCCACCAGCGCTGGCCCGCCGCGCAGCAGTTCATCCAGCAGCACCATCTCAATGAGTTCTTCGCCGATGGCGCGCAGGACGTCGGCATCGTGATGCAAGGCGGGATGTACAACACCGCCATCCGCTCTCTCGAATTACTCGGCCTCGCCGACGCGTTCGGCGATACCGCGATCCCGCTCTACGTGCTCAATGTCACGTACCCGCTGATCGAGGCTGAGGTCGAACGGTTCTGCGCCCGCGAAACGCGCGATCCTCGTGATCGAGGAAGGCCAGCCCGATTTCATCGAGCAGAACCTCCACGCCATCCTCCGGAAAGCCGGCATTCCCGACCAGGATCCACGGCAAGGATGTCCTCCCGATGGCCGGCGAATACACCGCCGCGACGATGATCACCGGCATCCACCGCTTCGTCGAACGCTACATCCCCGACACGCTCGACCGCTCCCGCCTCCCGTCGCTCTGCCAGCCCGCGCCACAGCCGGCCGCCAGCGCCAGTCCCCACGCCTGCGCCCGCCGCCGAGATCCACCCCCGGCCACCGTCGTTCTGCACCGGCTGCCCGGAACGACCGATCTTCACGGCGATGAAGCTGGTCGAACGCGAGTTGGGCCAGCACCACATGAGTTGCGATATCGGATGCCACCTCTTCTCCATCCTCCCGCCCTTCAACCTCGGCGCCACTACCATGGGCTACGGCCTCGGCTGGGCCGGCGCCGCCGCGTTCAATACACGCGAGACTAATGCACGCACGATCAGCATCATGGGGGACGGTGGATTCTGGCATAACGGCCTGACCAGCGGCGTCGGCAACGCGGTGTTCAACCAGAGCGACAGTGTGCTCGTGGTAGTCGACAATAGCTACACCGCGGCCACAGGCGGCCAGGACATCCTCTCCTCCGCCGCGTCCAACCCGATCCGCACGACCAAGCTGTCGATCGCCGACGCAGTACGCGGCGTCGGCGTGAAATGGGTGCGCACGGTCACCCGGACGTACGACGTGGCAGGGATGCGCGATGTGCTCAGGGAAGCGCTGACGACACCCACCAGGGGTCCCAAGGTCATCGTCGCCCAGAGTGAATGCGAGTTGAACAAACAGCGGCGCATCAAGCCCCAGTTGGCACAACTCGCGAAATCAGGCGGCCGCGTGGTACGGGAACGCTTTGGCGTCGACGCCGATGCGTGTACCGGCGACCACTCATGCATCCGCCTCTCGGGCTGCCCATCCCTCACGATCAAGGACAATCCGGACCCGCTCCGCACGGATCCGGTCGCGACGGTGATCGATAGCTGTGTGGGATGCGGCCTGTGCGGCGAGGTCGCGCACGCCGCTGTTCTGTGCCCGTCGTTCTACCGCACCGCGCTGGTGACGAACCCGTCGGCGGCCGAGCGCTGGATGGCACGATTCCAGCGCGCCGTCATCAGCTTTCTGCAACGAGGCATTGATCGGCGCCTCGCATCCATCCTCGGCTGACTCGCCCGAGGATCCAACGCAGACGCATCCTCTGGACCCGCCCGCCGCGAACGGCGCGATGGCTCGCCCCCCGCGCGCGATCACGGTCGCCATCCTGGCCA
The DNA here is from genome assembly GCA_963737895.1 of uncultured Gemmatimonadales bacterium. Lineage (GTDB taxonomy): Bacteria > Gemmatimonadota > Gemmatimonadetes > Gemmatimonadales > Gemmatimonadaceae > Palsa-1248. Next base: position 29,028 of record CAVTUF010000002.1, on the reverse strand, counting down.
TGGGTGGGGAAGGAGGCGGGGTGCTCGCCGATTGGATCGTCGACATGGCGGAGCACAACGGGTATCTCGCGCAGACGACGTCCGTGCCCGGCGTCGCACAGCGCACGGGCGCCACGATCTACTATGTGGAGCTGTTCCCCGAAGCAGCAGCCACCGCCGCTGGCAAGGATCCGGTCCTCGCCCTGATGCCGGTGCCGGGTGAGGTCGACATTGTGATCGCCTCGGAGCTGATGGAGGCCGGCCGCGCCGTACAGCGCGGACTCGTCACCCCCGACCGCACGACGCTGATCGCGTCCACGCACCGCGTGTACTCGATGATCGAGAAAACACACGCCGGTGACGGCCGGATCGACAATGCCGGTCTGGTCGCCTCCGGCGCGGCCGCGGCACGCGTATACGTCGCCCGTGATTTCGCCCGCGTCGCGGCCGATACGGGGAGCGTGATCAGTGCACCGCTGTTCGGCGCGCTCGCCACGAGCGGCGCACTTCCATTCAACCGCGCGCAGTTCGAGGACGCGATCCGCCGGGCCGGCGTCGGCGTGACGGCAAGTCTCGCCGCCTTCGCCGCCGGCGTCGCGGCGAGCACCGCCCCAGGCACGGGCACGAATGGCAAACGTCGCCCGCTGCCGATCATGACGGATACGGCCAGTCTCGACTCCTCGCCGTCGGCCACTGAAGCCACGATCGGTGCCGAGCCGGTGCCTCCGTCGATCGGGCCACGCGTGCGCTTCCTCGCGGATCGCGTCGAGCAGACGTTTCCCGCTGCGAGCCACGCGGTTCTTGTCGCTGCCGTTCCCCGGCTCGCCGACTACCAGGATGTCCCGTACGCCGGTGAATACCTCGACCGCCTCGATGCCCTGCGCGACCTGGATGCGCGGTACGGCGCCGGCGACTACGCGCTCCTCACGGAAACGGCCCGCCAGCTCGCACTCTGGATGTCCTACGAGGACGCGATCCGCGTCGCGGACCTCAAGATCCGCCGCCCGCGCTTCGACCGCGTACAGGTTGAATCCCACGCCACGGACAATCAGGTCCTCCACATCGACGAGTTTCTCCACCCCCAAGTGGACCAGATCGCCGAGATCCTCCCCGTGCGCCTCGGGCAGTGGCTGCTCGGAAGCCGATCGGCTCGCGCCGTGGTCGGTCGCCTGACTCGGAAGGGCAAGGTCCTCCGCACGACGTCGCTGTTCGGATTCCTGCAGCTCTATGTGATCGCCGCGCTCCGCCCCATGCGCCGCCGTGCGCTCCGCTTCCACCAGGAACAGGCAAGGATCCGCGAGTGGCTCGGCAAAGTCACCACGCTCGCGAGCGATGATTACCCGCTCGCCCTATCGGTGGCCTCAGCCCCACGCCTGGTCAAAGGCTACGGCGACACCCGGGAACGCGGGAACCGGAACTACGATCTCGTCATGGCCGCGATCCCATCACTCCGCGAGGCGCCCGGCGCCGCCGCTCGCTTTGGTGCGTTGTGCCAGGCCGCACTGGCAGACGACTCCGGCGAGAAGCTCGCCGCCGCGCTCCGATGAGAATCGCCTGCCTGGGAGGCGGACCCGCGGGTCTCTACTTCTCGATCCTCATCAAGAAGGCACACCCCACATGGGACGTCACGGTCCTTGAGCGCAACCGGCCCGATGACACGTTCGGGTGGGGGGTCGTGTTCTCGGACAAGACGATGGACGGCTTCCGGTCCGCAGACGCGGAAACCCACGCCGCAATCACCGGCGCCTTCCGCCACTGGGATGACATTGAGGTCCACTTCAGGGACCGCACGTTTACCTCCGGCGGTCACGGCTTCTGCGGGATCGGCCGCCTCCGCCTGCTGCAGATCCTCCATGCACGCGCAAGGGAGCTCGGGGTCTCGCTCGTCTTCCAGCGCGAGGTCGCGGACCCCGACCCCTACGCCGCCGAGTACGATCTCGTGGTTGCGTCCGATGGCGCGGCGTCGGCCACACGCAAGAAATACGAGGACGTCTTTCGCCCTAATATCCAACCCCGCGCCAACCGGTTCATCTGGCTCGGCGCACGCGTCAAGCTCGATGCGTTCACGTTCGATTTCCGTAACACGGAGTGGGGCTGGTTCAACCTCCACGCCTACCGATTCGATGCGGACTGGTCGACGTTCATCGTGGAAACGCCGGAGCGCAACTGGCGCGCCGCCGGCATTGAGGCGATGGACTCACCGCAGTCCGTCGCGCTCTGCGAACGTCTGTTCGCGGACCGTCTCGACGGCCACCATCTCGTCTCCAACACCCACCACCGCCGCGGCTCATCAGCCTGGCTCACGTTCAACCGCGTCCTTTGCGAGCGGTGGCACCACCGCAACATCGTGCTGATCGGCGACGCCGCCCACACGGCGCACTTCAGTATCGGCTCCGGTACGAAGCTCGCCATGGAGGACGCGATCGCCCTGGCGGGAGTGCTCTCCGAACACGCTGGCGAGATCCCGAAGGACGAGATCCCGGCGGCGCTCCAGCGCTACCAGGATGTCCGCGAGATCGAGGCCCTCAAGCTCCAGAGCGCCGCCCGCAACCGGATGGAATGGTTCGAGCAGGTCGAGCGCTACGTCGGCCTCGAACCCGAGCAGTTCACGTACAGTCTCCTCACCGGCAGCCAGCGGATCGGCCACGATAATCTCAAAGTCCGCGATGCACGATACGTCGCCGGGGTCGAACAATGGTTCGCAGCGCGCAGCGGGGTCGGCCAATCCCGCCCCCCGATGTTCACGCCGTTCTCCGTCCGCGGCGTCACGCTCAAGAACCGCGTGATCGTCTCCCCCATGGCGATGTACAGTGCCGCCGACGGGATGCCCAATGACTTCCATCTCGTCCACCTCGGTGCCCGCGCCCTCGGCGGCGCCGCGATGGTCTTCACGGAGATGACCTGCGTCTCGCCCGACGCCCGCATCACTCCCGGATGCCTCGGCCTCTGGAATGACCAGCAACTCCTCGGCTGGACACGCATCGTCGACGTCATTCACGCGCAGTCGGACGCCCGCGTCGCGATCCAGCTCGGCCACGCGGGGCGCAAAGGATCCACCCGCCTCGGTTGGGAAGGCGCGGACCAGCCGCTCGAAACGGCGAATTGGCCGCTCGTGTCGGCGTCGCCGATCCCCTATATCGACGGCCTGTCGCAGACGCCGCGCGAGGCGACGTGCGACGACATGGTTCGGATTCAGGCGGACTTCGTGGACGCCACACGCCGCGCGGACGCCGCAGGCTTCGACTGGCTCGAGCTCCACTGCGCCCACGGCTACCTGCTCTCGAGTTTCATCTCCCCACTCACGAATCGCCGTACGGATGCCTACGGCGGCTCACTCGCCAACCGCTGCCGCTTTCCGCTGGAGGTCTTCCGCGCCATGCGCGATGTATGGCCCGCGGAAAAACCCATGAGTGTCCGCATCTCCGCACACGACTGGGTCCCCGGCGGTGTCTCGCCCGATGATGCCGTCGAGATCGCACGCCTCTTCAAGGCGGCAGGCGCCGATCTCATCGACTGCTCCTCCGGACAGGTCAGCAAGGAGGAACGGCCAGTCTACGGACGAATGTTCCAGGTCCCGCTCTCGGACCGCATCCGTAACGAAGCCGGTATCCCGACGATCGCGGTCGGCAACATCTTCGAAGGGGATCACATCAACACGATCATCGCCGCGGGACGCGCGGACCTCTGCGCGGTCGCCCGCCCCCACCTCGCCGATCCCGCATGGACGCTGCACGAAGCGGCGAAGCAAGGATACGGCGAGATCTGGTGGCCAGCCCCATACCTTGGCGGCAAGATCCAGCTCGAGCGCAATCTGGCGCGCGCGGCGCAACTCGCGCTCCAGGTATGACCGCTACCCGGCAGCCAGCGGAATCAAAACACCCGCTGGCCGGTCGCCATGCCCTCGTCACCGGCGGCGCGCGCGGCATCGGCGAAGCCACGGCGCGAGCCCTTCTCGACCATGGTGCCCGCGTCACGATCCTCGGTCGCGACGCCATTGCCCTGGCGCAGACGGTCGTTGCGCTCGGGACGTCGGGCACGATCTGCTCCGTCCGCGCGGATGTCTCGGATGCGAACGCGGTGGCCCGTGCCTTCACGGACGCACGCGATCAGTCCGGCTCTATCGATATCCTGATCAACAACGCGGGCGCCGCGGAATCTGCGCCTTTTCGCAAGACGGACGCCGCGCTCTGGCGCCGGATGATGGCGGTCAATCTCGACGGCACGTTCCATTGCATCCGCGAAGCACTCCCCGCGATGGTCGAGTCCCACTGGGGGCGGATCGTCAATGTCGCCAGCGCCGCAGGCCTCGTCGGCTATCGCTATGTCTCCGCGTACTGCGCGGCCAAGCACGGCGTGGTCGGCCTCACTCGCGCGCTGGCCCTCGAGACTGCCAAGGCCGGTGTCACAGTCAACGCGGTCTGCCCCGGCTACGTGGATACCGACATGACGACCCGGACGATCGATAACATCGTCGCGCGCACCGGAGCCGCGCCGGCCGAAGCGCTGGCCACCCTGACGGCCCAACACCCCCAGAATCGCCTGCTGACGCCCGCCGAGGTCGCGCATACGATCGTGTGGCTCTGCATTCCGGGGGCTGAAACCATCACGGGACAGGCGATCGCCGTCCCGGGCAGGGAGGTCATGTGAGCACGCTCACCAACGGCGCGGCGGCACCGGCCGCGATGCCCGCGATGGCCAGTCTGGTCCTGGATCCGCCGGCGACGGAACTCATGGATCTGGAAACGCGGACGACGGTGGATGACCACCAGGACCTGCGACTCTGGCTCCGGCTCCTCGCCTGCACGATCCGGGTCGAGCATCAGGTGCGCGACCGGCTCCGCCGTGAGTTCGAGACCACGCTCCCGCGATTCGACTTGATGGCGCAGCTCGAACGGCACCCCGACGGCCTCCGGATGTCGGAGCTCTCCCGCCGGCTGATGGTCTCGGGCGGCAACGTCACCGGCATCACGGATCAGTTGGAGCGCGAGCGCCTCGTCGTTCGCATCTTCGATCCGGCCGACCGCCGCGTGGTCGCGGTGAAGCTCACTGCCACTGGCCTCGCCCGCTTTCGTGGCATGGCATCATCCCATGAACAATGGATCATTGAGCTCCTGTCGGGACTCGATCAGACGGACAAGGCCGGGATGTTCGAGATCCTGCAGAAACTGAAAGCGCACGTCACCACCGTCGCCACCGCCGCGCCGGCGTCCGACAGCGCTAGTTCCTAGCCCACCCCGCGGAGACCAATGCGCCATCTCGCTGGAGAACCCCACCAGTTGCCCGGCACGCAGCCCCTCTCGGGCTACACCGGCCGCCACTTCCTGTTCGCGGTGAACAAGGCGGTCGCGACGATCACGCTCAACAGACCGGAGCGCAAGAATCCACTGACGTTCGAGTCGTACACGGAGCTGCGGGACCTGTTTCGCGCGCTGGTCCACGCGCCGGACGTCACGGTCGTCGTGATCACCGGGGCAGGGGAGAACTTCTGCTCCGGCGGCGATGTGCACGAGATCATTGGCCCGCTGACGAAGCTCGATATGCCGGGCCTCCTGACGTTCACCCGGCTGACCGGCGACTTGGTCAAGGCCATGCGCGCCTGCCCACAACCGGTCGTCGCGGCAATCGATGGGATCTGCGCCGGGGCTGGTGCGCTGCTCGCCCTCGCCTCGGACTTCCGGTACGGCACGGCGCGCAGCAAGACGGCGTTTCTCTTCACGCGTGTCGGGCTGGCCGGCTGCGACATGGGCGCCTGCGCGCTCCTGCCACGGGTGATCGGCCAGGGCCGCGCCTCGGAGTTGCTATACACAGGACGCAGCATGGGCGGGGAAGAGGGCGAACGCTGGGGATTCTTCAATCGCCTCTGCGAACCCGGCACGCTGCTGCGAGATGCGCAGGCCCTCGCCGCTGATCTGGCCGCCGGCCCGACGTTCGCGCACGGTATGACGAAGCGGATGCTGCACCAGGAATGGAACATGGGGATAGACGAGGCGATCGAGGCCGAGGCGGAAGCACAGGCCATTTGCATGGCCACGAACGATTTTCACCGCGCCTATCACGCTTTCGTAGCGAAGCAGAAGCCCCGCTTCGAGGGGAACTGACGGTGGCGGATCGCCAGTACCTGGAGTGGCCCTTCCTGGATCCTCCGCACCGCGCGCTCGCGATCGAGCTGGATACATGGGCGCACGCGCACCTGGGCGGAGCCCATGCGACGGATGTCGACGCGGAATGCCGCGCGCTCGTGCGGTCGCTCGGCGAGTCGGGATGGCTCGCGCACGCAATCGCGGGCACCGCGCACGGGGGCGCGACTGATCGGATCGATACTCGGGCGATCTGCCTCATTCGCGAGACGCTCGCTCGCCACTCCGCCCTCGCGGATTTCGCTTTCGCGATGCAAGGGCTCGGCTCCGGCGCGATCTCGCTGTACGGCACCGACGCCCAGAAGGAACGCTACCTCGCACCCGTCGCCCGCGGCGCAGCCATCGCCGCTTTCGCGCTGTCCGAACCCAATGCCGGGTCGGATGTCGCGGCGCTCGCTTGCGCCGCCCGCGCGGACGGGGACGGCTATGTGCTCGACGGCGAGAAGACGTGGGTGTCGAACGGTGGGATCGCGGACTTCTACGTGGTGTTCGCCCGGACGGGCGAGGCCCCCGGCTCTCGAGGCATCACGGCCTTTGTGGTCGGCGCGGAAACTCCCGGGTTCACGATCGCGGAACGGATCGAGGTCATCGCGCCGCACCCGCTGGCCCGCTTGCGCTTCACCAACTGCCGGATACCCGCAACCCAGCGGGTCGGCGATCCGGGCGGCGGGTTCAAGGTCGCGATGGCCACGCTCGATATTTTTCGAACGTCGGTCGCCGCTGCCGCCCTGGGTTTCGCGCGACGCGCGCTCGATGAGGCCCTGCGCCGCGCGACGACCCGGCAGATGTTCGGCCAGGCACTCTCCGATTTCCAGCTCACGCAGGCCAAGCTCGCGACGATGGCGACGGGCATCGACGCGGCCGCACTGCTCACGTATCGGGCCGCCTGGCTCCGCGACCGCGGCCAGCCGGTGACGGTCGAGGCCGCGATGGCCAAGATGACGGCGACGGAGACGGCCCAACAGGTCATCGACGCCGCCATGCAGATCTTCGGCGGCCTCGGGGTCGCCGCGGACCAGACGGTCGCACGCCTGTACTCGGAGATCCGCCCCCTCCGCATCTACGAAGGCGCCACGGAGGTGCAGCAGTTGATTGTCGCCCGTGGCATCATCAAGTCTTTTCGCGAGCACGAGGCATTGCATGGCTGAGTCTTACCGCCCCACGGCCGCCGGGGCGATTTCGCCACGCGCGTATCGCTCGACGATCCTGATCCGGTTCGCGCACTGTGACCCCGCCGGCATCGTCTTCTTTCCGCGTTATCTCGAGATGTTCAACAACCTGGTCGAGGACTGGTGCCGCGACGAGCTCGGCATCTCATTCGCGGAGATCCACGAGCGCCGGGGCTGGGGCCTCCCGACGGTGCACCTCGATGTGGATTTCGCCGCGCCGAGCATGCTGGGCGAAGTACTGTCGGCATCGCTCGTCGTACGCCGGATCGGTACATCGTCGATCTCCTCCGAGATCCAGTTTCGCGGCCCCGACGGTAGTGAGCGCGTCCGAGGCAACTCGGTGGTGGTCCTCATCGACGCCAAGTCGAGACGCGCCGTCCCTATCCCGGACGACATTCGGACCCGCATCACGAGGTTTCAGGATCCCAGCTGATTCGCTTCCTCAGCTCCTCCATCCAACCGGGTGGGCGAAACCGCATGGCTACGCGTACGGCGTCACGGCCAGTGGGCGATCGGTACACGTCAGTGGGATGATCGGCTGCGATACCAATGGCACGCTCACAGCGAAGGACTTCATTGGGCAGGTCCGCCAGACGCTCCGTAACATCGTGGCGGTCCTCGCCGAGGGCGGAGCCCGCCCGGAGCACATCGTTCGCATGACGTGGTATGTGATCGACAAGCAGGAGTACATCGGCGCACGCAAGGAGATGGGCGCCGCCTACCGCGAGATCATTGGCCGGCACTACCCGGCCATGACGGCCGTACAGGTCGCGGGCTTGATCGACGATGCGGCTCGCGTCGAGATCGAGGTCACGGCCGTCGTACCGGAGTAACTCCGGGAGCGTTCCACGTGGCCGCGCGCCGGGACGTCGCTCATGCGATACCATCGGTCGGAATCGTCGGTGCGACCGTACCGATCGGCCCCGCTGCCGCCGCGAGCCGCGCGCGCCGGCGGGCCACGATGAGGTAGGCGATCGTGAGCGCGACGAGCCATGGCAGGCCCGCTTCGAGCGTGACCCGCATCCCCTCCACCCACCATGTGGTGACCATGATCGCGACGATCGCGATGATGCCGAGCCACGATGTATAGGGATACCCGATCATGCGTACGGGCAGGCGGGGGCGGCCGAGCGATTCCCATCGGGGGCGGAAGTACAGGTGCGTGATGAAGATCACCAGCCACGCGAACAGTCCCCCGAAGAGCGAGATCCCGAACAGATAGACATAAGCGCTCTCGGGAAAACTGAGCGATACGGCGAGCGCGACCCCGAGTCCGGCGGCCGAGGCGAGGAGAGCCGCGAGGGGCGCGCCGCGGCGAGTGAGCCGGCCAAGTATGGCCGGCGCATAACCGCCACGCGCGAGTGAGAACATCATCCGGCTCGTCAGATACAGATTGCAGTTCATGCTCGACGCCGCGGCCGTGATGACGACCAGATTGACCACGTGCGCGGCGGCGGGGATGCCGATCAGGCGGAATACCCGGACGAATGGGCTGGCCGTGATGTCCGACCCAGGCTGGACCGCCGTCCACGGAACGATGCCGATCAGCACCGTAATGGCGCCCAGGTAAAACAGGATCAGACGCCCGACCATCCAGCGCATCGCGCGCGGCACGGCAGTAGAGGGATCCTTGGCTTCCCCCGCGGTAACAGCGATCACCTCGGTGCCCATGAAGCTGAAGATCACGAACACCATCGCCAACCAGACCCCGCGCCATCCGGTCGCCAGAAATCCGCCATGTGCGGTGAAGTTCGTGAAGCCGATCGCGGGCGTCGACCCGACGCCGGCGATCACGCAGAAGCCCAGCACGATGAACAGGACGATGGCGATCACTTTGGCCATCGCGAACCAGTACTCGAAGCTGCCGAAGCTCCCGACGCTCCGCGCATTGATGTACACGAGTGCGACCGAGAAGCCCAGAATCCACACCCAGTTGGGCACCCCGGGAAACCACCACTGGCAGTAGATGGCGATGGCGGTCGCTTCGCCCCCGATCGCGATGCACTGCGCGGCCCAATAGGTGTACCGCACCACAAACCCGGCCCACGGGCTCACATAGAGTTCGGCGTACACGCCGAAGGAGCCGGCGGTCGGGTGCGCGACCGCGAGCTCCGACAACGCCCCCATGAAGAGCAGCGCGATCGCGGCGCCGATCAGGTAGCTCACGATGACCCCGGGACCCGCGGTCCGCACGGCCAGCGCGCTGCCCAGGAACAACCCCGTGCCGATCGCCCCACCGATGGCGATCATGCCGAGCTGGCCGGCCGTGAGCTGGCGAGAGAGTTCCTCGCCCTGCTCGACGCCGCCAGCCACGGGGTCAGCTGTCTTCATACGCGGCGGCGGGACTCCCCGATGGATGGAACACGCCCAGCAGCCGGATCGGATCCGGGCCCGGATTCTCGACGCAGTGCACGACGCCGACAGGGAAGTACACCCCGCTCCCGGGACCAAGCTCCGGCTCCGCCGGCTCGCCTTTGATATGTAGGATGGCGCGTCCCTCGAGGACGCAGATCCCCTCTTCGTACATATGCCGGTGAAATGGGGCCTTGCTCGCCGGGATCCACCCGATGAACTGGGTCACCTGCTTGCACCCCACGTCGGTGTTCACGAGCAGCCGGAACTCCCGGTCGCGCCCCGCGCGCATGGGCTCGCGGTCCGCCTCCTGCACCATCCGATGGGGCGCCATGCCGCTCTTCGCCGCGGACGGCGTGTCGATGACCCGACGCTCCGCATCTTCGGGACAACACGCGCTGATGATCCGGAGCGTCCCAGGCCCTGGATTCTCGACGTGGTACGTCGCGCCGGGCGGTACAAACAGCGCCGCCCCCGGCCGCACGTCGTACCGATACCCGCCGATGTAGCACACGCCCGCCCCCGCGGCGACGTAGTGCACTTCCTCGCCCGTCGGGTTGAGCGTCGCCGGCGAGATGCCCGGCCCGTACTCGTTGATCGTCTGCGTGATGAGCGGCGCACCCGTGCTCCGGGACATCACAGTGCGCGAGGTCCAGTTCCCCCGCGACGCGACCGCCCCATCATCCCCGCTATACACGCGGCACCCGCCGGCCAGGATTATCATGTCCGCACCATGAGGTCACGCACGCTCTCGAGCGCGGCGAGTGCCGTCTCGACATCGGCGAGTGTGTTGTAGACGTGGAACGCGAACCGCACACCGTCGCGCCGGGTCGACGCCACGATCCCCCGGGCGGTGAGCTTGGCGAGCGCCGCGGTGGGGTCGTGCGAGCGCAGGACGACGAGCGGCCCGACGCTCGTCGCCGGGGTCTTGGACGCGATCCCCAGCCGGGCGACACCCGCGAGAAACGCCTGGGTCAGACGCTCGATCTGCGCCGCGACGTTCGCCAGCCCGATCCCCGAAAGAAGATCGAGCGCTGGGCGCGCGAGATAGATGCTGGGGACGGGCGGCGCACCGTTCTCGAACCGGCGGGCCGCAGGCGAGAGGTCGAGGTGCTTCGTATCGAACGCGAAGATCTCCCGCTGCGAGAACCAGCTCGTCATTGTCGGCGTCAATGTCTCGATCAGCTCCCGCCGCACGTAGAGGAACGCGAGCCCCGGCGGACCGAGCAGGTATTTCAACGTGCCGGTCACGAAGAAATCCACGTCCAGCGCCTTGACGTCGATCGGCCGCGTACCACAATCCTGATACCCGTCGAGAAAGACGAGCGCGCCCTTCGCGTGCGCGATGCGGGCGATCGCCGGTACGTCGGACCGATGCCCGGTCACGAACGACACGTGGGTCAGCGGGACGATCTTCGTGCTTCGGTCGATCGCCTGCTCGTACCGCTCCGTCGGGATCGAGTACCCCACGCCATCGAGGAACTGGACCCGCGCCCCACGCGCCTGCTGGGCGAGCCAGATCTGCCCCATCGTCGGGAACTCGTATTCCCCCATCACGACGCCGGGCCGCTCATCGAATTGCAGCGCATTCGCGATCGGATTGATGCCCGCCGATGCGCTGGATATGATCGCGACTTCGTCGGGCGATGCGTTGATGAAGCGCGCGAATGCCCCCCGCAGCGATTCGTACACTTCCATCCAGTCATCCCACGGCGCCGATGATGTCCGCCAGCTCATCGCGAAATCACGCATCCCCCCCTCTACGGCATCCGAGAGCGCACCCTGGGAGCAGTTGTACAGGTAGGTCTTCTCCCGGAGGATCGGGAAATGGGTCCGCAATTCGGAGATCTGCGCGTCGGTCAACATGGTGTCCCGTGCGTTGTCGGATGAGTCGGTCCCGCAGTCATTTCTCGCTGTCAGCTTTTCGATGGGCTGCGATAATGTGTTGCGGGTCATCACGGGCCGCCATACGTTGTGCCCCTATGCCCATCTCGTTGCAGTCTATCGCCCGGCGTATCGCGGGCTGCGCCGCGATCGTCGCCGCCGCCCTCCCGGTCTCACTGCCAGCCCAGGAGCTCGGGCCCGATGTCCGTGCCTTCGTGCGCGTTGATGCCCCCACGGTGGCGCTCACGCACGTCCGCGTGGTCGACGGTACGGGGAGCGCCGCCCGCGAGGACCAGACGATCGTCATCGCGGGCGGGAGGATCGCGAGCGTTGGCCCCGCCGATGCCGCGATCCCCGCCGGCGCGCAGACGCTCGATCTCCATGGCTACACTGTCATCCCCGGTCTCGTGGGGATGCACGATCACATGTTCTACACGTCGTCGCTCGACCGCGACAGCACCGGCCGCTCACCGGCTCCAGGCCAACTGGCGGGCCAACAAGGGTTCTCCTTCCCCCGATTGTATCTCGCGGCCGGTGTCACGACGGTTCGCACGACGGGAAGCATGGAGCCGTACATGGATCTGAATCTCAAGATGCAGATCGATGACGGACGCGCCCCCGGCCCCCGCATGTATATCTCGGCGCCCTACCTCGAAGGCAAAGGCACGCCCTTCCCGCAGATGCACGAGCTCACGGGCCCCGATGACGCGCGCAAGTTCGTGGACTATTGGGCCGACCAGGGCGCGACGTCGTTCAAGGGCTACACGCATCTCACCCGCGCGGAGCTCAGTGCCGCGATCACGGAAGCCCACCGGCGCGGCACTACGGTCACCGCCCACCTGTGCTCGATCGGCTACCACGAAGCCGCCGCCCTCGGCATCGACGACCTCGAACATGGCCCCGTCGGCACCGATGCGGATTTCGTCCCCGGCAAAAAGCCCGATGTCTGTCCCGCCGCCCCCGCGATCTTCGCGAGCTGGGTCGACATCCCCGTCCCAAGCCTCAAGGTCGACAGCCTGATTCACGACCTCGTCTCCCACCACGTCGCCGTCACGTCCACGCTGCCGGTCTATGAGCTGTCCATCCCCGATCGCCCGCCGCTCCAGCGCCGGATGCTGGATGCGATGTCAGCGGAATCCCGGGTCAGCTATCTGACCATGCGCGCCCGCGGCGGCGCCACATGGCACGGCCAGCCGCTCCCATGGGGCGCTCTCATGGCCAAGGAAATGGCGTTCGAGCTGGCCTTCGTGCGCGCGGGCGGTCTGCTGCTCACCGGCCCCGACCCGACTGGCATTGGCGGGGTCCTCGCGGGGTTCGGCGACCAGCGCGGCGTCGAGCTGCTCGTCGAAGCCGGTTTCACGCCGATCGAGGCGATCCACATCGCCACCGCCAACGGGTCCCAGTTCCTGGGAGCCTCTACCAATTTCGGCACGATTACGGCCGGCAAGCAGGCAGATCTCGTTGTCATCAAGGGAGATCCCTCGACCCGTATCGCCGACATTGAGAACGTGGAGATCGTCTTCAAGGGCGGAATCGGATACGACTCCGCGAAATTGATTCAGTCCGTGCGCGGCGTCGTCGGCATTCGATGAAGCGATCCTCGCGCACGTAGACACGCCCCCTGCGGCCGGATGCCGCGCATTCACATCCCGTAAACCCCCGCCAATCCGGATTCCCATTATCCGGAACGCACGTTGATTCTCCTGCGCGGCGAGGCCAATATCGGGAGCGGCAACGGCGCCGCGGTCATCGCAGGCATCAACGTTGTTCGCACCGGGGATGACGGTCTTGGGCCCATCGGCCGCTCGTTCAGCGGCAGCATGCTGGATAACATGCTACATGTGAAACGATGCTCGCTGCTCGGGGATGGTGGACACCGATGGATCGCGCCGCGAATCGATCGCCATGGCGACGATCGCCGTGGCGACTGCCTTTGTAGGATCGGCGGCCTTCGCACAATCGCCGGTCGCCGTCGCCGACAGCGGCAGTCCGCTGTTCACGATCAACACGCCCAATGTCCGTCTGCTGTCGCACATCCCGCTCGGCCGCTCCGAGACGATCGCGGGCCTGACGATGGAGCAGGAGCTCGGCCGGCCCTATGTCTACGTCTCGCGGATGCAGGACCCGTCTACGCCCGCCGGGTTCTCGCTGATCAGCATCAAGGACCCCGCGCACGCCAAACTCATTTACACGTACCACATTGCCAATCCCGAGCTGCACCAGGGATTCGGCGGGATGGAAGGCAAGACGTTCAAGTACCACAGCCGCTACTACTATGTACAAGCCTTCCAGTTCAGTCAGGGATCGCCCGACGCCGACCTCGGCGCCATCATCTTCGATGTGACAGGCCTGCCAGACACCACGAAGATCAGAGAGGTCGGCCGCCTCGTCGCGCCCAATTCAGCCGTGTCCTCCGGTAACCCGGGCCAATGCGCCGGCCACGCGGGGTGTTCGCTCCCCGGCGGTTTTCACAATGTGTTTCCGTATCGCCACTCGGACGGCCGCACGATCATGTTTGCGACGACGTTGACCGGCACGTATGCGAGCATTTACGACATGGGCAAGTTTCTCGCCGGTGCCCCGGACAAAGGCCTGATCGGACAAGTCCCAGTCCCCGGCGCGACCGGCCGCTACCACGATTTCGTCGTGCAGTACGACCCGGTCACTCACCAGGACAAGTTCTACGGCGGGGCGCAGCCTGGCGGCTACTTCGTTTTCGACGTCTCGAGGCCCGAGACTCCCAAGCTGCTCACATCCGTCACCGAGAATCCCGGCTCCGTCGTTTCGGCCTTCGGTCGCGGCCACACGATTACGCCGACCCCCGATGGACGGTACGTCGTCACCGAATCGGAGTTTCAGTACGCCCCGCTCCGGATCTTCGACCTCGCGCCCGGACTTGCTGGGAAGGTGGTGACGATCTCCCGCGCGATCGGCGCGTGGACGGCCAACTGGAAGCACCTGCCACATAACCACGAGGTTCGGTGGCCGTATGTCTTCGTGTCGGCGTACGAGGATGGCCTGCAGATCTTCAACATGATGGACCCGGCCAACCCGATCACGGTCGGCTTCTATCGCACCTACGACGGGCCCACTATGTCCGGCGTGACGATGGCCGGGCGCCCGGACACCGCCGAGGTCAGCCAGCACAAGGGAACGGGTAGCGTGCTCAATGGTGCGTGGGGTGTCGCCGTCCGCAACGCAGATGGTCTCGTGGTGATCAGCGATATGACGACGGGATTCTGGGCCTTCCACATGGATGGCTTCGACGGATGGAACGGGCACGATTGGGGAATGCCCAATGTCTCGACGGCCCAGAACTGGGATACCGGACCGGAAGGCGTCCCCAACCCGCCGGCTGCCGCTGCCACGACCACGAAAGCCGTTCACACGGCGCACAACGGAGGGCACTAGTCGTGCGCGCGACTGAGCGTGCTATTGGAGCCGCGATTGTGCTGCTGGCCGCGAGCGGCATCGCCGCGTTCCGCGCGCCGCCGCCACGCTTTCGCCTCGCGCCAACGTACCGCGCGCGGGACGCGGCCGGGCTCCGTCGTGCTCACTCCATCGGCCTCGCCATTCGGCCTCGCGGCCTCGCGCGACGGCACGTTCAACTACGATCTCGACATCCAGGCTGACGATCTCCCGCCAGCATCGTCGCTCGGCGCGTATTCCACCTACGAGGCGTGGCTCGCGACTCCCAAGCTCGACATGGTCCGCGACCTCGGCGCGATCGAGAATGGACACGTCCTGCACGCACACGCCGCCTGGAACAAGTTCACGGTATTCGTGACCGCGGAAGCACCACCCATCGGCAAGAAGTGGAACGGCGCCGTCGTGCTGGTCGGACGATCCCCCAGCTCGATGATGCAGTCGTTCGCGGGACACCCGTTCTACAACACCGGCCAGGCACCATTCTGAGACCGATGCTGCCGCCGTTCGTCCGCCGGGCGGCATACGGTGTGACGATCTCGCTGCTGTCCGCGGCGAGTAGCGTGGCCGCGCAGGGCACCGACACCGCGCGCGGCGGTACCCGCGATAGCGCCGCCAGCCAGTCGATGGCAGGCATGGCCGGCATGCCCGGGATGGACGGACCAGTGGATACGACGGAGGCGCCGAGCGGCCGGACGATCGTACCGATGATCAAGAGCCCCATGATACCGGGACTCGAGAACGCACGTCCTTCGGTTGCCCTGATCGTGCCCGGCGCCGCACGCGGGGGGCGCGACCTTCCGGCCGCCACACCGAGCGCCGCCGTCCAGATCAAGGATGGCGACACTGTCGCCGTCGTCGCCGGTCTCGTCCGCCGCACGATCGCCGGCCGCACGCTGACGATGTTCGCCTTCAACGGCCAGGCGCCGGGCCCGCTCCTTCGCACACGCCAGGGCTCGACGTTCTACGTCAGGCTCCGCAATGAGCTGGACCGACCAATCACGATTCATTGGCACGGCGTGCGGCTCGACAGCCAGTTCGATGGCTCGCCCGGAATGACGCAGCCGCCGATCGCGCCCGGCGCGACGTTCGTCTACACCGTGCATTGCCCGGACGCGGGCATCTTCTGGTACCACGACCACGTCCGCGAAGACATTGGCCAGCCTATGGGCCTCTTCGGCAACCTGATCGTCGAGCCGGCCGCCGCTCCCACACCTCCGGCAAACCGCCGGGAGCTGCCGCTCATCCTGAGCGATCTCCTCGTGGACGGCGATAGCCTCGTGCCATTCGGCCAGGAGGCCCCGAACTTCGCGCTGATGGGCCGCTTCGGAAACGTGCTGCTCATCAACGGACAGCCCAAATGGCAACTGCAAGCCGCACCGGGTGAAGTCGTCCGGCTCCTCCTCACCAACGCCGCCAGCGCCCGCACGTTCAACATCAGTTTCGGCGACGCGCCGATCAAGCTCATCGCCTCCGACCAGGGACCGTACGCGCGCGAGACAATGGTCTCGAGCATCGTGATCGCCCCCGGCGAGCGATACGTCGCCGACGTGCGCTTCGACAAGCCGGGGACGGTCGCGATCGTCAATGAGGTCCAGAGGATCGACCACTTCTTCGGCGAGATGTACGCTGACGCCGACACCATGGGCCACGTCGCCGTCTCCGGGCGGCCAGCCACTGCGGATCCGTCCTTTACGGTGCTACACGACGACAGCGCGGTCGTGCGCGACATCGCGCGTTTTCGTCCGGCCTTCGACAAGGCACCCGATGAGGAGATCGTCCTCACGACCGCGATCCAGGGGCTGCCCATCCCGATGATGCAGTTCATGAGCATCGATACGCTCTACCGCCCGCCATTGGAGTGGGCGGATGGCATGTCGGACATGAACTGGCTCGCCACCAGCAAGGAGGTCCGGTGGGTGATACGCGACACCCACAGCGGCGCGGAGAACATGAACCTCGGCTGGCACTTCCACAAAGGCGACATCATCAAGATCCGCGTCTTCAACGACCCGCATTCGTTCCATCCGATGAATCACCCGCTGCACCTGCACGGCCAGCGATTCCTGGTAACCGCCATCGACGGTCACCCCAACCCGTATCTGGTCTGGAAGGACACCGCCATCATCCCGGTCGGCTCGACGGTCGACCTCGTTGCGGATATGTCGAACCCCGGCACGTGGATGCTGCATTGCCACATCAGCGAGCACCTTGAATCGGGCATGATGGCGCCCATCACTGTCACCGCAAACTGAACCACCTCACGGATCGCACGACACCTCACCACAACACAGGACGGGAAGCCGAATGAAGACACAGCGTGAAATCGGCCACTGGGCACGCCGGGTACTCGCGGTCGCGACAGGCGTGTCAGCCTGCGTGCCGCTCGCGACGGCCGCCGCGCAGGCGCATCATCCCCCACCGGGGCAGGAAGGCACTCCCAACCTCCACGTTGTCGCGCACGTGCCGCTGTCGGCATACCTGCACGGCACGGACGTCGATGTCGAACAGGAGTTGAGCCGTCCCTACGCGTATATGTCGCGCGGGATCTCGCCGCCGTCAGGCTTCGACATCATTAGCCTCAAGGATATCAGCAAGGGCGAAAAAGCTCACGTCATCTTCCGTTGGAATATCGATAACCCCGAGCTGCACACCGGACTCGGCGCCCTGCGTGGCCGATATTTCAAGACACACGGCCGCTACTACTATGTGCAGGCCTTCCAGTTCGCACAGGGCACGCCCGACGCCGACCTCGGCGCCATTGTCTTCGATGTGACCGGACTCCCGGATTCATCCAAGGTCAAGGAAGTCGCGCGCATCTACGCCAAGGACGCGCCGGGTGGGTTCCACGACGTGTATGCGTACAAACACTCCGATGGACGCGTGCTGCTCTTCACGTCGACGTCGGCGCGCGGCTACGCCCAGATCTTCGACATGGATAAACTGCTGGCCAATGCCCCCAACCAGGGACTGGTCGGCCACATCAACAATCCCGATCCGAACGCGGCCAACGCGCATAACATTGTCGGCGGCTTCCACGACTACTGGGTCGGCTACGATCCCGCGACGCACCAGGACAAGTTCTACGGGGCGGGGACAGGTGGGTATTACGTGTTCGACATCACCAAACCCGAAGATCCCAAACTGATCACGTCGATCACGGGCGTCCCGGGTGTGGCGTCGGGACACACGATGACACCGACACCGGACGGGCGTTACGTCGTCACCGAGGTGGAGTATCAGTACGCGCCCCTTCGGATCTTCGATCTGAAGCCGGGCCTCGACAAGAAAGTGCAGACCATTCTCGGAGCCGATCGGCGCCTGGACCGCGGACTGGCACGACCTGGCGCACAATCATGAGGTGCGGTGGCCGCTGGTTTTCGTGTCGGCCTATGAAGACGGACTGCAGGTCTTCAACATGCTGGATCCGACGGATCCGTACACGGTGGCGTACTACGAGACGTTCGGCGGCCCGCACGACGCCGGATGCTGCTCGTTAGCGTACATCCTGGACCAGTCACAGGACCCGCGTGGTCACGACGTCGACAACGGCGCATTCGGCGTGCAGGTCCGCGACGCGGATGGGCTCATCGTGATCAGCGACATGACGACCGGCTTCTGGGCCTTCTATATGGATGGCTTCTCGGGCTGGAACGGCCACGACTGGGGCATGCCCAACAACTCGACGGCGCAGCACTGGGACACGGGCCCCGATGGCGCCCCGCAACTGGCGGTCGCCGCCGCAACCGCACCGGCCAAGAAGGACAAGGGAGCCAAGGCCAAGGAGTAAGTGCCGGCTAAAGCGAACAAACCGGCCAGCGGCGCCACATGCGGCGCTGGCCGGTTCCTTTCGTTACCGTCGCCGCGCCAAAATGCGGCAGAGGCCAACTTCAGCTAACGGCATCTCGGGCGCTGGAGCCGGGCGTGGAACGGCTACACGAAGTCGCCGCCGCAAGGAGGACACACATTGCCCACGCCGGGCGTCCCTCATACTTGTTCCGCACCCCAACCCCTCGTTTCGAGTCGCCCTAACTTGGGTGCCACGCCCTGCTACTGCCAGTTGCCACTGGGCTTTTCGGCATTTGAGTGGCGCAAACATGCATGCCAGGCAATCGTACGACTAGCTGCCGTCAGGTCTTGCTGGCGTGTTGCTGTTGACGGTGGTGTTCCAGAGGAATAGGGTGCGTTTCCCGTACCACCAGGCTCCCCAACTGCCGACGACGAGCAGTAGACAAACGGCAAATGCGGTCTGAAACAAAAGCGGCAGCTGCCGCATGGCGGTGGGCAGGGTGACCAGCGGTGAGAACATTGTTGCGGCGAGCACGATGAAACCGCCCCACCACGCCCATGGGCGGCGGTACCAGACGCCGATCGCGAGCACGAGGTCCAGAATCACGAACGCGACGTACATCGTGTGCCAGCCAGGCGGCAACAGCTGCGGCCTATTGATCATCGCGACGCCCGAGATGATGCCAGCAGCTGCGAGTACCAGCGCGACGCCTTTCAGCACCTCCGGAGTAACCGACGGGTCGCCGTTGGGTGTCTCCGGCGTTATGTCGCCTGGGGTGGTGAGTGCGCGGGTGATGACGTCTGAGAGCCATGGGATGTCATTGCGTGCGAACCATTTTCCCAGAACTATCAAACCGATGCCTGCGGCCGGGAACAGCAACTCGAAGAGCGGCAACGATGCGGGGGTTCCGTTCGGCGAGCGAAGATGGCCTGCGAGGAAGGCTACCGAGAACAACGTTGTCATCGCGAGCCAGATCACCATGAAGATTCTGGCAACCATTGGCATCGCGAAGTGACCGGTGAGGACCGTGCGTCCATCCCGTGTCTCGAAGTGCCCGGTGAAGAACGGTTTGAACGAGTTTCTCACCATGGGGATGACGCGTTGCAGGCGCACCTTGTCGGCCGACACTTTGCCGACGGCTTGTGTTTGGCTGAGGGACAGGCCCCACCGGCTTGTGACTGCGGCGAGGTGCTGGACTGATTCGGCGATGGCATAGTCGCTGCGGAACTCCGCGGGCGTCGATTCGAACAGCAGGTTTTTCAGCCAGCGCAGCATGGTCGCGTCTCTTTGCTAAGGAGCGTTACGCGACGTTGACCGCGTTTGGCGATCACGCCTGCGTTACCGTCTCGCGTCGAACACTGTGACATGTCCGTCGTCGGCGTAATCGAGGATCGCCTCGTCGCAGGTTGCGAGTATCGCACCGCGTCTTCGGGCACTCGCGACGATGAACCGGTCGTTCGGGTCGCGATGCGGTTTGTTATCACGCCGACGGATCCAGGCCGGCAGCAATGTCACATCTATCGCGAGGGTTGGTGTGATAGTGAGAAGACGTACACCTGGTGTTTCTTGCTGTTGGGCAACCCAGGCGTGTAAGTCAGTACCGGCCATCAATTCGCCGCTCGCGGACTTGAGGGCGATTTCCCACACTGATGCGGCCGACGCCAGGAGGCGGCCATCTTGCGCTGCATCCTCGAGTGCTTCGATCGTGCCCGCGGAGACACGGGTGTTGTCGTTGGAGGCCATCCACACCCAGATATGCGTATCCATTAACACCGGTGCATTCCGGGGAATGAGCCCCGTGTCGGTGATTCTCACAGTGGCGCGCTGCAGGCGAACCGGATATCCAGCGCTGTCGGGTCAGACATTAAAGATCCTCGCCCACGTTCCAATCAGCATTGACGGGCGCGAGCGGGTCGCCAACGAAACGAATCAGACCCTGCGAACGGCGGGCGAAACGGCGGGCCGGCGCAGCTGTGCGCGTGGACACGAGTTTGGCCACTGGGCGATTGTGTTTCGTGATGATGATTTCTTCGCCCGTCCGATCAACGCGATCCATGAGTGCGAGGCACTGCGCCTTAAAGGCGGCCGCGGCGACCGTTGCGCTTGGCGTTTGGCGCGGTTGCGCTGATACACGGCGATTACGAGCTGGACGCTTCGGGCTTCGTGGCGTGGGCATGGATTCTCCAGTAATGACCAGTGTACATGATAATATGACCACTCTGGTCATTGAAATCAAACCGATTTCCCACGTCCCGCTTGGGCGTCGCGGGTCGGCCTAGCGAAACGACCCGGGGATGGCGTTTGGGGGCAAGGGTTTAGCAAATCCCTGGCGGCCCCTGGATTGGGGGACTGATCGGGTAAGTTGCGCTTATCAGTTAAGTGCAATTACGGAGCGTTTGAGATTGCACTTAGCCGATAGGCGCAATCATGGGGCTACTCTCGGGGGGTTTCGCACCTTGCGCTGAGGTATTTTGTTAGCGAAAATGTGGCGATGAGAGATTGGTATTGAAAAGCTGCATTTTCGATAACTATGGCCAAACGGCGATTTGTGGATAAACTGCCAGACGAGCCCGGTACTACTCCATTCTCCATGCCCACCCCGACGGCCACCCAGGTACCGGCCAGCTGGTCCCGTTGTCCAATCCGCCGCGGTCCGACGTCCGTCGGCGGAATCGTAGTAAGCCAGGCCGACCAGAATCCCGCGCTCGTGTACCTCGCATCACTGGGCCCGAGCTCGCGCCGGACAATGCGATCCGCACTCGACACGATCGCACGGTTGGTATCAGGCGGCGAAGCGACCGCCGAGACAATGCCCTGGCACACGCTCCGCCGCCAGCACACGGCCGCGGTACGTGCAGCACTAGCGAGCCGCTACGGAGTACGGACCGCAAACCGGATGCTGGCCGCACTCCGCGGCGTGTTGCGCGAAGCTGTCGAGCTGGGATTGATGGACGCCGAGAGTTTCCAGCGAGCGTCACGCATCAAGACAATCCGCGGCAAGCCTGCGCCAGCAGGCCGCGCGCTCGAGCGAGAGGAGTTGCGCGCGTTGTTCGCGAGCTGTACGCGCGGTGAGGGCGCCACACCGATCGACGTGCGGGATGCAGCGTTGCTGGCGGTGCTCTACGGCGCGGGACTACGGCGCGCGGAAGTCGTGCAGCTCGACGTCAGCGATCTCGCGATGGAGTCCGGCGCGCTGGTCGTGCACGGCAAGGGCAACAAGGTGCGTCTCGCCTACGTGCCAGACAGCGGTCGCCCTTTGCTAGCAGCGTGGGTCGTCACTACGGGGCGCCGAAGCTTGGCCCGTTATTCCTTCCGGTACAGAAAAATGGGGTATCCGTGTAACACGCCGACTGACCGAAGGCGCGATCTACAAGATCCTGGAGCGGCGCGCTCGCGCTCGCCGGTGTTCCGCACTTCTCACCTCATGATTGCCGTCGGACGTTCATCGGCGACCTGCTCGATGCCGGCGCGGACATGAGCACGGTAAAGGAGCTTGCGGGACACGCCAGCATCGAGACGACGGCGCGATATGATCGGCGAGGTGAACGAGCGAAGCGGAGCGCAGCGGACCTGCTACGCGTCCCGCGTGACTAAAGCGACATCTTAGCTACCGCAACAAGCGTGACGAGACCGTAAATCCCTCGGCAATTCGATAAGGCTCGAATCGCTCACGCCGACACGCTGAGAGGCGCAGTCTTGGATTGGCACGACCTTCAGTGCCGATAGATACCAACGTGCAGTCTATCAATCGTACCGGTCGTCTTAGCTGGAGATCAGTCTCTCAAGTACGGCTGATCGACTGCCTCAGACCGAGCGCCATAACTCACCGAACGTCCGACGAAGACCTACTTTACACGTCGGAAAACGCTGTTTCCTTGTGGACCGTTGTCAACGACCAGCATCGTGTCGGCGACGTGAAACGTTTGGCATGAACCCTGTGAAAGGTCGCCGACACAGAGCGTCCTGAGTCCCCGCACGTTGGTCTTAACCGCCCATCGCGCCTCTAAAGGCACCCGATTGGTCATAGATCCTCCAACACCGCCATCGCGCCGAAGTTGTAGCGTGTCTCCCCAAGTGCCATCGTCCAACTGCCGCACCCACCGGCCCACCAGTTCGGTCGGGTAGGATGGCGTCGCCTGATACGCACGGTCACTACAACCTCCAAAGGTGGCCACACCCAGCATCACCAACCACCAGCGCGCTCTTGGCCGGGGGTTCACGACCGGCGGTCTCAAAACGGGCACTGAAAGCTCATTGGTAGCGTCGGCTGACGTGATTCCGAGAATTCATTTGACAACTTCCAATTTTATGATCGCGCCGTCAACTTGCGCGATTCTCACGCCGAGGCCGTCGTGGATTGGACCTCGGTGCTGGGCTGTCTGGTGAAAAGCTGACGTCATGTAGTGCGACGAGTAGACAAACTCCACGCTGCCCACCCGAAACCGCTCCGGGGCATGCCCGCCAGGTCCTTCGGGAACGAAGTCGGTGACGCTGCCTGCCACCACATGATACGCACCATCAGCTAGCACTTGGCACAGATCGCGGTATTCGTGCCATGATTGAAGAAGGATACCGACCGTCGCCAAAGCCATTAGAACGCCAGCAGCACCTGTAATCCGCCGGTATACACGCTCGGACCTGGTGGGCACGGGAGGAACTGCCAAAGTTGCGGCTACCCAAAGAATCGCTGCGACCACTGCAATACAAGCCGGGACAATAGCCTCATGCCATGTCGTATAGCCCTGTGTGGTTACATCGAACACCGTTCGATATTCGGCTGGGCCATTCATACCGTTGACACACTAGTTGGGTGCCGCTGATGTCGCATCGGTCTGTACACGCGTGGGCGGCATGGGCGCATGTGGGATTTTCCCTTTCGTCAATATTGTCGTCTTGCTTCCTTGGCCACTAAACGAAACGGGCAGGCCGGGCGACGACACACCAGCATCTATCGTATACCCCGAGCCCGCGTCGTTACTACTGATCGAACCGCCTGCAGTCCAAAGTTCATAGTTACCCGAGGCCATCAAGGTCTGACTGTTTCCACCAAATGAGTCCATGGATTCGGACCCACCAAACGTCGCTTCAATGGAAATTGAAGGCAGCCAGCTCTTTTTCTTCCCCTTGTCCGGGACTGTTCCAGCGCCCGCGCCCGTACTCCTTGTCCAAAAATAACCACGAACATCGTGGCCGACATCGGCGTACTCTCCGACCGTCACAAATCCCGACCACGTTAACCAGCCGCCAGAAACCGAGATCCCGTCAAAGACGACGCCACATTTCTTGCCATCCCACCACTCGGGACACAAGCCAAACGGATCGTCATAGTTGACCGGGTCGCCGCTAGCGAACCCATAGGCATTCACCCCTGCCGCCAAACCGGCCGGGTCCTCCTGGGTGAAGGCTCCGGTGTTGTAGTCGTAGTATCGGGCCCGCCGATACGCCGTGCCGTCCGGGTTCGCCTTGTCCTGCAGCAGCGAACCCATCCAGGTAATAAGTAGACTTGGCCCGTTAGAGCCCGGAAAGAAGTCGTCCTGTTCGAAGAACTGGGGGCAACGTAAGTTGCCGTCAGTGTCGGTGCGGCAGCCAACAAACTCCACAGGGCTGGCGAGCCCGCTCAAATTCCAAACGGGTGTTACACCGACAGGTGGCAGCAAGGATACGGCCGTGTCTCCACGGGATAAGCAAGAGGAATCCGCATAGTCGATTCGGACGACCGACAGTGGACGGTCTATCCCCTCCGCGCCAAATGTATAGACGACACGGCCGTCGTCGGGATACAGATCGGGCCCAGTCGCGCTCTGTTGTGGGTGCGCCGTATCAACCTCCGCGTAAGCGGAATCGCCCACCACCATGGCCTCCGCAAGCTCTTGGCTCCCGTCCCAGACGATTCTGCTGACCCAGGCTCGATCACAGAAAGACCCGTTCGAGACGTTGTTGCAATTCCCTTGGACCGAGACCAGCACGCGGCGGTTGAACGCATCATACCGATACGACGTTGTGCTCCGGGTATACGGCGGCACAACTGCGCCCTCGCTCAAGAGCGTGCGATAATCAGTAAAGACGAGGCGGTTACTAGCGTCGTAAAACGAAGCGCGATTCGTCAGTAGTCCCTGGCTGGGCGTCTTCTGCCATGAAAACGACGCGTTTGCAGGCGTCGTCGTATTTTGTAGTATCGGTGGCCACCCAAATGTGAACGCTGTCGGTAGTGATTTCCGTACCGCCCGTCTGTCGCCCCGTAGTCGGATCGTATTTCAGCGTGTCATTCTGGGGCAGGTGATCAAATGCGCCGATCGTCGAGGGTTCTGCCCATCCGCCACCGGTATACCTGCGTTAGTCGATTCCCGAACGCGTCACTCGTATAAATGCCATTGTTGACGTTTGCGCTATCTGTGCCATGCCAACTCGTCTTGGCCGTGTCAATGGCACCCATCCCGGAATACGCGAGATTGAGCGTATCGAGAATGTCGGCTGCGTTATAACTTTTCAGAAGCTTCCCACGCGCGTCATGCGTCAGGATCACAGATCGCCGCGTCGCAAAAGTATCACTGACGAATTCACTGGTGAGGTTGCCATCGTCGTCGTAGCCCCGTGCTCGCAAACCAGAGTTGGGGAACAATAGCGTGTCCGGATCACCTCGAGCGGAATACTTATACTCATAGGTCTGCCCCACCGGATCGATCACAGAATCGAGTCGCCCTGCGACGTCGTAGCTCCATCGTTCGAATGTATTGACGGTTCCATTCGCCGACGTTGTTAACGTTACAGGCAAGAAAAGAGTATCTGCCGGCCGTCTAGGTCGTACCGGGCATTCATGAAGTAGACGTGCTCGAAGTACGTGCCGTTATCGAGTGATCGCACCTCCTGAACCTCGGACTGCAGCAAGCCGTTCTTGTTGTACGTCCGTCCGACATGCGACGCAATATTGTCGCCCTCAATGACGTTGCCAACTGCGTCATATGTGAACGCTACAGTATCGCCGGATATGGTCAGCCCTCCAAACACAACGTGATCTTCCGGTGGGCTCGTCGAGTCGATGCCCAGGGAAAACGTACCATAGTGAACGGAGTCTGTCGTTGTGAGTGTCCGTCGATTCAACAGGTCAAAGGTCGTCGCAATGATATCGCCCCGTCGGGTGACAACCGTGATGGCATTGCCAGCGGCGTCGTACACAGTGCTATCGGCATGCACCCCTGTGACATCGATCTGTTTAACTGCCCGACCAATCGCGTCGTAGTGCGTCTGTGTTACAAGCGTGTCCGGTGCGGCCATCCGGCTCGTCTTTAGCAGACGACCCTCTGCGTCGTACAGTTGATGTACGCTGTAAGATTGCGTGGGCAAGATCGCGCTCGTGATCGTGACCGTATCGCGGCCGAGCCAATCAAGTTGCGACGCGACTGTCACGGCGTGCGAGACGACGGAGGTAGTATCAATGGCGTTCAGTGAGTCGATCGGGTGTCACTACCCCGACGGCGCGCCAATGCTGTCAAGTCTGATGATCGAATAATATCCGATCAGCGTCCGTCGCAGGAAATCGTCGCAGATCGTGGATCGTAACTGCTGAGTCAGGCGCGGTATTTGGCAGAGATGACGGCAGTAACGAGGTGACACGTCGTGTCATAGTGAAACTTGATCGTGTCTCCCGCGGCGTTCAGTTGCGTTAGACGACTCCCGATTGAGTCATACGTGAAGCTCGTCGAATCGTGCAGAGGCGGATCGATCAGGGTCACATAGTCGAAGGCTGCGTCGTATTGATACGACGTGGTCGGATTCGTCCCCCGGAATGCCCGTACTGGAATCCGTCTCCGTCGTCAGATTCGCCCGGCCGTCATAAGTGGCTCCGAATCACCTGGCCATTTGCGCGTCTCATTCGGGTGACGACACCAGGGAAGGTGCTGTTAGTTCGGTAGAACAGACTCAGATTGCCGAGCGCATCCGTCGCCTGCACCACCCCGCCGAATCCGTCCAGCCCGATACGGGTGGTGTCCGCCCGTGGCCCGATCGCCATCGAATAGACGGATGCCGCGCGATCGCCGAGATGGTAGCCGAGCGATTGTTGCGCGATCAACGTCGAAGTGATGTTGAGTGGTGTACCGCTCGCGGTGTCCACGACTACCATCCGAGCCTTCAGTTCACTGTCGTACGCCACAGTCGTCCACGTGCCGACCTTGTCCCGAAACGCGGTCATGAGCGTCTGGAACTGCGAGGCGGACGAATATTGGAACGCGTCCGTCGTCGAGTCCGGATCGGTGAATTGCGTGAGTTGGCCGCTGCTGTCCCGTGGGCCACGTTCACCGTCCAGGTGCCCCCTGTCGGTCCCGGCGCAGTCACGGCATCGAGATACGCCGAGCTCGTGTCGTAGTAGAACTGATACCGGTAGTGCGTTGTGTCGCTGGCGTTGGGAACCGGCAGCGTAATGTGATCGAGATCCAGCCCGGTGGACGTCGTATAGGCAAACTTGGTCGTCCGGCCTAAGCGATCCACGGTCCTGAGCGCCCGGCCGAGCGTGTCGAAAACGACCTTGACGCCGTGCGGAGCGTACCGGGTATACGTTCCGCCCGTCGAGTCGAAAAGGATCGAATCCCGGCTCGTCATCATGGTCGTACGCCACACGGCTGGGCTGCCGGTGGGATTATAGAAACGGACATCCCCGTCGCCGCTGATCCACAAGAATCCGGCCAATGACCCAGATCCATAGACGGTCAGGCGCTCAAGCCCGGCCAGTGTCCAGCCCGGCCCAAGTGGGAAAAGTGGGCGCTCTGAATCTCACCGAAGCCAATGGTCGAATCGTTCGGCACCGAAGCATGGCTCGTCGGATACATCGACGAAACGATGAAATAGGTGATTGAGTTGGTGACAAACGTTCTTCGTCAACCCCCAGCAACACCCGCATAGTTGGGCTGCTGGTAAACGCCGACCCGGCGAGATTGACCCGGTCGAGCACCACCCCGGATGAGTCCTTGAGTTGGACGACGACCGAATCGTATGGCGCGTCGGTGGTATCGACCGTCACAATCCCGGCGCGAGGAGAAACGGATGCGCCGTCTGGCTCTGGTACACCAGTACCGGTGTGCGCGTCTTGTTGTAGGTGCGGACCGACGGCAGGGCATGCACGTACCGGAAATCGCCACATGTGACCGCGGCCCCTCGCCGCACCGCGACATTGACGCAATATCCAGGGTCCCGCGGCGTCCGGGTTAACTCCCGCCAACTCAATTCCGTGGGTGAGCGTGCCCTTGACACGGACGTCCATTTCCCCAGCATCGTTGACGTTCGCCGCGGTCGTCAGCGCTCCTGATAGCTTGACTGCTCCGAGCCCTGGCGAGGAGCCGAGTTGTAAAGCTCAGTGTCCTCGACGATCGTCCCGCCAGGGAACAGGATAACGGTATCCGCTGGTGAAGCTGAACAGCTCGTCACCACGCTCGAATGCTGCGCGGTGTGTTGCGCGAGGCAGTCGAGTTGGGACTGATGGACGCGGAGAGTTTCCAGCGCGCGTCACGGATCAAGACGATCCGCGGAAAAGCGGGCACCCGCCGGCCGCGCACTCGAGCGGGAGGAGGTGCGCGCACTGTTCGCGAGCTGTACGAAAGTTGACAGAGCCGCGCCGATCAATGTGCGTGATGCCGCGTTGCTCGCGGTACTCTATGGTGCGGGGTTGCGTCGCGCGGAGGTCGTGCAGCTCGACGTCGGCGACCTCGCAATGGAGATACCGGCGCCCTGGTCGTGCATGGCAAGGGCAACAAGGTGCGCCTCGCTTACGTACCGGAAAGTGGTCGCCCCTTGCTAGCAGCGTGGGTCTCGCTACGGGGCTCCAATGTGGGGCCGCTATTCCTTCCGATACAGAAGGACGGCGTCCGCGTATCACGCCGCCTGACGGAGGGAGCGATCTACAAGATCCTGAAACGCCGAGCGCGTGTCGCTGGCGTTCCGCACTTCTCGCCCCACGATTGCCGACGGACTTTCATTGGGGATCTGCTCGACGCGGGCGCCGACATGAGTACGGTGAGGGACCTTGCGGGGCACGCGAGCATCGAGACGACAGCTCGCTATGATCGGCGCGGAGAGCGGGCGAAACGGAGTGCGGCGAACCTCATACGGGTTCCCAGTCACTAGATCGCCGACAGTCACATCGTGATGACCTGGAACTGGTCCGCCACGCACATCCGAGCGGACCTTTGTTTCCTTCGATCCCGGATCACCGTCTCGCTTTAGCGCCAACATCACGAGCCGCGCCCCGCAGGGACTCTACGCACGTCGCCCTTCGGACAGGAACGCCGTCATCGTCTGGTGC